>DATJZF010000021.1:0-290501 GCA_035499255.1 Dongiaceae bacterium | reverse complement strand
CTGAAGTGAACCGATAATGGTGCGACCGTCGCTCCCAGAATCACGATCGCTCCGGCCAGCACGCCTCCCAATGGGCCAATTGCCATATGAAGTCGCCGCCGGCCGGTTCGTATCAGAATGCATTGCATCAAGAAGACTAGGACCCAGCCCGACATCGCGAGCCCGTGCGCAACAACCAGCAGCACAATCTGCGCGGTCATGTTTCCCCACGGTGCCCTAGCGTGCAGATAGAAATTGCGGAATCCCTCAGCGGTAAAAACGAGCATCAAGCTCGCGGCGATCACGTAAAACCACTGATCGGGTCTGCCGACTTGGCGGACTCGCGCTTCAGCCACAGGCGCTGGAATCGTCATGGTTTTGCCCATCTCCGAACCTTCCTCAAAAGAAATTGGGGACCGGCAGACCGAGGTTATGGAGGAGGATTGTATCCCGTTTCAACTCGTAGTGAAACTTGATGAGCCGGACATCCCATGAGTTCGGTCGTCAATGGATGGCAACGATGAGCGCTTGCTGCGGCAGCACAACCGAAAGTTCCAAGGGGTCACGATTGCAGCTTGCGGTTCCTGAAGCGCTTTGCGCCAGTGAGTCCAATCAGACCGGCACCGAGCAACAGCAGCGAAGAAGGTTCCGGCACAGCAACCGCATTCCACGTGCAATAAGCAAAGATGCCCTGGCTATCATTTACGTCGATTCTCACTGTGTGGGACGGGTCAACCGGATTGTTACTGACGATCGGGATATCCCCGCCGCCACCCACGGCGCCAGAAAACCCATTTACGAGAAGCGCGATATCGCCATCGGGTATTGGATCCGCGAAGACTGTGGCACCATGCGTGGTCATCAGAATCGCGCAACAACTCGGCGCCATCGAGACCGACCCGTAGCCATCGACCGTTCCGGAAATCGACGTCACGAGGTAATAGTCCTCGGTCATCGCACCCACGTTCATGGTCGCCAGCGGGTCAGTTACTATGTGCAGGTCATAAGACAGGTTAGTGCAAGCTCGCAAGTCACAATTCAGCGCGTTCGTCGAGCCCATGGCCTCGAATGTGTCGGCAACGGCCGGTGGTATGAGAACCAATGCGAATAAAAGTGTGAGCGCCACCAAAACTAATTTCGATCTCATGGATCATCCTTATGTGTGCCGCAAAAATACAAGAGAACAATCCGAGGTTCTAGGGGTGGGAGCGAACCTTGCAGAGGGACACACCTAATTTTCAGTCAACACCTTGCAAAGACATAACCACGCGAGTCTTTGCTGACGATAAAGGGGTTAGCCCGGGGCAAAGGTTTGGCCCGAGACAGTTTGTGCCGCTTTTTGGAAATTCCATTCCCAACAAGCCAAATGTGGTCGGGAGTTTACTGAGCGGTCGACTTGTGAAGTCTGCGCCGCACGTCCGGCCAGAATTCCTTGGCGATATTACACAGTGCGTTCAGGGCGATATTCGTGCTCCACACGCCAATTGTATTGCTTAGCGTCCGCTGATCTCGCGGATGATAAATCGTGGAGATGCCGGCCGCAACCGCCGTGCCTAGCACTTCTGAACTATTAAATTGCACCATGCCACAGTCACTGCGCGCGACGACAATGCGGCTCAAAGCGTACACCGTGCGCCGCCATACGCCGCCATGGCCGAGTTGGAAGTAGCGCGGATCTTGCCGCAATAACGTTGGGAACACGGAAGTCGTCATCAACGTGCCGATTCCTGTATCCGCATAGAAGGTCGCATATCGCTTTGCATATCCGTGGACGCCTTGCCCGTACGCGGGATTGCTATTCTGGGCCTGGCCAATCAACGCGATGGCTCCGATGAAGGAAACTGTTACCGGGTCGGACATCGTTTTCGCGGAAAGCTTGAACTTCGTCCCCGTAGTCAAAAGATCGAACTTTTCTTGGTTCTCTACCGTCAAGTAATTTGGCATAACGAAGAACAACCGGTCGTTCTTCGAGGTAGTCGGCGGCGAAAGCAGCACTACCGACTCTGGCTCAGCTCCGGAGTGAATTGCCGGACTCGACGCCTCCACAGTCTCGCTCTGCAAACTAACACTGGGTGGCTCTTCGTCCTGCGCGAGAAGCGGAATGGCAGACAGGAGCAGCACAGGAATGAAGGCGCACGACCTTCTGACCATGGCGCGGAGTGGCGAATCGATGGTTTGCAAGACCCGTCGATGATGCTGCGATCTAGAGTGGACCGATACTGGCCCGGAGGCTAGGTCTGGTTCAGCTGTTTCCGGGACGCCAACGTAAGGGTCATGTTATTTCTTATTCCGAGTCCTTGAATGCGTGTAACAAGCTGTTAATAAGCGACTTATCGGGATGGCCGCTGTGACGATCGTCCTCTGAATGCACCGAACGCTGGAGCGCTTAGCTTGCTACCAACACCAAAAATGTCGGCGCGCCGACATTTTCAACATTCGTTCGTTCGGCCGCAAACTAAAACGCCAAGTCGATTTCGCGCCTCTTCAAGCGACTAACTGATGCAGGCACGAGAGAATATTGGAGGATTTATGCGATTCCTGTGTTTGGTTATGGTGGACGAGAAAAAATTGGCAGCGTTGTCACAGAAGGAGTCGCAGCATCTCGACGATATCAGTCTCGATCACGATAAGAAGCTTCGTGATAGCGGGAAGTTTCTTGCTGCGGCGGCATTGGAACCAGCGCACGCCGGCAAAACAGTGCGCGTAAAGGACGGGAAAATCGTGATTACCGACGGTCCTTTCGCTGAAACGAAGGAACAAGTCGGTGGGTTCATTTTGATCGACGCGAAGGATCTGAACGAAGCGGTGAAACTCGCAGCAGAGATCCCGGCAGCCCAGGAACTGGGATTTGTTGTGGTCCGTCCTGTTAAGGAACTGTCTCACAGTGGCTGAGAGACTGTGCGGGCTGCAAAATGTCGGCGCGCCGACATTCGGAGTTATGCATAGCGCCGCTCTATTCTAAGAAGTACACTATATAAGATAGTTAAAGAAGTGTTTGATGGCGACTTCGCAGAAAACCGTGCTCATCACGGGCGGCACCGACGGCTTCGGCAAGGCTGCCGCACTCCTGCTCGCCCGGAAGCACTATCTCGTATATGCAGCCGGCCGGTCTGCCCACAAACGCGAAGAACTAGAGCGTTTGGCGCACGAAGAACGGCTGTCTATCCGTACAGTGGAAATGGACGTTTGCGACGATGCTTCCGTGCAGATTGGCGTGGAATTTGTGCTGGAGAAAGCCGGCAGCATCGACGTGCTTATCAATAACGCAGGCGTGGGCTACATGGGTGTGGTCGAGGAGTTGCGGCTTTCCGATTTTCGCCGACAGTTTGAGACCAACTTTTTTGGTGTAGTACGGGTCACGAAAGCCGTTCTTCCGCATATGCGTACGCGGCATTCCGGACGGATCCTGATGATCAGCAGCGCGGCAGGACTGGTGTCGCCTCCGACGTACGGCGCGTATAGTGCCAGCAAGCATGCCCTCGAGGGGCTGAGCAACGCTTTGCGGCTGGAGATGTACCCGTTCGGAGTGCAGGTGGTCTTGATCGAGCCGGGTTACATCGCAACAAATTTCCAGGCCACCGCCAAAGAGTTAGCGCAGCCCTATGTGGAACAGGCGGCGCAGAGTCCGTACGCGAAGATTTATGCAGGAACTTGGGCCGGCTCAAACGCCGGCCGCGCAAAGTCGAAGGCGACTCCCGAAGATTGCGCGAGGGTAATGCTCAAGGCCATTGAGGCGGCCCATCCTAAGGCGCGCTACACGGTCACTCGGCTGACCCGATGGCTTGCACTTGGCAAGCGGATCCTGCCGGATGGGGTGCTCGACTCGGTGATGCGCAAACGCTTTGGCGTCATGCGCAACGGTTGAGGTGAACCGCCGAACTAGTTGGAAACCTGGAAGGAGAGGCTGTTCTCGCGCAACAGCTCCCATTTTTTGCGCCAGGCTTCGTGAATGGGGCTCTCGGCGTAATCGGCGGCGGCCTCGGGGCTGACAAACTCGATCACATAGACGCCGTCGAAGTCGCGAATCTGGTTGCGCTCGGTCTTCAGCCAGATGTTCTTAATACCTGGGATCTTCGCGGCCATGTCCTTGATTCCCGCAAGGGCTTGCTGCTGATCGTTCAAGGAAGTAGTCGGCTTGAATTTGTAAGCAACCGTGTGTACCACGGTTTTGGGCTGGCCGAATTTGTTTTGAGCCCCCGCGCCTCGCGTGGCGAGAGAGCCAGCCAGCGCACCGGCGAGGAATAGTCCACAGCCGGTCAGGAGCGCCGGCAGGCGACCCATTCGATTCGACATGAATTCCTCCCTCGAGAAGAGCCTCACCAGTCTAAGCAAGCGCCACGCCCGCGGCAACTCTCGGCTCCGATTTGACGGTCCGGCGTGCTGCCTTTACCCTGAGAACTTAGGGGAGCAAACGGATGCGTGCGATTTACGGGTTGGCGCTGGCTGCGGCCACAGTGATTGTTCCAGGCCAGGCGCGCTCGCAGAACAATCCCGCTGTAGACGTGGAAGCGCGGGCAATTTTTCAGCAGTTGATCGAGATCAACACAACCGATTCCGCCGGTAACGTCACCATAGCCGCGGACGCGATGGCCAAGCGACTGCTTGATGCAGGATTCCCTCCGGCGGATGTAATCGTTGCCGGACCCAGCGAGCGGAAGAAGAATCTAGTCGCACGTTACCGAGGTGAAGGAAAACGCGGGTCGATCCTGTTCATCGGCCACCTCGATGTTGTCGAAGCGCGGCGGGAAGACTGGAGCATGGACCCGTTCCGGTTCATCGAGAGCGACGGCTATTTTTACGGGCGCGGCGCGCGGGATATGAAATCCGGCGACGCGATCTTGGTCGAAACGTTTGTGCGGCTGAAACGCGAAAATTACAAACCTGACCGAGACCTGATTCTTGCGCTCACTGCGGATGAAGAGGGTGGTGACTACAACGGAATTGACTGGCTGCTGAAAGAGCACCGCAACTGGATCGATGCGCAGTTTTGCATCAACCTGGATGGCGGCGAATTCGAGAAGCTGCGCGGGAAGCCCGTGCTCGCGGGTTTGCAGGCCAGTGAGAAGATTTACGCCGACTTCCAATTCGAGGCGACAAATCCGGGCGGGCACAGCTCCGTACCCGGGCCGGAGAACGCGATTTACGAGTTGGCGAACGCCCTGGCGAAGCTCGAGAAGTTCTCCTTTCCGGTGCACGTGAACGACATTACGCGTAGCTACTTCCAGCAATCGGCGGTTCTGACAACCGGGCAACTTTCCACGGATTTGCGCAGCGCAGCCAAACAGCCGCCGGACCCTCAGGCGATTCAGCGCTTGAGCAATATGCCTTACTACAATTCGCTGCTACGCACGACCTGTGTCGCGACGATGCTCATAGGTGGCCACGCACCCAACGCCCTGCCGCAAATGGCACGGGCCACCGTGAACTGCCGGATTTACCCCGGTGAAGACCCGGAAGAAGTCCGGAAGACGCTGGAACGTGTGGTTGCTAATCCTAAGATGAAGGTGACGCCGATGGATGAAAAAACCGCGGATGGCAAACCGATTCCGGTCGTGACGGTGCCGCCATCGCCGCTATTGCCGGAGGTGGCCTCGGCATACAACGGTGCACTTGCATTGATGTGGCCGGGATTGCCGGTGGTGCCCACGATGTCGACGGGCGCGACCGATGGAAAGTACCTGCGCATTGCGGGCATTCCAACGTTTGGGATTGCGTGCATGTTCTTCGACATGGAAGACGACCGGTCGCATGGCAAGGATGAGCGGGTCGGCGTGCAGGATTTCTACGATGGAGTCGAGTTCGGCTACCGGTTTATGAAGCAGTTGTCGTCAGCGCAAAACCTCCCATAGCCAGCAAGATCGAATAGAAGCGAAGCTCTAAGTGCACAGCGGAAGCATGGAGCATCTCTTAGGCGTCGGGACAAACGAAAAAGCCCCCGAAGTTCGGGGGCTTTTCGTTCATTAAATTGTTTAAAGATGCCGGACTAAAGCACGGCGCTACAGGGCAATTACGGCTTGGTTGGATCCGGGGGAACGCCGGGCTTTACTTCTTGAGGCGTGGTGGCGCTGGCAGCGACGGGCTTGCCGGTTTCCGTGCCGTAACGCATCAAGTAGGGCATGAACGGAGTGACCTCGAAAGGCATCTTCTCGCGTTCGGCCACGGTGCCGACGGGCTTGCTCTTGATGAGTTCGAGCCTGTCGTTCCAGGGATCGATTTTCACGCGGCCGCCAAGCGGAAGGGCCGCAATCTTCTGCGGGTTCTGCTTGGGATCAACGGGCACGGAAGACTTGAGATCGCTGATTTCGGGAACGCGATTGCCCAGGTGTCCGCTAATCAGGTTGGGAATCTCTTTTTGGCGGCTAGAGAGAGCCTGGAGGAACAAGCCGGCATTCCCCAGCTGGTTCTTGTAAGGCGAATTGTTCAGGATCTGCATGGCCTTGGCATTCGCGGCGGACTCTTCTTCCGGAGTGCGTGCGAAACCGAAGTGGCGGAAAGTGTCCTTATCTTCCACGAGCAACTGGTCGAAGAAGGCGTACTGAGAATCGATGCGGTGGCCAAGCACCACGTGGCTCAATTCGTGAGCCAACATCGTGGCGAGGCTGGCCTCGTCGGGAAGCACGTCCACCAAGCCACGGCTGAGAACGATGGTATGCCCAACAGTAAAGGACTCCAGAGTGGAAGTCATCAAGACGCGGCAGCGCACTTCGGGATCGACGTCGATGTTGTTGGTGACTTCAAGATTGTTCACGACGGTCTCGAGAACCTTGTCGACCTCACCCTTGGGGGACATCAAGCCGATGCGTTCGAGGCGGTCGGTAACGTTATCTTCCGCCTGACGGTCCCAGGAACGTTGCGCTTGAATCGGGTTCAGGTCGTTGCTGGTTTTGGTGTCGTCGCTGACGGGAGTCTCGATGAGAATCTTGCTCAGTTCTTCTTCCTTGGAGGTATTGCCGAGGTTGTAGCCCCACAAACGGGTCTGCGCTTTGAAATCAAGTTTCTTGCTGAGAGCGTAGTGCAGGTCTTTTTCTTCGCTATAGACGAATGTGGGCATCCACATACCGGGTTGCACGTTAGTGCGCCAGCTATCAAAGTGGAAGTACCAACTGGAGTGGCCATTGCCCTCATACGCACCGTTGAAGCGCACGATGTGATAATCCTGATCCTCCACCCAGATTCGGCCTAGGAAGCGCCCGTGAGACTTTTTGTCGGAGGGAGTTACGTCAAAAACCAAGCAGCGCACTTCACCGAGGAATTCGCGCCGGACGTAGTCGAACTTGTAGTGGGCTTTATCGAAACCACTGGTATCGATGAAAATCATCTGCAAGAACCCGTCGGGCAGGAACTGCATTGCGAAGCTAAAGAAGTTCCCGATCGAGCCGACGACATGACGGCCCTTGCTGGAGGTATCGTTGAGCGGAACTAGCTGGACACCCTTGGAAAAGTTGGCCCGGCCAAGGAAGTATTTGTCGCCGGCAGGAACCTGTCCGAGGTCTTTATCGGGTTTAAGGTTCTGGATGTATGTCTCCACTAACGGCTGATAATTGCGGATCTGGCCGTAGAGGTGTTGCTCATTGTTGATAACGCGATCCAGGACTTGATCCATGGTGCGGGGCTGATCTGGCGCGGGCGTCGTATTGGCGGCCACCGACATACTGACGCCGGCACAGAGCAGGAGCACGAGGGTGTATTTCGACAGCGTTCGCATGATCATTTCTCCTCAGTAGGCCAGCCGGAATTCGATTCGAACACGGGCGGGGAAATCGACCGGTTCGCCCTCTCGTTTAGCCGGCTTGAACTTGATTTGTTGGGCGGCGCGCACCGCGGATTCGTCGAGGCCGTGCCCAAGACCGCTAACCACCTTGTTGATCTGAATGCTACCGTTGGCCAGGAAGACGAGGTCGATGACCACGTCACCTTCAATTCTCATGCTACGCCCCTCGGAGGTGTACTCGGGGCGCGGCTTATCCAAAATGTTAGGAGCGTTATCGGCGGGGCCGGTGGGGCCAGCCTTTTTCTTGGGAGCTTCGGTGGAAGTGTCCGTTGCCGAAAAGCCGCCCGCGACAACCGCTCCGGCCTTCTTGGGAGCGCCCGTCGGAGGAACCGCAGTGCCGTTGCCGAACCCCGTGCTGGGGATGACCCCGCGGGCACCTTCCTTGCCTCCGGTACCGTTGCCATACCCTGGACCACCAGGCAGAGCGGGATCGCCGAGGCGATTTACGTTCGTAGCATGGTTCGGGTCGCCCTTGCCGGGCATGCCATTGGGATCGCCGAAGCCACCCGTCTGAACTTTCTCGACGGGCATCGGTTTGAGTGTAGGAGTGGCACCGCTGCCGCCGAAATCACCCGTCTTCGGTGGTTCCTTCGGTTTTTTGGGGCCATTTTCTTTGATATCGATGGTCGGGTTCTCGAAAGTTTTGGCGATCTCAGGTTCAACCTTGGTTTCGACCTTCGGCTTCGGCTGAACGACCTTCGGCGCAGCGAGATTCGCAAATATGTGCGGTTGCTGGGGATTTAATTTCGGCGGTTCGACTGGCGTCGGAGGAGGAGTTTCAACCTTTACCTTCGGAGGTTTCGCCGCAGGGGGAGGAGGCGGAGGCGGCGCCACCGGGATTTCCGTCGGCGGAGTAGTCAGTGGAGTCGTGGAATAAAACTTAACTGCTGTTTTCATCCCCTCTGGATAGAGGAGCGGAACAAGAACGAAAAATCCAAGCACCGTAAATTGAAGAATAGCACTGAAGCCGATGCGGCCCCAGCTGGGTTTCGTTTCCGGAAGAAGACCCAAACGCGCGGGAACCGGTTTGGTCCCCATGTGCGCCTTCCAGGCGTCCCGGTTGGTAGCACGGCCGCGGTTGGCGTCGAGTCCAACGCCAAGCGAGGTTCTCCGTGGTGGATCAGCGATCATTGTGGTCATCCGCTTGCCGCCTCACGCAAGATTGGTCCCTCAAACTCGATCCCCGAGGGAATCCAGTTTCCTAAGGTTCAGGACGATCTTTGCGCAGTACGAGGGTACTGAGTACAAAGAAGCGCCCGAATAGGACTTTCGTACTAAAGACGCGTATTCGCTAATGGACCTTGCGAACAACGGACTTTGGGACACGAAAGCTAACCGGGACAAACCCGTCGAGGCGAATTTCGTTGCGGGACGGGGGCGCAACGCTACTAGGATACCGCATCCTGAGGCCGGGGATACCTCCGGAATTGTGCACCGGTTTCCTCCTTAAGGGGTATGGCGGTTGGATGCAGACGTGGATAGAGACGTTGGTTGCAAGTTTAGGCGTCTAAGGGTTAGAAATAAGAGAGTTAGGCTTCGCCGGGCTGGAGGCTTGTGCCCAACGATTCATCACCTAAGCCGCAAAACGACCCTCGACAATTCCTGAGTGGCATACAGGAACGAGTGGATTCCCTGTATCTGGAATCCGCCGCCCGCACTTGGCAATTGACTCGCAAGCAGTTTGGATTGGCAGTGGAGCGGAGCGTCCACAAACGCTTCTGCGAGGTGCGGGCGGTGACAGCGACCGAGGTCGAGGAGTACCTGGCCGGCTTGCACCTCGACGATTTGGCGCTGGCGACGGCATGCATGGAGGGTGGGGAAGCTGCTTGGGAATTTTTCATCGGGAATTACCGGCAATACCTGCGGGCAGCCGCGGGTGCAATCACGAAGGGTGGCCGGTCGGGAGCGGATGCGCAGGAATTGGCAGACTCGTTGTTCGCAGAATTGTTCGGGTTGGCGGACGGCAAACGAGGCGAGGCGTCCCTGTTTCGCTATTTCCATGGAAGAAGCTCGTTGAAGACGTGGCTGCGGACGATTTTGGCGCAAAGGCACGTGGACCGGCTGCGGCAAGCGAAGCGATTCGAATCACTGGAACGGGAAAATGAAGACGGCGAGAGGATCGTGGTCGCCGAAAGAGTGACTATGCTGGTTGTTGATCCCGATTTAAATGAATCCATGCAAAGGTTTCAAGCAGCGCTCACGGCTTGCTTGGAGTTGCTGGAGGCACGCGACCGGCAGCGATTGGAGCTCTATTACGCGCGTGAAAAAACCCTCGCGGAGATCGGGCGTATGCTCGGCGAGCACGAGTCGAGCGTGTCGCGCAACCTGGAACGCGTGCGGCGCGAGCTTCGCGCGAAGGTGGAAGAGCAATTGCGCACGGCGCACTTCGTGGATCGCCTTGGCCGGAACATGCCTCCGATGAGCGAAGCGGAGATCGCATTGTGTTTGGAGTATGCGGCCGAAGGCGCCCCCATAGATTTTCGTAAACTGTTTCCCGACAAGGCGAACGGTCCGTCGGCGGGGAGGAAGGAATCGTCGTGAGAAACTGCAAGAAACGATTCCGGAAGCGTTCTATGAAAGGAGTGCGCCATGGCGACTGACGACCGCGAACGGCAATTCGAACTCGCCCTGGCGAAGCAACTTCGGGACGTGCCGGACAAAGCTTGTCCCGATGCGGAAGTGCTGTCCGCGTATCACGAACGAACGCTCTCGCTGGATGAGATGGCCAAATGGAAAGACCACATCGTGGGATGTGAGCGTTGCAGGGAAACACTCGCGCTGCTCGAACAGACCGACAGCGTGGATGCGGACATCTGGCAGGAGCAAAACGCCGTACCCCAGGTCGAGGACCAGGCGACCATGACCACAATGATGCGGGCTACAGCGGCGAAGATAAAGCTGCCGGAACCGCAGTCTTTGAAGACCGTTGCGGTGGTGCCGCCGGCGGCGCAAGCGAAGCGGAGTGCGCGAGCGCGGTGGAAATGGATCGCGCCAATTGGTGCCGTTGCAGCAGGAATCATCGTGTGGGTTGGGGCCGTTGAAATTCAGAAACAACGAGACCTTGCAGCGCAGAAGACGGTAGAGATGGCGCAGAATCGGCAGGGCGATGCCGCGGGTTCCATCACACCTTTGGAAACTCCACGGCCAGGTGCAGAGCCGAAACCCAGTGAGTCTCCGGCGGCTGGCCGCTTGCGCGATGAGAGTGAAGCGCTGCGCGCCGCAACACCAGCGCCTCGAGTGCCGGAGGGTCAGGCTTCGCCAGGAAGGAACGCACGAGGGGCGGTGCCCGGAAGAACCCAGGAGCTGGATAAAAAGAAAGATGCCACCGCCAACACCGGCTTCGGCAGCGGAAATGGAGTCGGTGCGGCTCCGGCTGCCGCACCAAGCGCGCCAAGTGCGGACGCATACGAACAGCGCAGAAGTGATGCAAGCATGGTGGCGAAGGAAAGTGGAGTTTCGGCGGGTGCTGCTGCAAATGCTCCCACGTCTCGCGCAAATCCCGCCCCGGCGCCGCCTGCGGAGAAAGCCCGGGAAGCTATGGCACACAAACAGGCTGCAGGGGCAAAGGCCGGCAGCCTTTCGACGATCACAGGCGAGGTGCTCGATCCATCAGGGGCCGCCATCGGCGGTGCTGTCGTGACTGTGAACGGTACCGTCAGCGGGAGCGCGAAGACCGTGGTGGCGGATGGCACGGGAAAGTTCGCGGTCAAGGATTTGCCCTCGGATCAATATACGGTCGTTGCGGCGCACAGCGGATTTGAGAAGTCGGAGCAAACAGTGACGCTCGCTCCGGAACGAAACGAGCAGCTGAACATACAACTCAAGTTAGGTGCAGCGACCCAGGCTGTAGAGGTCACCGGGGCTGCGCCGCGCGACTTGAACACAACCAGCACCGATTTGAGTGCGAATGCGACTTCGGCCACGATGATGAGAAAACTGCCGTCAAACGGGAGAGAGTTCAGTCAGTTAGTGCAACTCGCGGCGTCGGATCCGCGGTACATCGTGGCGCCGGATGAGAAGGTGGCCTGGCGGGTGGGCGATGCCGGAAAGGTTGAACGGAGCACGGATCAAGGGAAAACGTGGAAGGCGCAGAGCAGCGGCGTCAGTGCAGATTTGCGGGCGGGTTCGGCAACTTCGGAGAAAGTGTGCTGGTTGATCGGCAAGTCTGGAACAATTCTTGTGACCACGGATGGCGGGAAGCACTGGAAAGTGGTTACCTCGCCGATCAGCGATGACCTCGGCGGAATTCATGCTAGCGACACGCAGCACGCGACGATTTGGGATATTTCCAATCGTAAGAGTTTCCAGACTTCGGATGGCGGGGCGACCTGGACGCCTGCGGCGAATGAATGACGCCGGTGCAAGAAAAGCTTCGTGATTCGTTCTAACAGAGCAGCCGGTAATTCTATGTTGCGGAAGTCGAGGAGAATCCATGAAGAGTTCACGAGTGGCACAGAACAAAATTGCACGTTGGGCGGCAGCGGGCATGCTAATCGTCCTCAGTGGTGTCGTGGCGTTTGTGCCGCAGTATCGCGCGGACAGGAGAGCGGAATCGCAAGACCGAGGCTCGGCGCAGACAAACGCGCAGGATCAAGCCACAACGCAAAATGATCAGACCGATCTGGCGCTGGCGGTGTACAACTCGAACATCGCGCTGGTGCGGGACGTGCGGCAGTTGCAGCTTCCCACGGGAACGTTTCGGCTGAAGTTCGAGGACATTGCTGCGACGGTGAATCCCGCGACGGTGCACTTTCGCTCGGTGAACGAGCCGGATAAGGTCGGCGTGCTTGAGCAGAACTACGAATACGACCTGCTCGAGCCGGCAAAGCTGCTCAATAAGTATGTGGGCAAGGAAGTGACGCTGGTACGCAGCTACACGGACAATGGCACGACGAAGCGCGAAGAGATTAAGGCAACGCTGCTGGCGAACAATAATGGACCGGTGTGGAAGATCGGGAACGATATTGTGACGGGAATTTATGCCGAGTCTTACCGCTTTCCGGAAGTGCCGGCGAATTTGTATGATCGGCCGACGTTGCTGATGTCGCTGGAAAATTTGGGCGCTCGGAAACAGACGATCGAGACTTCGTACCTCGCCGGCAATCTGTCGTGGAACGCGGACTACGTATTGACCGTGGGACGCGACGACAAAGCGGCGGACCTCGATGGCTGGGTGACGCTGGTGAACAACTCAGGGACAGCGTTCCACAATGCGAAGCTGCAGCTTGTGGCCGGCGATCTGAATCGCCTACCTGCAAGGGATCAATATCGGGCCATGGAGATGGTTGCGAATGCTCCTGCGGCGAAAGCAGCCGGGGGCTTCGTGCAGGAGAACTTCAGCGAGTACCACTTGTACTCTCTTGGCCGGCGAACTTCGGTGGAGGACAAGGAGACGAAGCAGATCAGTCTGCTCGAAGGCAGCAATGTACCCGTTGAGAAGCTCTTCGTGGTCAACGGGCAGAACTTCTATTATCGAAACGCGCAGAATCCCGGGTCGCCGCTGAAGGATGCGGTGATGGTGTTTTACAAGTTCAAGAATGAAGAGAAGGCGGGCCTGGGGATTCCGATTCCAGCCGGGAATGTGCGCGTGTACCAGAAAGATTCCAAGGGCGGGCTGCTATTTATCGGTGAAGACCATGTCGACCACACGCCCAAAGATGAATTTATCACCGTGAAGATTGGAAATGCATTCGACATCGTTTCCGAACGCAAACAAATCGACTACAAAAGCATCGCGAGCCACGTGTGGGAGATGGAGTTTGAGATTACGCTGCGCAACCACAAGGACGCCCCGGTGACGGTGCAAGTGAACGAGCCGATCGGCGGCGACTGGGAGATGCTGTCGTCGACTTATCCGGCGAAGAAGACGGAAGCGTTTGCCGCGCAGTTTAACGTGCCGGTAAAGGCGAATGGAGAGTCGGTGCTGCGGTACCGGATTCGCGCGCGATGGTAAGGCGGGGCAGCGTCGTCCGCGTAACGATGTCGGGCTGAAGCCCGGCGCTACATTTGGCTGCACGCGGCGACGAAGATCATTTCTGGCGAATCGTCGCGCAGCTCCGCACCCGCGAAATCGCCGTAAGTGGCTTCGAGCTGAAAGCCGCAGCGGGCGAGCAGGTGGGCGACCTCATACCGGAAAAAGTATCGCAGCGTCCAGGCCATAACCAGGTGTTCCTTCCGCCCGTCGCGGTGAGTGACATCGAAGATCATTTCAACGTCGTTGCGTTGTAAAGCGCGGTGGTAGGCAGCCACCCGTTCGGAAAGCGCCACGTGACGGCCACCCGGCAGTTCATATTCGGTGAGGAGCGACTCCCTGAGATATTTGGGATCGTGCATGCGCTCGGCGTCCGTCTGGAAGAAATCGACGATAAGCCTACCCTCGTGGGCAAGATGCTTTCTGGCACATTCCAGACAGCGAATTTGATCCTCGACCTCAAGGAGGTGCTGAAATGGTCGGAAGGGAATGATGATGAGGCGGAATTTCCCGTCCAATTCGAAGCAGGTCATGTCGCCCTGAACCAGCTGAACACGTTCTTGCGTCTCGAGCGGTAGAACGCCTAGTTTCTCTGCCGCGCGTTCCAGCATTTTTTCGGAGATATCCAGGCCGACGATCCGGTAGCCCGCTTCGGCAATCGCCAGAGTGACCCGCCCAGTGCCGCAGCCCAGCTCCAGGACAGGATCTCCATATTGACGGGCGGCTTTGCAGTAGAAGGCTACGTCCTGCGTGCGCATCGTCAAGATGGGCGAGCTGTCGTAGTACTCCGCGATGAAACTGTCGTAAAGAGTTTGCCCGGCGGTCATGAGCTTACGATCGCTTCTGTCTCAATTTCGACCAGCATCTCGGGGGAAATCAGCTTGCTGATTTCGATCATCGAAGTGGCGGGGCGAATTTCCTTGAAGAATTCGCCGTGGGCGCGACCAATCTGTTCCCAGTCGGCGATGTTGGTGACGAAGATGCGAGTGCGCACAACGTCTTTCAGGCTCGCACCGCAACGGGTCAGAGCGGACTCGATATTGCGAATCGTTTGCAGCGTTTGGCCGTAAGGATCACCAATGGCGACGACCTTCCCTTCGGGACCAGTGGCGGTTGTACCGGAAACCCAGATCTGGTGGCCGACGCGGACGGCGCGGGAGTAGCCCACAATCGGCTCCCACTGCGTGGCGGTGGAGATATTCTGTCTTGGCATTTCGGTTCCTCTGCCGCGGCCACGTTTCAGTGAGCCGCAGAGCTGCATGCTAAACTGAAAGAAGTATGGCATAGCCGGGCGCTTCCCCCGAGCATCCAGGAAAGACGCGCATGCGCTGCAACACTATTATTGAAGCTGTGGGGCGAACGCCGCTGATCCGTCTGAACCGGATCGCGAATGGTTTGCAACCGCAAGTGTGGATCAAGGCGGAGATGCTGAATCCCGGCGGCTCGGTGAAGGACCGCATCGGCATCACGATGATCGATGATGCGGAGAAGCGTGGGCTGCTGAAGCCGGGCGGCACGATCATTGAGGGAACGAGCGGGAATACCGGCATGGGACTGGCGCTGGTCGCGGCGGTACGCGGATATAAATGCGTCTTCACGACTACCGATAAACAATCGAAAGAAAAAGTGGACTTGCTGAAAGCATTGGGCGCCGAGGTGATTGTCTGCCCGACGGCAGTCGAGCCCGAAGATCCGCGAAGCTATTACAGCGTAGCTAAAAAACTGGCGCGCGAGATTCCCAATTCCTACTATCCAAACCAGTACGACAATCCGAGCAACCCTGAGGCGCACTATGCGACGACAGGTCCGGAGATCTGGGAAGACTCGGAAGGCAAGATCACTCACTTTGTTTGCGGGATGGGAACCGGTGGAACGATCAGCGGCGCTGGGAAGTTTCTGAAGGAAAAGAATCCCAAGGTGCAGATCGTCGGTGTCGATCCGGAGGGCTCGCTTTATTACGATTTTCACCAGACTGGCAAAATCGCAAAGGCCCGCACGTATGTCGTGGAAGGGATCGGCGAAGATTTCTTTCCGACGACGATGGATATGAAGATTCTCGACGACGTGCTCCAGGTGAATGACGAGGAGTGTTTTGTAGTGGCACGGCGACTGGCGAAAATGGAAGGGATTTTCACCGGCGGTTCTGGCGGCGGATGCCTTTCCGCAACCTTAAAGCTGGCGCAGAAACTGGGGCCAGAAGCGTTCGTGGTGGCGCTGCTGCCGGACACGGGCATGCGCTACCTGAGCAAGGTTTATAACGACGAATGGATGCGCGAACGGGGGTACGTGGAGTCCAGCGTGCCAATTACAGCCGCGGAAGTGGTGAGCGCGAAGAAGGGCGCCGGGAAGGTGCGGGAGTTGGTCATTGCACGTCCTTATCAAACCGTCTTCCACGCACTCAAGACCATGCAGGAGCAGGATATCTCGCAGATACCGGTATTCGAAGAGAATCTGCCGATCGGCACGGTTTACGAGGACCAGATCTTGACATTGGCGCTGCAGGGCAAGGACCTTCGGAAGTTGGTGGTGCGTGAAGTGATGAGCAAGCCGCTGCCAAAAGTTTTGAAGAACGCGCCGGTGGAGCGGATCACCTATATCTTGAGCCACGAAAATCCCGCGGTGTTCGTCGAAATGGATGAAGGGAAGTTCGAGATCCTCACGAAATACGATTTGATGAGCACCGTTGCGGGCTTGATGGAACAGAAGCGCTAACCGGCCTCCTTTATTCGTGAAATGGGCATCCAGGACTGATAAGTGAAGATTCAGGAATTCAATGAGCGGCTGAAGGACTCGATTCTGATCGCGGATGGCGCGATGGGATCGATGTTGCACGACGTGGTGGGAACGGTACGCTGCTTCGACGAGTTGAACGTAACGGAACCGGAGGCGGTCTTTCGCGTACATCAGGCTTATATCGACGCTGGTGCGCAGATTATTGAGACGAATACGTTTGGCGCGAACCGCTTCAAGCTGGAGCCGCTTGGGCTCGGCGAGGAAGTGCAGAGGTTGAACAGCCGAGGTGTGAAAATAGCGAGGGAAGCGCGAGAATCGGCTTCTCGAGAAGTGTTAATCGCCGGGTCGATCGGGCCTCTGGGAATCGGCGTTCAGGCGCGGCACCCGGAGCCGGACCAGATTTTGTCGATTTTCCATGAACAAGCGCTGGCGCTGGAGGAACGCGGCATCGATCTTTTTGTTCTGGAAACATTCTCTTATATCGAAGAGCTGCAGCTGGCTATTGACGCCATCCGCTCTTTTTCTTCGCTGCCGATCATCGCGCAATTGACATACACCGAAGAGGGCACCACCCACGGTGATATGCGGCCGTTTGTCACCACGGCGATGGTGAACGACAAGAATATCCAGGTGATTGGAGCGAACTGCACGCTGGGACCGCAGTCGCTGCTGCCGATCTTGCAGGAAATTGCCAATGCCACAGAATTCGCGGTGAGCGGAATGCCCAACGCCGGCTTTCCGAAGCGCGAGGGCGACCGCATCGTGTACCCAAAGTCGTCGCCCGCGTATTTCGCGGAGTTTGCACGCGAAGCGGCGAGCATCGGCGTGCGTATTCTCGGAGGATGCTGCGGAACCACCCCGGCCCACATTCAAGCGATGGCGGAGGCAGTGAAGTCGCTACGTCCGGCAAGGGTGCACAGTTCCTCGGTGGTGGTGGCGACGGCCCAGCCGGTGATTCCGTTGGCGGAGCGCGAGCCGGAGAGCAAACTCTGGAGGAAATTCCAGACCAAGGAATTCGCGGTTTGCGTGGAGATCGATCCGCCCAAGGGTATTTCGCTCGACAGGATTTTCGAACAGGTCGACAAGGTCATGTCGTCAAGGAAGGTTGACGCCATTGACATCAACAGCGGAGCCATGGCGCGGGTTGGCATGGACGCGCTGATTGTCGCGGGCGCGTTGGAAGCGCGGGGAGTGGAAACCATCCCGCACCTCACTACCCGAGACCAAAACATTATCGGGTTGCAGGCGATGCTCCTGGGCGCGTGGGCGGTCGGTGGTGTGCGCAATGTCCTTGGGATCACCGGCGACCCGCCGTCAGTGGGGGATTATCCGGAAGCGAGCGGCGTCTACGAGGTGGATTCGGTGGGACTGACGAAGATCCTACACCGATTGAATCAAGGTACGGACTGGGCAGGGAAAACGCTGGGTGGGCAGACGAACTTCACCATCGGCGTGGCGCTGAATCCGGTGGCGGATGACCTCGAGAATGAAATTCAGCGATTCCACGCGAAGATCGAGGCGGGCGCGCACTTCGCGATGACACAGCCGCTGTTCGATCCGGCACACTGGCACACTTTTTTGAAGAAACTGGGAGGCAAGCCGCCGATACCGGTACTGATTGGAGTTTGGCCGCTGAACAGCTACAAGCAGGCTCTGCGGCTGAATAACGAAGTGCCGGGAATTGTGATTCCCGAGCCGCTGCTGAAGTCGATGGAAGCTGCGGGAGCGGCGGCGCGCGACCGCGGATTCGAAGTGGCGCGTGAGATGCTTGCCTGGGCGCGAACGGAAATGGCCGGGGCGTATTTGATACCGCCGTTCAAGCGCTACGAGGAAGTCCTGGACGTTTTGTAATTGCGGCCATTGACCGCTCGTTACGGTGGGCGTTTAATGGTGCCGCGCATGGATAACCCTATAAAAGTCGGGCGGAGTTCGCCGCTGGGCGCGACGCTTTGCGAGAGCGGAGCGAACTTCAGTCTGTTTTCGCGTCGGGCGGAGAAGGTCGAGTTGCTGTTTTTCGACGATGTGGATGCAGCGAAACCGTCGCGCGTCATCGTCCTCGACCCGATCGTGTATCACACCTATCACTATTGGCACACGTTCGTGCCAGGCGTCACGTCGGGGCAGCTTTACGGCTACCGCGTCTACGGGCCCTTCGATCCGGTGAATGGGCTGCGTTTTAATCCGGCAAAGGTTCTGCTTGATCCTTACGCGCGCAGCATCATCACTCCGAAGAATTACACCCGAGAAGCTGCCACCAGACCAGGCGATAATGCTGCCGACGCCATGAAAAGCGTTGTGGTTGATCCGGGGGGATACGATTGGGAAGGTGATGAGCCGCTGCACACCCCGTCAACTCGGACGATTGTGTACGAAATGCACGTGGCCGGTTTTACGCGCCATCCAAATTCCGGAGTGCCGGCAGATTTGCGTGGAACGTATCGCGGGCTGATCGAGAAGATTCCGTATCTGCGGCAACTCGGCATTACCGCCGTGGAGTTGCTGCCTGTTTTCCAATTTGACGTCCAGGCATGCCCGCCCGGACTGGTCAACTACTGGGGCTATCAGCCCGTCGGATTCTTTGCACCTCATGCGGCCTACAGTTCGCAGCAAGGTGGACTCGGTCCTGTTAATGAGTTCCGCGACATGGTCAAGGCCCTGCACCGGGCGGGGATTGAAGTCATCCTGGACGTGGTGTTCAACCATTCCGCCGAGGGTGGCTCGGACGGTCCAACGCTGAGTTTCCGCGGCATCGACAATCTCTCCTACTACATTCTGGAGAACGATCGCTCGCAGTATGCGAATTACAGCGGATGCGGGAATACGATGTATGCGAATCATCCGGTAGTGCGGAGGATGATCATTCAGAGCCTGCGCTATTGGGTGGAAGAGATGCACGTCGATGGCTTCCGGTTCGATCTGGCGTCGATCCTGGCGCGGGATGTGAATGGAAACGTGCTCTCGAACCCCCCGCTACTTTGGGACATCGAATCGAATCCCGCGCTGGCGGGCACCAAGATGATAGCGGAAGCGTGGGACGCAGGCGGACTCTATCAGGTTGGGCAGTTCATTGGCGACAGCTGGAAGGAATGGAACGGGCGTTTTCGCGATGACGTGCGGCGCTTTTTTGCCGGTTCGGAAGGCGTGGTGCGTAATCTGGCAGACCGATTTGTCGGCAGTCCGTCGATTTACGCGCACAAACAACGCGAAGCGGAACAAAGCGTCAACTTCGTGACCTGCCACGACGGCTTCACGATGAACGATCTTGTCAGCTACAACGAGAAACACAACGAGGCTAACGGCGAGAAGAACGCGGACGGAGCAAACGATAATTACAGCTGGAATTGCGGGATAGAAGGTCCGAGCAGCGATCCAGAGGTTGAGAAGCTCCGAAACCGACAGGTGAAGAATTTCTTTACCACAACCTTGCTGGCGCTGGGCATGCCGATGCTGCTGATGGGCGACGAAGTGCGGCGCACGCAATCAGGAAATAACAACGCATATTGCCATGACGAAGAGTCGGTATGGTTCGACTGGGGCATGCTCGACAAACACGCAGATGTGTTGCGGTTCGTGAAGCTTCTGATCAAACGGCGATTGCGGCGGGACGTCAGCGCAGAGCAGATGGCGCTGACGGAGCTGATTCGTAAAGCTCCGCACGCCTGGCACGGCGTTAAGGCGTTGCAGCCGGATTGGGGAGATGCGTCGCACAGTCTCGCATTCAGCACCGACCTTATCGAAGAGAAACTTGGTTTTTACATTATTTTCAATGGTTATTGGCAGCCTTTGACCTTCGAACTGCCAGACTCGTCGCAGGGTGCGCTGTGGCGTAGATGGATCGACACGTATTTGGACTCGCCCAACGATATCGTCCCGTGGGATAGCGCTTCGCCCATCACGGACGGGAGCTACGTCGCGGGACCCCGCTCCGTGGTGGTGCTGACGCGGTCACTGTGACCTCACCGAAAGTCTAGCCAGCCACCTTCACGAACCGGGTTTTGCGTCCGCGCTGGTGTGGTCGTGAATAATGCGCCAACCTTCCGGAAATCGCTGAAAGACAAGAGTGAAAATGCCGCCTGGCTGATCGTTGGCGCGTTTCAGATGCCAACGCCCTACCACAAGAGCGGCATCGTTGCCCAGCATACGAATTTCGATCGCCGAAAAATCGAGATGGCCCATCGTCGCGGTGTCGGGATAATTCTTCCGATAACGCTCTAGCACGGGTTCCCATCCACGGGTCACGCCTGAGCTTCCGGCGAACGTGAGGTCGGGAGAGTTCCAATACCCTTTCATGAAAGCCTCGACATCTCCGCGATTCCAGGCGGATTGCTGCTCGCTAAGGACGGCATGAATCTTTGAATCGGGTTTGTCGGGAATGGGCCCTGAACGAAGCCGGGCCGTAAAGAGCCCACAGCACGAAGTGATGCTCAAGCAGGCCAGTAAGAAACGTATTTTCATGTAGTTATCTCCCATTGATTGGCGGCAGCTTAGGTCAAATCTGGGTACTGCGCAAGCTCGGTCCGTTTCCCCTTTTGTTTCCGACCAGTTACCTCCAAAAAGGCTACCCCGCTGGTACTAGCGAGCTATTGGGATTTGCACGTGTGAAGCGCATCCTTGCGTTGGAGGCTGAGGGATGTTCGCCGCCATGTTATTCGCCATATCGATCGTGGCCCTTGCGCAATTCGCGCTGTACTACTGGCGCGCCGTGTTGTCCGGAGTCGCGTCGCAGCCGGTATCGAGCGCCGTGTTCGAGGCAGTACGGGTGCCGGAGGCTCAGCTGCAGGGAGCGGACTTCGAGAAACTCGCGAGCCTACTCGAACTTACTCCGGAACTGAAAGGCGATCACGGTGGGCTGGGTTCGGTCGGCATCTACTACAAAGTGATCGGCAAAATTTCTGATTTGTTCGGCAAACTCTCGCCCGCGCTGGCCAATTGGGGCGAGCAGGAACGCGTGCTTTGTGCACGCTATGCGGCCGTGATGGTGGATCGCCGCCTGGAAGCCAACCTCGCACAAGCGGCTTCGTTGCGTTCCTGCTAGCGCTGTCCCATTCCCTGCTGCCGCAGGCTACTCCCGCCTTCTTTCCAATTCTTCATATTTGATTCTGATGCGCAGTGCTATGCTATGGGCCCGCCCGATACCCATCTAGAAAGAAGGAAATCCCATGGCAGATTTGGAGCAACTCAAGCTCAAATATGGATCGGTATTGAATGCAATCAACCAAGCGGGGGTCCGCCTGGCCCACGTGCACATCCAGGACAACAAACTGTACATTGAAGGGGCCTGTGGCTCCGAGGCGATCAAGAACAAAATCTGGGATCAGGTGAAGCTGGTAGATCCCACCTTTAGTGATCTCACTCTGAACCTGACCGTTGATCCTTCGCTCGCTCCGAAGGAGCAGACGTATACGGTAGCCGCAGGCGACTCGCTGTCGAAAATCGCCAAGCACTTTTATGGAAACGCAAACGAGTATATGAAGATCTTCGACGCGAACCGCGACAAGATCTCCGACCCGAATAACATCAAGGTCGGGCAACAGTTGGTGATTCCCAGCTAAACTTTCGACCATAAATGAAAAGAGGCGGGCGCACTCAGGCCCGCCTCTTTATCCTGTTGAGATGGTTCAGTAGGCCCAGCGGACCAGCGTTGCGCCGGAGGTGAAGCCTGCGCCAACGGCAGCGAGAAGCACTAGGTCCCCCTTCTGGAGCTTCTTTTCCTGAAGGGCGGTTTCCATAGCCAGGGGAATGGTGCCGGCTGTGGTGTTGCCAAAGCGGTCGATATTGATGATCACCTTGTCAAGTGGCATGCCCAGGCGCTCGGCGGTCGCCGTAATGATTCGACGGTTGGCCTGGTGCGCAATGAAACAATTCACATCCTTGCCGGTCATGCCGTTCTTTTCGAGAACGCGTTCCGTCATTTCTGCCATTTTCTTTACGGCGTATTTGAAGACGTTTTTCCCGTCCTGATGGATATAGTGCATCTTCTTGTCGACGGTCTCATGCGAGGCGGGATTCAAGCTGCCACCACCGGGCATGTACAGAAACTGGCCGCCCATGCCTTCGATCTGTGCGACATGATCGATAATGCCTGCCTCACCGTCCTCGGCTGGTTCAAGCATCACCGCTCCGGCGCCATCTCCAAAAATGATACAAACGGCACGGTCCGTGAAGTCGGTCATCGAAGAATTGACGTCGGAACCGACCACCAGAACTTTCTTGTATTTCCCGGACTCGACGAATTTCGTGCCGACATTGAGCGAGTACAGGAAGCCAGAACAACCCGCGGACACGTCGAAGCCCCACGTGTTTTCGATTCCAAGTTTGTGCTGCACGAGGCAGGCGGTGGATGGGTACATCATGTCCGGCGTAACGGTGCCCACGACGATCAGGTCCACTTCTTGCAAATCAAAGGGGTGGCGCGCTTGCAGGCACTTTATAGCTGCAACAGCCAGGTCGCTGGCCGCAACGCCTTTGTCCGCCAGATGGCGCTCGCAGATGCCCACGCGTTCCATGATCCATTCGTTCGTCGTGTCGACCATCTTTTCCAGGTCCGCGTTGGTGAGCACGCGAGGCGGCACGTATCCCGCTACACCTGTAATTTTCGCTTTGACGCAACGAGTCATGATTCTCCTTATTTGGAGCAGCAACCGGAAACCAAACGACGATTGTATGCGATGCGCTTCACTCGAGACAAGCTTTCGCGCGTCATCTTGCAGGTGAAATCTCGTAACGCCAAGAGATTTTCGCGGTTTTGTTGAGCATCGCCGCGACGGAACAGTATTTCTCCCTGGTCAGTTCGATGGCGTGCTTCAACGCGTTTTCGTCTACTTCGCCGCGCACGCGAAACAACACATCCAGCGTGGCCCACACTTTCGGCGGGTCGGGCGCCCGCTCGCCGGAGCAAACCACTTCCAACGACTGCAGCTTCTGACGCTTCTTCTCGAGGATGATCACAACGTCCGTGGCGGTGCAGGCGCCCAAAGCCATCAAGAGCATTTCCATCGGTCCCGGGCCGGAGTTCGATTCCCGATCCGAGTCCATTAAAACGGTATGGCCGGAAGGTCCGAGCGCCTCAAACCTTTCCTTTCCAGCCCATTTGATGGTTGCGGTTTGCATGGATGGTCCCCTCGAGAAAATTTGCGCAGCTACAATGCCAATCTAGCAGATAAGCTGAGGTGTTCTCGACCCGTCGGCCTTGCGATCGCTTGTGATTTGTGAACTATGGAACCGTCGGCCCTTGTGGGACACTGCTCCTCAATTGTTGGCAGGAAATTGTGGATCAGCAGACTACGTCTCAAAGACTGAACACGGTGCGGCCGAGCCCCGCGCTCGTGTGGATTTTTGCGGGAACGCTTTTTCTCAGCGCATTCCTGCTGTTTCAAGTACAACTGATCATCAGCAAGTACATCCTTCCGTGGTTTGGAGGATCGGCGGCTGTTTGGACCACGAGTATGGTGGTATTCCAGATGCTGCTGCTGGCGGGCTATCTCTATTCGCACCTTATAACAGAGAGATTAACAACGTATTCGCAAGTGCGACTGCATTTCATGGTATTGATGGCGGCGAGCGTCGTAATTGCAGTGCTTTCGGTCGTGTGGCCCTCCGCGGTCACGCCAAGCGCGGCCTGGAAGCCAACAAGCGCTCTCCATCCCGTTCGAGACGTCATCGTCACAACTTTGCTGGCGACGGGGTTGCCGCTCTTTGTGCTTTCAACGACGGGGCCACTCTTACAAAGGTGGTTTGCAAGGCAGGGTGGAGGCGCGGCGACGTACCGGCTTTACTCTATTTCGAATCTTGGCTCGCTGCTGGGGTTGCTGTCGTATCCATTGTTGATTGAGCCGATGCTGCGCCTGCGGATGCAGGGCGAACTGTGGTCTGCCCTCTTTCTGTTGTTCTGCCTTGGCTGCGGCTGGTGTGCATGGAATTCCGCGCGCAAGGTGGCTGAACCACCAGATGCCGAACTGCGAGACTCACGAGAGCCTGACACACCTGCATCGGGCACATCCATCACGCTTTGGTTTCTCTTGGCTGCTTGCGCCTCAGGGTTGCTTCTCGCCACGACCAACCAGCTATGCCAGGAAGTGATCTCACTGCCGCTGTTATGGGTTGTGCCACTGGCGTTATACCTACTGAGTTTCATTTTGTGTTTCGATCATCCGAGATGGTACCGGCGGGAGGTCTATCAGCCATTGTTCGGGATGGGTGTCTTTGTGCTGTCAGCATCCATGGTCTACGCCGAGCGCAGGTTACAGATCGTCGTTCTGCCGTTGCTGCTTTTCGTTGCTTGCATGATTTGCCACGGAGAATTGGTGCGGTTGAAGCCGGGTGTGCGGCGCCTGACAGCGTTTTATCAGGCGGTATCGGCGGGAGGCGCACTCGGTGGGCTGTTCGTGGCCATCGTCGCGCCGAAGATTTTCCGTTTCTTTACGGAGTTTCAACTGGCGCTTGGGCTATGCGGCGTGTTGATGCTGGTGTGCGTTGCGCTCGATGAACGGTCCTGGCTGTTTGCTCAGAAGTTTTGGCTGCCGTGCGTAATGATTGTTGGTTTGGCGGTGGTGTTTACTGCACTGGGCGTGTGGATTCCGGGATTTGGCCGACAAATGCAGGAGACACAACTCTATGCGTGGCTGCTGGTTGGCAGCCTGCTACTTCTGGCAGGGGCCTACATCCAATCGCGGGTAGAAGCTCCGCCGGGGAGAAGGTTCCGCTTTGTCCAGCCTATCGTGGTCGGCTTGCTGATGCTGGGATTCGCGGCGTTGTATCAGAGTGCCAAGCCCGATTCCGGGCTGGTTCTCGGTGAGCGGAATTTCTACGGCGCACTTCGCGTTTTCGAACTGGCACAAGGCGGCAAAGCTTTATTCCATGCGCACACGATGCACGGCGCGCAACTCGACCCGCCAAATGACCGCTTGCCTATGGTTTATTATGGACCGAATTCAGGAATCGGCCTGCTCTTAAGCAATCATCCGAAGCGTAGCTCCGGTGATGGCAGTTTACGGGTCGGGCTGGTGGGGCTGGGTGCCGGCACCCTAGCAGCGTATGGGCGGCGCGGCGACTATTTCCGGTATTACGAGATCAATCCCCAGGTGATCGAGTTGTCTGAAGGGACGCGATCGGTCTTCACCTATGTGCGGGACTCGGCGGCGCAGGTAGAAATGGAACTGGGAGATGCGCGGCTTCTTCTCGAAGCCGAGGTCGCGGCGGGAAAGGCGCAGAATTTTGACGTTCTTGTGCTCGACGCCTTCGCCGGCGACGCCGTTCCCGTACACTTGCTGACCAAGGAGGCCTTCGACACATATGCCCGGCATTTGCGAAACGATCGTTCCATCATCGCGGTACATCTCAGCAGCCGGCACATCAACTTGTTGCCGGTAATCGAAGGCATTCGTGAACGATCGAACGCCTACACGCTGGTGCATTTTTCACAGGGAAGTTACCCGTTCCTGGAAAGCCTGTGGGTTTTTCTCGCGAAGCGGCCCGAAGCATTGCAAATCCCAGGGCTGTTCCCAAGTCCTCCTCCCACCATGCCTCAAGCAGACGCACGGCTCTGGACCGACGACTACAGCAATATCTTCCAACTCATTTATTGATTCGGTTTGCCGAGGCTAACGTAACTGGGATTGCGGCTTGCCGGTGGATTCGACCGTACCGGCACGCGTTCGCCGAGCGGGTCGGAGACCAACTTTTAGTGATTCGTGAACTTGACAGCGGAGCGCGGCTGGAAATATGGTTGCGGTAATTCCCGTTGTCAGGCCCCGTTCGCTCGCTCCAAGTGCAGGATTCGCTCCAGTTTTCGGCCCCGAATTCCATAACTAAAGGCTGTTAGATCGAGCAGCGGTTTGTGTCCGTCTGCAGCGTAGTGGTGTATCTCAATTCGATTGTCGAGCTTGGTCTGCCTGAGGTCGAGCGACAATCACCACTAGATGAGGCAACGCCGCCTACCGCGCGCCGGAGGGAAATATGCCCGGGTTCAATCCTGGATTGGGAATGGGATATGGCTTTACGACTCTGATATGGATCATCGCAATCGTGATTGTAGGCAGCATCGTGTGGCGCGGCCGAAAGGGTTTCGTGCAAGGCACGACCATGGTGATGAAGAGTTTTCGGATCAACGAAGATCCATCGGCAAAGCGTTGTGTCGAGATCACAGGCCGTGCGGCTGGAGTGGTCTCATGGTTGATGAATGTGCTGAAGCTGGAACCGAGTATTGAGTTTTGGGTGACGGACAGCGAAGTGGTCGTTCGATCGGGAAGTCTGAGCGGGTTGCTGCACATCTGTGTTCCGATTCAGAAGATCTCGGCGACGGTATGCGGCTACCAGCGTTCTATTTTGGCGCTGGGATTTGCGATCTTGTTCAGCCTCGGGTTTGTCCTGAACATACTCTCCGCGCTCTTCGGTGGAAATCGCTATGAATTTAGCTCCGATATGGCTCAGGCCTTCGGCTTTCTTGTGCTCGGTGGTATTGCGGCTCTGTTCTATTTCCTTTCGAAAAGGATTGGAATCGGGGTGGAATCGCGGCATATGCACGGAATCGTGTTCAAGCGCAGCGTGATTGAAAACGTGTCCGTCGATTTGCCAGAGGCGTTGCGGGTCGCCGAGGTTATCAATAAGCGCCTTTTAGCCGCACAGATCAAACAGCCGGCACCTTCCCAGGAATGTCGGGCGCAATCCTCTGGACCCTCTCACCCCACGGTCTGTCCACGCTGCTCGTCGTCAAATCCCGCCGGAACGCGGTTTTGCGAGAGCTGCGGTTCAGCCCTGTGAGTTCAGGAGGCGTTTCATGATCTGCGCAAACTGCTCTGGCGAGATCGCCGAAGGTAAGAAGTTCTGTGGGCGCTGTGGGAGTGCTGTGCAGGCTACCACGTCGCCCGCCGGATCCGCCACGAAACGGAGTTGTCTCAAGTGTGGCTCGCCGATTTTAGCGGGCAAGAGGTTTTGCGGAGTTTGCGGAACACCGCTCACTGCCGCGACTGACCAAGAGCAGGATGCTGCTCTGCCTAGCCCAGTGACCACCGGAGGTGCAGGGACGGCTCAAGTTAGACCGACCGAAGGTGCAAAGCCGGAGAAGCCGAAGATGGCCTCGACAGCGCCTGTGGCGCCCGCCGCGCTTCGCACAGAAGACACTGCGAGCCGTGTGCGATCCGGGCAAAGGATGTCGGGCAAGATGCTGGGCGTTGCCATCTTGCCGATTGTCCTCTTGTGCGCAGCTCTAGGTTGGTACAGGTGGGGAGTCGAGCTTCGATTGACTACCGAGCCGAGCGAAACCCAAGTTGTGCTGGACGGAACCCCTGTGGGTAGAACAATGGGACCGGCTGGTTCCTTGGTGCTGCCCCACCTTGGACGAGGGACACATCAACTAAGGCTGTCACATCCCGGTTTCGACACATGGTCGCAGCCAGTAACCTTAGGTTGGTTTCAACTATCGCTGCCGCTGAATGTAAAGCTCCCGATTCCGTCATTTCCGCTGACAGTCATCACGGTTCCTGGAGGCGCAAGAGTGCTTGTCGATGGAAAAGAATCAGGGGTGTCGGACCAGTCCGGCAGCCTGGTGCTGGCCAATGTGGAACGCGGGCAACACGTAGCGACGGTCACTCTGAATGGCTACCCGAGTTGGTCTTCTACTTTCTTCATGCAAGCGCCCCTCATGGTTCGCGCCGACCTGGTGGCGGCAGCTCAAGTTGCGGAAAGGGAAAACGCAGAGCGTTTGGGCCGCGCGCAAAGTCTGTTCGAGCAGCGGCAATATCAAGCAGCGGTATCGGAATGTGATGAGGTATTGCGTGTGGATCCGGCGAACCAAGCCGCTGCGAAACTTAAGTCGCAAATCCAGCAAACAATGGCGATCCTGGGGATGCAATGATTATGAGAGAACCGATTTGGCGTATCGCCTTGAGTATTGCCATAGGGCTGGGCGTGTTGCCATTTTTTATCGGTGCAGCTTCCCCAGCGCCCCAAGGCAAAGGCCTTTCGCTCATTCAGATCGAGAAGCTGATCCAGATTCACACACCAGACGACATCGTGGCCAAAGAAATTCGAACCAGGGGCGTAGATTTCTTGCCTACACCAAGGATGCTCGACGAACTCGGAAAACGCGGTGCGGGAGATTCAACTCTGGCCGCGGTCCGGGAGCGAATGCCCGTGGGAACCATCGAGATCAGCGGTCCCGCCAATAGCCGCGTCCTCTTGGATGGCGATGACAAAGGCGTTCTCGATTCGCAGGGCCGTCTGCAGCTGACTCAGGTGCCTGCTGGGCATCACGACTTGAAGGTCGATAAGCCGGGCTACCGGCCTGCCGAAATTAGCATCGTTCTATCCGCACGCGATACCAAGCGTCTTCCAGTTCAGCTCGAATGGGCCGGCGGCTTCCTGACCATACATGCGGATCCCGCGAAAGCCACGATCGAGATATCGGGCTTTGGGCAATTCAACAGCGGGGTGACGGACTTGCAGTGCCCGGCCGGTACATATGAGGTGCGGGTGTCGCTCGCGGGATTCAAGGCGGAAACGCGTACAGTGTCCGTGGCCGCCGGGCAACACGCAAACGTGGATGTGCATCTCGATGCGGATCGGCAATACGTGGAGAACAAGTTGGGCGAGGCGAAACAGCGTCTTGCTCGCGACGATCCCCGGGGAGCGATCCAAATCTGCAACAGCCTGCTGTCGTCTGGAGCGAATAGCCCGGAAGTATCAGCACTGCTGGCTTCGTCG
Organism: Dongiaceae bacterium; assembly: GCA_035499255.1. Lineage (GTDB taxonomy): Bacteria > Acidobacteriota > Terriglobia > Acidiferrales > UBA7541 > Acidiferrum. The sequence continues at coordinate 261,348 of DATJZF010000021.1, read as the reverse complement.
TATTGGCGCGCGAACGATGCGACTCAATTCACCAATACGGCCTTACCGACAATTCGGGAGGGAGCACCGGTCGATCTTGACGTGGTCCACGAGCATCTTGAAGCTTCTGGAGAAGCGATCCATCCAGCAAAGCTGACGCTGTCATCTCAATCGCTGACGTATGATCCAGGCGTCGCGAATTGTAAGTACCGGTCGATTCGTGTGCCGTTGGCGAATGTGGAAATCGCCGAGGTCAGCAATAAGGCCACCTCGGGAATCATGGTGGTTCGACACTTGACCCAAGGTACTTACCTCTTGCATCTGGAGGTGCGCGACCCTGCCAAGTCCGATAAGAAGCTGACCCTGTATTTTGCTCTGCCCGACGCACGAATTGAACGGGGTGCGAACAACGTCGCTTTCCTCGCGTCGTTACCAGGCTCCTCCCAAATGTTCGCCGCCCTGGCCAATCTGATTGTGAATCTTAAGGCAGAAACACACTGATTTCGGATTTCGTCCGGCGGTGCGCCTGTCAGCTATTGCGGGTGATCAGCGAGGCTACTTCGATGATCGGATTGGGTAGCTGGCGCATGGCGCGCACGAACGCTTCGACCAGTTCTGGATCGAATTGCGTACCGGCACAGCGCTCCAACTCGCTCAGCGCTTGTTCGGCGGTGCGGCCCTTCTTATAACTGCGGTCGCTGGTGATCGTGTCGTAAGAGTCGGCGATGGTCACGATGCGCGCGCCGAGAGGGATGTTTTTGGCGCTCAGCGTGTCGGGATACCCGGAGCCATCGAAAAACTCGTGATGGTGAAGGACCATTTGGCGAATACGCGCAAGAGGACGAAGTGGTTCGAGCAGGCGCCCGCCATAGGTCACATGCGTCTTCATCGTTTCCCACTCTTCGGGGTTCAGCGGTCCGCTCTTATTCAGAATTTGCTCGGGAATGCCGACCTTGCCGACATCATGCAGCACTGCCCCGAGGCGAATCTCCTCGACTTCGGCCTCGCTCATGCCGATTGCTTCTGCCAAAAGAGCCGAATAAGCGGAGACTTTCTGCGAATGGCCCTGCGTATATTGATCCTTGGCATCGATGGCGTATGCCAAGGAGGTGACGGTCTCCAGGATAGATTGCGGCAGGGCACTGGGGCCGTCGGCAAGCGCAGCCTCGCTGGCGGGAAGGGAATCAGAAAACTGCCGCAAGCGTTGGTAGATCTCGTCGAAAGCATCGGGCCCGGTTGCGAACAGTCTTTTCAACGTAACGCCGAGATAAGCTTCCAGCACGTCGCGCTTCCAACGCTTCGCTTCGTTCGGATCGACGTGGTCAGCCGTCGAAACCGTGTTGCCGCCTTGATGTTTCGAGAGATACATCGAAGCGTCCGCGACCTGAATCAGTTCTTGCGGCGAGGAACCGTGTAACGGATACGAAGCGATGCCGAAACTCGCGCTGATGTTTTTCTCGCGCAGGAGTGGATCCGCGGCGACCCAACCGCGCAGCTTCGACGAGAGTTGCCGGGCCTGCTCCATGGTTGTTTCCGGCATGAGGATGACAAATTCGTCGCCGCCATAGCGAGCCACGACGTCGGAGCGCCGGCAATTGGTCTCCAAGATCTGGCCCACCCGCTGCAAGACCAGGTCACCCTCCAGGTGGCCGTAGAAATCATTCACAAATTTGAATCGGTCCAGGTCCATGAGCACCAGCGCAAAGGAGCGACCTGCGCGCGAGGAGCGCTTCCATTCCGACGACAGCGCCTCCATGAAGAAGCGATGCGTCTTCACGCCAGTAAGGCCGTCGGTAATGGCTTGTTCCTGGGCCTTCTGGAACGTAAGCGCGTTGTGATATGCACCCGCGATCAAGTCGGCCAGCGTTTGCAAGAGCAAGGATTCTTCATCCGATACATCCAGGCGTTCATTGGATTCAACATAAAGGACGCCATGAAGATGTTCACCATAGAAAATCGGCAGACCCATAGCGGTCACGGAATCCCCCAGGACTGGCTTCGCACTGCTCTGGGCGTTTTGCGATGACCGATAGCTGGAGATCTTGCCGGTGCGAGCCACTTGCCCGATCAAACCGGCGTCGAGCGAGACTCGCCGGCCCACCGCTCCCCGGCGGCTGCCGCCTTCGGCCGCGATCAGTAGTTCGCGCGTCGTGTAGTCGAGAAGGGCTATGCCGAGGTGATCGTAGGTGAGGCCGGACTCGAGTTGCTCCACGATTTTCGTGAGCACTTCGTCCGGATTCAGTGTTGCAATGGCGTCGCGAGAAATGAGATTCAGGAGGCTGAGATGTCGCGCCTTGGTTCGTTCGTCCTGAAACAGGCGCGCGTTTTCAATGGCGATGCTCGCCTCACTGGCCAGTACACGCAAAATTTCTAGGTGGCCTTCGTCGTACGCACGTTCGTGGTCGGAAAAGAGGCATAGTGCGCCAATTGCATGGTCGTAAGCGACCAGTGGCACACCACAGAATGAGCCCGCCGTTCGAATGGGTTCGATGCCCAGCTTTCGAACCTCGCTCACGAAGTTTTCGCGGATCAGGACAGGCTGGCGATTCCGAAGTATGTATTCGGTAAGGTGATTGCCTGCGGCGCGCGAGCGGATGGGCTTTCGCTCGCCCCCGATGGCTTCCAGGTCGAAAGAGATCTGGTCACGGGTGGCGTCGTAAGAGGCCAAATAGAGATTATCCACATCAAATAGCCGGCGCAGCTCTTCCCAGATTTTTTGCAGCAGATCCTCTTTGTTCAAGGTGGAGCTGAGAGCGCGTCCTATTTCGTTCAGCACGTGTAGCTCTTCCGAACGCCGCGACGTTTGCTGAATCAAATAGCTGTTCTCGACGGCCATTCCGATTTGATGGCCGAGAGCGAGGAGCAATCGCAATTCCGCCTGGGTGAAGCGGCGATTGTCAGGAGTGCCGAGCAGGAGCAAGCCGAACGCCTGCTCTTTGGCCTGCAGACTGATCACCACGATACTCCGCAAACCGTGGCGCAAGCCGAGCTCCCGGAAGCGGCGGATCGGTTCGTCCTTTTCGAGGGCTGTGAGGTTGTCGTCACGCAAATCGCGGAAACCCAAAAGGCCGCCCAGGCGGGACACTAGGCTGCCCAGATAATCGTCAAGGCCCTCATTCTGAACCGCGCGGCTGAATTCGTCAGGAAGCCCGGCGGAGACCATGGAAGTCGGACCCATAGGGTCGCCGTGATGCAAAAACAACGCGCCAGACGGCAGGCGCACCACACCCAACACCCGATCCAGGGCCTGCGCCAGCATCCGTTGGATCTCGCCGCCCACGAAGCTGGAAGTCGCAAGATTCAGGTTCGACAGCGCCAGCATATTTCGTTCGACGCGACGCTTTTCTTCTTCGTAGATGGCGACGACCAGGAGCATTCCGACGAAAACGGACGGAATCAGAGAGATCGGCACCGCGACCGGGCTCACCCGTTCGCGGATCGGAGGTAGGAACGACAGGGCGAGTAACAACAAACCCCAGGCAAAGAAGGCGAAGCCCAGAAACAAGTCGGCGAAGGTCTCGTTTCGCTGGCTTTCGTGCCAGAAAAGATAACTGACTGCCAAAAAGATGGCAGCGGAGGCGAGACCGGGCGTGATTGGCAGAATTCGCAGCGCATAGAGTACTGCCCAGATCACAACAATGGCTGCGGCGCCGGTCGCTGCCCCACTCCAGACTTCTTTCCGTGTATAAAGTTGACCGCCAATGAAGAAGCTGATTCCGGCAAGACCGAGCGACGCCAGACTCACGACGTTCAGGAACGCATTGAAGGGAACCCATCCCGCGATTGCGGAAGGAAGCAGATAAATTGCACAAAGCGCCCACGCTGCCTGCCAAAAAAGCAAATAAACTTGCCGCTTGATAGAGAAAATATAACCGAACAACACTCCAACCAGGAGGGTGGAGAGCAGAAATCCCGCAGCAATGAGGCTCTGAATCATCAAAGAGACTGGGACTCTCCCTTAGCCAAAAGCAGGTCGGGTAAGAATGCCCTGCTGAGCAGGGGTAATCAACAGGCACAACAGTCTTACCGAGCGCCGGGATGCACCCACATGGACACTTCCTCAGGCACTCAACCTGGGTCAAACCTGAATCATTTTCGATTATGGGGTAGCGGAAAAAGGGACGGCAACCTTACCAAGGTACTGGTAGCCAAAAAGATAGCAGGTCCGAAGTGAGAGGCTCGAAGGCACGGCCTGCGCGACACTTGCTCGCGGCCTTCTTATCAGGGTAACGTGCAGGGAGGGACGGAGGGGTTCATGGTTGTGTCCGGTTCGAAGCTCGAAGGGGAGAGTTTGGGCTCAAATTGGCGCCCTATGGCTTTTGCCACCGCGACGTTGCTACTCTCTGTCGCGGGATTGGGATTTGGCTCGGTCGCCGTTTCTCCCCGGGTCGAAACCACGCAGTTTGTACCTCCGGGCACAGTCATTCCGGTGCGGCTGGATGGCACTATGGATATCAGGTCCCTTCAAGCGCTGAACACCATTGAGGCGCGTGTTGCGCAGGAAGTGCCACTGCCAAACAAAGAAAAGCTCTCGTTGCGTTCGCGAATCCTCGCAACTGTAACTGCGGTCAAGACCACTCCGGAAGGCGCTGTGGACGTATCTTTGAGGTTCGATCGTCTTGAAGAGAAGGAGCAGACTTACCCGATTGTGAGCAGCATGCGTGCGATCGCTTCGTTTCGCGCCATGCGTGACGCGCAGATGCCGTTGGCGGGCGCAGATGCCGGAACACCAGCAGGCTGGGGCACGACCGTGCAAATCGGCGGAGATCAGCGCTTCGGCGACGGCGGCAAAGTGCGCAACCGGTACAAGAGAACCGTAGGCAAAGGAGTGCGGGGGGGCGTGCTCGTGCATTTGGGCCCGAATCCTTCAAGAGGGTGCGCGGGCCCGGAACCGGGGGATGATCGGTTACAGGCGACCTGGGTCTTCTCGGCAGATGCCTGCGGGGTTTACGACTTGAAACACGTAAAGATCGTGCAGAACGGAAAGAGCGAACCTGTCGGGGTGATAACTCTAGAGTTCGCGAAAGATGACATGAAACTAGAGTCGGGCGCCGCGTTCCTGCTTCGCACCGTCAACAAACCCTGAGGTCGCTTCACCAGAGTAGCGCGTTGGACGCGCCCAGCCACCTTCCGCTACACTGAAGTTTTGACTGTTACTCGCGAGAACCCACTATGACAGAAGCGATCCACTCTCACGGCAAAGTTCGCGTGCGATTTGCCCCTTCGCCAACAGGCTATTTGCACGTCGGCGGTGCGCGCACAGCGCTGTTCAATTGGCTGTTTGCTCGGAAGAACCAAGGCACCTTTGTGTTGCGCATCGAAGATACCGATGCAGAGCGCAACAAGCCGGAACTGGTCTCCGGGATTATCGACGGCCTGAAATGGCTGGGCGTCGACTGGGATGAGGGCCCCTTCTACCAGTCACAGCGCACGGAACTCTATCAGGAAGCCGGCAACAAGCTGCTGGCGAATGGCTCGGCGTTTTTGTGCTATTGCCCGCCGGAACGCTATGTCGGTGGCGATCACGCCGAAGAGGGCGCGGAAGCGGTCAAAGTGCGGCGGGTGGTGCGCTGTTCCTGCCGCGAGGGCAAGCCATCCAATGCTGATACTAAGCCTGCCGTGCGTTTTCGCGTGCCTGTGGGAGGCGTCACGAAATTCTGCGACGCCGTTTTCGGCGAGCGCGAGTTTGCGAACGACGAGATCGAAGATTTTGTACTGCTTCGCTCTGGCACGGATGCCTTGCACTTCGGTCAAGCCATGTATCAGATGAGCGTGGTGGTCGACGACATCGACATGAGAATTACCCACGTAATTCGCGGCGCCGACCACATTTCGAATACGCCGAAACAGGTGCTGCTATACCGTGCGCTCGGTGTGGAGCCGCCGGTTTTTGCGCATGTCCCGCTGATTCTGGGGCAGGACAAATCGCGATTGTCAAAACGCCACGGAGCTACCGACGTGAATATGTACCGGCGAGAAGGGTTCCTACCGGAAGCGTTCCGCAACTTTCTCGCGCTGCTCGGCTGGGCTCCCGGCGGCGATGAGGAATACCTGCGCACCAAGGACCTGCTCGAGAAATTCTCGTTGGAAGGTGTCAGTCGCACGAACGGCGTCTTTGATCGCGCCAAGCTGGAGTGGTTCAACACCCAATATCTCCAGAAATTGCCAATCGAGGACTTGTTGCCGGAAGTGCAAGCGCAATTGAAGCAGGACGGGCTCTGGAAGGAAGAATGGGCCAGCGGCTCCGGGCACGAATGGTTCTCGAAGACCGTAGACCTGTTGCGGCCGCGCATCCGTTTGTTGCCGGATTTTTCGTCGTGGTCGCGCGCGTTTTTCAGCGACGATTTCGCCATCGATCCCGCCGCACGGGCCAAATTCTGGAAGGACGAGAAGGTTCCTCAATTGCTCGGTAGGCTTGCCGATGCGCTCGCGGCCCTGACGGAATGGAACCACGATGCGTGCGATCACGCCTCGCGCAAAGTGGCCGAGGATGCCGCTGTGAAGGCCGGCTTGCTCATCAACGCCACGCGCGTTGCGATTGTCGGGCAGGCTGTGGCTCCGCCGCTATTCGACACAATGGTTGTGCTGGGCCAGGAGCGCGTCGTGCGGCGATTGCGGGCTGCTCTCGCCGAATTCAGATCGTGACGCGCCCGGTGAGTGCGGTCCCTACTTCTTCGAGAAGACTTCCTGGTTAGCGGCTTTCACGCCGGCACGCGTTGCGACGACATTAATCGTAAGGTCGATGTCCTTAGTCACGGGCGGGAGGCAAATTTCCGTGCTGCAGGCCTGGTAGCGCAATCTCATGGGCACATGCTGCGCTCCTGTAGGAGCATTCGCTAACACGAGCACCGGGATTCGAATCGTGACGGAGTCGGTATAGACGCTAAGCGGCTTGTTCTTCGAAAAGGCGAACGTTTGGAGGGTTCCCTCCGGATAAGCAACTTCCATCAGTTTGAAACCAGCAGGCAAGTCCAGCCGAAGATCGGTGGGAATAAGATAGTCTTCCGTGGGTTTGCGCGCATTGATGTGAAACCCAGGCTTGATTTTCAACACCACAGCGACACTCAGGTCCATGCCACGCGCCACAGGGTCAAATGACGCGTACGCCGTGGGCGAGAGCACGTCCCTGCCTGAAACCGACTGCGATTCGGCCATCGGCGCCAAAACCAAAATTGCGGCTGTCAGAAAACTCAGGACGGCTGTGGAATTTTTCACACGGTCACCTGTTCACCGAGCTGCTGTGACACTACCCGGCTCATAACTTCGTAAAGATCTTCTCCGCTCTTTTCGTGAACGAACGCATTGCGCGGCTCGGACCAAGCCAGCTTGAAGCTGGTCGACAGAGCAGAAATCCAGATTTCGCGAATCGGCGTGTTCGGCGAGATGACAAATTTCGCGGGGGCGGGCTCTTCGAAAATCACTTCGAGCTTGCCACTTTCGCCTTCCACGTCGAAATCATGCTCATCGCCCAGGCGTAGCAGTCTGCGTTTCAAATCCTCGAAAGCGACGTCCGCTTTCTTCTGAAAATCGTGTTCGCTCAGCATTGTCCAGTCTCAATTATTGGAAGATTCGATCGCCTGGGTGATTACGTCGCGGTCAGGCGACCCCTGAAATTTCATCAGTTGCTTTCCAGTTCGTGAAATCAAGAAACTCGTGGGGTAGCCAAGAATGCCGCCAAATTTATCGCTGGCTTCGTCACTTCCCAACAGGATCGGGTAATTGATGTGCACCTTCTGGCCTTTCACTTCGTACAGTTCCTTCGCCACGAACGGCGCAACCACGCTTTTGCCTTCTTCATCCATAGCAATGCCGACAACCGTGAAACCCTTCGAAGCATACTGATTTTGCATGTCAATCAGCGAAGGGATCTCGTCTTGGCACGGCCCGCACCAGGTCGCCCAGAAATTTACGAAGACTACCTTGCCCTTGAGATCGCTCAGCGAGATTTCCTTGCCATCAAGATCTTTCAGTCGCAGCTCCGGCGCAGGTTTGCCCTCAGCCGACATAGCCATCCCGCCGCCGCCCACACTTTGCTTTGGCCTGCGCGTCACACGATCGGCGTAAAACATTAGCCCGATCATCACACCGACGGTAATCAAAATAATCGCGATCTTCTTCATGAGTCGATAACCTGCTTTTTCGTTACATCGAAAAACGATTCAAGAACGTCAGCTTGCCGGAAAGCCAGGTCAGCTTGTTGAAAAACACCAGCCCTCCGATGAACAGCAATAGCGCGCCGCTGAACAGTTCGACCGCATGGAGGTGCTTCCTGAAGTTCTGATAGAACTTCAGGAATTGGCCGAGGCCCAACGCGGTCAGAAGAAACGGCACTGCCAGACCCATGGAGTACACGGCCAGCAGAAGCACTCCGCGCGCAACGGTATCGCTCGCTGCGGCCAAGGCTAATACGGTGGCCAGAATCGGCCCGATACAGGGGGTCCAGCCGAAGGCAAACGCGAAGCCAAGCAAGAACCCGCTAATCATCCCGGGGTTCTTGGTTTCGGTATTGCGAATGCGCACATCCTGATTCAGCCAGCGGGCCAGTTGTGGTCCCAAAAAGCCGATGATCGACAACGAAAAGAAGTGGCTGGCGCCCAGTCCGAGAAATAACGGGCCATGCGTGAGCAACGATGCGACGCCGAGCGCGACCAAAACGCCGCCGAGAATCAGTCCCGCACGAACGTTCATTCGGATTAGCCCGCCCAGCAGGTGCAGACCGAACAAGAGAATCAGCGCGCCGGCAACAGGCGCGAGGAGAGCGCGATTCTGCCTCAGGAATCCGCCGACCGCGCTGGCGGAAGCACCGAAGCCAATAAACACGACGGAGAATCCGATGACAAATGCCAGGGCTGACGAGAACAAGCCGCCCTTGGGCTGTTGCCCTTGGCGCAACTGCTCCATGCCGATGCCAGAGAGCATCGAGATATAGCCAGGCACCAGCGGCAAGACACACGGCGAAAGAAAGGAGATAAGCCCCGCAAGAAACGCGCCCGCCAATGTGACATCCGTGTTCATTGGACCCTGTCCCGAAGACTTCTATTCTCGCACAAAATGAATCTGGCTTGCGCGGTTCACCCCTGACTGAGATAGTCCACGAGGCCCGCAGGTTACAGCGCCCGCGGCACTTCTGAATTAGACGCGCTGCTGGCAAGAGTGCAACAGCGGAGTAGGTGGCGGACAGATGCAAAGTTTATCTGGCAGCGGCCATCGGCCGATCTTATTTTATCCTCTTCAATTACTTCGCCTTATTTCAGCTCGACATGGCCACTTGTGTGCCTCCATCGAACGGCGATGACTTGGACACCGAACAAGATCACCATTCTCCGCGTCGGAATTGGCTTCCTGGCCGTTGGCCTGTTTGGCCAAAACGCCTGGCTCAATCTTGCGGCGGTGGTGCTCACGGTCATCGCGATCGTGCTGGATGCCGTTGATGGTTATATCGCCCGGAAAAAGAAGCTAGCGACAACGGAAGGCGCGCAGATCGATATCCTCGGCGACCGCATGATTGAGAACATGTACTTCACTTATTTTGCGGTTGTCGGCATGGTGTCGTTCTGGCTGCCAATGCTCTTTTTCGCCCGTGGCGCCACCACGGATTTTCTGCGAAGCCTGGCATTCAAGGCAGGGCACTCCGGCTGGGGCGTGAACATGATGCTGGGCAATCGTTGGGCGCGGGCTATCGTAGCTTCGCGTTGGAGCCGGGGTTTGTACGCTGGAATGAAATGCGCGTGTTTCTGCTACCTGGGGCTGGAACTGGCGCTGACGCGCGGTCCAGTGGCTCTCTTATCTCCGGTGACGGAAAACGCTCACATGCTGATCCGAGCAGGAGCGCATTCGCTCGCGTGGGCTACTGCAGCTCTCTGTGTCGTGCGCGGGCTTCCCGTCTTTCTGGAAGGCTGGCGGTACTTCAGCACCAAGCTACCGCGCGCAAGAATTGCGCGAGATCCGCAGGGAGACGCCGCATGAACACCACTGTCGCTGCTTTCTTCGATCTGGATGGGACGCTACTGCCCGAGCCGTCGCTGGAGCGGCGGCTCTTTTCCTCGTTGCGCAAATCCCGTGCGATTCCCCACGCGAATTATCTGTTCTGGGCCATGGAATCGCTGCGTTTGCTCCCCAGCGGCCTGTTGGCGGTTCAGCATGGGAACAAGCGTTACTTAAGCGGACTAAATGTGGACTTCGCGGTGCATCTTTTTGATTCGCTCACTTTTTTTGAAGAAGGAATCGCACGGGTGGCCTGGCATGCGCGGCAGGCCCATCAGATTGTCCTCGTCAGTGGGACTCTTGAACCGCTTGCTCAACTCGCTGCCGTGGCTTTGGAATGCGAACTCGAAGCGCGCGGATTGCAGGTTCACTTGCTAGCCCTGGCGACGGAACTTGAGGTAGTGCGAGGTCATTGGACGGGAAGGTTGGCGCATCCGGCGTTGTACGGCCCGGCGAAAGCGCACGCGGTTGTGGAGCGCGCTCTCTCGCGACGATGGAGTCTTCCGGAATGTCATGCCTACGGCGATTCCATCCTGGACGCTGCTCTTCTATCCGCTGTCGGACACGGACATGCCGTCAATCCAGCCTCGGAGCTTGCCGCAATTGCCAACCGAGAAGATTGGCCCATCTGGCACTGGCGTCTGGAGAAGCGCATCGCGCCGCGTGCAAATTGCGTTTCGGAAATCCAGTCTCTCGAGAGACAAGCATGAAATCGGCAAAGTTCGCAGAATCGAAAAACGAGACATTTCAGGCAGGTTGGGCGAGCGCACTCGGCGAGGGCGAAATCGCGATCGTTCCGACCCCAGATTCAAAGGTACAGCCCGTGTGGCTAGGTATGAAGCGAATTGCGGTGAAAGCCTGGGCGGCGTGCGGCGCGTTTGAATGGCTAGCGCTGAGTTATCTCATCTGCACGAGCATGTTGTTCGTGACCTTCGCCGCCAACCTTACCCATCCGGTACGGCTCATCGCTGCGCAGTTTATCGTTGCCATCATCATCCTCTCACTCGCTCTAGGTCACGCGCGTGCGGCTGCCCGCGACAGGGCGGGCGTCAAGTTTATGACCGGCTGGTGGCATTTCTGGCGGCACTGGTATCCCCACTTGTTCTTCTTGTTCTGCTTCGAACAACTGGCGCATCTCATGACGCTCGTGACTCCGCGGTGGCAGGACTCGCAGCTGATCGCGTTCGATCATTGGCTGACCGGAGTGAACCCGTACGTTTGGCTCGAACAGTTTGCCACGCCCGCGAGGAACGAATTCATGCAGGCGGTTTATCTCTCCTATTTCACGTATCTGCTGATCGTCGGGCTCGTCTTGTATGTGCGACGCGAATGGTACGCGTACTGGTCAGTGATGACTTATTCGATGGCGGGCTACATGATCGGATATTTCGTCGCGATGTTTTTTCCAGTGGAAAGCCCTTGGTTCGCCATGGCGGGCACTTGGAAGGCGCCGCTAGCCGGGGGAGCGTTTACCGCCACCGTGAACTTCATCGAGCATTTCGGGAGAGTGCGCGGAGCGGCCTTTCCTTCGGAGCACGTCGCCGGAGCGGTTGCGGCGCTGTGGGGTGCGTGGCGTTTCCGCCGCTGGCTCTTCTGGATGATGCTTCCGCTCTTTCTGTGTATGTGCGTTTCCACGATTTGGGGACGCTACCATTACATCGCCGACGTTTTTGCAGGCATGATCACGGGCACGCTGGGTTATGTGATTGGAAGCTGGTTCATAAACCGATGCGGAGCCCTGCCGCCTCAGCGGGAAACACCGGCCATACAATCCACCTAGTAAAGTTCTGGCCGCGCTGTGAGCGGACATTCGCGTTCGAAATGGCGCGCCAACTCCAGAAGCAACGGTTCGTCCGTCCAGCCAGCCATGAACTGGAGTCCGACAGGGAGGCCCTGCTGGGTCACCCCGCACGGTACGCTGATGGAAGGAATGCCAGCGAGGTTGGCGGGGCGATTCAGGCGCAATAACAGAGCTCGCGTCGGATGCATCGTGCCTTGGACGGCCGTGGATTCTTCGCCAATCCGCGGTGCGGCAATCGGTGTGGTTGGAGTCACGAGCGCATCAATTCCGTTTTGCTCGAGAACGGCGTGGAATTCCGCAGTAAACTTCTCGCGCGTTTCGCGAGCTCGGAGGTAATCGACCGCGCTGACCTTGGTGCCTGCCTCCAATCGACTGCGAACGTCCTCTCCATATTCCTTTGCGCGAGTGGGGAACCAGCCGGCCTGCTGATGGTACAGCGTCGCCTCCGCCCATGCGATGTGGTTTCCGGCAGTCTCTGTTTCCCTCAGCCGCCCCAGCGAGACGAATTTGAACTTCGTTCCCACTTTCTTCAGGAGTTTCATCGCACCTTCAAAAATCGATTCGACCGCGTCGTCGACTAAGTCGAAAAAGAATTCCTTCGGGATTCCGAGCGTGCGCTCGCATTTCTTGGAGTTGCGGCTTGGGTTCCTTTCGTTCCTCCCGCGCACGAAGATCGGATCAAGCAGCAACGCCAAATCTTCCACACTGCGGGCGAGCGGGCCCACGAAATCGAGCGTGATCGAAAGCGGAATGACCCCCTCAGCTTTAACCCGGCCGAGACCAGGCTTCAGTCCTACCACTCCGCACAGGGCCGCCGGAATGCGGATTGATCCGCCAGTATCGGTGCCGATACTTCCGTAGCACAGGCCAGCCGCAAGAGCCGCGGCAGAGCCGCCGCTTGATCCGCCCGCGATGCGTTCAAGATCCCACGGATTCCGCGTGGGGCCGAAATGAGGATTGTCCGTCGTAACGCCATAGGCAAACTCGTGCATATTCGTTTTACCGAGAATGATGGCTCCCGCTTTTTTCAAAGCCGTAACCACTGGTGCGTCATGCAAAGGAACAAAATCCCGCAGGATCTGTGAGCCCCCAGTCGTGCGAACGTCTTTCGTGTAAATATTGTCTTTTAGCGAAATGGGGATGCCGCAGAGAGCCCCAGGGTCGTTCTTGCTCTTGGTCCGTCCTTTTCGCGCAAAGGCTGCCTCGGCGAGCCTGGCTTGTTGCAACGCGCTTTCGTCGCAAACCGTGATGTAGGCGTTGATCTTTGGGTCGATGCGGCGAAGGCGCTCCAATAAGAATTGCGTCAGCTCAAGTGGAGAAAGCTTCCGCGCACGGAACAACTTTCCGATCTCTGCGATCGAGGCGAAGGCGAGCTGTTCGTCCCACATCTAGAAAATCTTCTCCATTCTGCGCAAATTCCCGAAGGTCCCGATATTCGCCAGAATCAACGCCACGCGGAACTGATTTTCCGACCTTACGTTGGCGAGGTTAAAGCGGCCGTACTCCACAGACAAGCCGCAGCAGCTTCCGTTATAGCTCACTTGAACAAACTGGTTGAGCAACGTGTCTTGCAAAATGTCGTAGTTCACGCCGGCGGACACGTTCAAGCCCTTACGAGCGATGTCTCCATAACCGACAATCCCGCGAATCTGATGCGAGGGCTGCTGCACGATAGGATCGCCCTGCAAGCGGAAGTCCGCAATAGTCGCGAAAAATTCGCTATACGGTTTGACCTTCAACAGAGTTCCAATCGTTGTCACTTTGCCGAGTTGCGGATCATATTCAATGATGGACTCGGCATCGTAAGGGCCGCCGGGCGTGAGCTTTAGATCGCTAACGATGGGCGACCAGTTCCGTGGTGTGGCGGCAAACGCAAATGGAGTAATGGAGTCGAGCGCCTGGAAAACGTTTCGTTGGCCCGGTACCAGGGCACCGCCAAATGTGGAATCAAAATAGTGCTTCTGCACCAGTGTCCATGAGAGAAGATCGACCGGCTGGTCGTCACCATGCTTCACATATAAATGCTGATTAATGCCGTATTGAACTTCATTGGTGTCCGTAAGGGTCGCGTTGCTGTCGAAGCGAATGAATCTTGCGAAATCGTTTACGCCGGTCACGTAGAAATAGCTGAGGACCGGCTCGATCGTGTGCTTATAGCGGTGACGCGAAGCGGGCCGATCGACGAAACGCTCCAGGGTCGGTGGACGAAACTCCACCAGGAATTCGCCGGTGTTCCGGCTGACCGAATTTCCGGAAACATCTCCTACGGAATTGAACGAATCGCCGTAATAGGTAGTCCGGAAGGTTGCGCTCGTAGTCACGCCGAGCCAATTGCCAAAATGAAAAGGAATGGTGACACGCGGTGCGAATTCGGCGCGCGGCACAAAGTCGGCAGTGCCGATGAAGTTGTCGTTGCGATACACCGCTCCAGCAAACGACGTGAACGACAGATAAATCGGCAGGTTCCACGGCGCCTGCTCCACTGAGCTGAAACGTATTTCCGGGGCATCGCGCAAAACTACGCTGGTCTGCGGGCTGATTTCCAGGAAGCTGCGATCGTTTAACGAAACCGCATTGAAACTGAACCCATGGAAATTGTTCGTTAGAAATACCGAGCTGCGAATTTCGGAATTCACGGCTTCGCCATATGTGCCCGCGAAAGCCAGCCGAAAGGTCAGCGACGATAGCTGATTCAGGTCCGCGACAAACCTCCAGCCGTCCTTCCACAGGGATTGCACTTCCAGGCGCTGCTCGTATCCGCCCTGCTTTTCCCGGTCTTGCACGCCAAAATAGTTGTAGCGAATGAAAGTATCTTCGAACGGCGTCGCACGAAAGGTCACACGTTCGCCTGGTCCGCGTTTGCTGAAGTATTCGAAACCGGCGGTGGCGTCCATCCAGCTCTTCGGCGCCCAATAGAATGAATCGCCAACCGTGAACCCTTTCGTGTTGCTGTTCCCGAGGACGGGAAGCAAAATCCCGGACTGGCGCATGCGCGATCCGGCCGGGGCCGTCGCGTATGGCGACCAGAAGAGCGGTATGCGAAACATCCGGTAGTTTGCATTGACCAATGCGACCGTTTTCCCCACGGTCAGCTTGGCTTCCGGCGCAAAGAATTGCCAGGTGGGGCTTTTGGGCTCACAGATCGTGAACCAGGAATGATGAATCTCGTAGTAGTCCTGTCCGAAGCGGTCGACTTCCTTCGCCTCGAAATACAACGGATTTTCCGAAACAAGCACCATTGCGTTCGGCTGCCGTTGCAAACGGATTTCGCCACGGACATTCTTGAACGTGCCGCGCCCCGTATCCACATTCATCTCAGCTTCGTCGCCTTCCATGTGCTGGTTCTCGTAGTCGAAGATGACGTGCCCGCGTGCTATGGCCACATAGGTGTCGGAGTTGTACTCCACATGGTCAGCCTGGAGCCTCATGTCGAGGTAATGAATGTCTACGTCCTTATCGGCGATGTAGACCGAGCCTTCGCGTCGCTGCGGGCCACTGGCTGTAATCTCCGCAATCGCCCCTGCGGGAGGCTTGGAAGGGAACAACTGGCCGCGAGCCGGGACTGCCAGCAGGCTCAACAGAACCGCCAGCAGCCAGGGCCTCCGATTTGCGGCGATTACATTCGGGCGATTAATTTTCACGCGCTCTAAGGACTCTGGATAGCGAAGGGCTAGCCTAGCACGCACGCGAGCGAATTTGCACCCCGAGGCTACGACGGTTGTGGGATGCGGAAATCGTGCTTTGCGCTGGCTCAGGTCGCGGCTGTCTTGGCCTGCTGTTGCTGGTACCAGGCGTAGGTACGCTCAAGTCCCTCTTCGAACCCGACGGTCGGCTCGTAACCGAGCATTTCCCTCGCCTTGGCAATATCGGCCTGAGAATCGCGGATATCGCCATCGCGTGGAGCGTCGAACTGCGCCTGGAGCTTCTTCCCGGAAATACCCCGAAGCAGCTCGAGCGTTTGATTCAGCGAAACCCGGCTTCCCGTGCCCACGTTGAATACCTGACCGGCAGCCGCAGGGGCTTCACATGCCAGCAAGTTGGCTTGGACGGCATTTTCGACGAAAGTAAAGTCGCGTGTCTGTTCGCCGTCGCCATAAACAAGGGGACGATCACCCGTCAGAAACGCCGTCGCAAACCTGGAAAGTACGCCCGAATACGGCGAATCCGGGTCTTGGCGAGGGCCGAAAATGTTGAAATAGCGCAGGCAAACGGTCTCGAGGCCGTAGCAACGTCCAAAGACTGACGCGTATAGCTCGCCGACGTATTTGGATACACCGTAGGGAGAGATAGGCTTGGGTTCCATTCCTTCGGTCTTGGGGAGCGTCGGAGTCTCTCCATAGGCAGAAGACGAAGCTGCAAACACGAGGCGCTTTACTTTGTTGTCCCTCGCGGCGACCAGCACGTTCAGAGTTCCCTCGATGTTGACGCGGTTGGTTTCGAGAGGATCTTTTACGGACCGCGGCACGGAGGTTCGCGCAGCAAGGTGAATTACATACTCCGCCTGGTGCATCGCTTTTTGCACGGTCTCGACGTCCGTGATGGAGCCCTTAACGAATGTAATCTTGCTCCGAACCTCGGTGAGATTTTCTTCTTTTCCGGCGGACAAATCGTCCAACACCACCACACCATGGCCGCGGCGCACGAGTTCGTCGACGGTATTCGAGCCGATAAAACCGGCGCCCCCTGTAACGAGGTAGCGCATCCCCGCAACCCCCCTGTTAACCCCTCGCTCTTATTGTACGATGGGAAGGTGAGGGGCGAGGGCGCGAATCCCGCGAGTGTCGCAAAAAACGCATGAAGAAAAGGGCCATCCTGGTTCTGTTGATTGCGATACTGCTCTGTGCGGTGGGCTGGTTCACGTATTCAAAACTCACGCACCGTGGTGCGGAAGCGCCACCGGTCGCCTCGAATTGGCCGTCGGCTCCTGCGGAGCCGTCCGCTACGACTCATTCGCCGAAACCTCCGTCCAGCGTCGCACCTAGAGAAACCCCGGCAGCCGAACCAGTTTTTGTCCTTCGGCAGGGCGAAACACTGCACTTCGACGCGAACATTGCCAAGTTGAACAGCACGGTCGCCCGCTTGGAAATCGTCGCCGCGGAAAGGCGCACCCTGGGAAACAAACCGTCGTGGCATCTCCAGGCGTTTGCCCACACTGAGAATCCCTACCGCATGGTTTTTGAGCTGGACGACCAGTTCGATTCCTACAGCGACGCAGCCAGCATGGTGAGCCGCCAGTACGAAATGCATTTGAGCGAGCGGGGCCAAAAGGTCGACAGCGTCCAGCGAATGTTGCCTTCGGCGCAAGACGCACCGCCGCCCGGCGTGAGTGCTGCCCGCGTCTTGCCGGGTACGCGCGATCCTCTGGGCATGTTGAATTATTTACGGGGCGTCGATTGGAGCGCTACGAATGAAGTGCGCAGCCCGGTCTATGACGGACGCAAGCTCTACGATGTGCGCGCCAGGCTTCTGGCGAAGTCCGTGCCCGTTACCGTTCCCGCCGGCGCCTTCAGGGCCATGAAGATCGAGTTGCGCGTGTTCGATAACGGAGCGGAAATGAAGGACGCGCACTTTCAGCTTTATCTCACGAATGACGAACGGCGGTTGCCCATGCTTCTGGAAGCGGTTCTGCCGTTTGCTACCGCGCGTGTTGAGCTCACGAAAGCAGAGTGAGTCCCTAGCAGGGGAAAATCTTTTCGCGATTGCGCATCACGCGCTTGGTGGCATTGCGCGAGTCCACCACCAGCTTGGAAGACTCAACGATCGCGGCATAGTCGTAGCTCGAGTGATCCGTGGCGATGAGCACGGCATCGTATTTCGCCAGGGTCTCTTTGTTGAGCGGCACCGACTTCATATTCGAATAGTCGTAATGCCGCATCCTGTGCAGGTGCGGGAAGTATGGATCGTTGTAATCGAAGTCCACGCCGCGCTTCTGCAGGATTTCCATAATTTTCAGCGTAGGCGACTCGCGCAGGTCGTCCACGTCTTTCTTGTAAGCGACGCCAAGCACCAGCACTTTCGAACCCTTTAAACTCTTCTTGTGATTATTCA
The DNA here is from genome assembly GCA_035499255.1 of Dongiaceae bacterium. Lineage (GTDB taxonomy): Bacteria > Acidobacteriota > Terriglobia > Acidiferrales > UBA7541 > Acidiferrum. Next base: position 243,536 of record DATJZF010000021.1, on the reverse strand, counting down.
GAGCTTCGGCAAGTGACTCCACCACGTGATAGGGCATGGCCGTATTGACTTCACCTGCCAGCTCGATGAATCGGGTCGAAAAATCGTATTCGCGCGCTTTCCAGGAAAGATAGAAGGGATCGACGGGGATGCAATGTCCTCCGAGTCCCGGGCCGGGATAAAACGGCATAAAACCGAAGGGCTTCGAGGCTGCCGCTTCAATGACTTCCCAAACGTCCACGCCCATGCGCTGGCAGAGCAGTTTTAGTTCGTTCACCAGCGCAATATTCACGCAGCGGAAAATATTTTCGAGTAGCTTGGCCATCTCTGCGGCTCGCGTTGAGCTTACCGGAATCACTCGGGCCACAACCTGAGCGTACAGCGCTTGCGCCGCGCGGCCGCTCGGAGGATTCACCCCGCCTACCACTTTGGGGATCTGCGCCAGACCGAATTGTTTGTTGCCCGGGTCTTCGCGCTCCGGCGAAAATGCCAGAAAGAAATCGCAGGGTACGTTCTCGTTTTCCGGACCAGCCGCGATGGGGCAATGCAGTCCGCTTTTTTCCAGGATCGGAAGAACCAGCTCCTCCGTCGTGCCAGGATAGGTCGTCGATTCCAGCACCACCAGCTGCCCTTTCTGCAGGTGTGGCTGGATCGATTTCGCGGTGTTCTCTACGTAACTCAAATCCGGTTCGCGATATTCGTTCAGCGGTGTCGGCACGCAGATCAGGACGGCATCGACTTCCGTCAAGCGGGAGAAGTCTGAAGTGGCACTGAAATGCCGGCTGTTCACGTACTGCTGAATCTTGTTCTGCTGAATGTGCTCGATGTAGGACTTGCCCGCGTTCAGCATCTCGATCTTCTTGGGATCCGTGTCGAATCCGGTCACCTTGTGGCCCGCTTCCGCAAAGCGAAGTGCCAGGGGAAGTCCCACATATCCGCATCCGATAATTCCAACCTTAAGTTGAGCGCCCTTGAAATATTCTGGTCTTCGATCCGTTGCCATGTGGTCGAACTAGCTCCTCGCTCCTCGTGGAGGTCGTATTGGCGTTTCGCCAACAGAAAAACAACACATCAAATATAACAGTTTCCGCCGCTCTTCTGTTTGCAGCGGCTGCTGGGTTTCCAGAATGTCATGCAAACCGTTGCCATTGCCGGGCAGGCAAGGCAAGATGCAACATTGCTGGCTGCCTGGACCGGGCGACAGACGAAAACCTAATCTATGACTATTCTGATCATTTTGCTCTTGGGTCTGTTTGTCGGTGTCCTCGTGGGATTACTCGGAATAGGCGGTGGAGTCGTGCTGGTTCCTGCAATGGTTTACTTACTTGCGTATGACCAGCACGTGGCCCAGGGTACGTCCTTGTTCATTCTGCTGCCGCCTATCGGTTTGGGAGCTCTCCGCCAATATTGGAAAAACGGCGAAGTAGACCTGCGGGCTGGGATTTGTTGCGCCGTGGGGTTCCTGCTCGGCGGATATTTCGGGGGAAAGATCGCCGTTCCGATGAATTCACGGGATCTCCGCGGGATCTTCGGGTTCTTCTTGGTTCTTTCCGCGGTGCTATTGTGGAGGAAAACGCAGCCCTCTACAATCGCAACGTTGGCGACGCCGGAAAAAAAGGAAGCGAGTCCTCTGCGACTTGGTGCGATCGGCCTCACAGCGGCGTTCTGCGGTGTAGCCGCGGGTATGGTTGGGATTGGCGGAGGCGTGCTGCTGGTGCCGCTGCTGGGCTTGCTCTTTGGTTTCAGCCAGCACCTTGCGCAGGGCACGAGCCTTGTCGCACTGATTCCGCCGACGGGCTTGCTCGCGTTCCTTGCTTACGCACATGCGGGCTATGTGGATTGGCAGGCTGGCTTGCTCCTGATTCCCGGTGTTTTTGTGGGCGGAATTCTCGGAGGGCAATTGGCTCGCCGTCTCCAACCTCGCCGTATGCGGCAAGTCTTCTCTGGACTAATGTTTGGCCTTGGAGTGTGGCAGGTCTTCTCTGCATGGAGCAGATGACGCATACTGGAATCGCATGATCGATCTCCACTGCCACATCCTCCCAGGCCTTGATGACGGAGCCAAGACTCTTGAAGATTCAGTCGCCATGGCGGAGGACGCCATCGCGGACGGAATCACGCACGTCGTAGGCACGCCTCACGCCAGTTCCGACTACGACTTCGACTATTCGCGCGTGCGCGCTGCATGCAGTGAATTGCAAGCGCGACTGAGCGGTAGGTTGACCCTGGCGACAGGCTGCGATTTTCACTTGGACCACGAGAATCTGCTGGCGGTCCGGAAGGACTCCCGTCCCTATTGCCTGAACCAGCACGATTATCTGCTGGTGGAGTTCAACGAGTTTTCGATTCCGCCGTCCATGGACCAGACCCTCCACGAGTTGCAGCTCCTGGGCCTGCGTCCAATCGTCACGCACCCAGAGCGCAACGGAATCCTCCGCACCCACCCGGAGCGACTGGAACAGTGGATTCGTCATGGCTCCTTCGTGCAAATCACCGCCGGCTCGCTCAGCGGAGTCTTCGGCACGGGAGCGCAACAAGATGCCTGGTCGTGGATGCACCGTGGGTTCGTACATTTCATCTGCAGCGATGCGCATAACACGGGACGGCGTCCCTTAAAATTGAAATTCGCCTATGACGCTGTAGCTGCTCAAATGGGCGAGGAAATTGCACGCGCCTACTTTGTCGAAAACCCGCTGGCCGCCTTGGAAGGGCGGCCGCTGCCTTACGTGCCTGAAATCGTGGCCCTACCTGAACCCAAGCCGAGGAAACGATTCCTGTTTTTTTGACACGGTGGTTATTGTGAAGGCCGCAGCGGCAACCCGGCCCAGACGTTAAGCAATCCCAACACTTCGCGAACGACGTCAAGGGCATCGTGCGTCGTTCTCCACCAATGTCTGGCATCATAGCTGTCGTCGGAAACGCCGTGCAGTAATGCGGTTCCGCTCTCCCTGGAAAGCTTGCTCCATAGTGCCTTGGTGCGGCGGGTATGCACCGGGGAAGTAACGATAATCACAGTGTGATCGCTTAGGGTCTTTAGCCTTTGTCCGATCGTTTTCATTTCGTCCGCCGTATTCACAATTGGCGGCTCCAGCACTTCGATGCTACTTTCTGGCACACCTTCGTGTATCAGGATCTGTCGGTTGTACTCTTCCTCAGCGACATAGGGGATGGAAAGCGTGGTCATCGTGGCACCGGGCTCAATAGAATGCGTTAACCAAATGCGGCCAGCATACCCCTGCCTGTATACGCGGGCTGCTTCGAGTGCGCGTCCCGGCATCCCGCCGCTGAGAACCGCGATCGCCGCCGACTTACGCAACGGATCCTCCACAACAAGCCATTTGCCGAGGTTCTTGAAAACGAGGCCCAGCGCAAGGAGCGCTAAAACGAGTACGGTGATCGCGCCACGAAGTTTACGAAGCTTTTGCGTCGGCAAGATGCTCGCTGGCAGAAAATAAGGCATCGCCGCGAATCGTAACCCGCGATATTTTCCGCGTCAAACCAGCATGTTTCGAAAGCAGTTTGGTTTACGTTAGGAGAATGGGTCGCGCGCACGCTAAAATCTAGTGTTTCGACGCTGGTGGGAGGAAATGCATGAGAGCCGTGGTCACGGGTGGCGCTGGATTCCTCGGATCGCACCTCTGCGATCGTCTGCTGGCTGAGGGATGGGAAGTCCTTGCTCTGGATAACCTAATAACCGGGGATGCGGCTAATCTCGCGCATTTGGGAACGAACTCCGGTTTTCGATTCGAACACAAGGATGTGAATGACCCGGTGTCCATTGAGGGCCCGATCGACTACGTGTTTCACTTCGCTTCCCCTGCCAGTCCTCCGGATTATCTGAAATACCCGATTGAAACACTGAAAGTTGGATCGCTGGCGACGATGCATACACTGGAACTGGCGAAGGCCAAGCGGGCCAAATATTTCTTGGCATCTACCAGCGAGTGTTACGGCGACCCGGACGTTTCGCCTCAGCCGGAATCGTATTGGGGACGCGTTAACCCAGTCGGACCTCGCAGTGTGTATGACGAGGCGAAACGCTTTGCGGAGGCCGTTACCATGGCGTATCACCGATATGACCGCGTCGATACGCATATCGTCCGTATCTTCAATACGTATGGCCCGCGCATGCGTTTGAACGATGGCCGCGCCCTTCCGAATTTTGTTTATCAGGCACTGACGGGCACCCCGATCACTGTGTACGGCGATGGCAAACAGACGCGCAGCTTTTGTTACGTTTCCGATCTGATCGACGGGATTTACCGGTTGAGCCAGTCCAGCGAGCACATGCCCACGAACATCGGCAATCCGACGGAACTAACGATATATGAATTTGCGGAACGCGTTTTGGGTCATTTCCCGAACGCTCCGAAAATTGTGTTCGAGCCTCTCCCGGAAGACGACCCTAAGCAGCGCCGGCCGGATATCTCCAAGGCGAAGCGACTGCTCGGCTGGGAACCAAAGGTCGGCTTGGAAGAGGGTCTGAAGCGTACGATTAGTTTCTTCAAAGAGCAGTTTGCCAGGACCGCTGCTGTACGCTAATCGTCATTGCGGACGCCCGAACGAGTGATAGTCGAACCCTAGTTCCTGCATTTTGTCGGGCGAATACAGGTTTCGCCCGTCGATGACGAGCCGGCGTGCCATGAGCTTGCCCGCACGCTCCCAATCTAGTTCCCTGAAGATCTTCCATTCCGTGCAGACGAGAGCAGCATCTGCGGCCCTTAGCCCTTCATACGGGTCCTCATGGTATTTGACGCTGGGGAAGACCGCGCGAGTCTTGTTCACGGCTTCCGGGTCGCAGGCATGCACTTCGGCTCCTTCTTCGAGCAAGCGGCGAATAATTTCGAGCGCTGGCGCAAAGCGGATGTCGTCGGTGTTCGCTTTGAATGCAAGGCCTAGCACCGCCACGCGCTTTCCGCGAACGACCCACAGCGCTTTATGAATCTTCTCAAAGTAGCGATCAATTCGTTGCTTGTTGACCTTTTCCGCGGCTTTTAGCATGTCGAAATCGACACCGACGGTGCCCGCCAAATGGATGAATGCCTGAATGTCTTTCGGGAAGCAAAATCCTCCGAACCCCAGTCCGGCCTTGAGGAACTGCGTGCCGATGCGTGGATCCAGCCCCATGGCATGAGTAACTTGCTCCACGTCCGCTCCGATTCGCTCGCAGAGGTCGGAAATTACGTTGGCATAACTGATTTTCAAAGCCAGGAAGGAGTTAGAAGCGTGCTTGATCAGTTCGGCGCTGTTGATAGTGGTGATCAGCAACTCCCCCGAAACTCCAACCGGGCACTGGCCCTCATGCACAGGGCAGTGAAACCTTCTTTCGAGGATCGGGGCGTAGATTTCACGCATCATCTGCGCGCTCCTCTGATCTTCCACGCCCACCACGATACGGTCAGGGTGAAAAAAGTCGGCTACCGCGGTTCCTTCGCGCAGGAATTCCGGATTGGATGCGACATCAAACTTGATCGGGCCGTTTTGTGAATAGGCCGCCAGCGCTTTTTGCAACTGTACGCCGGTCAGCGCAGGCACTGTGCTCTTCTCGACTACTAGCTTTGCGCCGTTGGCCTGTGTTGCGATTTCCCGCGCAACGTGGTCGATTGCTGATAGATCCGCTTCTCCGGACTCCTTCGGCGGGGTGCCTACGCATATGAAGATGACTTCTCCGGCGCGAATCGCTTCGCCGGTGTTCGCGGTGTAGTGAATCTTCTTCTCCGCGACGGCGCGATTCAACACTTCATCCAAGTACTGCTCATAAATGGGCACCTTGCCCGCTTTCAACATGTCGATGCGCTTCGCATCGATGTCCGTGCAGTGCACCTCGTGGCCCGCGGCAGCCAGGCATGCGCCGGTGACCAGACCCACATATCCACACCCGATAACGGTCAGCTTCAAGTGCGTTTTCTCCTTTTTCCCGGCGGGCAAAGCTCTGGCGGTTTATCGGGACCCATGCGCGCCGGACTAACGGCGGATCGCAAACTTAGCGGCGTCCCAATAGCAGGCCGCGCAATCCCAGCAGAACAAGCTTGGGCTGCCGGCGCAGAACACTCCAGAGCAATCTCGTGGATTCGTCCCGGTTGATTTCTCCAAGCGACTCGCGCGTGGAATCGTTCAGCATGTCCACCAAATCGCAATAATCCTGTTGTTGGAAATGATGGAGAGCCCGCCGAATCAGCCAGTGCGTTCCCAATTCCCGGCGCAGCGCCAGCAGTTCCCGCCGGCTCCTGTTCAAAATCGCGTTCGCAACTCCGCGCGCCCCGCTGAAACCTGTGACAATCCCACCGATGGTTGAGACCTTTACTTGTGCGGCTGCATCACCCACGAGATACACATCGCTCTTGCCGACCGTACGTTGTACCGGGACCCATTTCCGGTACACGGGAATCCTTGCGCCTTGCCACTCCAGGGGCTCAAACCCTTTCTTCTCAAGGAAGCGGTCGAAACAGCGTTTGGTATCCCGCCCGTGCTCGCCAATCACCCCCAGCGCAGCACGCTCCGGCGACTCGGGAATCAACCAGTAGAAATACGGCGTGTCATCCGGGACAAACCACACCCGCGTTGTGTCTGGAGGGCAATCCTTTGGCAGCTTGACTACGGCCTGGACGAGCGGCACCGTTTCGACAGGTGGCCATCCTGCTGCGCGAGCCACACGGCTCACCGCCCCGTCCGCACCGACAACACAGTCCGCATGAATCCGTTCGCGATGGCCGCCGCGGTCAATGTCGACGTGCAAACCGATGCCGTTCGGGGCTAAACCCAGGAATCGCGTGTCATAGTCGACCCGCGCTCCGGCCGCTTGCGCCTCTTTCGCCAAAGAGCGAATCAGCCGCGAACGCTCGATGATCAGGTCAGGTTGTTTCAGGGAAACGGTAGCCGATCGTCCATCGGTGAACAGCTCAAATCGTCGAATCTCATTCAGGATGCTAGCACCGGCAGAGCCGTTGACCTGTTGGCGGAAATGGTTGGTGACAATCAACGTCCGCGGGGCCGGATCGAGGGTCGGTTTCGATTCCAATATGTGCACTTCACGGCCGCCACGCGCGACGCTCGCCGCTGTGTACAATCCAGCCGCTGATCCGCCCACAACTACAACGTCATTTGTCCGGGTAGTCCCAGACACGCTGGCCGCCTTCCCCACAATTGTTCAGGCCCGATTTACCGCCGGTACTTCAAAAACTGAATCTTGCGAACCTGGAGCCTTCCAGTTCGGCGATCACACACACCACTTCCTCACCGGAATGCCATCGAGTATAGCGAATCGTTCGGAGTCGGCCAAACCGCATCCATGCCATCAAGCGGCTGCCGGTGGTTTATCGGGAGATTTCTGCTTCTCGTACGGTGCGCGTTCCAACCAGAATATTCCCGGCAGCATCAGCAGGAACACTGTCACACCAACTATGGCAGCTTTTCCCGTCGTGAGGTAAGAAACGAGTATACCGGCCCCGCCACAGAATGCACCGGCCAGGTACATCGTCAGGACCGCCCCGCGCTGGCCGAGTCCCAAGTTCGCCAGCCGGTGCGCCGAGTGATCCTTGCCAGGAGTCGCGAAGGGAAGGAGTCCCCGCCGCGAACGCGAAATCGTCACCAGTGTGGTATCGAAGATTGTTGGCCCAAGGATCAAAAGCGGCGCCAACCAGCCCGCCAGGTTCGTCGCGTGCTCCAGCCTGAGTTTGAGCGCGAGCGTGGCCATCAAGAAGCCAAGAAACATCGCCCCGCCGTCGCCCATGAAGATTTTGGCCGGCTTGAAATTCCAGCGCAGGAACCCGGCGGCGGCTCCCAGTGTCGCTGCGGCGAGAATTGTTACCACTGTTTGCCCGTTCAAGTACGCCAGGACGGCGAAGAAGACCGAGGACATTGCGGCTACGCCTGCGCAAAGGCCATCCATATGGTCAAGGATGCTGAAGGACGCGGTGATGCCGACGACCCAAACAACGGTCAACGCGGCGTCCAACCAATAGCCCAGAGAACCGCTCGCGAATGTCTCGAACACATTCGCGTGGACACCGCTGGCAAGGAGAACTATCGCGGCCAGCGGCATGCCCACAAAAAGTTTGATTTGGTGATGAAGCCATCCGCGGTCGTCCAGGAAGCCCACCGCCGCCACCAGGGTCGCTCCGGTCACAATACCGATACTCTGGGCTCTGGCCGGCCCATCGAAGGCAGTGAAAATCGCGATCATCACCGCGCCGTAAATCGCTAACCCGCCTAGCAGTGGAATCGGCTGTAGGTGAACTTTCCGGGGGCCCGGCAGATCTACCATCCCCACGCGAATCGCTAACGCTCGCACTGGCACCGTTAGGAGCAGCGAAGCGGACAACGCGATCAAGAATGCCAGCAAGTCCGCACTCATTACGTCCTCATGACTCGCTCTGAAAAAACTGGCCTGGGCGAGATCGCCAGCTACAGACACGTTTTCCGGATTGGGGCTCCGGATCCCAAGTTCAGCTCGGACGGAAAGAAGGCCGAGGATGCTGCCCCACGCAGCGTAAATACCTTAGCGCGATTTTCGCGAATTCGCCAGCGTCCTACAGGGTTTATCGCGGCTTCCTCGGCGAAAATCTAACCCCTTCCCTGGCGGTTCACTTACGGTTCGGGCTCCCTCCTCCGGCACGCTCTACCAAGTCCACCAGCTTCCGCAGTTCCCCGTTTCTTTCATATTCGGGAGCCGCTGCTCGCCCCGCCCGGCCCATTGCGGAAACCAGTGCTCCATCTTCCGCCATTTCACGGACGCGCCTGACGAACTGGCCCGGAACATCCGGGTCAGCACTGAGGGCGAAACCTTTCGCTTTTCCCAGAGATACTACGTCACATTCTTCCGGCGCCACCGCCACGATCGGCTTGCCCGCGGCCAGAATTCCGTACATCTTGCTAGGCACCACGACCCCCTCCAAACCGCGTTTCACGGTAATCAAATGAGCGTCGGCGGCAGCGAGCACCGAAGGAATTTGGGCCGGGGAAAAAAACGGTAGGAACCGCACATTGCTCATCCCCGTCGCCGCCCTTTCAATCTGCTGGCGCTGAGCGCCATCTCCGACAAACACCAAGCCGACGCCGTCCGGCTGTAATTCACGTGCGCCCGCCAGCAGCGTATGCCATGCGCCATAAAAACCCAGGTTGCCCGCATGCAGCAGCACGAAACGAAAGTCGCCGCGGATGGCACGAATCACATCTCGGTCCAATGTTGGCGTGACAGCACCGCCGTTTATCTCCGTCCCGTCGCGAATCACCATTACACGTTCTGGGCTCACATTCTTCTTCAAGATGCGATTTCGCATATCCTCGCCGAGCACCACGACTCGTATGGCTCTCCGCAGCGCCCAACGATGCAGTTTTTCCCAAACCCTCGCCAGCAATCCCGGCTCAACAATCGCTCCGCCGACCGCCATATCCGGGTACATATCGCGGATGTTGTAGACGTACGGTTTGCTCTTCAGCACCGACACAAGCGCGCCGATAATGCCTTCGAATGGCGGATCGGTCATCGCCAGCACTACGTCGCACGGAACAAAAAGCGCCCTCGGGACGGCCAACAGCACATAACTCAAGTAGTTGAGGACCCGCTTTTTCATTTGCGTACGCGGATAATCGGTTGAGCCAACCCGGATAACGCGAACTCGGGCCGTCTGTTCCTCCTGCCATAACTTCCAGAGGCGGCGTTCGGTCGGATCGTATGACGGCCTTCCGCAGACGACGGTCACTTCGTGCACTGCAGCTAGTGCTTGCACTACGATCTCAGCCATCTTTGCGGTTGCGGAGGTGTCCGGCGGGTAATAAAGATTCAGCAAGAGTACGCGCACGGTTGGATTGTACCGTCAGTTCAAATTCAAACGAAACGGCGAAGCGACGATAAAACAGGGCGGGTGAAAGTGTACAGCTGGCCCAATACTAGGCGACCGGGCAGTTCCCGCCCGCAAGCCCCTCCCTTATTTTGGCCTCTCCCGATCCAGATTCTGGAGGAAGCTATGCGGCGAATTCCCCACGTGCGCCTCGTGAGCTTGATCCTGGTGTTATTTCTAACGCTGCCGGTTCAGCTTGTCTACGCTGCTCCGAGACCTCTTCCCGACACGATCCTTCATGCCCGGACGGTATTCATCGAGAATGAAACTGGCTTCCATGAACTTCAGTACACGCTCGTTCTCGAACTGAGCAAGTGGGGCCGATTTGAATTGGCGGAGACCCGCGAAAAAGCCGACTTGATCTTGCGCCTCGATAACGGTAACCACGTCCACGCCATACCCGATGGCCAATTTCCCAGCGGTCCTATGAACGCCTTCACCGAGACCGCGGAGATTCCCAAGGGCCACACCCGGATTTCGTTGCTCGATCCCAAGAGCAACGCCCTACTCTGGTCCGATACGCATCGAACGGACGGCGGCAAAGTGAAAAATGGCCATCTGCTCGACGGGCTGCGCGACGCGTTCGAGAGTTCCGAGAAGGCCAAGCACTAGTTCACTGCGACTACCTTGTTTGATCAGAGGGTGTGCCGTCCGTCCTTGGCAGATGCGGAGCATTTTGCTATATGTGAACTTGCCTTGCGGTTGACCGCCCACACCACCATTCGCGGCGCCGTCCTTCGCTCCAGAATTGAGTCCTGTATGGAAGTCACTGTGGAACATCTCGGTTCCGTGCAGTTCGAGATCCGTGCCCGTGGCCACCTTCTCGCCAGTGATCAGCCGATCGAAGAGGGAGGATTTGACGAGGGCATGACCCCTCCGGAATTCTTACTTGCCTCCCTTGCTTCCTGCGCGGGTTTCTACGCTTCACAGTATTTGCGCAAACACAAACTCGCCCTGGAAGGCACGCGCGTCCGCGTAACCTGCGACAAAGTAAAAGATCCGCGGCCCCGCATGAACAATTTCGTCGTGCAGATCGAGTGCCTGGTCGAACTGAGCGAAAAACACGGCAGGGGCGTACGGGAAGCGGTGGAGCACTGCCTGGTCCACAACACCTTGGTCCATCCGCCAACAATAACTTTGAAATTAGAATGCCCGGTTCCGTCACACGCCTGACGCGAATCAGCCTGCGATCATTCTGGCCAGCAGCTCTTTCACGATTTTTGCCGCGACCATTGCCGTCATTCCCGAGCGATCACGCACAGGATTGAATTCCACCAGATCAGCGCCAACGATCGGACCCGGTAACGCTTGGATGTATTGGATGGCCTCGCGGGTGGATAGTCCGCCGGGTTCCCAATGGGAAATGCCTGGAGCGACACCCGGTTCGAGCACATCCAGATCAAACGAAACATAAATCGGTCCCGCGTGTTTCAGTTTCCCAGGCACCGGGAGCCGCCTCATCTCATGTATCTCGACGCCGTATTTCTTAGCCTGTTGTAGTTGGTGTGCATTTAACGTGCGAATCCCGATTTGCACCAGCCGGCTGATAAGTTTCTCTCCGAGCACCCGTGCGAACGGGCTTGCATGAGAGTGCGGGTTATTCTCGTAGTTCTCATACAAATCCGGATGTGCGTCGAAATGCACGACCGTTAAGCTGGGCACGCGTCTCCCAACTGCGCGCAGGACCGGGTATGTGATCGAATGATCTCCGCCCAGGCTGAACGGCCTCTTTTTCGCTTCAAGAATCGCCGCGATTGTCTGTTCGATTCGCTCGAATGCGTTGAGCGACTCCATTCCGGTAAGATTGCCCGCGTCCTCGAAAGCCCCGGGCGCTCCCAAGTCTACACGCGTCTCGCTCCACGAATTCCAGGAATCAGATCGAAGGGCTTCACGAATGACCTGCGGAGCTTCCGCTGCGCCGCGCAAGAACGAGGAGTTGTGGTCCAGCGGAATCCCCAGCAGGACAGGCTTGCCCCACTGCATGAGAGGCGGCTTCCGGGGTTTCATGGACGTGTGATCAGCATATTGCCCAGCACCAGCGCGTCCATCTGCGTGCGCAGGAAGCAATCGATGGCTTCTTCCGGCCGGCAGACGATCGGCTCGTTATCGTTGAAAGACGTATTCAACACAACCGGCACGCCGGTTTGCCGTTCAAACTCGCTGATCAACGCGTGATATCGCGGATTTGCGTCCTTACTGACGGTCTGCAGGCGCCCTGTACCGTCGACATGGGTTGGCGCCGGAATTTTATCGCGTTTCTCCGGGCGCACCGCATACGCCAGGGTCATGAAGGGCGACGGATGCGATTGCTCGAAGTACTCGGCTGTTTTCTCTTCGAGAATCGATGGCGCGAACGGGCGAAAAATCTCCCGATGTTTAATTCGCCGGTTCAGAATCTCCTTCATTTCTGGCCGACGTGGATCGGCCACAATGCTTCGGTTGCCGAGCGCTCGCGGCCCCCACTCTGCACGGCCCTGATACCAACCCAGGATTTTTCCCTCGGCGATGATCGCGGCAGTTTGTCGCATCAGCTCCGGTTCAGGCAACTCGCTGAGAATGTAGCCGCCATTCGCCACATCACTGGAGTTAATCGCCGATCGAATCTCCTCCGCCCCGTAGCCCGGTCCCCAGTATGCGTGTTCCATAACGAACGTGCGCGGCTTTGCCAGTGTCTGATGCCAGACATGATAAGCCGCGCCAACCGCGAGTCCTGCATCGCCGGCCGCCGGATGCACGTATACTTTCTCGAACGGCGTCTGCTCGAAAATTTTTCCATTCGCCACACAATTGAACGCCACGCCGCCGGCCAGGCACACCGCCTTCGCCCCTGTCTTTGCCGCGAGCTTTCTCAGCATACCCAGATAGACTTCTTCCAACCTCGCCTGCAGCGACGCCGCGAGATTGCGGTGCCTTTGTTCCAGGGGTTCTTCCGGGTGCCGCGCTGGGCCACCAAGCCTCTGGGGCATCGAATTCGAAAACATTTTGCCGAGGACGGGCGTCTTGTCCGATTCCACCCACGACATTTCTGGTCCCGTTCGATGGTGCGTGAAATAGTCCAGGCCCAGCTTAAACCCGAAGGCGCCTCCATTCGGGCTGAAGCGCACAATGTCTCGGAATGCTTCCAGATTTTCTGGCTGGCCGTACGCGGCCAGACCCATCACTTTGTATTCGTCTCCGAATTTCAGGAAGCCGAGATATTGCGTTACGGCGCTGTAGTAGAGTCCCAACGAATGCGGGAACGCAATCGCGCCTTCAATCTCCATGCGGTTGCCGCGTCCCGTGCCCCACATGGAGCTCGCAAAGTCGCCCAAGCCGTCGGCCGACAACAACGCCGCATGGTCAAACGGCGAAACGAAATAACTGCTAGCCAAGTGTGCCTGGTGATGCTCGATGCGGTGGAACTGCGCTTTGATCTTCTGGGGATCGCTGTCAAACGCTTCGGCCAACGCTTCCGGGATTCCCGTGAATTTCGTCAGAACTTTCGCGCGCTCTCGTGCGAACGAGGGCATTCGAATCGCGTAAAACAACTTTGTCGCAAGGCGAGCGAAAGGATTACGGGGGACCGCAACGTGATCGACATCCGCGAGCGTAATCCGTGCTTCCTTCAGGCAGTAGCGAATGGCCGCCGCTGGAAATCCCGCCGCATACTTAACGCGGTTGAATCGCTCTTCCTCCACGGCCGCCACGAGTTTGCCGTTGCACACCAGCGCAGCGGAAGCGTTCCCATGATACGCATTAATTCCCAAGATATTCATGTTGCTCGTTTATCCACTCTTGTGCCGTTCAAGATAGATGGCTGCGGCACCACTCATTTAGCACATAGAGCGACCACGGGCGGGACCACGTCGTCTGGCCTCGTTCGAAATTATCCCATACCCGCTCCACCCCCGCAGCATGCAGGTGGACGGCCAGCGCTGGAGTCAGTCCCTTCAGACTTCCTTCCACTCGCTTCCGGAGCGAACTCCGCAGCCACTCTTCCCACGGCAGCGTGAACGTCCGCTTCTTCTGATTCAGAATTTCCTCCGGAAGTAGTCCCGCCAGCGCAGAACGCAAGAGAGCCTTGGCTACTCCGGGACGCACGCGCACTTCATCAGGGAGCGTGCACACGAACTCGACCAGCGGCGTATCCAGGAATGGCACCCGTACTTCCAGCGATCGGGCCATGCTGACCGAATCCGTGTCTCGGAGCAGCGTGCTGACCATATAGGTTCGCATTTCGAGCCACGACACGCCAGAAATAGGCTCGGTGATCGCCGCCTGATCCGCCGTGCGTCCCAGCCAAGCCATCCAGGTCGGATCCAGCGAAACTCCGTCACTCGCGACGGCGCTATTCCTGTACTGCCCGTCGGTCAGCTTGGATATTTCCGACGGCGGGAACAATAGTCGCGTGAAATAATACGGGTGTGGCAAGGCGTTGGGCGTGACCCACGCGTCACTCGCTTTACGTGCTGCGTCCATCGAGTTGTTGCGCGCAAGTATCGAGTTGACCAGAGGCGCACTCATCCGTCGCACCGCACTTGGGATCAAACGCGCCACGGACTCGAGCCGCTCAATTTTTGTCGTGTCGGCGAAAGTCCGGTATCCGGCGAATAACTCATCGCCGCCCAGTCCAGAAAGCGCAACCTTCAAACCGACCTCACGAGCCGCCCACGATACAAAGTAGGTGTTAATTCCATCCATGGTGGGCTGGTCGAGCGCCGATAGCGCTTCGTCCATCCGCGCCAACATGTCTTTCCCGTGAAGGGGCACTTCGGTGTGGGTTGTCCCGGTTCGCCCGGCCACGACCTTCGCCAGCGGACCTTCGTCAAAGTCGGTATCTGGAAAAGTCAACGTGAAGCTCCGAATCCCACGTTGTGCGCGTCCTGCCAGTGCTGCAATCGCGCTCGAATCCAGCCCACTCGAAAGGAATAAACCCACCGGAACATCGGCGATTAAATGCGCTTTCACCGCGTCTTCCAGAAGCGCACGCACCCGCGCCGACGCTGCGCCGAAATCCCGCGGCCGCTGCGGATCGCGTGCTGCGCTGCTCCGCATAGGATCCCACCATGGCCTCGCGCGTGGAGAACGCCGCCGCTCGGGCATGTGCAGAACGAGCCGGTGACCTGGCGGAAGCGAGAACACTCCCTCGATCAGCGTCACCGGTTCCGAAACACTGCCAAACAGTAGATAGGACGTCAGCGCGTCCGCCGATAATTTGCGCGATACCCCGTCCAACGTCAAAAGCGCGCGCAATTCCGACGCGAAAGCCAGCCCGTGTTCCGTTTGGGAGTAATACAACGGCTTGATGCCTAGCGGATCTCGCGCCAAGAATAGAACCGGCACGGTGGCGAAATGCTTGCGCAGGTCCAGCAACGCGAAGGTGAACATGCCACGCAATTCGTTGAGCAGGTCTTCGCCCCACTCCTCCCATCCGTGCACCAGGATTTCCGTATCGGATTGGGTGGTGAATTTGTGACCCGATAAGCTCAGCCGCTGGCGCAGCTCCTGGTAATTGTAGAGTTCGCCGTTAAACACCACGACCACGTCGGCCGCTTCGTTCCAAAGCGGTTGATGCCCGCCGGCCAGATCGATAATGCTGAGGCGACGCATCCCCAGGGCTACGCCCTTTGCTCTCGCGTCGTTTACAAAGTAACCGTCTTCATCCGGTCCGCGATGCACCATCGCCGCCGTCATGCGGTGAACGGCGTTCTCCGCAGCCGCAGAAGTGGCCGCATAGGCGTATCCGCAAATGCCGCACACGCCTTACTTGATCTCCGGTGAAGTGAAAAACGCCGCCGTAGCACGGCTGAGGTTGGTCCGGATCCTAAAACGGGGGATGCGCAAACGCCGGTCGGCGATCCAGCCGAGCATCAGGCGCAACAGCATCAGGAAGACCAGCGCGTTGGTGGAAATAAAGAAATACATGAAGGAGCGGCGCTCCAACAACAAACTCCAATCGAGATATTCGTCCCAGGTGGGAAAGAACCGGTCCAGCAATGCGCGGACTCGGGCACCCTGCAGCGGCAGCGCAGCCAAGCGAACGTGCGCGAAATTCTCGTACGTGTATTCCGGAGGGTAGTTCGGGAGCTCGCTCGTGGCCTGCCGAAGCAGTTCCGGGTTCTGCAGGTCCCGCCGCGTCAGCAGGTGTCCCTGCGTATCCTTCATGAAAACCCGGTAGGTGGCGTCCACGATCACCCACCGGCCATCCAAGTTCACTTCTGCGACGACGTGTTTCGTGTTGCGATCCGGAGTGAGAAGCAAAAGACGTCGCGCTTCAATTCCCGTGCTCCGCGAAAGGTTCAGGAATGCGTTCGTCGCGCTTCCGCAGACCTCTAACAATTGGCGGTAGTTCAACGTATCTTCCGGATCTCGCGGCGAAACTTTCGTTTGCCAAGCGGTCTCCAACCGGGGCGGACCGTTTTGCATCCATGCGAGAATCGCTTCTGCTTTCTCTCTCGAAGATGACGCTTCGGGAACGACGGCGTCGGAAAACCCTCGCAAATACCGCCGCACGGATAATTCCCACATCCCGGACCAGACCGTAGAGACTAGTGCCGCGGCCAGCAATACATTGCTAAGCCACCAAATGCATCGGAATCCGTAGTGCGGCTTCAACACTTTTCCTTGGCTGGAGACAAAATTGTCCTACGACTTCCGTAGCCTCGCAAGTAACGAGTAAATCATCTCCATCTCGCGCAACGGTTCCTCCCAGCTCATCGCGGAGGCCGCACGCGCACAGCCCTCATGCAACTGTTCCCACAAATGGCCGTTTTGCAAGAGCCGCAGTAACGCATTCCACAGATCTTCCTCGTTGTGCCGGACAACCAGCCCGGCCACGTCTTTTAGCAAGGGCGCAATTCCGCATTGGTCAGTGACTATTACCGGCGTTCCCGCGGCGACCGCTTCGGCCGCGGTATTTCCGAAATTCTCATTCTGCGAAGGCAGCACGAAAACGTCGGCGTCGCGGTAAGCTTCCCATTTCGCCGTCCCAGTCAGTGGCTCCGAAAAATGGACTCTTGCGGAAGCACCGAGACTTTCCGTATCCCCTACCAGCTTCGCTTTCATGCCCGTTTCGTCGGGACCCACAAATGCTAAATGTGCGTTGGTTCCATCCCCATACGGCGAATGCTGTAGCCTGCCAAACGCTCTCAACAGCAGATCCGGGCTTTTCTTCTGCGACAGTCGCCCCAGATAAAGAATCAACTTTGCCTGGTCCGGAACTTTCAGTCGCTCTCGGAATTTCCCGCGAGGCGGCAGGCTAGCAGGGGCGTCCACGCCGTTGCGCCGCAGGCGAATTTTGTCCTGTGCAACGCCGCCCGCGATCAGCTCGGCGCGTTCCTGTTCCGCCGTTGCCACAATCGCGCTTGCGCCATCGAGCATTTCACTTCCCCATACGCGGTGATAGAGCTTTTTCAATCGGATGTTGCGCACAATCGGCACGAACATCCCTATTGGTTCAACAACGTATGGAATTTCTTTTTTCCGGCATTCTGCCGCAACGCGTGGTCCTAAAAAATCGTACAAACCAAAGATATGCACCACGTCGAAACCAGAAAGCCGCGCCCGCAAGTATCGGCCAAGCGCTGGATTCCAACTTGCCGCCCGGAAATGCAGCCACGTCGGCAGGTAAATTGCCGTGACTCCGTTCACTACTTGTGTTTTCCCGAACGCGCCCGGCTGAGCCGGTTGTTCTCCCGGACCTTCTTTGACGCGCTCGACCATTCCCCAATCCGCCGTCAACACCGTGACTTCGTGGCCCCGTCTGGCCATGCCTTCCGCCAGTGCGCGCACTTTCACAGGAGGCCCGCCGAATTCGAAAAATGGGGCGTAGCTCTGGGTGACGTTCAGGATTCGCATAGCTCGCGCAGGATTTTCTTGAAGTTCTTGGCGAACACGGAAAATTTGAATTCCTTCTGCACCCGCTCACGGCCTCGTTCCCCCATCTGCCTTGCCATTTCCGGATTCGAGAGCAGCGTGTCCAAGGAGGTCGTCAGCTGCACGGCGTCGCCGTGGGAAACCAGGTACCCAGTCGCTCCATCGCGGATTACTTCCGGCGCGCCTCCGTGTGCTCCGCCGATCACTGGCTTGCCGCGCGCCATCGCTTCCAGATATACGAATCCAAATCCCTCTCCGCGGCTCGGCAGTGCGAATATCTCCGCTGCGCCGTAACACGCCGAAAGTTCCGAATAGTTCAACCCTGTCAAAAAGTTCACGTGACGCTGCACGCCGCTCACCTTCGCGATATTCTCCAGCCAATCGCGGTCATCGCCAGAACCAACGATGGCCAGTTGCGCGTCGGGCCATCGCAACAATAGCCGCGGCATACATTGGATGAGAGTGTCCATACCTTTGTAACGTTCTGCGGCCAGCCATCGCCCCACCGCCAGGATCACACGTCCCCGGGGGAAATCCTTCGGCAGTCCATCCGAATTCGTCCCCGCAACTCTAGTGTCGAAATCTGGATCGAGCGCCCAATGCAGCACTCGCACTCGTTCGCGCGCGACGCCTTGAAGAGAAACTACGAAGTCGGCGGTGGTCTGGCTCGGGGCCAGTACCACGGTCGCCCGCTGCAATGCTCGCCGTCTCATCGACGACAACGGCTCCCATACCTCTACTCCGTGGGTGCACACTATGCTCTTCATTCTCGGCGCGAACACTTTCATGCAGCGCACAATCGGCGCCAGGTTCGGATGTGCCGCCAAAACCAGCTTCGGGCGCCGTCTTGTCGCCTTCAATGCGGCCGCTGCAAAACCCGCTTTTCCTCGCGCCGCTCCGGTGAATACGAATTCCCGTTCTCCAACCCGCATGCGATGTAGATCCTGCGAATCGTTCAAGCTTAACAGCCGGTATTCCATCGCCTTTGCGTCTGCAAATTCGCTCAGCACCAAGGCAAGATGTCGCCCGGCGCGCTGAATTCCGCCGGGAGCATCCAGTTCAGGAAAGAGACCAATCAGCACGCGCTGAGCATGACAAACCGCCCGCCGTGTGCGCAAGTGTTGGCGGTTTCCCTTTTCGCTGCATCCGTCACCTTTATCAGTCCGGTCCAGGCGGTGTCTTGCGCCAGAATCAAGAGCGATGGCTCGCGTTTCTGTCCGATCATGCGCAGCTCTGGCGTCTCGAGTCGCCTGCCTGTTCCTGTTGGCCGCGGCGCAGGCTATGCGCTCCGAGCCTCAGGGATCATCGCATCCGCCAGCGGAGCCACATGGCATCGTTTCTCGCCAGCCGCTAAAACCCCCGATTCGCGGCCTCACGTCCCGCGTTCAATTCAGTCCGGATGGAAACTATCTCCTTCTCCAAAGCGATTCGGGTTTGTTCCTTTTCTCAACCCGGCCACTGAAGCCCATCCTGCACATCGATGCTGACTACTTGTACCCGGTACGGTTTGCCGCTGACTCCCAAAGTCTCGCGGGTGTTTCGTTCGCTCTGCGAACCGCCCGCTGGAAGATTCCGCGAGGAGAGATTATCTCCACCGGCGAAGTGCCTGCGAAGGACGGCTGCATTTCTGGAGCCCTTTCTCCAAACGGCGAGTCTTTCCTATGCCGCAACGTCGATCTCGGATTACTGATCTACGATCTCAATTCGCGGAGCGAACTGTTCATGCAAGAGTCCCCTTTCCGGTTCCCCCTTAGCGTAACTGTGCCCGTGTCGCTCCCTCCCGAAAATATTATCGCCGCTCCTTTCGGCTTGGCTTCCGCCCGTTCCTTCCAGGTCTTCGCGAATGAAGGCGTCTATCCTGGTAAATTCGCCTTCTCGCCGGACGCTGCGCTTGTGGGGGTGTGGTCGCGCGACGGCAATTCGCTCTGGAATCTGAGAACGAAACACAAGGTCAATCTGCCTGGTGTTCTGAACAGATATTCCGGAGCCGGCTTTTGTTTTCTCGATGCAGATCGCGTTCTCATCACCGGCGCACCGGGGCATTCTGAGATCGTTTCGCTCGCTACGGGCAAAGTCCTCGACAAGCTCAAGCTGGAAGTGTCGGCAGCCACGCTCGCGTCGAACCCGCGCTATGTGGTTCTGGAAGAAACTGGCACCGCAGCCACCCGGCTCTATGACCTGGTCGAAGACCGCATCGTGCCGGTGCCTTTTAACAGTGCCATCGATATCCGCGAAGACGTACTTGCCCTACTCGATCCCTCCGGTCAACTGTGTCTCTATCAAATCGGTCAATCAACGCCTTTCGCATCGGCTCTGGTTCCCCTCGAATCTTCTCCCCGGCGGTTTTCTGTTGCGGCTAGTCCGAATCTGGATCGACTGGCCTT
Source organism: Dongiaceae bacterium (assembly GCA_035499255.1). Classification (GTDB taxonomy): domain Bacteria; phylum Acidobacteriota; class Terriglobia; order Acidiferrales; family UBA7541; genus Acidiferrum. Next base: position 223,480 of record DATJZF010000021.1, on the reverse strand, counting down.
TGGCTTTGGCCGCGAAACAGGACTCTACCGCGTTGACACGGGCGAACGCACCCTTGTCCTCGACTACAGTTGGCAGCTGTCGGTCTCCGATTCCGCGGCTTATTTCACCCGGCCTTCCGACGACGGAAAAAGCACCGAGGTCCTTTTAGGAAACCCGCAGGCGGCTTCCGCCAGCTACGTTTGGAAAAGTGACGCAACTTTTCTGCGCGCTACCCCCTCCGTTTTTCTGGAATATGAACTGCAAGGGCCGAAGCAACACGTTCCCGAAGTTTTGCCCGACGGCAAAATCCCCTTCACCTTGACGGCTCGTACGGCCGCAGCCGGCGGCGAACGCTGGAAGAAAAAATTCATCTCCTCTCATCCGGTTCCCTTTGTTGACCCGCAAGGCAAAAACCTCGTTCTTGGCTGGGAAGCGAACACCGAAGCGGCTCGTGCGGCGGCGAAGCGTTGCCCTGAGGCTTGGCCTGCCTTCGAAAAGACCAAGGCGACGCGCAACGACACGTTCTTCGAAGTTCTGAGCGCCGCTACCGGTGAAACTCTTGGCGGAGTTCTCGTTCGCACCGGCTCCGGCCCTTTGAGTTTCGACTCGGTCGCCGCCATTGGTAACATGCTGATCGTCGCCAAGGCCGAGGGACGCATCACGCTTTATTCACTCGACGATGGCGACATCAAGGCGCATCTCAGCGGAACATTACCCGCGGCCAGCGAAAAATCGCATCTGCTCGCGCTCGTCGAGAGCGATTCCCGTTTGGGCATTTATGATTTGCAGACCGGGCGGAAGTTAGACACCCAACACTTCGCGCAAGCCATCACGTACGCGCATTTCGCCGACGACGGCCGCCGAATCCTCGTTCTCACACGTCAACAGGTTGTGTACGTATTGGATGTGAGCGCGGCGGCAAATTCCGTCACGAAACGTTAACGGCTGCGGGTTGTTCTGACGGTCTTAGAAGCGTGCGGCTAAGTAGCACAACTCTACAAACCCGTTCTTGTAGGCCGCCACGCTTTTCAAATCCCAATGCTCCTCTTCCAAAGATCCTCCGAACAGTCGCAGGCCGTCGCCCAACAGGACGGGAGCGATGGTCAGCAGAATTTTGTCCACCAATCCAAGCTCGAGAAATCGCTGCGCTAACACAGCTCCACCGACTAGCCAGATATTCCGATAGCGAGAAGCGAGCCGCTCTTCAACGAGTGTCGTTAGATCGCCCGAGTAGAATTCAACGTTCTTATTCGCCGATGCAAGCCTCCGCGTCGTCACCACGACCGTCGGAGTATCTCCATAGGGCCAGCCCAGTTCCAGCGCGTGTTCATATGTGCGCGAGCCCAGGACATAGCAATCTATGCCTTTGACGAAGGCTGCCGCCTCTTCCTGCGAAACGGAAACTCCTGCTTCATACACGCTTCCCCCGGCTTCTAGCCAGGAAACGCTGTTATCTTTCTTCGCGATAAACCCATCCAGGCTGGAGACCACGTGCAACGTGACTTTCGATCCCGTCGCATTTCTTTTCCTCGACATCATTTCCTCCTGCACCAGCCGATTTCGATCTGCGCGTTACCACTCCACCAGTGGAGTCAGTTCTTCAAGACTGTCGACGTACACGTCCCCGGCACACTTCTGGCGATCATGCTGCCCAAATCCGTAAGTAACCGCGACGGCCACCATGCCAGCGTTGCGCGCCGTTTGTACGTCCACATCCGAATCGCCTACCATCGCGCACTTCTCTGGTTTCACTCCCAGTTCACGCAGTATCGTCAGCACGCCGGCTGGGTCAGGTTTTTTGGTCGCGAAACTATCTCCTCCGTAGATCGCGCGGAAAAATCTTGTCAGTCGTAGCCCATCTAGAATTTCCAAGCTGAGTTGCGTCGGCTTATTGGTCAGGACAGCCATCGGTATCTTGACGTCCGATAGGGTCTGAAGACCTTCTACGACACCCGGATACGGCCGGGTCTCATCGATTTTGTGCTCACAGTAGTGCCTCAAGAAAATCGTCAGGGCTTCCCTGCGGTCCGCTTCGCTTGATGCAAGCCCCAGCGTACTCGCCATCAGTTGTGGCGCACCGTGACCCACGTAGCGGGCAATCTGATCGGGGGGAAGCTGCGCTCGCCCGGTGTCATGCAGCATCGCGTTCACCGCGTTGACCAAATCCATCTTCGAGTCGATCAGTGTTCCGTCGAGGTCGAACACAAATCCGCGCATGGCGGCAAGCTTCCCATTGTGCATAGCGGTCTATTGTAATACGCGCTTCGCGAGTCCAATATTGCGTCACCGTTGCGCATTTCTTTCATTTCCCGTCATCGCGTAAACTAGAGGGCTGCCTGTCCAGCAAAATTCGTTTCCGGAGATCTCATGGCCCTGGTTCAGCCCTTTCGCGCTTACCGCTATAACCCCGATCTTGTCTCCTACGACCGCGTGCTCACGCAACCCTATGACAAGATCACTCCGAAACGTCAGGAAGAATATTACGCCGCCGATTCTCACAACCTGATTGCCATCGAAAAGGGCCGAATTAATCACGACGACACGCCGCAGAGCAACGTCTACACGCGCGCTGCGGCCAGTTTGCGCTCGTGGATTGGTGAAAACGTGGTTCGCCAGGATGCCGCCCTAGCCTTCTACGCTTACTCACAGGAGTTTACGGTCCCCGGCACGAGCACCCGCCACACTCGCCGCGGTTTCATCGGCGCAGGGAAGCTCGAAGACTACTCCGCCAATGTGATCTTTCGCCACGAGCACACCCTGTCTGGCCCCAAGGCCGACCGCCTCGAACTACTGCGTCACACCCGCACGCACACTGGCCAGTTGTTCATGCTTTATTCGGATGCGAGGCAGCAAATCGACGCGATTCTCAAGCAAGTTGAGGTATCCCAGCAGCCGGCAACCCAACTCATCGATGAATATGGTGTCACGCATCGGTTGTGGGTCATTTCCGAACCGGAGCGCATCGATGCGATTCAAAAAGCCATGGCCGATCAGAAACTCGTCATCGCCGACGGCCACCACCGGTACGAAACTTCCCTGAATTTTCGCAATGAGTCGCGCACGCGCGCAGGAAAGCTCATTCCCGACGCAGCTTACGAATTCTCGATGATGACGTTTGTCAATACTCGCGCGGAGGGTCTGACTATCCTCCCCACCCATCGCGTCGTCGCCAACCTGCGAGATTTTTCCTGGAGTGCCGTGCGTCGCTATCTCGAGCCTTGGTTCGCTACGGAAGTCTTCCCGGTCGGTAGCGAGTCAGATCGCCCAGGGGTGCAAGCCGACATTCTAGGAAAGTTAGCAGCGGCAAAAGCGCAGCGCGGGATTGGTGTTTTTCCCGCGCCGGAAACCGGAGCAACCGCTTTCTATCTGCTCACGCTTCGCCCGGAGGCCGATATTGCGCAAATCCTCCCGGGGCTCTCGCCGCTTCAGCGACAGCTCGACGTAGTTCTGCTGCATCAGGGCATCCTTGAACCGGCGCTTGGCATTACCCCGCAAGCCGTTTCGTCGGAAGCGAATCTGACCTACGAACGTGAGGCCAGGACGGCAATTGATGCCGTCGTTCATAGTACCGCGCAGGTGGCGTTCTTGCTGAATCCGGTCGACGTCGATCTGGTGATGGAAGTGGCCACTTCAGGCGAGGTCATGCCGCAAAAGTCCACCGACTTTTATCCCAAGCTGCTCAGCGGCATTACCATGTACCGCATCGAAGAGTAGTCAACGTTCCGCGAAAAACTGCTTGATGGCGCAGAGTTCCTCGCGTCGCTCGGAATGACAATGGCGTTGGGTTTCACGAAAAAAAAGGGGCAGGATAAACCTGCCCTCTTCTCGATCTCTTTTTGAAATCGCGTGACGCTTACTTCGAGAAGCTCGCTACCGCCTCCGCCTCCGTGTTGTACACGTCGAAGATGGTCATCAGCTTGGTAATCTGCAGCACTTCCTGGAACTTCGTGCCCAGGTGGCAGAGCTTCAACTGCGCGCCCTGGCCCTTGGCGCTGTGATGCGCCGCCACCAGCGTGCCCAGGCCCGCGCTGTCGATGAACGTCACGTTGTCCATGTTCAGCACGACCTTCTTCTTGCCTTCCGCCACCAGCGTCTTCACCTTTTCGCGCAGCGCGTTACTCTCTTCGCCCAGCACGATCCGGCCATCCAGCGCCGCCACGGTTACGCCGTCCACTTCGCGAGTTGTGATCTTCAGTGCCACGGTGATTCCTCCTCATGTCGTACACGGGTCCGGCGGCAACCCGGGCCGGAACCGCGAAGCATATCTGTTTTTGCACTTTTCGCAAAGCAGTCTTTTCTCGGGGAACCGCAAGCACAGCTGCGATCTACGAGCCAAACTACTCTGCGATCAATAGTAATCTGCGCAGGACATGTAATACCCGCACGCGCCGCAGACCAGCTTGCACCTTCTCGACTCCAGTTTCTGCGAGCACACCGGGCAATACCGGGAGGCGTCCTCAAATCCCCGGGCCCCTGGTGCTTCCCCCGCCCTGCGAGCTGCGGGCGACCCAGCAGCAGCCTCGCCCCGCATTTCCGCCGGGGCCATCTCCTGCTTTCCGGTATCTTTCACGGCGTACAGGTTATAGCACATACCCCCTACGCCGTGAAAGCGCAACGCTCACCAGGCCCGGTGTCTTTCCTCTTCCCTCGCTCTTCGTCGTTTTGTTACTCTCACGGCCATGCGTACAACCAACTTACTTTTCCTTCTGCTTGCGGTAGCTTGCTCGTGCCTCGCTCAGGGTTCCAAACCTGTCGCCGACCGCCTTGCCGCGCAGAACGCTCTCTTCGACGAGTACTATGAAAACGAGTTGCGCACCTTTCCCGAGCGCGCCACCGCTTTCGGCGATTACCGCTACAACGACCAACTAACGGACTATTCCCTCGCTGCGATCGCCAGGCGCGACAAATCCAACCGCGACTATCTCGCACGCATTCAGGCCATTTCCTCGGCCGGCTTCTCCGACCAGGATCAGCTCTCCCATGACCTGCTGATACGCCAGCTCCAACAGCGCATCGCCGATCACGACCTGAAAGAATACGAAATGCCCATCAACCAGCAGAACGGTGTGCACACTTTTCTAGCTGACCTGCCGCTTTCCGTCCCCTTCGACTCCGTAAAGCATTACGAGGACTACATCGCCCGCTTGCACCAGATCCCGCGCGTGCTCTCGCAAACCACCGAAGTCTTGCGCGCCGGCATGAAAGACAATCTCATGCCCGTGAAGTTCCTCCTCGAGAAAATTCCCGGCCAGTGCCAGGGCATCATTGACTCGAATCCATTCCTTCAGCCAACCAAAAAATATCCGAAAGATTTTTCGCCAGAGGACCAGAAACGGCTGACCGACCAGATCACCGCTGCGCTGAACAACGAAGTGTTTCCCGCATACAAAACCTTCGCAGTGTTCATCAAGGACGAATACGCCCCGCGAGGCCGCACCACCTTGGCCATCACTTCTCTCTCTGACGGCCAGAAGCGCTATGACAACGACATCTATGGCCGCACCACCACGCACATGACCGCCGACGAGATCCATCAGCTCGGCCTCCGCGAAGTCGACCGCATTCAGGCGGAAATGACGGAAGTCGCGAAAAAAGCCGGCTTCTCCGACTTGGCGTCTTTCCGCGAATCCATCAAGAACAATCCCAAGTACAAGCCCACCTCGTCCGAACAGATCCTGGACGACTTCCGCAAATACATCGCCCAGATGGAACCGAAACTTCCGCAATTGTTCGGCCTCCTGCCCAAGTCGCCCGTCACCGTGGAAGCCATTCCCGCGTTTCAGGCCACCGCTGCCACGCATTACGTAACCGGCACGCCGGATGGCAAGCGCCCGGGCCGCGTCGTCGTGGCCACTTCCAATTTCGCCGAGCGTTCCATGGTCGACGACGAAGCTGTCGCGTACCACGAAGGCGTTCCCGGCCATCACATGCAGCTTTCTGTAGCGCAGCAGCTCACCGGTTTGCCCAAGTTTCGCGTTCGCGGACTGTTTTTCAATGCTTACGGCGAAGGCTGGGCGCTCTATTCCGAGCAACTCGGCAAGGAAGTCGGTTTCTACCAGGATCCGGTTTCGGATTACGGCAGGCTCTCCTCCGAACTCTTCCGCGCCGTGCGCCTCGTGGTCGACACTGGGATTCACTCGAAGGGATGGAGTCGGGATCAGGTTGTTGAATACATGCGCAAGACGGGCTCCGTCGATGAGCCCACCATTCAGACCGAGACCGACCGCTACATTTCCTGGCCCGCGCAAGCCCTCAGCTACAAACTCGGCCAGCTGAAAATTCGTGAGCTTCGCGAACATGCCCAAAGAGAATTAGGACCGAAGTTCGACATTCGCGCCTTCCACGACGAAATCCTCGACGGCGGCGCGCTTCCTCTCGACCTGCTCGAGTCCCGCACCGACAAATGGATCGCGGAGCAGAAAGCCAAGTAGTCCGCAACGGTTCACGTAAAATGTCAGATTCGCCATTCCGAACGCAGTCTGCGAAGTGAGGAATCTCTCAGTGTTTGTGCTCCAGCCAAGAGAGATTCCTCGCTGCTCTCGGAATGACGACAAAACTATTTGTCTGCAAACTGTTGAATGCGACAGGTTGCGGCTCCTGAGGAAATCGCGATGCGAAACTTAACCCTGATTTTATTGGCCGCTGTCGCCGCCAACCCTGTCTGCGCGCAGAGCCCATTGCCAACGACACGGTTGCGGATCGAGCTCACGTTTCCCGAATCCACCAGTTCTCAGCCTCTCGACGGTCACATCCTGCTCGGCATCTCTACCGATCCGTCCTCCGAGCCGCGCTTCCAGCTCCGCGAAGAGGAATCTTCGAGCGCACAGTTCTTCGGCCTCGATGTAGACAACTGGAAACCCAACTCTCCCGCTGTGTTCGATTCCAGCAATCTAGGTTTTCCACTTAAAAGCTTCGACCAAGTCCCGGCTGGCGACTACTACGTCCAGGCCGTGCTGAACGTCTACGAAACTTATCATCGTTCCGACGGGTACACCGTCAAACTTCCTCCCGACCGGGGCGAAGGCCAGCAATGGTTCAGCAAGCCAGGGAATCTGTTCAACAAGCCGCAGAAAATTCATCTTGACCCAAAATCTGCTACCGCCATCCGTATTTCGCTCACGGAGAAGACTCCGCCAATCGCTGCGCCGCAAGACACCAAATACATCAAACACATTCAAATCGAGAGCAAACTCCTAACTGCTTTCTGGGGCCGGCCCACTTATCTCGGCGCCACGATACTGCTCCCCGAGGGTTTCGACGAACACCCCGACGCGCACTACCCACTCCTCGTGCATCAGGGCCACTTTGAGGCGGACTGGCAATTCTTTCTTGAGAAGATCCCTTCGGAGCTAAAGGGCGGCGAACTCGAACGCGCTGTCTACGCCAATCGCTTTTATCAAGACTGGACCTCCGGCCATCTGCCTCGAATGCTTATCGTGAGCATGCAGCACGCGAATCCGTACTACGACGATTCGTATGCCGTGAATTCGGCCAACGTTGGCCCTTACGGCGATGCGATCACCCAGGAACTGATCCCCGAAGTCGAGAAGCGCTTTCGGGGAATTGGCCAATCCTGGGCGCGCTCCCTCGAAGGAGGCTCTACCGGCGGTTGGGAAGCGGCGGCATCGCAGATCTTCTATCCCGACTTTTACAATGGTGCTTACTGCTACTGCCCCGACCCGATCGACTTCCACGCCTACCAACTTGTGAATATCTACGAAAACAAGAATGCCTTCTACGACCGCGGACCCTTTGGCACCGTCCCTCGTGGCGAGATGCGCACCTCGACCGGTCAGATTCAGGCCGTTATGGAGCCCACCGTCCGGCGCGAGGAAGTCATGGGCACCCACGGCCGGTCCACCGAACAGTTTGGCATCTGGCAGGCCGTGTTCAGCCCCGTCGGTCAGGATGGCTACCCCAAATCCATCTGGAACCCCGCGACTGGCGAGATCGATCGCGAGGTTGCCAACTACTGGAAGGAGCACTACGACCTGCGTTATATCCTCCAGCGCGACATAGCCACCCTCGGCCCCAAACTCGTCGGCAAGCTGCACTTTGCGGTCGGCGACATGGACACCTGGTACCTCAACAATGCCGTCCACCTGATGCAGAATTTCACAGATTCACCCCAGAATCCCTTCCGTATCGCCGATTACGAATACGGCCCCGGGAAACCACACTGCTACGAGGGCGGGGGCGACATCTCCAACCGCGAAAGCGCCGGCACGAAGTACCAGCGGATCATGCCGCAGATTGCCAAACATTTGCTGGCCACTGCGCCTGCTGGAGCCGACATGAGCTGGCGCTATTGAAGCACTGGGCCAAAATTGTCCTTCCTTTTCGGACTCCTCTGGTGCAAAATCTGCCGCACAGGCGGGCGTCCCCCTAGTAACCCGCGTTTAACAGACAGCGTCTAAGAGTACAGAGGCACCCGTAGTCCCAGCCTCTGGGGAGCACGCCCATGCGTAAACTTGCCTTCGTTGGACTCGCCACTATCAGCTTCTCGGTGGTTCTGAGTGGCGCACAAAGAGGCGGCGCTCCCGCGGTAGCTCCTGCTCCGGTGATGCGTGCGATGCCGGCCCCCGCTGCTCCGGCTCACGTCCCAGTTACTGCTGGATCTCATCTTGCGTCCCCGCACGGCCCCACGGCCGCGCACGTCCCCGCCACGGCTCATCCGTCCACTGCCCATCCCGGAAGTATCCCTGCGCACAATTCCCACACCGGCGCGCCGGCCCTCGCCCACAGGGTGAGTGCCTCAACCGTGCCGGGTACCCTGCCTCAGCCTCCCATTAATAGGCCAGTACCGGGTCGTTTTATCCCGGGCGATGCTTTTTCCAACAGTTCTTGCTTCTTCGGCGGGAACTGCTATCCCGTTCCGGGATTCGGCTTTGATTACGAGCACTTCTTCGCAGTTCATCCTAACTGGAACAAGTTCCAGCGTTTCACCGGCGTCACGATTCCCGGCGGGTGGGGTGGCGGGTTCTACTACCCAGTGCCCTATTACGAGGGTCCTCAAGAGAATCAGGAAGAGAATGCCGCGGCGCCGGCTGAACAGGAGTCGAACGTCCGCGCTTCGACGGCGCCGTCCGAGGAAAACGCCCCAGTTCCCTCTGCTCGCGTTTCCTCGCCTTACGCGACAGTCCAGCCTGTCGAAGAGTATGTTTTCGTCAAGCGCGACGGCACTCGTATCTTCGCGGTTGCCTACTCGCTCGCCAAGGACAAGCTCCAGTACATCACCAAGGAGGGGCTCCGCCGCACTCTTCCGCTCGATGCCCTCGATTATGACGCGACAATGAAGTCCAACGAAGAGCGCGGGAATACCGTGACCCTCCCTGGGGCTCCGCCGGCCTCCATGGCCATGTTGCGCTAGTCAGCGCGGCCCGTTCCACTCCGACATCGCGGTTCCGATCCCTCCGGGTGGGGGACTTTTCCTCAGCACGCCCTATCTCCGTCACAAGTATTGGCATGACTCCTTTGTTACACTCCTGTGAACGGTAGATCGCTCCCTCCCTTCTTCGAGCACGCTCATGGACTTACTCTTCCTGCACGCGCCCAAATTCCATAACTACTACAAGCCCATCGGGGAGTTTTCCTTCATTCTCTTTCCACCCATCGGCCTGTTAGGCTTGGCCGATTTCCTGGTCCGCCACCAACACACAGCGCGCATCGTTCATCTTGGCGTCGAGGACTACCTCCATGGCCCACTCGATCTGGACCGGCTCGTTCGCGAGAATCAGCCCTCCATTGTCGGCCTCGATCTGCACTGGCATTTCCAGTCCTACGACGTCATCGAAGTCGCCCGCAAAATCAAACAAACTCACCCGGAAGTAGCCGTCCTCTTGGGTGGCTTCACCGCATCGGTATTCGCCGATGAGATTTTGCGGGACTATCCTTTTGTTGACTTCGTTATCCGTGGCGATGCCGAGCTTCCTATTCTCGAACTGATCCGTCGATTCACCTCAGACAAGAACTACGACGCAGCGCCGAACCTTGCTTACCGCCATAACGCGGAGGTCATTTCGAATCCGCAGACCTATGTCGCCGACAGCGCTGCCCTCGAAAACATGTGCTTCACCGATTTCACGCTGATGAAGGACTATCCCACTTTCGTGAAGTCGTTCTCCCGCTACCTGCATTCCCCGACAATTTCCGACAAACTCCAGCGGAAGCTCTTCGGGGCACACAAAGCGTTTCAGGTGTATGTCGGACGCGGGTGTGTCCACAACTGCTGCTATTGCGGCGGGTCGCGCGAAGCCCATGAATTAATCGCCGCGCGCCAGTGCGTCGCCTTGCGCTCCGTCTCCGCGATTGTTTCCTCGATTTGCGACCTCGAGCGCTTTGGGTTCGATTCCGCCTGTGTCGCTCTCGACTCTTTTCCGTACGCAAAAGCCGATGTGACCTATGCGGAAATATTTGAGGAGTTGAAGCGGCGGAATGTCGGCCTGGACATCGAAGTCGAGCGTTACTTCCTGCCGAATGCACAGTTCCTCGAAGGCTTTGCCGGCCTGAAAGGGAAGGAGTCCTTCGTCACACTGAGCCCGCACTCCCACAACGAAGAACTGAGACGCCGGAACTCGCTGTATCGCTACTCAAATGCTGAATTGGAAGTCTGTCTGGATGCCATGGAAGCGCGCGGCGTGAATTCGTTGCTCTGTTTTACCTGTGGCCTTCCCGGTGAAACTCGCCAGGACCTCGAACAAATGGCTGCCTACCAGGTTGGGCTTCGGCGTAGATACCAGCGCGTGCGCTTCAAGACCTGCATGATCGAAATCGAACCCGGTTGCGCCATGAGCCGTGATCCAGACAGATTTGGCATCGCGCCGGAACGCCGCACCTTTGCTGAGTATTACAGCTACCACCGCCTGCCCAGGCAAAATCACTGGCAGGAAATGGGCTACTCGCGCAGCGGCTGCCCCTCCCACTCAGAAGTCTCCAGTTTTTTTTGCACCCATTTCTGCGAACGCTTCAAGTCCGGCTGGGCTTCTCCCATAGTGTGCAAAGCGCTCGAAGTTGCATGGAAAGTTGGCACTTTTCAGGCCGTGGATAAAATCCTCGGTTGGAGAGACCAAGAAGCAGCTAACATCCGAAGCTAAGCTGCAGATCAGCTTTTCTGCATGGGTTCCGGCATTACATATCCCGAAGTAGCGGGCAATCCGGCGCGTTCCAACTGAATTGTGCTGTGCTCGATTCCAAACTCCTCGAGCTTCTTCCGTATGTTCCGCAGTACCTTCTCGCATTCATCCATGTGCATGTCCGGAACGCGCGCGTGGCAACTCATCGCGTGATGGCTGCCGCCAAGCGACCAGATGTGCACGTCGTGTACTTCGTTTACGTGTTCCACCGTCAAAATCGCCCGCGCTACTTCCTCCACTCCCAACCCTTGCGGTCTTCCTTCGAGCAGAATGTGCGCGGACTCGCGAAGTATTCCGACCGACGAGTACAGCACGAGCGCGCCGATTGCGAGACCCAGCAACGGGTCAATCCACTGCAGGTGTGTAAACCCGATAATCACCGCGCCGACGATGATTGCAAGGTTCGACAACGCGTCTCCGAAGTTGTGCACAAGGATACTGCGCAAGTTCAGGTCGCCTCGCCCGCGCACCAGCGCCAGTGTAATCCCGCCATTCACCGCCAGCGCTGCCAGTGAAGTCCAGATCATCCAGCGTTCCACTACCTCCACCGGCGACCGCAATCGCTCAATCGCTTCGTACCCGAGCCAGATCGCCAGCAGAATCAGCAATAGCGCGTTCGTGAACGCCGCCAGCGTTCCCGCGCGATGATAGCCGTAGGTCTTTTCCTGGTCCGCCGGACGCTCGGCCCACTTCATCGCGACCCAAGAGATTCCCAGCGCTGGCACGTCCGAGAGGTTATGCACTGCGTCATTCAACAGCGCCACCGAATGGCCCAGCCACCCTCCAAAAATCTCCGCAACCACCAGCCCCAGCGTCGCTCCCATCGCCCAAGCCAGCACCGCCGGGCGCATCGGCGGATGGGCATGCGCATGCCCGTGTCCATGGCTATGCGCGTGGCCATGGCCTGGCCCGTGGCCATGTTCGTGGGATTGCCCGTGACTGTGCGTGTGCATCTTCCCTCATTCTACTTCGTTCTTTCCCGTGCGTACGGCTTCCTTGCCACTTGTTGGATGGTTGACAACATACGTTTGTGATTCCGTTGACGCTTCCCCCAGCCGCTGCCACTATCTCAAAAGAGGCGGAATCCACGACCCTTTTGCATGGGAGTGGAGGTTTGCCACCGCAGTTCAGGCAGAAATGACGACTCCTGTCGCCAAACTGAGCTTTTGGGGCGTTCGTGGTTCGACGCCTACGGTAGATCCCGCCACTTGGCGTTTCGGCGGCAATACGCCCTGTCTCGATTTCGTCGCTCCCGACGGTACCCAGTTCATACTCGATTGCGGCACCGGCCTGCGCGCACTCGGCAATCGCTGGGCCACCCAAAATACTCCGCATGCTTCGCATTCCCACGTGTTTGTTACCCATTACCACTGGGATCATATTCAGGGACTACCCTTCTTCGCGCCTCTTTACGACGAGAAGAACGAATTCCATTTCTATAGCTTCCGCTCCGAGTTTCTGGGCAAGGATTCTCTCCGGCAGGTTCTCGAAACCCAAATGGCTTTGCCCTATTTCCCCGTGGACTTCTCCACGATGAGCGCCCGCCGCAGATTCCGCGAAGTCGAGAGCGGTGAATCCTTCTCCATCGGCGAAAATAGAGTCATTTCGCGCTGGCTCAATCACCCGCAGGGCTGCATGGGCTTCCGCATCGAAACGCCGGCAGGCACTATCGTCTATGCTACCGACAATGAGCCCGGTGATTCGGTCCTGGACAAAAATCTCCGCGAACTCGCCGCTGGTGCAGATATCTTCGTGAACGACGCCCAGTACACGCCCGCGCAACTGGCCGGCCCGCGCAAAGGGTGGGGCCACTCGTCCTGGCAAGAGGGGGTGCGTCTTGCGCGCGAGGTGGGCGCCAAGACTTTAGTGCTGTTCCACCACGACCCGGATTCCACCGACCGCATTGTCGACGGCATCCTGCGTGATGCGCGCGATGAATTTGACTCCGTCTTCGCGGCCAGCGAAGGCATGGTCATCACCCTCGGTGCTCCCGGTGAAACGGTTCAGGCGCATATGCCACACGCACGTGCGTCTATGCGCCGCGAAGCGCAGTTTCGTGCGCGCGTTACCGGATTTACCGTCGAAGGGAAAGAATTCACCGAGGAGACCACTCTGCGCGATGTCGCTTTGCAAGGCGCGTTGCTCTCCCTGAAACATTCGCCTCGCCTGCAATCGGAACTGGAAGTGACCATCGACGCGCCCAGCGGCAATGGCGTCCAGCAGATGCATTTGCGTGGCTACGTGGTGCGTATCGAAGCGGGCGTCGAAAAAGGAACCACCGGCGTCGGAGTCGTCTTCACCGATTAAAAAGAGAGATTCCCGCTAAGCTCGGAATAACGTGAGAAGCGTGGCTGGAAATTGGCGGAACTTCGTCGCAAACGCTACTGGTTCAGTTTAGTTCCGCGATTTTCTTATCCAGGTGAGCCAGGGCTGCTTCCAGGGATTTGCGGTGGTTCGGGTGTGTGGCGCTTTCCAAGCTGTTCAGGATGCGCGTACGCGAGAGCGCGAGGCCCCGCTTTTCCTGTTCTTTTCTGATCTGTTCTGCCGTCTTCTGGCCCTGACCTTTGTTATCTGCCACGGTTTTCCTGTCTTGCACCTGGGATTCGACGTCTTTGCTTTCCCAACCGCGTGCCATAACAATATTTTACCAAACGGGCCCGCGCAGTGGCCGAATCATTTACAAAATTTCTGTCGAGACCCGTTATGCTTTCGCGGCGCGCTGTTTCTTTGCCGGCAAAGCAGCCACGCTGGCTTGACGCAGCGATTCCTCCGCGAGTCGAGCGAAGCGCTCGGCGAAGATGCCGCGATACACAAATTCCGTCTTGTGCTCGCCCCAGCGCACAAACAGCGACCAGTGGTCCGCGACCGGCTTCAGGCTTAAATCCGTAATGTCCGCCGTGGGGAACATCACCAGTGGATCGAAATTCTTGTCCAGTGCCCAGGTTTGCGCGGATGAAATGAACAGTTGCACGCCGACGAAGCCAGCATTCCCTGCGTCGATTTCCCCGCCACTGATAACTGTCTGTGCGCCCAAGTCTTTTGCCTTGCGGTCCGTGGCCGATTCCAGGTCTGCAGGCGGCAGCAGAATCGACATCACGAAAAGTCCCAGGCCGAACAGTGCCGTGAAGTAGCCGCCCCAAAGGCTCAGCGGCAGGATCACCAAGGCCGCGCCAAAGCAGCCCATCAGGAAACGCAGCAGCGACCAAGCCCGCTCGTTGCGGTGGAGTTCGAGGAGTTTCGGCGAGCGCTGCGCCAGAAGGAAGAATCCGTCACCAACGGCATTCTTGGCTCGCGCATAGGCGTTGTCGGCCTCGGTAGTAATCGCTCTAGGTGTCGTGCTCATCGGACTGACCCTGTAACGTAAGCCGCTATTTTACCCCAGGAGCGAGCCCGGGAATCTCCCTCATTCGGTTAAAAGCACGGCGCACGTGGGGCACGGTGATGGAGCCGCCGACGACAAGCGCTACGTTCAGCGCGTCGATTACCTCGCCGCGGGACCAGCCCACCTCGCCCGCCCGGATCAGGTGGTAGGTGATGCAATCGTCGCAGCGGAGCACCATCGAAGCCACCAAGCCCAACAATTCCTTGGTTTTAGTGCCCAACGCGCCCTCTTCATAGGCCTGGTGGTCCAGAGAAAAGAATCGCTTCATCCCCAAGTGCCCGCACTCCAGAATCTCTCCGTTCAACTCCGCCCGAAATTTCTGAAATTCATCCAGGTCGCCCATCGCCCCTCCGCCAGTCAAGGTGCAGAAAGGGTAGCACGGGCGCGCCATGCGTTGAAGGCAACGCCGCGAAAGGCCAGCCCAGGGCCATTTGGGCATCATTTGGGCACCTCGCGCCTTGGCTTCATCTTTTTGAGGATGGCGGCGCATTTTCGCGGGTGGTTTGTGAATCCAGTCCAATATGAAATCAGCGAAGCGAATGGCAGGATCAGTTCAATCTGGCGAGGATCTCCTCTACGTCGGTGAGGAGCAGCACATGGCGCATCACACCTTTGGAAACTTCCACCCTCACACAACGCTTTTGTAACTCCTCGTGGAGGCTATCCGTGTGTATAGGATCTCCTGCGGAGGGTTGATTCTCTTCCTTTGCAACTGTTCCACATCGAATGCAACGCATAGTATGACCGCATTTTACGCATCTCATAACGCCGACTTTCTCAAACGCCGACTACAGGTCCATTGCGAAGCCCGGCAATCCGGGAGTCCAAGAGCGATTGATGGCGTGGCGACACCTCAGTAAAAGCGATTCCGGTAGCGCCGTCGTTCCGGCAATCGATTACTTGCCCAAATGCCTCGAAAAATTTCACCTTTGTAAATGATCTGAATCCGAATCTTTGTCCGTGATGATGCCGAAAATCCCGAGACGATGCTGCAGCCGAATGCACTCAAGTCCGAGGTTCTCTTGGCAGCAGAGTGATCAGAGTCGAGATTGATTACGAATACAGGAGCAGTGAACGGATACCGGGCCGCTCGCGGGCGTTCGACCCTCACGGTGCATTCTCTAGATTGCCTGGCGCCAACAAAGAGCCACTCCCTGGAGGAGAAAAGGGAAGCCTCTGACCGGGTATTGTGATTTTTTGGATCGCTAAAGTCAAAAAATATATAGCATTTGATATAAACCTGAGATCGCCAGCCGTCGAAAAAGAACCTGCCCGGACCTCTCGGCGAAATCGCAGTTCCAAAGGCCCGCCGCTGCACATTCCCGGGGAGAGCGGAAATAAGATAGAGTGCGGAGCAGGAGCCCCCTATGGTCAACAAACCAGGTATTCCCTTGAAGAAGGTTGCGTTGCCCGCGATCGTGCTACTCGTGGCTGTTTCTCTGTGCACGGCGCAGCAGCAGGCGCTACTGCTGCTCAACGGCCAGTCCACGAATGTGCCGGTGATTTTTGTCAGCGATCATCCGTATGTGGGGCTGGAAGCGCTGGCGAAGGTGCTGAATGGCTCGCTTAGTACGGCACAGAGTCCGACCGGCAGCGTGGTGGCGCTGAGCGTGGCAACGGGTTCCAGCGGCGGCGGGTTGGTGGCCGGGGCGTCCTCTGCGGCCGCGCCACGTGCGGCAAGCGGCTCAGCCACGTCGGGCGGGGGGGCTGCCGCTCCTGCGAGCAGTGGTCTTTCGCGCGGTTTCTTGAATGCGGGGATTGAGGAGGCGTCCGCGCTGCGAGAGTGGCACTCCGCCCTGCAGAGCACGATTCAATCGGGATTCCCGCTGTCGGCGGCGGTGGTCGATCCATACCGGGTGGAAGCGTCGAAGAGTTTGCGTCTCGCGTCGGTGGCAGCGACGAGCAGCGATGACCGAAGCGCTTACCAGTTGCTGGAGCGGCTGCACCAAAACATGACGAAGCTCAGCGATAAATATGTGAACATGCGCGTGAAAATGGACTATATCGCGCCAGATGCATTGCAGGATGACGAACTGAACCAGCGCATCGTTGGTTGCGGACGTTTTCTGAGCTCGATGGCGGCGAGCGGACAATTCAGCGATGACGGATCCTGCCAGTAAAGGCGGACGTCGGGAGATCAGCTAAGGGCTGAGCCGGGCCGCCCCGGAGGAAGTTCTTCCCGCCCAATGCGCGGGAAGGGGCTGAGGTCGCGCTCCCGGGAACACTCCACGGCGCCGATTAATTCACGGTCGCGAATTCGGAGTGGAGCTGGGCGTCGGAGTTGGTGCCCACCCAAACGTCGAAGGCGGCCGAATCGAGGACCCAATCCTTTTTGGCGGCGTTCCAGTAGGTGAGCTCGTCTTTCCCCAATGAAAAATGGACCGTTTTCTTTTCGTGAGGCGCGAGCGAGATGCGCTGGAAGCCTCTGAGTTCGCGAACGGGTCGCGATGCGCTGCCGTACTGCTGGTGAATGTACAGCTGTGCGACTTCGTCGGCGGCGATGTCGCCGGCGTTCACGAGGTCGACGGAAACGTCCAATGCGTCACCGGATTTGAGTTGAGTGCGGCTGAGCTGGAGATTGGAGTATTGGAAGGAAGAGTAGCTGAGACCATAGCCGAAGGGGAACAGCGGAGTGGACGCTTCGTCCCAATAACGTTTGCCCTGATCTTCGGGAGCTTGCGTGCGGTTGTGCGCGTAAGAAATCGGAACCTGACCAACGTTGCGGGGCCAGGTGAAGGGAAGCTTGCCGCCAGGGCTGGCGTCTCCGAAAAGAAGATTGGCGACCGCGGCACCGCCTTGCGTGCCGGGATACCAGATGTCCAGAATCGCGGGAACGTGCTCAGTGGCCCACCTGATATTGAGCGGGCGGCCGTTCATCAGGAGCAGGACAACCGGCTTGTGCGTGGAGATAACACGTTCGAGGAGTTCCTGTTCGCGGCCAGGAAGATCCAGCGACCCGCGAGAAGCGCCTTCGCCAATCATCTCCTGCAATTCGCCGAGGACCAGGATAGTGAGATCCGAGGAGCGCGCGAGGTTGACGGCTTTGCCCATTTCGTCGTCGATCTGCTTGGCGGCCCAGGGGGTGGGTTTGGGCTCGTGGAAGATGGGGTCAAAGAAAGAAGGGAAAACGCGGCTGATTTGAACACCGGGCGCAAACGCGACCGTGGCTTCCGAGCCGAGTTTGTCTCGGATGCCTGCGACGAGGGTGACCGTTTCCTTGAGATCTTCCTGAAAAATCCATGGACCGACGGTGTCGTGGGGAGAGTCAGCGGTGGGGCCGATGATGGCAATTTTTTTGAAGGCAGTCTTGTTGAGCGGGAGAAGATGGCCTTCGTTGCGGAGGAGGACCGCGGTGCGTTCGGCGGCGATGCGGGCTTCGGTGCGATGCTCGCGAGTGGAGAGGATTTGTGCGGCGCGGGACTCGTCGACATAAGGATGATCGAAAAGGCCGAGGCGGAATTTGGTCTCGAGAATGGGGCGCGCGGCGTCTTCGATTTGTTCCTCTGTAATTTTGCCGGTACGAACAAGGCTAAGTAGATTCTCGTTGTATGAGTTTGTGGTGAGGGCCATTTCCATGTTGACGCCGGCGTTGAACGCGATTTGCGCGGCGTCCGCGTGATCTTTGGCGTAACCATGGGTGGCAAGGCTTTTGACGGAGTTGGCGTCGGAAACGACAAAGCCGTTGAAGTGCCACTGCTCGCGAAGGACGTCGCGCAAGAGCCAGCGATTGCCGGTGGCGGGAATGTCATTGAGATCCATGTACGCGGCCATGACGGTGCCGACGCCCGCTTTGACTGCGGCGTGAAATGGCGGGAGATAGAGGTTGTAGAGCTGGGAGTCAGAGATGTAAGAAGCGTCGTAATCACGGCCACCCTCGGCGGCGCCGTAACCGGCGAAATGTTTCGCGCACGCGACGAGGTGGTCCGGCGCGCCAATGTAATCGCCCTGAAAACCACGGACCTGCGCGGCGGCCACCGCAGAACCCAGATAAGGATCTTCGCCTGCACCTTCGATGATGCGGCCCCAGCGTGGATCGCGCGCGATATCGAGCATGGGAGCGAAGGTCCAGTCCACTCCAGCGGCATGGGCTTCTTTTGCGGCAATCGATTGCGCGCGAGTGATCAGCGCGGGATCCCAGGAGGCGGCGAGGGCGATGGGAACGGGAAATCCCGTGCGGAAGCCGTGAATGACATCGAGTCCGAAGATCAGGGGAATCTTCAAGCGGGTGTTTTCCATGGCCAGGCGCTGAAAGCGATTGCGGTCGGCCGGGTCAGGCACGAAGAGCATAGAGCCGACTTCACCCCTGGAGATTTTGGAATCAAGATCCTTGGGCGCCTCGAAAGCAAAAAATTGGGTGAGCTGGCCGATTTTTTCCTCGAGTGTCATTTTCTGGAGAAGGGCGCTGGCGGCCTGGCGGACGGAATCGTCGGAAAGAGACGCAGGTGGATGAGTCTGGGCGAAGGTCGCGAAAAGTTGAACGATCGAAAGGAGTATAAAGCGAAGAAACAAACTCACGAACTGGTGCGCTCGAGAGCCTCGGGGCATCGGTGGGTCTCCTTGAACTAGGCTGATGCTATTCACAATCGAGGCGCGATGTCTAGGACATGGGTCGCACGGCTGGAGGAGTATCGAATATCAGGTATGGGCGTATGCTGGATGGGTTTATAATGCCCGGCGATCATGAATACACGAGACGTGCATCCGGCGTGGGCGAGTCGACTATCGTTTGAGTTGAACGGACTGGACCAGGAAGCGCAGGCGCTGGTGGCCGGGCTGACCGAAGAGCAACTGAATTGGCAGCCGGTTGCCGGATCGTGGAGCATCGGGCAATGCATGGAACATTTGTGCATCACGAATGATGCGTACTTGCCGCGAATGACGGCGGCACTGGATGACAAAGCCGATGCTCCAGTAGAGCAGATTACGCAGGGCTGGCTGAGCGGATGGTTCCTGAAGAATTTTGTCGAGCCGGCGCCGAACGCCAGAAAGGTCCCTGCACCCGGGAAGATTCGCCCAGCTTCGCAAGTAGGCACAGCGGTGATCGAGCGATTTCTGGCGAGCAACAAGGCTTGCCGCGAATTGATCGTAAGAGCGCGGAGCAAGGATGTGAACCGGATACGGTTTTGGAACCCGCTGGCGCCGGGGATACGGTTCACCGTCGGTATGGGATTCGAGATTATTGCGAGTCACGAGCAACGTCACCTGTTGCAGGCGGAACGTGTGAAGGATTCGCCCAAGTTTCCGAAGAGCAGTACGGAGTTCACGTTTTTGCAGACGGATGTTCCGCCAGGGAATAATTAGGAGCGGAGGCAAGGCCGCGCAGGTCGCCGGAAACAGAAACGGACCGTGGAACGTATAAGGTGTGAGGTCGCTGCGCCGACCAAGGGCTGGCCTATGGGCAACGTGGGTAGACGAAAGTGTCTCCAATAAGAACTTGGCTACGACAGGAGGACTTATGAGACCTGTCTCGGTGTGTATCGCCTTGCTTGCTGCGATCGTCATTGGTGGAGGCCCTCCGCAAAAACCAGTCGAAGCAAAGAGTGGAGAGGCGCCCGTCGAGGTCTATGCCGACGCGGATGCATATAAGGTTTACGCAGCCGCGCTGGCAATCGACAGTTGGTATTGGGAGGGGTCGAATGAAATTCTGATCGTGCGGGAGATCCCTCCGCGCGAATGGGCTCCAGCCGGGGCGGAACAGATTCTGCAGGGACGTACGGCGTCGGTGCCGGAGATGGAGCAAATCCTGCAGTCGTTCCGTGAGGCAAACAAAGAGCCAAGGTTGCTGAACTCCGAAGTCGACCTGCATCGAGCGCATCGGTTAGTGAGAAGTACGGATGTGGAGGCGGCGTTGGCGAAAGGTGCGGAGGGGAAAAACAGCGACTCCTGGCAGGGATTTCGGGCAGAGTTCCCGAACACCGCAGGCTATGTGAGGTTGTCCGCTGTGGGATTCAATGCAACGAAGACAATGGCGCTGGTGTATGTGGAGCACCACTGCGGGACTGGTTGCGGCGCCGCGAACTACTACATATTGCAGAAACTTGGTGATGTTTGGGTGAAGTACTTTCCGCCGAACTTCGAGAACGAAAAGAACAAGTCGTAGCTGCCTATTTTGAGGATGACATGTGTAGGCCGACGGCTTCGGCGGAGAGATAGAGGCGGACGTCGTGTTTCGTGCCAGGGTCAGTGGCATGCCAGGCGATAAGTGTCGCCCCGGTTTGTTCATCCACCTCGTTTTCCTGATTCATAGACCAATTTGACGGCACGAGGATTTGAAGGCGCGCGACCAAATCACGAAAGCGAGTCCCCGCGCCTGATGGAGAAGCTTCCTGCCAATAGCAGACGAATTCGGCGCTATCGCCCGAAGGCGCCGCAGTTCTCTTGACTAGGCAATCTTTCGCACCCGGGAGCTTTGAGGGACTTGTGCCTGCGAAACTATTCGCGCGAGCCTCAAAGGCCCTCTTCAGCCCTTGGCATAACTCATCGCAACCAGAAACTCCACTGGTACTCACGCCCGTAGGGATGGATGGTGCAGTTTTAGCGGGACTGGGAGAAAGCATCGTGTGGTGAAGGAGGTAGGGGGAGTTGAAGGAGTTAACGACGAGGTAGATTTGTGCGGAGCCGTTGCCCTGTTTCCGAACTTCGAGGCGCAAAGGACATTGACCGATATAAGGACCTTCGGTGGGAGTGGGCTCGCAGTCGGGGGGACCGGCGTCGACGTAGCGATCGTCGCCTGGGGTCTTGATGGCAAAGTTCCATGACGAATTGAGTTGCCTTAGATCATTGATGGCTCGGGCGTACCAATTGCTGGCGTTGGCCAACGGGGCCTCAGCGTAACAGACGAGCATGGGAACGTTGTTGGCCCAAGTGGACATCGAGCAAGGAACCTTTGTGGATTCAGTGGAAACGCTCGGAAGTGGGAGAGTGTGCGAGATGTAACCTCGAAAGTCGATGGACGCGGAATCGAGAATGTCCTGGAGGCCGGAGCAAAACTGATCCTTGCATTGGGCAAAGGAAGGGATAGGCACGACGAAATACAGAGCGAAGCTTAAGCAAGCGAGTTTGCGACGCATATGTATGTTGGATGCGCGGGAAGCGCAGTGCGGGGATGGTTGGGATGGCCCCGTGACTATGAGGTTGCGACCACTGTATGCAGGTGTCAACGGTGATGTTCTGAGGGGTATCCCAAACAGAAATGGCGGGAACGCCAGACGGGTCGCGTGGAAGCAGGCTTGTGGTTTAGTATCGTCGGCGTTAGAAGCGAGTACCAAGGGAGATGGAATGAGAAAAGCATCGCACCGGGTTGTGTGGATTTGCCTACTGCTGGCCATTGCCGCGCCGTCGAACTTTGCGCAGCAGGAGAGCGCCGAACAGAGAAGGAAGGCCCTCGCTGACTTACTGACGGAGCAGTGGGAATACACGATGCGGACCAGCCCGGTGTTCGCGTCGATGCTGGGCGACAAACGTTGGAACGACAAGCTTGAGGACGTGTCGCAAGCGGCGATCGACAAGGACATCGAGGCAACGGAAGCGTTTCTAAGACGGTTCGAGGCAATTGACATAACGGGATTCCCTCCGCAGGAAGCGATGAACAAGAAGCTGATGGTGCGGAATCTGAAAATGGAGCTGGAAGGGGCACGGTTCAAGCCATGGGAGATGCCGGTTTCGCAGTTTGGCGGTGTTCACATCGAACTGCCGGATATGGTGAACGTCTTATCGTTCGAAACGGTGAAGGACTACGAGGATTACGTCGCGCGACTAAAGGCGATGCCTCTGTTGTTCGAGCAGACAGAAATTCAAATGCGCAAGGGGCTGGCAGAAGGATTGATGCCGCCAAAATATCTTTTGGAAAAGGTGGTAGAGCAATCGAATCGGGTCTCCAGCGCATCAGCGGAGAAGACACCGTTCGCGCGGCCGTTCGACAAATACCCGTCGGGGATTCCGGCGGCTGACCAGAAGCGTTTGCGAGAGGCGGGGCTGGCGGCGATCCGCGACGGGGTGATTCCGGCATATCAGAAGTTCGCGAAATTTGTGAGGGAGGAATATGCCCCAAAAGGCAGGACGGAACCCGGACTGTGGGCGCTGCCGGACGGAGGGGAACGTTACCGGTTCGCGGTGAAGGAAATGACAACCACGGACATGAATCCCGAAGCGATCCATCAGTTGGGATTACAGCAAGTGGATACGATAGAAAAGGAGATGCTGGCGATCGCGAACAAGCTCGGCTACAAGGACATCGCGAGCCTGAACGGGCACATCAAGACCGACCGGAAGTTCTATGCAACCTCAGGGCAGCAGGTGCTCGACTTGTATAGAGGCTACACCGACGATATGGGGCCGGAGTTGCCGAAACTGTTTGGGAGACTACCAAAGAACAAGCTCGAAGTGATTCCGATGGAAGCGTCGCGCGAGAAAGATGCGGTTCCTGCGGACTACACGGGCGGGGCGGCAGATGGGTCGCGGCCCGGGCATATCAACGTGAACGAATATGACCCGGAGCACCGGCTGACATTGAATATTGAAGCGATTGCCTACCACGAAGGGATTCCCGGCCACCATTTGCAGATTTCAATTGGGCAGGAGTTGGGTGAGTTGCCAGCCTTTCGCCGAAATGGCGGGTACACGGCGTTTGTGGAAGGCTGGGCACTATATTCGGAGCAACTGGGGAAGGAAGTGGGACGGTACCAGGATCCATACAGCAATTACGGGCGGCTGGAGAACGAGATGTGGCGCGCGATCCGGCTGGTGGTAGACACCGGGGTGCATGAAAAGCGCTGGAGCCGCGAACAAATGGTTGAGTATTTTCACAAATACACGGCGATGGATGAGCCGAACGTACAAACGGAAGTGGATCGATACATTGCGTGGCCGGGGCAGGCGCTGGCGTACAAGCTGGGGCAATTGGAGATTCTGAAGCTGAGAGAGAGAGCGAAGAAGCAAATGGGCGACAAGTTTGACATACGTGCGTTTCATGACGAGGTGTTGGGGAATGGAGCGCTGCCGCTGGATGTGTTGGACGAGGAAGTGACGGGTTGGATGAATGGGAAGAAATAGAGGAAGGTCTTCGGGTTGGCGGGGAAAGGAGATTTCTTGCTTCGCTCGGAATGAGACAAAAGCAGGGAGTTATTCCTTTACTTCGATGACTTGGTTTTCGTCGACCATGACGACGCGATGATCGCAACGGACGCGTATCTTGGTGCCGTACTGGGAAGCGAAGATGGCGAGAATCGTGCCTTCAGACATGTAGCCGTCGACGGTGCGAACGACGACCGTGTCCCCTTTCTTCAGTGAACGTTTGCGATCGCCTGGTTCTGGGTCAGGCATTGCGACTTCCTGATTGTTTTCGTCAACAAGTGAGCAGCTCGATTTTAGCATCGAGAGGGATAGCCCATGGCAAGAACGCCATCTTGCGTTTTGGACGGCTTGGAAGTTTAGGAGGCGCGACCGCGGCAACCGGCATGGCCGCACTTGCAATCGATGTCGGGAGTGTCTTCCATCGCCTCGCATTGCGGGCTGCAGTATTTCTGCTCGGATTCCACGCTGCAGGAACAATTCGGGTGGGCACAACGATTAGGTTGATCAGCCATGACGGCTCCTTAGGGGCGAGCGTCGTACTTTATTCTCGGCGCGTGGGGAACTCGTCCGCCATACCAGAAGAACCCGAAAGACAACCAAAACCATCAGGTGAAGCCGATGAAGCGGCCAGCGGTGACGACGGCGAGCCAGAGGAGGAGGGAGAGGCCGGCGGCCAGCTTTGCGCCAAGCGGCGAGTTGTCGCGTTCGTCCCATACAGAAAGATTGCGAAAACTAAGGAACTGGAAGAGGAGGGCTTGAACGCCTGCAAGAGCAATAAGCAGGAGTTTCAGGCGAAAAGCGGGATTGTCGTAGAGTTTGACCGCTTCGGAGGAAAAAAGCAGAAGTCCGGTGATAACTTGAACGGCGAACGCCGCCCAGGCCCAAGGGAGGAGGCGATGCGAGAAATCGGAGAGACGAGTTCGACGAAAGGCCAAGCCCAGGAGGCGAAGATCAAAGGCGCCGACGGAGGCGACGAGCGCAGCCATGCCAAGCAGGTGAACGGTTTCAATCGCGGGAAACAGCCAGAGAGATTCGCGGATACTCGCAGCGATGTGGGTTTGCTCGATCCACTTACAGAGGGCGAGCGTGTCGAGGGCGGCTATGGGGCCCCCAGGAGCGAGCGACCGTCGGGAAGAATGATTTTGCCGAGAGACATGTAAGGGGAACCGTCCTTAGCAACGAAGCCTTGGATGGTGACCCTGTCGCCTTTCTTGACGGTGTCGGCGGTCCAGCCGCCGTGGCGGGTGAGCATACCGAGGCTGCCCATTTCGCATTTCCAGTTGGCGGTTTTGCCCTTGTCGTTGGTGAGGTCCGCGTAGATGTAGGAGTGTGGGTTAATGAACTGGAAATCGGTGACGGTGCCGGCCATTTTGACGGTGTGGGTGGTGTCGAAGGCCGCGAGCCCATGATGAGCGAGGAGGGATGGCGCGGCGAGGAGAAGGATTGTCATGGCACAGAAAGCCAGAGGCCGAAGTGAAAGTCGAGCGAGCCCCATGAATTGATTCTCCTGCAGTCCGGGAACTATGCGCTGGAATGTAAGCTTAACATGGTCGAAGAAAGTGGATTCGCTAGAATCGGGCGAGGCGAATGAGGCAGTAGCGGACGATGACGATGGGGTGAAAGATGAGTGCGACACAGAAGGAAAGAGCCGAGAGGTTTCGCGCTTTGCATGCAGGGCCGGGCGCGTTTGTGATTGCGAATGCATGGGACATCGGCTCGGCGAAAATTCTGGAGGGGCTGGGGTTCCCGGCGGTGGCAACGTCGAGCGCGGCAGCGGCGATGGCGATCGGAAAGCGAGACGGCCACTTGACCCGCGAAGAGGCGTTAGCGCATGCACGGGAAGTCGTGGCCGCGACCAGCGTGCCGGTGTCGGCGGATCTGGAAAATGGATTCGGCGATCAGCCGGAAGTGGTGGCCGAAACCGTAGAGCTTGCCGGGGCGGTCGGCCTGGCGGGATGCACGATCGAAGACTCGACCGGAGATGACCGGAATCCGGTGTACGACCTGGGGCTCGCTACGGAACGGATAGCGGCAGGAGCGGAGGCGGTGCGCAAGATTGGGTTTCCGTTCATGTTGACGGCACGCGCGCACAATTTGTTATACGAGAACCCAGATTTGGACGAGACGATCCGCCGGCTGCAGGCATACGAGCGGGCTGGCGCGGACGTGCTTTTTGCTCCGGGTTTGCCGGATGTAGCGGCGGTGAAAACGGTGTGCGGGGCGATCGGGAAGCCGTTCAATTTTATGGTGGGGATGAAAGGGCGGTCATTTTCGGTGCAGGAGCTAGCAGAGGCGGGAGTGCGGCGAATCAGCCTGGCGACTTCGCTGTACCGAGCGGCGATGAATGGATTGATAGACGCCGCGAAAGAAACACTGGAGCAAGGGACCTTTGGCTTCGTGGATCGAAGCGTGGCCAGCGCGGAGCTGTTGCGGTTGATGAGGATTTAGGAAGCACGCATCCGCCCCAGTTCTTGGCCACGTAAGCGAGTCAGGGAAAACGGTTCGGCCTTGTTGCTTGGTTGACCTTGCTGGTCTTCCATAAGCGACAAGGGCTCCGGGCGCTGGCGCACTTCGAAGCCGGCGGGCGGCAAGAAGAGTGTTTCGGATTTCACTTCGGAATCCTCAGGAAGAATGACAAAGCGAAAGGTCAATGTGGCTTTCCGGCGCGGCGCGGTGCTCCTGGCGAATTGCCACTGGCGCGCGGCGGCGAGGGCGGCTTCGCGGAGCATGGGATGGCCCATAACGACAACGGAATCTTGAACGACACCTATGCGGCCAATAGTGATGGAGATGGTAACGTCCCCATGGATACGGCCTGCCAGCGTGAGCGTCGGATATATAGGAGCGACCGCAACTTTGACTGCACGAGCTGATTCAGCAGCGAGCGGTTTGGGCTCTAATAAAAGCGGGATAAGCGCTAAGGCGGCAAGCGATTTTCGCATGGAGCCGGTCTCGGTCCTTTCCTGAGGAGGAGTAGACGGACGGAGCGAAATCCGGATGCTGATTTTTAAATACGCCCGCAGGACGAGAATGTACAACTCAGAGTTTTTATGGAGCCTATAAGGATTTCCGTGGGCGTGTGACAACTGAACTTGTGGGCCCGGTTGCGCCGAGCTAGGCTGCGTGGCGATGATTCGCGCAGAAAAAAGAAGACAGAAACCAAAACCGGAAATCATCGAAGTCGATGCGGCGAACTTCGATGCGTTACCGTGCTGTGGAATCAAGGCGCCTACACATGTGGGGCGGCAAGAGAAGCGCCGCTGGCTGCAAGACAACGCAAAGCTAGGCGTGCGGGCGAAAATGCTTTTGACCAATGGCGGCGAGCCGTGCGGCTACATCGAATCCATGCCAGGAGAGAACGCGTGGCGCGGTGTGGATGCGGCCGGCTACTTGTTCATTCAGTGCGTCTGGGTTCCGAGTAAATGGCAAGGGAAAGGATGGGGAAGCTTACTGCTGAAGGATTGCGTGGAGGATGCCAGGAAGTTCGACAAACGCGGCGTGGCGACGATGGTGCGCGAAGGACCGTGGATGCCGGACCGGCGACTGTTCGTGGCAAACGGGTTTCAATCGGTGGACAAGGTTCCGCCAGATTGCGAACTGCTGGTGAAGAAATTGAAGAGCCGGTCACCCGATCCGGCGTTCCGCAAAGGTTGGGAAGACAGATCTGGGCAATACGGCGAGGGGCTGACGCTCCTGCGGGCAGCCCAGTGTCCGCACATCGCCAAATTTGTTGCGGACATAGCGGAGGCTAGCGAGAAGCGATACAAGATGAAGCTCAACGTGGTGGAGTTGCGGTCGCCACGGGATGCGCAGAACGCTCCCTCGCCGTACGCGGTATTCTCGCTGGTTTACAACGGCAAATTGCTCGCCGACCACCCCATCAGCCGTACCCGGTTTTGCAACATCATGAACAAGGTGACTAAACGAACTGGGTGTTGACGCGTGAGCAAACCTGAGGCGCGAACTCGCTACGCGCGGGAGCGGTTGCGTGTTGGTAGAAGCCTATTGAGTTGCGGCACTTTATCACGGGAGGCGGAGAAAACAGCAAGCGCGAAATTGTGGGGAAAAAAGAAGGGCGCGATAGCTCAATGGCTTTCGCGCCCGCTTTGGATTGTGCCGTAAGTTTCCGTACCTGCGGCACAAGGTGGAGAGAGAGTAAGGCGAGGGGAGGGGCTAGGCAACCGGGTTGAGAGGCGAAAGGCTGTGGAAGGCTGTGCGGAAGTGTGCAAAACGAGGAAAAGTCGTGGAAGAACCGGGACGCGGTTCGAAGAAGGAGGCCGGTTCAGTGCTTGTCGGAAGACCAGTTACCCAGGGCGACGATGTCGTAGGAGGAGCCGGAGCCGTTGGGTTTGACGGAAACGAGGTGCTGCTTTTCTTTCGTGCCGACCTTGAACAGCATACCGCCGGCATCGGGCTTGTCGTCGCCGCAAGTAAGTGTGTGCGAGTCTTTATCGGAATTCGACGAAGCAGGCGGATGGGAGCAGTCGAGAACTTTGCCATATTTTGCGAGAGCTTTCTTGTAGAAGGCGGCAACTTTTTCGGGCGAGTCGGCGGAATCCATTTTGACGACGGCCAGTTTGAAACCCGAGCCGCCACCCCAAAGACCGAAGCGGGCAGATTGAGAATCGTTGGAATCGTCCTTGTGGGGAGTGGAGTGAGGGTAGAGGGGAAGACCGACGTCGGAGGAGGATGCCTGGCCGCTGAAGACGATGCCGGCGCCATCCTTTTCAGGTTCCTGTTGAGCGGGGACAGGTAAGGTGCATAGAAGAGCGCAGGCCAGAAAACCCCGGGCACCGCGGAGCGAATGGGACATAGGTATCCTCCTGGGTTTAATACGTGGGTTTGCGACGGAAAGTTCCAGACCGGCAGATCGGCATTACTTGCGGGCCCAGGGGCGTGTGGCCTTTTGACGGGCGGGTTTCGGCGAACAGAGGATAGCGGCCAAGGCGCAAACCGCAAAGCCGATGAGAGCTAAACGGTCGGCAGCGTTTTCCACCAATAGCGTACCGTAGGGTTCAAACAGGACGAGCGCGAAGATCAGGCAGGCGCCGGCGGCAATAAGAATCGTAGCGAGGCGGTTAAAGAGCTGCGCGACAGTGATGATCACCAGCACAAACATCACCGGTACCGCCAAGCGCAATCCGTATCCGCGGAAGAAAAGAGCCAGAAAAGTGGCCAGGCCGCCACACGTCAAGACGGCAAGCAAATCGGCGTTGGTAAGACGGCCACGCGTCAGCCTGGTCATAACGTTCCCTCAAATAACGTCAGACTCATACGAGTCTGCATTGTGACATTTTGGGGTCGATGGTCATTGTCCTGGGACAAAAATCACAGGACGGTTCTCCAGAGAAAACAGCAGGGATTGGGCGGTTAGGGCCTGGGTTGAGCAACGGCCGAAGTGCTGCGAGGAATGAACACGCCAGGGCGAACGCCGGTAGGCTTGTCGTGATCCCACACAAGAGTGCCGCTGACGAAGACCTTTTCAATGCCGAGGGGCAGTGCAAATGGATCGGTGTAGGTGGAGCGGTCGATTACCGTAACGGGATTGAAGAGGACAAGATCGGCGACCTTGTCTTCCTGGATGACGCCGCGGTCGTGCCAATTGAGACGTTGCGCGGGAAGACCGGTCATTTTGTGCACGGCCTCGGGCAGGGTGAGCCAATGCTTTTCGCGGACATACAGTCCGAGAACCCGCGGGAACGTGCCTGCGCCACGCGGGTGGGAGGAGTTGATGCCGCCATCGCTGGCGACCATGACCCAGGGTTGGTGATAAAAGGCTTTGATGTCCGGCTCAATCATGGACTGGCCGATGATGATGGCTTCGGTGTTGGCGGCGTCGCCTTCGCGGATAAGGCGGATGAACATGTCGACGTCGGAAAGCTTGGCGGACTTGGCGAGATCCGCGATGGTGTGGCCGGCATATTCAGGATGCGGCTTGAATTCCGTGATGGTGATGTGGGAGGCGCCGCCAACGTCGGCGAGAGCTTTAGCAACGCTTTTCGGATTTTCATATTGCTTGTCAGGCACGGTGACTTTCAGGTCTGAGTGCCACGCGTCGTAGGGATAACAGTCGGCGAGAAAGTCGACACCACGCTTGCGCGCGTCTTCGATCACTTTGATGTATGCCGCGGCTTTGCCCTGGACGCCGACAGTGCCGAGCTTGATGTGGGAATGCTCGATGGGAATGTGTGCCTGTTCGCCGATGGAAATTTCTTCGTTGAGGGCCTCGAAGGACTTGTCGGCCTCATCGCGAATGTGAGTCATGTAAACGCCGCCACTTGCAGCAGCGACTTTGGAGAGTTCGATGAGTTCGCTGGTGTCAGAGTAGCTGCCGATCTGGTACTCAAGGCCCGAGGAAAGGCCGAGAGCCTGCTGTCCCATAGCGACGGCGAGGAGCTGTTTCATGCGCGCGACTTCGTCGGGGGTTGCGACACGCCTGAAATCTTTGGCCATGACTTGCTCGCGAATGGTGGCATGTCCTACGAATGTGGCGAAGTTGAGCGAAGTGTGAATCTGCTGAACCTTCTGAACCCATTCCGCAACAGGCCATGGAGAATCGCCGTCCGCACCGATGACGAGAGTGGTAATGCCCTGGGCGATCTGAGTTTCGGCGAGGGGATCGGTGAGCAGACCTTCTTCGGAGTGGTTGTGAATATCGATGAATCCAGGGGAGAGCACCAAGCCCGTCGCGTCGAGGGTGGTTTCTCCTGGAGCGGGCAGAAGATTGCCGATGGCGGCAATGCGGCCGTTAGCGATACGTACGGAGACGAGACGAAGTGGGGAGCCAGTGCCGTCGGCGAGTTGCGCATTGCGAATCAGGAACGAGCCAGGTGTTTGTTGTGAGAAGAGAGGGAGCAGAGCGATCAGCGCGAGGAGGAGGATCACGACTGCGGAAAAGGGCTTTTGACGAGACACGAGATGTTGGTTCCCCATGAAGGACCAAATAGAGTGGCCCTGAGATGAATGCGATGGCAAGAAAGATACCACGAGCAACAGAGCAGCGCAGACGAGATGCCGGAGTGCCGTGCCTCTCCGCAAATAATTCTAGAAAGTGACAGAAGTGAGAGCTTTGTGGGCTAGCTCGGCGGCTCCGGGCTTGCCAGCCAGGGTCAGTTCAGCCCACTCGGCCGCTGCACGGGAGATGCGGACGGCTTCGGTGCTAAGAGATTCAGGGCCGCCGGAATCGGAGTTGCCGAAGAAGATGCGGTCCATGGGGCGGGAAGCGATCATGCGATTTACCGTGTACTGGCCAGGAACCGCCATCATCATGGCGTGGCCGCGGCGATAAACCTGAATTTCGACGGGGTCGACCCGAAATTCCGGAAGCAGGTTCTGGAATTGCTTTAGGCACTTGCCGGCGAACTCCTTGCAGTCTTCGTCTTCGAGGAGCATCCCGCGTTGAGATTCGCGAAGTGCCGTGTAGAACGTGAGGATTTCATATTTTGGGTGATAACCGGGTTGGTTGCGGATGGTCCAATCGGCGACGATAAAGTCGGTAAAAAGATTGCCGGGACACCAATTGTCATAGCCCTTCCGATAGACGGGCTTGTCGAAAATCATGTTGACCATGGGAACAGGTGCGTAGCGCATACGGCGCATGGCTTGCTTCTGCTCGTTGGGCAGGCTGGTGACGATGCGCGAGGTGATGAATTTGGGCGTGCAGATAATGGCTACTTTTGCGGAGACGGTAGTGAGCTTTTCTTCGTGGTAGTAAGTGACGCGAACTTCGTTGGTATCGGGAACGACGGCGACTACAGTGGCCCCACCGACCAGGCGTTCGCCATATTTGGGCTGCATCACTTCGACGATTTTCTTGGAGATGCAGCCGAGGCCTCCCGGGAGAATCACGCGTAAGCTATCTTCCCCCTTGATAAGGTATTGGGCGTCGACAACGCCGATATACGCGGAAGTGTCCTCGGTAACCGCGCCCCAGTTGGATAAGCCGTAAGCGTCCCACCACTTGGCGATTTCCGGATCGTAGTTCTTGGTAATGTCGGTGAAGGGCTTGGCGTCGAGCTCGTTGATGTCTTTGCGTGGATCCAGTTTCATGATGTCGTCGACAAATTTCCTGAAGCTGTCCACGACAGGCTTTGGGTAAGGGAGTTGCGACAAACCGGAGCGCCAGCTATCGGGCGTGTAAACACCACTATCGATGGTGGGATCCGGCATGTCGATAGGAAGCAGGTGGAGACCGATTTCGTTAGCGAGTTGGTCGCTGTAGCTACCGCGAAAATCGTAGGCGGCGGCAGTGGAGTAGGCTTGGCCAGCAAATTCTTCTTGATAGGCGTTACCGCCGAAATGGTCTTCTTTTTCAAGGAGAAGAAAATCTTTATGGCGGAGGAAGTAGGCGGCGGAGAGTCCGGCCATTCCGCCACCGATAATGGCGACTTCGACTTTGCGGGTAGCGTCGGGCTTGGGGAAAGAGTGGCCGTCACGAACCTGGTGGCAGACGTTGAAGTGTTCGCCTTGCAGTTTGGCGGCACGGAAATCGTCATCATCACGGTTTAGGAACAGGGCTGAGTCGATGGGGCAGCCGGACGCGACAGAGCCCGCGACCACGAATTTGATGAAGTCACGACGGGAAGGAGAGTTTTCAGTCATAAGTTATAAGTCCTAAGTGGATTCCACAGAGTCGATATCGATTGAGTATGAACCAAGACGCGACGGTGGGCTCCTTTGTCACGAACGGCGCTCCTCAGGATGACGGCTAACACAAATGATGGCATTAGGGACGCTCCAGGAGTTCTTGGGCTTCGGAGCCCATGGAGCGAGTGCGGATGCGGTACGAAATGATGATGAGCGCGACAGAAATGACGAAAATCAGCGTGGATATGGCGTTGATTTCGGGGGTGATGCCGCGGCGGAGTCTGGCCCAAATTTCAAGAGGAAGCGTGTTGTCGCTGCCGATGAGGAAAAAGGTGACGGCAATTTCATCCATGGAGAGCGTAAACACGAGGAGACCAGCGGCGATGAGCGAAAGGCGAAGATTTGGCAACGTGATGAGCCAGAAAGTTTGCCAGGGTGTGGCGCCCAGGTCGAGTGAGGCTTCTTCCTGTGCGCGGTCCATTTTTTGCAGCCCGGCGAAAAGTTCCGTAGTGGCGACGGAAATAAGAGCGGTGCCGTGACCGAAGAAGACAAGCGTTAGGCTGCGAGAGAAGTGCAGCGACACAGCGAACATTAATAAGGACAGGCCGGTGATGATCCCGGGAAGGATCAAAGGGAGAAGCACGAGCCGGCGAAAAATGGATTTGCCGGGGAAATCGGCGCGATCGAGTGCGAGCGCCGCGAGTAGGCCGAGAGTAAGCGAAACGATGACGGCGCCAGCGGCGACGAAGAGACTGTTGAGGACGGACTCCCAAAGGGAGTTGTCGGCGAAGAGCTGGAAGTACCACTTCAGAGTGAAATGTTTTGGAGGGAAACCCCCGACGCCGTCGCGATTGAAAGAGTAAAGAATGAGAACCACGATGGGGAGATAGAGGAAGGCCAAAACGGCGAAGGAGAAAATCGCAAGAGCTGACCCACCCTTCGTAGGCTTCGCAAGGATTGGGGCACTCTCGTCTCTCCTGTCCGTGCTCATCTGTAGGACCACCGCTTTTCCAGGCGTTCGGTTAGGAACAGTAAAGAAATCGTCAGAAGAAGAATGCAAACGGAGATCGCGGCGCCCAGTGGCCAGTCGTAGGCTGTGCCAAAGAGGCTCTGGACAACGTTGGCGATCATGATGCTGGACGGACCGCCGACCAGGAGCGGGCCGAGAAAATCCCCCAGCGTGAGTACGAATGCGAAGGTCGTTCCGGCGAGAAGGCCGGGGAGGGAGAGCGGGAAGATCACTCGGAAAAATGTGACGCGAGGGCTGGCGCCAAGGTCATGCGAGGCTTCGATGAGGTTGCGTGGGATGTGTTCGAGAGAGGCGTAGAGGGGAAGGAAAACGAACGGCGTATAGATGTGCGTCAATGTGAGGACAACAGCGAATGGGCTGTAGAGGAAGAAGCTGACAGGCGCATGGGTGATGTGGAGATACTGCAGGAAGCCGTTGAGGACACCGTCGGAGCCGAGAATGGTTTTCCAGGCATAGCCACGCACGAGATAGCTGACCCAGAGCGGAACGATTACCAGTTGATAGAGAAGGTCTTTGCGCAAACCAGCGTGAAACGACATGTAGTAGGCGAGTGGATAGCCAAGCCCGAGCGAGAGAATCGTAACGCTAGCGGCGATGCGCATGGTGCGCAGCAGGACTTCTGCGTAAACGGGATTCTGGAAAAGTTTGGCGTAATTTTGCAAATTCCATTCGTGGACGATGAGGCCGTCGCGAACGAGCCAGAAACTGTGCGCGAACATGAGAGCGTAGGGGAGAAGAAGGAATAGGCCGACCCAAAGGAGGGGTGGCACGGAGAGGCTGGTTTTGTAGGTGCGCGAGTACATGGTTGAGCTCAGTCGCTGACCGGAATAGCCTCGGCGGGTTCGAAGAAAAACTCCTGTTCGCCAGTGAGCGGACCGCGTGCCGGAATACGGGCGCGGAGAAGCTGGCCATTAGCTTCGATTTCAAGCTGTTCTGTTGGGCCGGAAAAGATTTGCTGGCGGATACGCGCGCGGAAACGGGCGGCATACGGAGTGGCGGAGGCTTGCGACGCTAGACGAATGGCGTCGGGGCGGAGGGAAAAGACCACGGAACCATCGGGGAGCGTGACCGGCCAATTCAGACTGCCGGCCGCGGCGATGCCTTCGCGAATGGTAGCGCGAAGAAGATTGGTCTGGCCGATGAATTGCGCGGCATAGCTGGTCGCGGGATGCGCATAGATGGCGCGAGGCGAGGCGACTTGTTCGAGGGCGCCGTTGCGCAGCAGGGCGATGCGATCGGAAAGTGCCATCGCTTCTTCCTGATCGTGAGTGACGAAAAGGAAAGTGATCCCGAGTTCGCGCTGCAAAGATTTGAGTTCGGACTGCATCTGCTTTCGAAGATTGGCGTCGAGAGCGGAGAGCGGCTCGTCGAGAAGAAGCAGTTGCGGCCGATTCACCAGGGCGCGTGCGAGCGCGACGCGTTGCTGCTGGCCCCCGCTAAGCTTCGATGGACGGGTGGCGGCGTACTCGGGCATCTTGACGAGTTCGAGAGCGGCCTTGACGCGCGACGGGACTTCCGCAGCCGGTGTGTTTGTGACGCGAAGACCGTAAGCCACGTTGTCGGCAACCGAGAGATGAGGAAAGAGAGCATAGTGCTGAAAGACCGTGTTGACGCGCCGCTTGTAAGGCGGAAGGGTGTCGAGGCGGTGGCCGTTCATCCAGATTTCGCCGGAGGTGGGTTGTTCGAAGCCGGCAACAAGACGAAGAAGAGTGGTTTTTCCAGAGCCGCTCTCACCGAGAAGCGTAAGAAATTCGCCGGCAGCAATCTGCAGCGAAATGTTCTTGAGAACCTCGCGAGGACCGAAACGCTTGGAGAGGTTGCGCACTTCCAGCAGTACGCCGCCCGATTGCGGGGGAGGGGCGGAAAAGACAGCCGGGCTGGAAGCCGGTTCGGTCACTGCGCAGCCTTAACCTCATTCCAGACTTCGATGTATTTGGCGCGGCGAGGAACATCCTGCCAGAAGTAAATGCGTTGCATGTAGGCGTCGGGATCGTCGAGATGCAAGCTCTTCTTCTCCGCGTCCGTCATAAATTGGGCGGCTCCGGGATTCGCGGGCGTGTAGTGGGTCACGTCGGTAATTTGTTTTTGGGTTTGCGCCTGGATCATGTATTCAAGGAAAGCGTAGGCAAGTTCTTTGTGAGGGCTTTCGCGCGTGATCATTAAATGGTCAATCCAGCCGGTGGTGTTTTCCTTGGGGATGATTTCGCCGATGGGGAAATTGCCCTGGCGGAGTTGGTTGGTCATCAGTGGCCAACCCATGGCGGCTACGATTTCGTGATTTTCGAACAGATTGGTCAACTCGCCGCCGGTCGACCAAAGCTTACGGACGTTTGGTTTGAGCGCAAGAAGTTTCGTTTTGACGGCCGCGAGT
Organism: Dongiaceae bacterium; assembly: GCA_035499255.1. Taxonomy (GTDB): domain Bacteria; phylum Acidobacteriota; class Terriglobia; order Acidiferrales; family UBA7541; genus Acidiferrum. The sequence goes on along the minus strand of DATJZF010000021.1, from coordinate 187,927 downwards.
TGGTCATCGTTCAGGTTATAGAGTTGCGATGGATCGGGTTTGTCGTACCCGAGGAGCTGTGCAGCCATATATAAGGTAGACAGATCGTCCCAGACAGAGATTCGTCCTTTATATTTGGGATCCCAGAAAATGGACCAGGAATCGGGGGGCTGGGGGAAAACGGTGGTGTCGTAGAGTAGGGGGTTCGGTCCCCACATAAATGGCACGCCGAAGGATTGGCCCCCGGCTTTGACAAGTTGAAGGTCACGAAGCTTAGGGGAAAGCTGAGAATAGGTCGGGAGTTTGGAGAGATCGAGAGGTTCGGCGAGTCCCGCATGAACAATGGAAGCGGCGACATCGCTGGAGGGAGAGATGACGTCGTAATTGGAGGCGCTGCCGCCGCGGAGTTTGGCGACGAGGTCGTCACTGGAACCCATGTAGGATGCGGTGACTTTGCAATGATGCGATTCTTCGAAGGCGTGAATGAAGGATTGGTCGGCGTAGCCTTCCCAGACGAGCAGGGAGAGAGTAGGTTCCTTCTTTTGGCAAGAGACAAGGAAAAACACAAGAAACAAAACCGAAGAGAAGAAGGCCGCGGTTTTAGATCGTGGGAGCCCACCCTTCGCGCAAAGAATGTGCAAAGGATGGGGCACCCTCAAGTACATAGAATTAGTGGTCGGCTTCATAGACGATTTTGCCTCCGACGATGGTGAGAACGACCCTGGTTTGGTCGATGGTGCGCGGGTCGATTTCGAAGATGTTGCGGTCCACGATGATGACGTCGGCCCATTTTCCTTTTTCGATGGAGCCGGTGAATTTTTCGGTGTGTCCGGCGAAGGCGGCGTTGATGGTGTAAGCCTGTACGGCTTGCGGCACGGACAATTTTTGCGATGCGACGAAACCTTCCTTGGGCTTGCCGTCGGTGGTCTGGCGAGTGACCGCGGTGCGGATGCCTTCCCAGGGATTCAGGGTCACCACAGGCCAGTCGCTGCCGAAGGCGTATTCGCCGCCCCGCTGTGCGATCGATTTCCAGACCCAGGCGCGGGAAGCGCGATCGGTTCCGATGTTGCGGGCCCACACATTGAGGATGTCGTTGTCGGGATAAGAGTGAAGCGGCTGCATGGAAGCGACGATATTCAGTTTGCCGAAACGGGGGATGTCGGCGGAATCGATAGTTTCGACGTGCTCGATGCGGCTGCGGCGATCCTTGGACTTGTTTTTCTGTTGCGCGAACTCGTAGGCGTCGAGCGCGGTACGCACAGCGAGGTCGCCGGTCGCGTGCGTGTAGATCTGAAAGCCACGCTTGTCGAATTCGGCGACCGCAGCTTTGTATTTTTCGGGATCCCAGAAGAGCGAACCTTTCTTTGAGGGATCGTCGGAATAGGGTTGCAGCATTGCCGCGGTGTGAGACTCGATCACGCCGTCGAGCGCAAATTTGACGGCGTTGACATCGATCCAGTCATCGTGGAATTTCTTGTGCGCCTCCTCAAGGGTCTTGAGGTCTTCCGGACGAAGCTCCGGAGGCTGGAGCCGATAGGCGATGTGAAAGCGGATCCAAAGTTGTTTTTCGTTGCGCAACTCATCAAGGGTGGCGAGTTCTTCGAAATCACCGCCGGCACTGTGAACGCTGGTGAGCCCGTGAGCTACGGCGAAACGCATGCCGGCGCGATAGGCGTTGAGCTTGTCGACGTGGTCGGGTTGAGGAACTATTTTGTCGACGAGAGCGGAGGCCGATTCTTTCAAAGCGCCGGTTGCCTCGCCGGTGACGGGATCGCGAACGATTTCACCATTGAGCGGGTTGGGGGTGTCCTTGGTAATGCCCGCGACGGAGAGGGCTTTGGAATTAGCCCAGGACGTGTGGCCATCTGAGGCGCGGAGAAAAACCGGCCAAGCAGGAAAGAGCTGATCGAGAGATTTCTTGGTGGGGAGGGCGTCGGGCGCGAACATGTCGTAAGTCCAGCCGCGGCCTAGAATCCAAGGCGTGTCGGGATGAGAGTCGGCATATTTTTTCAGGCGGTCAAGAATTTCAGCAGCATTTTTGGCGCCAGCGAGGTTGACGCGCGTGAGGCCAAGTCCGCCAGAAAGGAAGTGGACATGGCAGTCAATGAGGCCCGGGAGAACGACTTTACCGCCGGCATCGATGATCTTGGTGCCGATGCCGCGCATGCGAGTGACTTCTTCGTCGCTGCCGACAGCGGCGATTTTGCCTTTGCGAATCGCCAAGCTTTGCGCCCAAGGGTGCTTCTCATCGGCGGTGAAGACTTTTGCATGCTGAATGATGATTTCGGCGGGAGCTACACGTGCGGATTGCTGTGCGAAAGCAGAGAACACAAAGAACAGCGGAAGACAGATTGGAAGCGCGAACCTGGTGATCTTGCGCGTGTGCATACCGTTTAGATGTCAGAATCTCCAACTCTTTCCAAGCTGCTCCAAAAATCAGAAAGTCGGGGGCGTGTTGACCCACAGGATCCAAGTTTCCGACCGGCCGGGATTTTTCCAGCGGTGCGGGGTGGAACTTTCGAAATAGAGGCTATCGCCGGGTTTGAGCTGGTAATGACCCTGATTCTGAAGCCAAATTTCAAATTCCCCGCGAAGGACATGAAGGAATTCCTCGCCCTCGTGAGCATAGGGTTCCCCGCTATCGCCGCCTGGTTTGATGCGGAAGAGATGCGGTTCCATAGCGGTGTTGCCCCAGGCGAGCAGTTCCATACGGACATCGGGACTGGTTTCGAGAACCTTGCGATCGGAGGGATGCACGAGAGCGGGGGCGTCGCCATTGGTTTCGAAAAACGAAAGAAGATTGGTTTTGTAAAAACGTGCGATGCGGCGAAGCGTAGCGACGGACGAGCGCATCTGCCCGCGTTCCAGTGCGCTGAGAAAACCGACGGATACGCCGGTAGCACGAGCGACCTCTGCGAGAGAAAGATTGCGCTTAAGGCGCAAGCGACGAAAACGCTGGCCGGGAGACTGGCGCGCGTCGGCGGGAACAATGGCAAGCCCTTGCTTCTTCAAAACGTGAACAATGGCGGCGGGATTCAGTCCGCGGGCGCGGCGAAGAAAGATCGCTCGCTGCAAGAGACGAACGTCGGCTTCGGTGTAGAGACGGTAGCGGCTCTCGGTACGCTGCGGAGTGACGAGGCCAAGAGTTTCCCAGGAACGCAAAGCGGAAGAAGAGATGCCGAGGCGTCGAGCGACTTCCGAGATGCGCAGAAGGCTCTGGTTTGGCAAAGATTCCGATACGGCGGACAAATTCTTTCTGCTTGACACGGCTCCCGGCTTTCTCTAAGTTTGCTGGATTATAGTAAGGTTCGGGTCCGGCTACAACCACGAAGAAAACGGGGTTCGGGGCAACGGCTTCGTGGAACAGGGGTGAAAGAAAATGATGCAACTTAAGTTGACGCAGTGGACGTATACGTGTCGCCGGAGTGTCGTACTTGCGGCGATGCTGGGTCTATTGCTTGCGGTGTGCGCGCCCACGGGGACGGCGCAGAGCACCGGCGGGCGTATTCGGGGAACGGTGACGGACTCGAGCGGTGCGGCGGTCGCGGGCGCCACGGTGACGCTGATCAATACGGCGACAAATATTACCCGCACGTCGCCAACGAATGGCACGGGCGAATACTTGTTTCTGGAAGTCCCGGTGGGTTCCTATGAAATCGACGTGAATCAAACCGGTTTTAAGAGATTCGTGCGCAAAGACGTGGTTGTCGACCTCAACGCCGTGGTCAGCGTCGATATCCCGCTGCAGATCGGTGGCTCGACGGAAACCGTCGAAGTGACAGGCGAGCCACCGGTGATCGACACAAGCACAACTCAATTGGGAGCGGTGGTAGGCTCGCGCGAAGTCACGGAGTTGCCTCTCAATACTCGCGATACGTATCAGTTGCTGCAGTTACAGCCGGGCGTGCAGTCCCAGCTCGGTAATGACTTGTTTTACGGCTCCGACAAGCCGGGCGTCGTGACGGTAAATGGTGGGCGCGGGCGTTCGAACAACTACAGTGTCAACGGCGGGGACGGCAATGACCTGTTCGCAAACTTGCCCGCGGTGCAGCCGTCGCCGGATACTATCGAAGAGTTTCGTGTGATTACCAATTCGTTTGATGCGGAATACGGACGCAACTCTGGTTCGGTCATCAACGTTGTGACGAAGTCGGGAACGAATAGCTTTCACGGAAGCGCGTTCGAGTTTTTCCGCAACACGGTCCTCGACGCGAAACCCTTCACGTTTACTCCCAGCAATAAACCCGATTTCCAGCAGAACCAGTTTGGAGGCACGCTGGGCGGCCCCATCAAGAAAGACAAAACATTCTTTTTCGCCTCGTACGAAGGCCGGCGGATCAAACAGGGAATTCTGTCGAACCCAGTCCCCCTGCCCACGGCTGATCAGTTGGCAGGCAATTTCTCGGACCTTACCGGCTCTCTAACCACGGGACCAACCGCGAGCACACTACTGGGACGGTGCAGTTCGCAACTCCCGGCCAACGCAGTTACGCAGATGAACCAACTGGTCAACGGCACCTTGCCTCCCGATCCTGCTACGGGTGCTGTCTTTATCCCATATTCCACCATCTTCCCGAATGGGATCCCCACCTCCTGCTTCGACCCGCTTTCGACCAGCATCTATAACCAATACGTTCGTGCCACCTCGGATGGCGTGTTCCAGGCGGCCCCGAACAAAATCGACAATGGCGACCAGTTCACCGTCAAGGTCGATCAGGATCTTACCAAGAACCAAAAATTGGCGGTCTACTATTACTTCGACGACGACAACCTGACGGATCCTTTTGCGAAATTCCAGGCAGCGGGCGGAAATCTAGGGAATTTCCCGGGCGTATTCAGCACCCGAACGCAACAAGTCAACGTTACTCACACTTGGACCATCGGCACGAAGTCCGTGAATGAGTTTCGTTTTTCCTATTTCCGGGAAGGGCAGGGCAAGTTCAATGCTCCTCTAGTGACAAGCGATGTGCAGAGTTCGTGTGGATCGAACACTGCCAACTGCTTTACTGGAACAACGGATCAACCTCTGTACGACAGCAGCGGAAATCAACTCCCGCCGAACAAGGCGTTTGGAATCTATCCGAACCTGGGAGCCTCAAAAGAAGGCTTGCCGTTTATTAGCGTGAATGGCGGGTTTTCTCTCGGCAACAACTTCGAAGGTCAACTGCCGCAGAAGGGCAATACTTATCAGTTTGCCGATAACTTCAGCCGGATCATGGGCAATCACAGCCTGAAGTTCGGTGGAGACATCCGCTACCAGATGTTCGACCAGACTTTGTATTACAACGTAAATGGTTCTGTCAACTTCGGTCCCGGCGGAGCGAATGATACGGGAGACAGCTATGCCAATTACCTGCTAGGTTTGCCGAACTCTTACAGCCAAGGTTCGGCGCAGGCGGAGTTGGTGCGCAGCACCTCCGTTTACCTCTATGCGCAGGACAGTTGGAAGGTGCGGCCTGATTTTACGCTGAACTACGGACTGCGCTGGGAGATGAATTCGCCGCTGACCGATATCGGGAAGAAGGTGCAGACCTACCGTCCGGGACAAGTGTCGACCATTTATCCTTGCCAAATCGACCCAAGCAATCCGCTGTACGACTCGACGCAAGCTGATGGCGGCTGCGTTTCTGGAGGACTCACGCCAGTAGGGCTGGTGTTCCCCGGTGATAAGGGAGTGCCGAACGGCCTCACCGATACATACTACAAAGCCTTTGCTCCGCGCCTCGGATTCAACTGGAGCCCTTCGTTCAGCAATGGACTCTTGAAGTCACTTACCGGCGGACCGAGCAAGACGTCGATTAGCGGAGGCTGGGGACTCTTCTACAACCCGATCGAACAATTGGTGTTGGAACAGTTCAGCGCGGAGCCGCCATTCGGCGGGAGCAACTTTATCAGCGATCCTGTTTTTCAGGCGCCATTCGTAACCCAGGGCGGCTCTGTGAATCCGAATCCGTTTAACGGAATTCTGAATCCGCCGCGAGGTCAGGCGCTCGACTGGTCAAACTTCCGTTCGATCTTGTTGTACGGCCAATTTCCGCGCAATCTGCGAACGCAATATTCGGCACAATACAACCTGACGATCAAGAGGGAACTGCCGGGTAACCTGCTCTTCCAGGTCGGATATGTGGGATCGCAGGGCCACCGTCTATTGGCCTCCTACGATTTGAACCATGGCAATCCGGATACTTGTAATGGTTTGGCGCTTATTCCCGGAGTGCTCGACAGCGCTGGTGGTGCTCTCAGCACTTGCGGGCCGCAATCTGCAGACAATTCCTTCTTCATCCCTGCGGGAACCGTCATTCCAGACATCAAGAACATATACTCGCCCAATTTCAACGGGCTGATTCTTCCTTACAATGCCGGGTCGGGTGGAACGCAGATTCCTGCGGGAACAGTTGTAGGACCGAATGGAATCACGCTGGTCGGTATCCGGCCGTATTCTTCGCCGCTCTGCCAACCGTTGACCGGAGCGGGTTGCCCCGCGGACCAGATTGCCGTGTTTTCGAACATCTTTACAGAGAACACCGTAGCCCACTCCAACTATAATTCACTGCAGGTCTTGTTGGAGAAGCGCTTCTCCCACGGGCTGCAATTCTCTGGCGCATATACCTACAGCAAATCTCTCGATAACGCCTCGAGTTTTGAAAGCACACTGAACCCGATCAATCTCAACGCAACCTACGGTCCGTCTTTGTTCGATGCGCGCCATCGGTTTGTCTTCAGCTACGTATGGGAACTACCTGTGCCCAAATTTGAAGGATTCAAGGGTCAGATGCTGAACGGGTGGCAGGTCTCAGGCATTGTCACTTACCAGACGGGCTTTCCGGTGCGCATCACGTCCTCTAACGACAACGAAGAATTTTATAGCACCTTCTTCGAGGCTCCGGGCGAGCCAAACTGGAATACTGCCGCAGGTTATATTCCGGGCCATCTCGTGCGCTGGGACCCCAAAACGCATGGCGGCCTGACGTTCGACCCGAATCAGTTCGATAATTGCAGCAATGTGGATTGCCCGGGAGATCCAAGCGCAGTTCAGCTGGGCACCATTGGAAACGCTCCGCGGTCTATTTGCTGCCAGCCGGGAATCGCGAACTGGGATATGGGCTTCTTCAAGGGATTCCAGTTGAAAGAGAGGTTGCGGATGGAGTTCCGCGCCGAGCTATACAATATCTGGAACCATGCCCAGTTCTACAGCGTTGACGGAAACATCTCGAATATCGGATCACCAGCGAACAATTACCTGGATGGCACATTTGGGTTAGCAGAGAAGGTTCGCGATCCGCGACAAGTACAGTTTGCGCTGAAGTTCCTCTTCTGAGGACACGTTTCGACGGGCAGGATACCGCGACATCCGGCGGCACGCGTTTTTCCTAAGCGTTGAGGGGAAACGCTCGCTCTAGCAGCCAGAAAGCGTAAAATGGAGGAGCAGTTCGCCGCAGGAAACCCCGAAGTTTTCGTGAGGGTCCAAGCCCTCACCTACCAGAAAACGGAGAGTTTTCCGCAAGCCGAAAAGCCTCCACGAATACTGACCGCAGGGAACAGACCTGCCACAGGATGACCCAAGGAAGGCCCTCCTGACGGAGTAAGACAATGCACGAAGCATTACAGAAGGAAATCGCTTTGTACGAGAAGCGCACGCGGAGGTCGGCGGAAGCGCACAAGAAGGCCCAGAATCGCATCCCGCTTGGAGTGGCCAGTAACTATCGCGCCTACGATCCATATCCAATTTTTGTTGCGGAAGGCCACGCCGGGAAAATCAAGGACATCGACGGAAACGAATATATCGATCACAACCTATGCTTCGGCGCGCTGATGGCAGGACACGGGCACCCGGCGGTGGTGAAAGCGGTGAAGTGGGCGGCCGACAACGGCAGTACATTTGGCATGCCGCACGGAATGGAGCTGGAACTTGCGGAAGAAATTTGCGCTAGGTATCCGGTGGAGATGGTGCGTTTCGGTAACAGTGGCACGGAAGCGACGATGCACGCTTGCCGGATCGCGCGCGCCGCGACGGGCCGCGACAAGATTCTGCGGTTTGAAGGCGCTTATCACGGCTTGCACGATACCGCACTGGTGAGCGTAAAGCCCAAGGAAGAGGATTTCGGCGACATTCACGCGCCCAATTCCGTTCCTGGCGGGCTCGGCGTGATTCAAGCGGTGCTCGACAACGTGACCGTGGCGACATTCAACGATTTGGCGAGTGTGGAGAACCGCTTCAAGCAATTCTCGGGGCAGATTGCTGCGATTATCCTCGAGCCGATTTTGATGAATGTCGGTTTGTGCTTGCCGCAGCCGGGATTTCTGCAGGGCTTGCGTGATATTTGCACGAAAAACGGCGCGCTACTGATCTTTGACGAAGTGAAGACCGGCGCGAAACTCGGCTGGGGCGGCGCCAGCGAATATTTCGGCGTGAAGCCGGACCTGATTACGCTGGCCAAGTCAATCGGCGGCGGTGTGCCGCTCGCGGCGTTCGGTGCGAGCCGCTCGGTGATGGACCTGATCGTGCAGCACAAGGTCTTTCACGGCGGAACGTACAACACGAACCGGCTGGCGATGGCGGCTGGGCTTGCAACTTTTCGCGAGGTGTTGACGCGAGAGAACTACGCGCACGTAGGCAAGCTGGGCGACAAGCTGGAACAAGGCTACCGGACGATCATTCAGAAGTCTGCACTCGAGGCTTACGTTGTGCGGGCGGGAGTGAACGGCGCCCTGATGCTCTACCCGAGCGAGATCCGGAATTACCGCGACTGGCTGAAAATTGACGTGGATCTGTGGCGACAGTTCTGGTTCGGCATGGTGAATCGCGGCGTGCTGGCGATGCCGTACTGGTGGGACGAGCAGTGGACCATTTGCGTGCAGCACACCGAAACGGAAATCGAAAAGCATCTGGCGGTGTTTGAAGAAGTGGCCGTCGGATTGGCGAATACGCAAAAAGAGCGCGGGTTGAAGTACGTGGGCGCCGCGGGACACTGAAGAAAGTTGTGCGCGCGTCTTTGACACACAGGCAGATCCCGGGCTTCGCCCGAGACGACAATTCTGGTTGACGAGCCGCGTAACACCGGCCAAGACAAGGCGAAAAGAGTGAGCAGCGAGGTCGCGAACGGAGCCGCGGGAGTGACCGTGGCGCAAGAGCAACCGCATTTGAAGCGGGTGCTGGGACGCCGCGACCTGGTACTGCTGTTTGTTGTTGCTGTCTTCAACCTCAATGTGCTGCCCTCGATTGCGGCGAACGGCGGCGTGACGGTGTGGCTATGGTTGATTTCGCTGCTGTTGTTTTTCTGGCCGCAGGGCATAGCGGTGATTGAACTGGCACATCGTTACCCGGGCGAAGGCGGCGTGTATTTATGGGCCAAGGAAGTTTTCGGCGACTTTCATGGGTTTTTGTCGGGCTGGTGCTACTGGACGAACAACATGATGTATGTCCCGACGGTCATGCTGTATTTCGTGGGCGTGTCGGTATTCGTCCTGGGGCCGGGGCACGAGAGCTTGGCCGACAATCGCGTGTTTGCGATGGCCGCCTCGCTTGTATTGCTGGCATTGCTCGTGATCCTGAACGTGATGGGATTGGGCGTGGGGAAGTGGATCAATAACCTCGGCGGGATCGGGACGTTCGTAGCCGCCGCGCTGCTAATGGGCCTGGGCATCGTGATTGTGTCGAAATTCGGTACCACGATTTCCTGGGCCGATTTTCAGGTTCCAAAGGACCCACGCTTTGTGTTGAATTCATTTGGAGTCATTTGCTTTGGGCTGGTGGGTTTGGAACTCGCGTCGATCATGGGCGACGAGATTGAGAACCCGCAAAAAACCTTGCCCGGTGCGGTGGCGTGGGGTGGCGTGCTTTCGGGCTTCTTGTACATCGGAGCGACGATGACGTTGCTGGTCGCGGTGGACAAGAACAGCATCAGTGTGCTGCAAGGAATCGTGCAGGCCGTAAACCACATGGCGAAACAGGTCCAAGTAGGGTGGATGGTGGCGCCATTCGCCTTTTTGCTCAGTTTGTCGATTGCGGGGATTGGGTCGGCTTGGCTTGGCGGTTCTGCGAGGATACCCTTCGTGGCGGGTCTGGATTCATACATGCCCGCTTGGCTCGGAAGAATCCATCCGAAGTACGCGACGCCGTATGCGGCGCTCATTGTGCACGCCGCGGTATCGTTGATTTTGGTGGCGGTGAATTTTTTGTCGACGGGCAACGTGCAGGCCAGTTTCCAGTCGCTGTTGTCGCTGGCGGTGGTGCTGCAACTGATTCCGTTTCTGTACATGTTTGGCGCGTTACTGAAGATCGCGTTCGACGACGGATTTGTGCGTGGGCACTACGGTAAGGGGACTTTGATTTTCGCGGGAATCAGTGGTTTGGTGACGACTACCTTGGGAATCGCGCTGGCATTTTTCCCGGCGCAACAGATCAAGTCGGTGTGGTCGTATGAAGTTTGGATGGTGGGCGGGACGATCGTTTTCATTGGACTGGCGGCATTTTTCTTTTTTGTGTATGGGAGCCGGAAAGCGGCACGAAAACTGGAAGCTCGGTCGACAGTAGTTTAGATGAGCGCGCGCAGCCAAGGATGGCTGCGCCACGGATTTGCAGTTGGCGAGGTGAGCGATGGCGGGAACAGCGAAAGCGTCAGTGAAAAATTATCAGAATTACATCAACGGGCAATGGGTCAGCGGCTCCTCAAATGAGACATTTGCGGTGTACGACCCGTCGACGGAAGAAGTGATCGCGCAGGTGGCGCAAGCGACGGCTGCCGATGTGGACAAAGCGGTGAAAGCGGCGCGTGCAGCGTTTGACGGCGGACCTTGGGCTACGACCACGGCGCAGGACCGCGGGCGGATTTTGTTCAAGCTGGCAGAAAAGGTCCGGCAAAACACAGCGATGCTGGCGGACCTCGAAGCCCATAACTCCGGGAAGCCCATCGTGGAAGCGGAATACGACATTGCCGATGTGGCGACCTGTTTCGAGTATTACGGCGGGCTAGCCAACAAGGTGACGGGAACGGTAAATCCCGTGCCGGCCAACGCGCTCAGCTTTACGATGCGCGAACCGGTGGGCGTGGCGGGACAGATCATTCCGTGGAACTTCCCACTGCTGATGGCGGCCTGGAAATTGGCGCCGGCAATCGCGGCGGGATGCTGTTGCGTGCTGAAACCGGCGGAGCAGACGCCACTAACGGCGCTGGAGTTCGCGAACTGGTTTGAGGAAGTTGGGCTGCCGCCGGGCGTGGTGAACGTGATTAACGGTGTCGGGGAAATTACGGGAGCGGCGCTGGTGGCGCATCCGGGAGTAGACAAGGTCGCGTTCACCGGCAGCGCGGCGGTGGGAAAGATCATTGTGAAGGGCGCCGCGGATACGCTGAAGCGGGTGACGCTGGAACTGGGCGGAAAATCGCCGAACGTGTTTTTTGGGGATGCGGATTGGGAAGCCGCGGTGGACGGAGCGCTGTTTGGCGTGTTCATCAATCAAGGCGAGGTCTGCTCGGCGGGAAGCCGCCTTCTTGTGGAGAAGAAGATCTACAACAAGTTTGTGGAAGCGATGACGGAGAAGGCCAAGCGGATCAAGCTGGGTCCTCCGCTCGAACGCGAAACGAAGATGGGACCGCTGGTCAGCAAAGAGCAGTACGACCGCGTGAGTTCATATCTGGAGCTGGGCAAGAAAGAAGCGAAGACGGCGGTTGGAGGCGGCCGGCCGAAGGAAATCGGCAAAGGCTACTATGTGGAGCCGACGATTTTCTATGATGTGGACAACAGCGCACGGATCGCACGAGAAGAGATTTTTGGGCCGGTGGCGTCGGTGATTCCCTTCGAAAACGAGGGCGAAGCAATCCGTATTGCGAACGATACGCCGTACGGACTGGCGGGCGCGGTGTGGACCCGCGACATTTACAAGGCGTTTCGTGTGGTGAAAGCGCTGCGGGCCGGAATCGTGTGGGTGAATCACATGCAGCCGACGTATGTAGAGGCGCCGTGGGGCGGGTACAAACAGTCGGGCTTCGGCCGCGAGCTGGGGCCGTGGGGGTTGGAAGAATACTTGGAGACAAAGCAGGTGTTCGTGAATTTGGATGAGTCGCCGATCGGGTGGTACTGAAGTATCGGTTGAGGTCCTTCGGCGCAAACGGCGCGCTCCAGGATGACAATTTTGTGATTTGCTGAAATCGCGGTTGAAACGGGGAAGGCCATGAAGACGATACAGATTCGGACGGAAATTCCGGGGCCCAGATCGAAGGCACTGGTGGCAAGGAAGGACGCGGCGATTCCGCGAGGACCGGCACTGGTGACGCCCGTTTGCGCGGCGAAGGCGGAGGGGGCCTGGATCGAAGATCTGGATGGAAACTGTTATATCGATTTCGCGGGCGGAATTGGTTGCATCAATTCCGGACACAGGGCACCACGCGTGACCGATGCGCTGCGCGAGCAATTGGATAAGTTTCTGCACTTGTGTTTTGGCGTAACTCCGTACGAATCGTATGTGGCGCTGGCTGAAAAATTGAACGCGTTGGCGCCCATCAACGGGCCGAAGAAAACGATGTTCATTAACTCGGGCGCGGAAGCGGTCGAGAACGCGGTGAAGATCGCACGGGCGTACACCAAGCGGCCGGCGGTGATTGCGTTTGAAGATGCGTTTCACGGACGCACGTTGTTGACGATGTCGTTGACGAGCAAGATCGTGCCGTACAAGGCGGGATTTGCCCCGTTCGCGCCGGAAGTCTACCGCGTGCCATACGCGTATTGTTACCGGTGCTCCTATTCCAAAACGTATCCGGCTTGCGAAGTGTATTGCGCGAAGCACCTCGAGGATACCTTCCGGCGCGTGGTGGATCCCAGCACGGTGGCGGCAATTATTGCGGAGCCGGTGTTGGGAGAAGGCGGGTTCGTGGCGCCGCCAAAGGAGTTCTTCCCGATCCTGCGGGAAATCTGCAACAAATATGGAATCGTGTTGATAGCCGACGAAGTGCAGAGCGGAATCGCGCGTACCGGCAAGTGGTTCGCGATCGAGCATTTCGGCGTAGAGCCGGATCTGATTACCACGGCGAAGTCGGTGGGAGGCGGCTTGCCACTCGGCGGCGTGACCGGCCGCGCGCAAATAATGGATGCGCCGGGTCCAGGGGGATTGGGCAGCACGTTCGCGGGGAACCCCATTGCGTGCGTAGCGGCGCTCGCGGCGCTGGAAACGATCGAGAAGGACGGATTGCTGGGGCGGTCGATGGCGATTGGCAAACGTTTTGTGGAGCGTGCGAATGGCTGGAAGAAGAAATTTTCCTTGATCGGCGAAGTGCGAGCGTTGGGCGGCATGTGCGCTTTCGAATTGGTGAAAGATGCCGAAACACGTGAACCTGCAGGCGCGGAAACAAAAGAACTGGCGAAGTATGCCTATGAGCACGGCGTCATTACGATAACGGCCGGAACCCTGGGGAACGTGATGCGCATTCTCGTGCCGTTGGTGGTGACGGATGAGCAGTTTGATGAAGCCATGGACGTTCTGGAAGCCGGGCTCGCCCATGTAAGCGAGAAGGAACCAATCGCGTCGCACGCTTGAAAACCAGCGGGCAAAGAGACAAAGAAGCAAGGACGCAAGGAGGTCGCCATTGCGAGGCCGTCCGTTGGACCTCCTTATTCTTCCACGTTAAAGACTGCGGCGAAGGCCGGCGCATCCGCCTGCAGGCGCGGACCTTGTAGCAGGCAGGAACGGACAGCTGTCCCGAAGTTATAGTTGCCGAAACTTGCAATTTAGCTATATTACTAAGCCACAGAAAAGGACGGAGCCTGTTCGTAAGGATGTACCGGTGCAGGTACAGATCCTTCTTAGAAGGAGAATGGTCATGTTCCCTGACCAAGTAATCACGAACCTGTGCCAATCCCCAGCTCCACCGATGGCCAGCATTTTATTTCGACCCGGAATCCCAGTGGCACTAACGATCATTCTGTGTCTTCTGGCCTTCCTATTTTTGCAGCATCGTTGGCACAGACAGACGATCGCGCGCGAAAAGAAACGGCACGAACTCGAAAAGCGCATCTCGGAATTTGCGGAGCGCTTGGCGGCAACTCCGGCGAGTGCGGTTGACGCCACGATTAGCGAGGGTCTGAAGAATATCGTGGAACTGCTGGAGGCGGATCGGCTCTGCTGGTACGAAGTGGCGGAAGATTCGTCGATGCTGCTGCACAAATATACGGGAAGCGTGCGGCAAGCAGTAGCTTCCCCGAAAGTGATTCCGCCGGAGAAGATGCCATACATGGGCCAGCGGCTGGGAAAGCACGAACGCGTGATGCTGCGTGGTTTAGAGGATTTGCCGACGGCAGGGAGACAGGACCGGGAGTTCCTTCAAAGCTTGGGCGTGAAATCGCTGTTGCTGATCCCATCGAGGTATAGTCCCACGAGGAATGGTGTGTTGGGCCTGGCGTCCTATTGCAAGGTGGAGAACTGGGCGGACGAAATTGGGAGCGAACTGGCGATTGTCGCTAACGTCATCGGCGCGACGCTGGAGAGGAAGTACGAACAGATCGCGCGGGAAGAGAGCGAACAACGTTTCCGATACTTATTTGCGCAGGCATCGGTTGGGATCGCGTTGGAGACTCTCGAGGGGCGCATCTTGGAGGTGAATCCGGCGTTCTGCGGGATGCTCGGCTATGCGGCTGAAGAACTGAAACGGCTGCGATGTGAGCGCATCAGCCATCCAGACGATGAAGAAATCGAAAAGGTGCTGTTCGAAGAGTTGCGGCAGGGGTTGCGAACAAGCTACAGCATCGAAAAGCGATTCTTCCGCAAGGACGGGTCGGAGATATGGGGACAGGTGAACGTATCGCTGCTGAGTCTTCATCCCGAATCTGCGCCACTGGTGCTGGGCATGGTCAGCGATTGCACTGCGCAAAAAACCGCCGAAGCGGCCCTGTATCAGCGTGACCAGGAGCTGCAGCGGCTCGCCGGCCATTTGATCGAGGCGCAGGAGGAAGAGCGGCGGCGCATCAGCCGCGAGCTGCACGACGACATTGGCCAGCGGGTGGCGCTATTAGCGTGCGAACTGGATCGGGAGCGGTTGGTCGAGAACGATCGAAGGGATCGAGACGGGTTGGCATTGCGGACCGAGCTCGATGCGATTGCGACAGACATTCACAAGCTGTCCCACGAACTGCATTCCGCCAGCTTGCAGACCTGTGGATTGAAGGTCGCGCTAAGGGATTTGTGCAGGAAGTATGAGGCCCACCATCACCTGGAGATCGAACTTCAATCCGATGGGCTGGACTGCCGGTTGGCGCCGGAGGTGGCCCTGTGCCTGTATCGCGTGGCGCAGGAATCACTGGCGAACGCTCTGAAGCATGCGCGAACGGACCGTATCACTGTGAGCGTGACTCGCGACGGCGAACGAGTGCGGCTGGCGGTGAAGGACTTCGGCTTGGGATTCGATTCGACACTGCAAGTCGGCGGAATCGGCTTGACCAGCATGCGGGAACGATTGCGCTTGTGCGGCGGAACGCTTTCTGTGAACACCGCCATCAACAGTGGCACAGAGATTGCCGCGGAAGTGCCCGCGCCGGTACAAGTAGCGGCTGCCGGGGCCTGAGAAAATAGAACGGCTGAAAGCGGGCGGCCCTGCCGGTAGCTTCCGCACCCTCATCCATCACCCGTGTTTCTGCAGAAAAGGCAGCGGAGTTCATTACAAATTCCTAATAGGAAATGGAAATGCACCATAGACCCTCGAGAGGATCGGGTCACATAGACCCCGTTGCCGGGAGGTCACAAAAATGCAAGAAGTTACGCCTGAGGGACACCGGACGACGGCGTTGGCGCTGTTTCAAGCCGGAAAGTACGAAGAGGCTGTGAGAGAATTTCGTGCGGAATTGGACGAACGGGAGAACAGCGAGAACTGGAATGATTGGGCTGCAGCCGAAACGCTTTGCGGGCGAGTCGGCTCAGGGATCTCAGGGTTTCTGCGTGCGTTGCAGCTGAATCCCAGCAATGAAGAAGCGAGAGAAAATCTGGCAGCGTTACGGAAACAGTGGTTGAAGTGGGCCTGTGCTGGGCAACCGGGCTCCAATGGAATAGCTGAAGAGGGGCCCTCAGGCACACAAACCCCCGATAGGGCGGTGTCGAAAGGCCTGGCCAGCGAGACGCGTTAGGCGAATGCGCAGATCGTTGGCCGTGCGAGACGAACGAAATCCGTGTAAGCGACTCGCACTGCGTCGTGATGCGTGCCCGCGTTGAAGACGACTTCCTTATCCCTGGCCAGGGACTCGTCCATAAATACGGGTAGATTGTAGAGCGCGCCGAACGGCGGCATCGCGCCCAACTCGCAATCGGGGAAGAGGCCAGCGAACTCCAGTTCATCAGCAAGCCTGACCGGTTGGCCGACCAGCGCGGACAATTTGTCGAGTTTGACGTGCCGCGCTCCCGGCAGCACGGCCAGGATCGTGTGTTCTTGCTCGGGCGGGCCTGCGCGCAGGACGACGGTCTTAGCGATCTCTCGCCCGGAGATGCGCATGAGCGCGGCCGTGCCTTGCGCGGTGTAAGTTGTGGAATGAGGAATATTCTCGTAGGAAATGTGATTGGACTGCAGAAAGAACTTCAGACGCTGAGGAACACTCATAGGAGCACTCCTTTCGCCCAGGCTGATACACCGGGATTATAGTCCCGCGCGAAGAAGAGGGGGTAGGTGCGAGATCACGGTCTGGATGTCACTTGTGGAATTGTTGTTACCGACGATGAGTGCTCCGGCATCGGGCAGAACTGGCCTTCGGAGAAGCCTTCGGCGGCGACGTCAAAGGTACGATTAAAACGCGCGCGCGCGTTTTCCCAGGTGATGACGGCGGAGAGTTCCACGAGTTGACGCTCGGAGAACTGTCTGCGCAGGGCGGCGTAGAGGTCGTCCGAGACGTTCGCAGGGGTGCGGGTCAGCGCGACGGCGAGGTTCAGGACGAGCTTCTCCTGTTCGTTGAAATACGGGCTGGATTCGAATTGCGAAATGTCGTGGAGTTGCTGCTCGGTGATTCCGGATTTTCTGCCGACGGCAGAGTGAATGTCGATTCAAAAAGGGCAACCGACCATGAGGGCGGTTTTTAGTTGCGCAAGCTCCTTAAGGTGCATGGGGACGACGCCTTTTCCAGCGGCGTACACATCCATGCGGGTAGCGTTTCGAAGGTATTTGGGGTCGAAAGCGCGGATGCGTGATCCGAGCGGGACGCGGCCGAGAAAGCGTTTCAGGAGGAAAAAGATAAAGCGCGCGGTCAAGCCGCCTGATTGTTTTGTACGCCTTGGGAGCGAAGCATCGGCGAACCTCTACTTGTAGAGATGAAAGAGCGTGGTCCGTGGTTATGGGTGTGCGGCGTGTCGCACCTACGGCGCTTTTTTTTGATGCGACCATTGCTACCCAGCGCTTACGCGCTGGGCTAACCTATGGCGCGTCTCCGGCGCTCCGGAATCGGACTCATCGAGCCCCGGCTAGAAACCGTATTTGGCGACGACTTGTTTTGTTTTCTTGTCGATAACGGCGAGAGCGGCGCGCTGGGAAGGAAGTTCGAGTTTGAGCTGCGTTCCGGTCTCCGGATCGACTACATCAATCCGTGGACTCCAGTCCGACTCAGATTCCATCACGTAAAGAGTAGCGTTTTCGAGTTCGATTGAATAAATGAGAAACGATGCATCTCTAATTGCTACCATGCCTGCCGAATTGTGAACACCGATACGAAGCGCGTGGATAACGTCAGAATAGAGAAATAGCGCGCCTCCTGAGCCCTCCGACAATTCGGCCGGGAACGCCGCCCACTTCAAGGTTCCCGACCCGAGCGAGATGTCCTTGTAAGTCTGCTCATTTTCGAACTTCAAATATTCGGCCGATTGTTGTGTTTGTTGGTCAAAAGACAGGAGAACAGGGGGCCTTACGTTGTGTTTGGAATAGGCTTCAATAAGAGCTTCGGGAGTGCGGTAAGGCTCTAGTTCGATTGTAGCTTCGTGGAAGGTGAGGGGTGCGGTGGCGGCGTGGATGCCCAGCGGAGTGTAGCGGTCGACGAGGCGCCAGTGTTCGTCGCGGGAGACAGGCCCAGTGACGAGGAGGTTGCCGCCGTTGCGGACATACGTAAGCAGGGCCTGCCATGTGGATTCGCGGAGGGCCTGGGGGGAGGGGAGAATGACGAGCTTGGGTGATCCGAGCTTGTCGATTTGATTCTCGGCAATGATGTAGCAGGGCTGGTGCAGGCCATAGGCGAGGGCGCGAACGGCGTTCTGTTGCGCTTCGATTTGGAATTGGGCCATCACGGAGAATTGCGCGGCTTGCGAAGTGACAACAGCGATGTCTGGGCGCTTGGGATTAACGAGGTAAGAAGAGGCGGCGGCAGCGAATTTTGCCATGTCGCGAAGAACGGCGGCTTCGGGTTTTTCCGTGCCGTCGGCGTGGAGCGCACCAATCGGCGTTTCGTTGCTCTCGGTCATGTAGGAGTTGGAGTTCCAGAGCCACTCGATGGCTCCTGAACCTTGAACGAAAGAGAGCGCGAACTTGCGTTCGAAAAGAGCGGCTTCCTGTTCGGGTGTGCGGCGAGCGAGTTCGTCGGGGGTGAGTTCGCGCTGCAGGCCGGTTTCCTGGATGAGCATGACTTTGCCGGGCTGCTTGGCGACGAGAGAATCCCAGAGAAGATAGTCGTTCTGCCACCAGGAATGGTTGGTGGTGAAGTCGACGGAATCGGCGAAAAAGGCGGGATTGAGTCGATCGAGGTAGCCGCCTTCGTCCTGGCCAACAGTGATCGGCGCGTTGGAGCCGGCTGCTCGAATCACCTGGCGCATATTGTAGACCCACTCAGCAAATTTCTCCTGAGCGAAAAGGACAAAGTCGTAGATGCGCAGCGAGTTGGCGCCGACATAGACGCCACGTTGCGCAAACTCTTGCTCGGAAGGAAGTGAGACTGTGCCCGCAACGGACTCGGGTGTCACGTTCCATGCGGCTGCAAGTGCGGCGCGATCTGGATATTTCTTCGCGAGCCAGGCATTCCAGGCAGCGAGTTCGACGGCATCGCCGTTGGGGCGCATCTGCCAGAGCTTAGTCGAAAAGCTGGGCTCATTGATCAGGTCCCAGGCGAGGAATGGAACGTCGTGGAAACGCGCGGCAACGCTGGCGACTAGGTTCTGTTGCTTGCGCACCGCTTCGCCATCGAGATAGGGATTCACGCCGCCGAGAATCTCGGGAAGGAAGGCAAAGAAATTGAACTGCACGGGAAGGTTAAATTTGCGGGCGGTCATCAGATAGGCTTCGAGGGTGCGCAGCGTGCGTTCGTAAGGGCGGCCGGATTCGTCGCAGAGCTTGTCCCAGCCGGTCCACCAGCCGGTACGAATCATGTTGAGCCCGGCGGAATGGATGAGGCCGAGGTCGGCATTCCAGGTGTAGACGTTCGGATGATCGAAGAAGAGACGCTGGACCTCACTGGACATGTAAGTGGTGCCAACGACGGCAAGTGGCTTCTCATCGATGGTGAAATAGTCAGTATTGACGCCGAGCTTGGGGCCGGAATGAAGATAGGCGTCGTCTCGAACCCAAAACGCGGAATGATAAATGCCGCGGAGAGTTGCGCCTTCAAACAAGCGCGCTTCAATGACGTGTAAGCCCTTTGAACCCGCAGCGGGGAGCAAGGTTGTAGCGGACGAGGGCACTGGGATAGTCGCTGATTGTTTGGCCTCGGGTTTGTCTTCGGGGTAGGCCGCGACTTGTACGGTAAGCGGCGCGGTGGTTTTTGCGTTCGAATGAAAAATGGTTTCGAGTTCGACGAATTCGCCGGGTAGATAGAGAGGAAGCGTCGGGCGAACCGAGAATTGCAGGGAACCTTCGAGGGCGCGTGCGGCAAGGATGCGCAGCAACTTAGTAGAGTCAGGTGAAGAGTAAAACTCCGGAGCGAGTTCCGCCGAAAGGAAGATCCAGCGGCCACCGTCGAAGGTGGAAGAGTAATGATCGATCTGCAGCAGCGGGGCGGACATCCTGCGGCCGTCGGTGAAGCCCCAGACAAGCGCGTCGAGATTAACGTCAAGAGAGCCCGCCGAGCCGCCGCGATTGTAGAGATCGTTGGTGCTAAGGCGAATGATGGGGCTAAAGGCCTGCTTCCAGGAGAAATGCGGAAAATCGATCGGAATATCCGGATTTGTTGTGAAAACCGCACCAGCAGAACCCGGGGTGGCTTGATATTGGTCGACCAGCAGCGGGCGTGTGAAACGCGTGCTGTAATCGCGGAGTTGCCACGCACCGGAGGCATCGCGATACGCGGCACGGGTGAAGGGGCGGCCACCGAGGACAAGCAGGTTGCCGCCGCGATGGAGAAAATCGTTGATGCCGGACCATGCAACCTCGGGGAAAACCGAGCCTTGGGGCAGGATCAGCAATTTTGTTTGCGAATCGGTGAGCAAGCCGGTGAGTTGATCGGCAGGGGCAAGGCGCGCCCCGGGGAAAATCTGCGAGAGCTGCGCAGGAGTGGCCGCGGCCGAATCTGCACAGGGGAGGCCCGGTTCGGACCAGATAACGGCGGAAGGGTATTGCTGAGCGGGCGCGGGAGAAGGAATGAGCAGCGCGAGAAGGCAGGCAATCGAAATCCGCAATACAGCAGAATTGGACATAGTCGGGTCTCGCAATCCAATTTGAAAAAACGATGCGGTCACTTTATACCATCCTTCCTTGAGGGAACATGTGATGAGAAAACTTGGGAGGAACACAGCAGGTGTGGCAGTATCTAGGCAAAC
The DNA here is from genome assembly GCA_035499255.1 of Dongiaceae bacterium. Lineage (GTDB taxonomy): Bacteria > Acidobacteriota > Terriglobia > Acidiferrales > UBA7541 > Acidiferrum. The sequence continues at coordinate 167,256 of DATJZF010000021.1, read as the reverse complement.
AGGTGGTCCGCGAACGGAGCGGAGAAGGGAAGCGCGATGCCCAACATAAGCACGCCGAGTGCTGCAGTGGAGACGTCAGGGGCCAGAATCCAGAAAAGCTATGGAGGAGCATTAGCGGTCGTAACGACGTTGTTCTTCATGTGGGGCTTTCTGACGTGCCTAAACGATATTCTGATTCCGCACCTGAAATCGATCTTCGATTTGAACTATGCGCAAACGATGTTGATTCAGTTCGCGTTTTTCGGCTCGTATTTCATCTTCTCGGTGCCGTCAGCGAGGCTGATTGATTTGATTGGTTATCAAAGGTCGATGGTAGCGGGCCTGTTGACGATGGGCGTTGGCGCGTTTCTGTTCGTGCCGGCGGCGAGCGCGCCGTCGTATCCACTGTTCCTCGGAGCACTCATTGTATTGGCGGCCGGGATTACGTGCTTGCAGGTGGCTGCGAATCCATACGTGACCGTGCTGGGAAAACCGGAAACGGCGTCGAGCCGCTTAAATCTCACACAAGCATTCAATTCTCTGGGAACGTTCCTGGCGCCATTTTTTGGTGGCGTGTTGATTCTGAGCGGAGCGGCGAAGACGATCGACCAGGTCCGTGCGCTTCCTCAGGATGCGCTGCAAGCTTACCGCTTGCAGGAAGCGGCGACAGTGAAGACACCCTACGTAGGGCTGGGTATAGCGTTGGTGGTGCTAGCGATTGCCATCGGCACGGTCAAACTGCCGAAGATCGAACACGCGCAGCATAAAGTCGGCGAAAAGGTGAACGATTCCATCTGGCGACATCCCAACGTCATATTTGGAGCGATCGCAATTTTTGTTTACGTGGGCGCGGAAGTGTCGATTGGAAGTTTCCTGGTAAACTATTTCAGTCAGCCGGAAATCGGCGGGTTAACGGAAAAAGCCGCGGCGAATCTGGTGGCCTTTTATTGGGGCGGTGCGATGGTGGGCCGCTTCATCGGATCTGGGCTTCTGCAGAAGATGAAGACGGGCCATCTGCTTGGGATCTGCGCAGTTTGTGCGGCCGCGCTGGTGGCTATCTCCATGCTGACAACTGGTCATTTTGCGATGTACAGCATCATTCTTGTGGGCTTCTTCAACTCGATCATGTTCCCAAGCATTTTCACGCTCGGTGTAGCCGAGTTGGGGCCACTTACCGGCGATGGCTCGGGTTTGCTGATCATGGCAATTGTGGGCGGAGCGCTCATTCCGCTGGCACAGGGAGCCATTGCGGACAAGATCGGCATACACCATGCCTTCTTCCTGCCGGTTATTTGTTATCTGTATATTTTGTTCTTTGCGTTGAGTGGATCGAAGCCGAATAGCGAGCGGCACGCGGGGGCATAGGCGGAGACGGAACGGCCAAGGCGCATTCGAGCTGGCGGACGGCCTCAGAAGGCCGTCCCTACAACTACCGAACTGAAAAACAGTTAGTGTTTGCCGTTGGGCGGAGCGGTAGACATGCGCACGATGAACTCTGGCTCCACGGCAATTTCCGCCTCGAAGGTGGAGCGTTCTTCGATCCGATCAATCAGCGTTTGTGCCGCAATGCGTCCCATTTCGAGAAGCGGCTGACGCACAGTGGTCAACGCGGGGACGGAAAAGGAAGCTAGCGAGACGTCGTCGAAACCGATCACCGAAATATCCTCAGGAACGCGGCGGCCAGCTTCTTGAAATGCCCTCATGGCGCCAAGCGCGGAGATATCGTTGTAGGCAAACAATGCGGTGAAGGGAATGCCCCGAGCCATGAGCGCTTTGCCGTAGGGATAGCCAATCTCGGGAGTAGACTCCACGCCTTCGAGTTGCAAAACGAGTTCGGCACGAATCTCAATACCGAGGTGGGCGGCAACATCTTCGATGGCGGCCCAACGAGTGGACGAATCGGAACTCTCCGCCTGGCCTTTGAGGAAGGCGATGCGCGTGTGTCCCAAATCCTTGAGATGGCGAAGGCTGAGTTCAATCGCTCGTCGATGATTCAGAATGATGTTGGTGACGTTTTCCATGCGTTGGTGTCCGGCGACAGCAACGGTGGGTAGAGCCGGCGGTTGATCGATGGAAGTATCGATGGTGATCAATCCTTCGATGCCACGGGCCATCAACATCTCGGAATAAGTCTGCAAAAGGCGCGGATTATGGCGGTGCGCCACAGTAAAGAAGAAATAGTTCTTCTCACTGAGGTAGGTCTCAACTCCATTTACGACCATGCCCCCGTAGGCGTCGCCGATTTCCTCGGCGATGACACCGATGGTAAAGGTGCGCCGCACACGCAGCGAGCGAGCTACAAAGTTTGGCCGGTAGTTGAGTTCGCGGGCGGCCTCGAGGATTCGTTTCCGTGTGTGCTCCGGAATAGAACGCGCAGCCGCCGAGTTATTGAGGACTGCAGACACGGTGCCGGGAGTCAGTCCCAAGTGGAGAGCGACAGATTTGAGAGTAACCGCGCTGCGAGACTTCTTAGACGCCGGCTTGAAATTCACCATCGACTTTTCGGATCCAACCGATCTGCGCGCCTGTGCAACGCTCCTCGGACCAGGGGGAGGAGCGGGAATCTGCGCACACAAAAAGCACGCGCTGCTATGCATAATATTGCACTGAATCGGCAAAACCGCCTGCGCCGGGCTGTCTGCGGGCCGGGGACAAAGAGCGGATTTGGTGACCGGATGGAACAAGGCGGGGCTGAGCTTGCTCCGGCTATCCATAACAAACTAAAGGCTTAACTGCCGGATGGGTGCTTGGAGAAGATAAACCTCAAAACGGAAAGTGATAGCATCGAAAAAACCGTTTAGAATAACGATATTTTTAACTTGACAGCCTTTTGCCTGATGGCTAGAGCCCGGGCGAAGAGCAAATCCCAGACGGGCAGTTTCGGTTGTGCGCGTTTGAAAGGAAGAACATAGAATGATGGTCAAGCGAGGTGCTATGAGAATTCTCAGGATAGCGGTGGCAGCACTCATCGCGTCTGCAGCAGCTTCGAGCATGCACGCGGCAAAAACGGAGGTGACAAAGCGCGACGGGGGCAAGCTTCCGGACGGCTCGTCGGTAGAGATCTATACGCTGAAGGACGACAAAGTAGAGCTGGAAGTGATGACCTATGGGGGTTTCATGCTTTCACTCAAGGTGCCTGACAAAAACGGCAAAATGGAAGATGTGCTGCTGGGCTTCGACACGCCCTCCGGTTATTACGAGAACAACCACTCGAGCAGCGCTTCGTTTTTCTGCCCTCTCGTTGGGCGCTACGCCAACCGCATCGCGCATGCGAAGTTCTCGCTGGACGGCAAAGAGTACAACCTGACCAAGAACAACGGTGACAATACGTTGCACGGCGGCCCGAATGGATTTCATAACCACATTTGGGAGGGCAAGGTCATACCGGATGGCGTCGAACTCAAATATCTGAGTAAGGACGGCGAAGAAGGATATCCGGGGAATTTATCGGTCACCGTGCGATATGTGATAAAAGGCGGCGACCTGAAAATTGAGTATGCAGCCACAACAGACAAGGACACCGTTCTCAATCTGACCAGTCACGGCTACTTCAATTTATCGGGCCAGGGGAATGGCACGATTCTGGCGGAGCAGTTAAAGCTGAACGCTTCGAAATTTACGCCGGTGGATTCGGGACTGATCCCCACCGGGGAATTGAAACCCGTAACGGGCACGCCTTTTGATTTTCTGACGCCGCATGCTGTTGGAGAACGCATCAATGCGAATGATGAGCAGTTGAAGCTGGGACACGACGGCTACGATCATAATTTCGTGATCGATGGCGGCGGGAAGAAGTTGGTGCAAGCGGCGGAGGTCTACGATCCGGCGAGCGGGCGCGTAATGCAGGTCTGGACGACCGAGCCGGGAGTGCAGTTCTACACCAGCAATTTTCTGAGCGGCTCAATCAAGGGGAAGAAGGGAATCGCGTATCCGCGGAATGGGGCATTGTGCCTGGAGACGCAGCACTTCCCAGACTCGCCGAATCATCCGGCGTTTCCAACCACCGAACTGAAGCCCGGGCAGAAGTTCCACTCGGAGACGGTTTACCGGTTTTCGGCGAGGTAGGCCAGTGCAAGCCGCGCACATATGCGCGGTGGATGCGAATCGTTTCGTTATAAGATAGTGAGACTTGGGGCTCGTAGCTCAGCGGTTAGAGCAGCGGACTCATAATCCGTTGGTCGTAGGTTCAAATCCTACCGGGCCCACCATTTGTTCCACTTGCATTCCCGCTTTGCGCCATTGTCTGCCCCCGCGTTTTTATTTGGCCAACAATCAGTGGAGGAACAAGCAATGGCGGATTAACAGTTGACTGGAGCCACCAAGGGTGCCCGGATCTAGTTCAGCTCCGGGAAAGTAGGCAAGGGCCGTGTCTCTTGATGAACTAGAGTTATATCCCGGACACGAGTCCTGGTAATACTTCAGAGCATCTCCAGAAGCCCGAGATCGAGCGGGGATTTGTCGCCACACCGGTTGCTAACACCGTGTAGGGCGTTTTTTTTCGCCTACACTCATAAATCCCTGTGGTTTAGTGGTTTCCTTCCATCGCAATTCTTCCAACTTGTCGCTACGGTGGGACTCCCGACCCATGGCCAATGCGGGAGGTCAACGTGAAGGTAGTTTCGTTTTGAGAGAAAGCATTCCATGGCGTCCAGAGCAGGAAGGGAAATTCGCAGGAGCAGCTTTCTTGACACAACTCGGCCCCGGGTTGATTTCGGGAGCCGCTGACGACGACCCCAGCGGGATCGCGACATACTCGCAGGTGGGTGCGGAATTCGGCTACGCCATGCTTTGGTCGATGGTGTTCAGCTTTCCGCTTATGGTAGCGATTCAGGAGATCTGCGGAAGATTAGGCCGTATCACAGGCGTCGGGATCGCTGCAAATCTGAAGAAGGTTTATCCCCAATATGTGGCGTTCTGCGTTGTGCTCTTGCTGTGTGCGGCGAACCTTTTCAATCTTGGTGCGGATATCTCGGCGATGGGATCTGTGACGCAATTAGCGTTAGGTGGCTCTGCTACAGTGTATGCTGTCATTCTTGGCGTATTTTCGGTCCTGTTGCAGATTTTTGTGCCATACAGAAGATACGTGCGGTATCTGCGTTGGCTGACTTGGAGCCTGTTTGCCTATGTGGCTACCGCGTTTCTCGTGCACATTTCCTGGGCCAGCGCGTTGCGTGCAGCACTCCTGCCATCGATTTCACTGAAAACTGAGTACCTGATGGCTTTGGTTGGAGTTCTCGGCACTACGATCAGTCCGTATCTCTTTTTCTGGCAAACGTCCGAGGAAGCGGAAGAAGTGCGTGTGGATCCTAACGAGTCTCCGGTGAAGAAGAAACCGGGGAGGGCAAAAGCCCATTTTCAGAGGATCGCTGTGGATACCCGGGTGGGAATGGCTTTCTCGAACATTGTGGCGTTCTTTATCATTCTGACCACGGCAGCGACACTGCATGCATCGGGAAACGGCCAGGAAATCCAATCCGCCGCTGACGCTGCCAAAGCGCTTGAACCACTCGCCGGAAAATCGGCGTTCCTGCTGTTTGCGCTGGGGATCGTGGGAACGGGCCTGCTTGCGATTCCTGTGCTTGCGGGATCGGCTGCGTACGCGGTCGCGGAACTGTTTCGTTGGCGCGCAAGTTTGGAACGGAGGCCGGAAAAGGCGTCCAAATTTTATGCGGTGCTCGCGATTGCAACGATCGCCGGTCTCGGTTTGAACTTTTTCGGCTTAGACCCGATTCGAGCGTTGTTCTTATCCGCCGTCATCAATGGAATCGTGGCGAGTCCTCTAATGTTTCTCATCATGCTCTTGGCGGGCCACCGTGCGGTCATCGGTCAATTTCGGCTTCCCCGTTATCTGCGGGTCGGCGGATGGGTCGCGACTGCGGTAATGTTTGCCGCCTCGCTTTTGTTTATCGGTAGTTGGGCGCGAGGGTTATAGACAGCCGCTCTCCGGGAACCACTCCCTAAAAACTCCTCTTATGGAGCATTAGGTCCCCAAGAACCTAATATTCCGGCACAAGAATTCGTGGCGATTCGAAAGAAACTGTACGATCCCTCAACGTCGGCGCCCGGACTCACGCGAATACTGGGTGTTACAAATCCTCCTCTCAGTCCGTTCTACCGGCGATTCTTACGCGCCTTCGTTTAATAGGCGTTGATACGCGGGAACCGTCAGGAACTCTACGAACTGGGGAGCGCGAATCACTTCACGCATCAGTTGTGATGCGTTGTGATAAGCAGCCATACGAACCGAATCCGTTGACCGCCTGGCTTTCGCCAGTTCTTCCGTTATCATCTGATCGCACAGGGAGACATCAATTCTCCTTCCATCCTGCAGCGAGCAGCCATGAACAATCCATTGCCAGATCTGCGCGCGGCTGATTTCCGCAGTGGCCGCATCTTCCATCAGATTGAACAGTGGCACGCAACCAATACCGCGGAGCCAAGCCTCAAGATAGCCGAGCCCGACGGCGATGTTCTGGCGCAGGCCTCGCTCAGTGATGTCGCCTGGGGGAACTTGCAGAAGATCTCCTGCATCGACGTGGAAGTCCGCGAGCCTTTTGTCGATTTGATTCGGCGCCGGCATGAACTGGTCAAAAATTTCTGTGGCTATGGGTACAAGCCCCGGATGAGCCACCCAGGTACCGTCATGTCCGTCGCCGGCTTCGCGCGACTTGTCAGCGCGAACTTGCGCAATCGCGACGTCGTTCGCCGCCGGATCATTTTTGATGGGAATGAACGCGGCCATGCCACCCATTGCGTGAATGTTGCGCCGGTGGCAGGTGCGAATAAGCAGCTTGCTGTACGAGCGCAAGAAATGCGTGGTCATCGTGACTTGAGCGCGGTCCGGAAGAATCGCGTGGGGATCGCGCGAGAACTTTTTGATGAAACTGAAAATATAGTCCCAGCGGCCGCAGTTGAGTCCCGCCGAGTGATCGCGAAGCTCATACAGGATTTCGTCCATTTCGAAGGCGGCAAGAATGGTTTCAATGAGCACGGTGGCGCGAATATTTCCATGAGCGACGCCAAGATGGCGTTGCGCAAGCACGAACGCGTCATTCCACAGCCGCGCTTCTAAATGACTCTCGAGCTTCGGTAGATAGAAGTATGGTCGAGTGCCCGATGCGAGGAGTTCTTTCGCGTTATGGAAGAAATATAAGCCGAAGTCGAACAGCGATCCGGAGATCGGCTGGCCATCGATTACCACGTGTCGCTCTTCAAGATGCCAGCCCCGCGGCCGAACGAACAACACTGCCGTTTTCGCGTTCAACTTGTACTGTTTCCCCGTGGTCGGATCGCTATAGGTGATGCGGCGCCGGACTGCGTCGTTCAGATTCAGCTGTCCCTCGATCTGATTCAGCCAGGTCGGCGTGTTGGAGTCCTCGAAATCCGCCATGAAGACGCGACTGCCGGAATTCAGCGCGTTGATAATCATCTTCCGGTCGACCGGACCGGTAATTTCCACCCGGCGGTCGCGAATGTCAGCGGGAATTGGCGCCACGCTCCACTCCGATTCACGAATGGCGCGTGTCTGCGGCAGAAACCCTGGTTTTTCCCCAACGTCGAGGCGTTTCTGGCGTTCGTTGCGCGCACTCAACAGGTCCAGACGGCGCCCATTGAAATGGCGATGCAAGGTCGCAAGGAATTCCAGCGCCTCGGGGGTGAGGACCTCACTCTGCTGTGGATGGACAGGGCCCGAGATCTGTAAGCCTGGGATGCTGTGCGACGGCGTGGTCATAAGAAGCACCTCAACTCGCTACGGGCGAGCAAACGGCGAGCAAAGTACGACATTTTCGGAAGCGAACGCAAGAGAAACGCCTTGCGATTGGATGCCGTTGGGGATTTCATCGTTCCGCGGCCTATCCCGGCTCGCGATCAAAAGCACGCCTTGACATTCCGCCGGGAAGAAGGTATTTCATGCGCGGGGAAAGGCTCGCCTAAGAGGTTCGGCTCCAAATTTAGAAATCTATGGTCGTAGTGTGGCTCGGCTCAAGAGCGCACGCTGGCGGTCGACACATTCGGTAGGAGAGTAGCTCATGACATGGACACAAGTGTACGACCCTCTCGGCCATTGGTTCTTATCGACGATCATTGCAGCTTTGCCGGTTCTGGTGTTGCTGGGTGCATTGGCATGGCTACATTTAAAAGCCCATTGGGCGGCGCTGCTGGGCTTGGCGAGCGCGTTAGCGGTGGCGCTGGGCGTTTTCAAAATGCCTGCCGCTATGGGATTGCGCACGGCGGTGTTCGGTCTGGCATACGGCGCGTTTCCGATTGGCTGGATCATATTGAATGTCATTTTCATGTATGACATGACCTGCGCCACAGGCCGGTTTCGCGTGTTGCAGAACAGTCTGATGGGCATTACGCAAGACCGCCGCTTGCAACTCCTGCTGATTGCGTTTTCGTTTGGAGCGTTTTTCGAAGGCGCAGCCGGATTCGGCACGCCGGTTGCCGTGACGGCCGCGATCCTGATCGGTCTTGGATTCAAACCATTGCAAGCTTCGGGGCTGTCACTGATCGCCAACACTGCCCCGGTTGCCTATGGCGCGCTCGGTACGCCGCTGGTCGCGTTGCAGACTGTCACCGGGCTCGACCTATTGCAGCTGAGCGGAATGGCTGGTCGAATTCTTCCATTTTTTTCGATACTAGTTCCGTTTTGGTTGCTGTGGGCGTTTTGTGGTTTTAACGGAATGATTGAGGTTTGGCCGGCGCTCCTGGTCGGTGGTGTGTTCTTCGCGATCCCCCAATATCTAATGTCGAATTATCATGGACCGTGGCTCGTCGATGTGGTTGCGGCGGTATGTTCCATGGCGGCGGTAGGCGCGTTGCTTTACGTGTGGCATCCGAAGCGAATCTGGGGATTCGAGGGACACGAGCCGGATCGCGAAGCTCGAGGGCAGCATGGCCATTCGAGAAGCGAAGTTGTGCGCGCCTGGGTGCCATGGGTAATTCTCAGCGTGCTGGTGTTTCTCTGGGGTTTGCCGAGCGTGAAGGCCAAGCTCGACAAGATTTCCATCATCAAGATTCCGATTGCGGGCTTGCACAATCTGATCTTGCGCGTACCTCCCGTTGTCGCGAAGCCGACTCCGGAGGGGGCGATATTTAACCTGAATTGGCTTTCTGCCACAGGCACGGGCATTCTCGCTGCGGCAATCATCGCCGGCTTTGTGATGGGTTACGGCCCGCTGCAACTGATCAAGCAGTACGGGAAATCCTTCTACAAGGTGCGCTTTTCGCTCGTCACCATTTCCGCGATGATGGCCATCGGATTCATGACACGCTACGGCGGGCTTGACGCGACTATGGGGCTCGCGTTTGCACGCACCGGGATGTTCTATCCCTTCTTCGGCACGCTTCTCGGTTGGCTCGGTGTCGCCTTGACCGGTTCAGACACTGCTTCGAATGTGCTGTTTGGAAGCTTGCAGAAGATTTCCGCAACGCAAGTTGGCGTGTCGCCGACACTGATGGCGGCGGCCAACAGTTGCGGTGGCGTAATGGGAAAGATGATCGATGCGCAGAGTATCGTCGTGGCCAGTACGGCAACGGAATGGTATGGCCATGAAGGTGACATTCTCCGCTATGTGTTCTTCCATAGCATCGCGCTAGCGTGTCTCGTAGGTGTGCTGGTCTTTTTACAGGCTTACGTGTATCCGTTTACGAAGCTGGTCATTCATTGAGATGCGCGTGGGCATTCTAATACCGCAAATCTACCTATGCCGATCGCGGCGTATTATCCTTTCCGTGAGACGTTATGAATCAACGCATTTTAGATGAGTTTCGTGCACTCGTCGGAGAACGCGGGCTGATCTCTTCCGTCGAGGAACTTCACACCTATGAATGCGATGGGCTGACGAATTTTCGGGTATTGCCCCAGGCGGTGCTGTTGCCCAGGAACGTCGAACAGGTTCAGGGGATCCTGCAAATTTGTCACCGCGAGCGTATGCCTTTTGTCGCACGCGGTTCGGGTACCGGGTTGAGTGGTGGCGCGTTGCCCGTAGAAAACGGAATCGTCATCAGCCTGGCGCGCTTGAACCGAATTCTGGAAGTTGATCTGGAAAATGCTCGCGTCGTCGTGGAACCCGGCGTCATCAACCTCGACGTGACTGGCCGCGTGTCGCCGAACCAGTTTTTCTATGCGCCCGATCCTTCCTCACAGTCGGTCTGCAGCATCGGCGGTAATGTGGCTGAGAATTCCGGCGGAGCACACTGTTTGAAGTACGGCTTTACGACCACCCACGTGTTGGGACTGGAAGTGGTGCTGCCGGATGGCTCTCTCGTGCATTTAGGCGGAAGGATGCTCGAGACACCCGGCTACGATCTGACGGGGGTCTTTGTGGGTTCCGAAGGCACGCTAGGAATCGCCACCAAAGTTGTCTTGCGCATCGTGAAGCGGCCAGAGTGCATTCGCACGCTGCTTGCGGCATTCCCGGCCACAAACGAAGCCGGCGCGGCGGTCAGCGATATTATCGCGGCTGGAATGCTTCCCGCTGCGATGGAAATGATGGACAACCTCGCGATTCAAGCTGCGGAAGCGGCTGTTCAGACGAACTATCCTGATTGTGGCGCGCTGTTGCTCGTGGAGTTGGATGGGCCCACAGCCGAAGTCGAGGCGTTGATGCAGGAAGTTGACGCGATCAGCCGCAAGAACGGCGCGTGGGAAATCCGCGTGGCACAAACCGAAGCCGAGCGAGCCGTGGTATGGAAGGGCCGCAAGGCTGCGTTCGCGGCAATGGGCCGAATCTCGCCAAACTATATCGTTCAAGATGGCGTGATTCCACGAACCGCATTGCCGCACGTGATGGAAGAAATTGCACGCCTCAGCCGCGAGTCCGGCCTGCGCGTGGCGAACGTATTTCATGCGGGCGACGGCAATTTGCATCCGCTTGTCCTTTATGATCGCCGCATCGCCGGCCAGGAAGCCGCCGCGGAGGCGCTCTCCTCACGGATCCTCGAATTGTGTCTGGAGGCTGGAGGCTCTATTACAGGCGAGCACGGCGTGGGCGAAGAGAAGAAACACATGATGCCGAAAATGTTCAGCGAACCGGACTTGGAAACAATGCAGCGTTTACGCTGCGCTTTCGATCCCTTGCGCCTGGCCAACCCTACGAAGGTATTTCCGACGCCCAGATTGTGCGGCGAAAAGCCGGGCGAATATGTGCCGCATCCGGTCGAGACGGCTGGCCTCGCTGAACGCTTCTAGTAGATCAGGGAATCCTGCTGCGGTCATGACCATTCCACAAGCCATCGATGAACAGTTACGATCCATCGTCGGAGCGCAGCGCGTTTCTGGCGCACCTGCCGACATGCGTTGCAAGGTCGTCGTTTCTCCAGGAACAGAAAAAGAGGTGGCGGCTGTATTGGCCTGCGCGGATCAGGCGGGCCTCGCCGTCATTCCCCAAGGTGGAGGCACAAAGCTACGCTGGGGCAATCCGCCGGAACGTGCGGACATTTTGCTTTCGATGAGTCGTCTGGACCGAGTTATCGAGCACGCGTGGGCCGACCTGACCGTTGCAGTTGAGGCTGGTTGCACGATGCAAAATCTGCAGGACACACTCGCGAAACAGGGCCAACGTCTCGCGCTAGATTGCTTGTGGCCACAAAAAGCAACCGTCGGAGGCATTTTATCCACCAACGATAGCGGTGTTTTGCGATTGCGCTACGGGGCGTTACGCGACCTGATCATCGGCGTGACCATCGCCCTTCCCGATGGGACGCTCGCGACCAGCGGCGGGAAAGTGGTGAAAAATGTGGCGGGCTATGATCTGCCCAAGCTTGTTACCGGAGCGCTGGGTACGCTTGGCGTAATCACGCGCGCGATTTTTCGTACCCATCCCGTCTGCAGCGGATCACTGACACTCGGCTTCAACGCGCCCGATTTTCAGGCGATGCAGGAAAAAGTCCTGGCAATCCAGAATTCGCAATTGGCCCATGCGGCGTTGCAGATCCGAGCTTCCAGAGCTGGCGGTTTGGAGGCGGATGTCTTGTTCGAAGGCCGCATTGCTGGATTGCAGGCACAGGAGAAACGGCTTCATGCCGTGATCGGGGCTGGGGTGGCATCAGCAGATCACCGTGGTTGGCGCGCCAAGGAAGACCTTTGGAACGATGCGCGCGCGGAATCCGTCATTGCCAAGGTAATCGTTATTCCGGCGATGTTAGCGAGGACGCTCGAGACGCTGAAGTCTGCTGCGGCGGCCAAAGGGCTTACCTGGAAAGCCGTGATGCAGGCTACGGGAATTGGCTGGATTCGAATGGATGGAACTGAACCGGGTGCGCTTGCAAGTGTCGCCGAGATTCGAAACGCTGCCGAAGCAAATGGTGGCTCCCTAACGATTCTCCAGTGCCCGGCCAGCACAGAACCGATGGATTGTTGGGGAGCCACGGCCGACTCTATTAGCTTGATGCGTGCGGTGAAACAGCAGTTCGATCCGAAACGAACCCTGAACCCGGGACGCTTCGTGGGGGGCATCTGATGTCCGGCGAAGAAGCAAGATTGCCGAAGACTAGCGCGTTCGACGAGCACCACCCGCCTGCCAAGGAAATCATCGATAAATGCGTGCATTGCGGGTTTTGCTTGCCCGTATGTCCCACATACGTCCTTTGGGGCGAGGAGATGGATTCGCCGCGCGGCCGCATTTACTTGATGAAAATGGCCGCCGAGGGTGCCGCAAGTATGACCGAAAAATGGGTGGGTCATTTTGACGCTTGCTTGGGATGTGTGGCCTGCATGACAGCTTGCCCGTCCGGTGTTGATTACGGAAAGCTGATTGAAGCGACCCGCGCACAAATCGAACGAAACTTTACGCGGCCGTTGCCGGAACGCCTGCATCGTAGGTTGATCTTCAGCATCTTTACCCAGCCCCGCCGGCTGAATCTATTGCGCTGGTATTTGCGGCTGTATCAGCGCAGTGGCCTCCAGAAGTGGGTTCGGAAGTCCGGAATTTTGCCACTGGTTTCGAAGCAATTAGCAACTGCCGAGGCTCTGTTGCCCAAGATCAGAACTGTTGAAGCAGTGGCCGAAATTACGTTGCCCCGGAGCGAAAAACGGAAGCGCGTCGGCCTACTGCTCGGTTGTGTGCAGCGCGCGTTTCTCTCGCACGTCAATGCGGCGACGGCCCGAGTGCTCGCCGCCGAAGGCTATGAAGTGATCGCTCCTGCAGCGCAGTCCTGCTGCGGTGCATTGCTGATGCACGGTGGAGAGGAAGAAGGGGCGAAAGCCCGGGCCCGGCAGACGATCGAGGTCTTTGAACGCGCAGACGTGGATTACGTTGTTGCCAATGCTGCCGGGTGCGGTTCGGCGGTGAAAGAGTACGCTCACCTGCTGCGCGACGACCCTCAATATGCTGGCCGAGCGCAGCGCTTCTCGTCCCGATGCCGCGATGTTTGCGAACTGCTGGGAGAATCGCCGTTGCGTTCTGAGCGGAAACCGCTGACCCTCCGAGTTGCTTTCCACGATTCCTGCCACCTCCAACACGCGCAGGGTGTGCGTGTACAGCCGAGGTTGTTGCTCTCTCAAGTGCCGGGCGTTGAAATCCTTGAGATTCCGGAGGCGGCGATTTGCTGTGGCTCGGCTGGGATTTACAACCTGGTCCAGCCGGAAGCTGCGAATGCACTGGGCGATCGCAAGGCGGGATTGATCGCGCCACTGAAACCGTCGGTGGTGGTCACAGGAAATCCGGGCTGCATGTTGCAGTTGGAGGCTGCGCTGGCTCGCGCAAAGTGCCAGGTGCCCGTGTTGCACACCATCCAAGTGCTCGACGCATCGATCCGTGGCGTGCCGGTCGAGTCGCTCTAAGCACCGCACTTTGCGTTAATCGCGCAGAATCGCTGCCAGCAGCTCGATCGGGTGCAAAACCTCGCGATGCAGACCGGCGTGAAGTTGTTCCGTGCAGGATGTGCCGCTGGCGATGAGCGCGCGCCGGTGCATTTCGTCTTCCGCACGGCGAATCTGGTCGAAGAGATCTTCGCCAACGGCCATGCTCAGCTCGTAGAAATCTTTTTTGTAGCCGAAGCTCCCCGCCATGCCGCAGCACTCCACTGACGAGGTCACCACGTCGAAGCCAACAGCACGGAGAATCTCTTCCGTAGCGGCCGAGGCGCCGATCGTCCTTTGCTGGCAATGTGAGTGATAAAAGAGCCGGCTGCCCACCGGCGACCGGCTGACATCGAACACTGATTGCGGATCGCGCCCGAGGTGCCGCAAAAGGCGCGCGAGATACTCGACCGGCTCAAAGCTGTGTGCACGCAGGCGCTCGACCTGTACTGAGTTTTCGAGAAAGTGGTGAGCATCGCGGCGAAACATCGCAAGGGAGCTCGGCTCGACGATGACGATGTCTCGTCCTTGTTTAATCTGGGCGTCAAGGAGGGAGGCGGCGCGTTGCGCGAACTCTTTTGCCGTCGCCAGCAGGCCCTGCGACAAAGCGGCGCGACCTTCGGGGAGGGATTCTGTCACCAACACGTCCACGCCCATTGCGTGCAAAATGCGCAAAGTTGTTAGCCCGCGTTCCACCATCCCGTAGTTTGTAAAGACATCAGGAAAGAGCGCGACGCGTGCGATTGGATCGGTCGCGCGATCGCCGTTCTCATGGGTACTTGCGGCGACGAGGGTTTTGCTGGGGAAAAGAGGAAGCTTGCGCCGTCGGTCCACGCCGAACGCACGCTCGAGCCCCCAGCGAACAGTGTTGCTGCCATTCAGAAAATTGCTGACACGCGGGAAACGCGAGCCCCATTCTGCGAACCAGTGATAATTCCCGAAAAACAGTTTGCCAGCAGGTGACTGCTCATCCGCTTCGAGACCGGAGGTGATTGTAGTCAGTGCGCCGGAGAGAACCGATTCTCCCGCCTCTCGATTCAGTCGGTTGCGCAGATTCTCATTCAGCCACGGAATATCAATTCGTACGGGGCACTGATTGACGCAACGAGAACACCCCGTACAAAGCTCCGAGAATCGCGCATTCTCCAGCATACCGGTGGTGCCGGCCTCCCACGATCCACCGATGCCCCCGGAGTATGTTTCTCCGCCGAAAGCATGGCCACCCACGGTTTGAAAGTTCGAGCAAGAATTGAGACAGGCGCCGCAACGCATACAGTAGAGCGTTTCGCGTAAGGCGTCGTCGTCCCGCATGCCCAGCCGGCCATTGTCGATAAGCACCAAGTGAAATTCGCGTGGCCTGCGGAGTTTGCCCGGCATTGCGAAAGGAGCATCGTCGATCGGGAGGTTAAGAAAGCTGGTGTACGAGGACATGAGTTGTCCCGTGCCGCTGGCCGCCAGCAATTCCAGAAACGGCGCCATTTCCCGGCGCGTCGGAATGACCTTCTCGATCCCGACGACGGCAATATGCACGGGCGGCAGCACGTATGTCATGCGGATGTTGCCTTCGCTCTCGACCAACATTAACGTGCCCGTATCTGCGGCGATCAGGTTCCCGCCAGTGATCCCCACGTCAGCTTGCAAAAACTTCTGCCGGAGAATTTCGCGCGCGAACCGCGTCAGCTCCTCTCCGGTTTCCAACGGAAGCTCGGTCTGGAATTTGCGTTTGAAAAGCGCGGTGATGCGTTCGCGGCTGTAGTGCAATGCGGGCGCTATGATGTGCGAGGGCTGCTCGTCGGCCACCTGCAGAATAAACTCCGCCAAATCGCTTTCAGCGACCTCGATTCCCGCGGCCTCGAGCGTCTGATTGAGGCGAATCTCTTCACTGGTGATGCTTTTCCCTTTGACGACCAGCTTGGCCCCGGCGCGCGTGCAGATGGTCCGGATATGCCGTCGCGCATCCTCGGCTGTGTTAGCCACAAAACAATGACCACCCCGCGCTTCGACTGCGTGTTGCAATTGTTCGATCAACTCGGGCAGCCGGGCGATGGACGTTTCCTTGATGCGGCGGGCCTCGTCCTTCAGAGCGTCGTAGTCCGGAAGAAGTGCGGTAGCTTGATAGCGGCCGCGGTTGAAGGTCTGCGTGTTGCGGCGAATTGTGGGGCTCTGAATCTCCAGGGCCATGTGGATGGCCTGGAGCAACTTGCTCTTATCGCGTTTGTTGGCGACGGCGCGCGGATTCATGTCCGATGTTCGAGGGCTGGTTTGCGACATTCATTCACTCGAGCAGCAGAATTTGCAAGTGGTGCGGCCCGTGAACACCTCGCACGAGCGGGCCCATATCTGCCGTAGCGCTTGGCCCCGTGATGAACACGAGATTACGTCGCAAGCCGTCTCCATTGAGGCATGCGGAGTCAAAGAGGTCGCGCGGTCGCGGAACAATGTGGTCCGCCATCAGCAGGACAATGTTCAGCGGCATAAGCAAACTGGCCAGAGTAACCAGTGGGGCGCCCATTGCCACGCATACAGACCCCGAGGAGGCGACTCCGGCGAACGCACCACATACGCCGACTTCGGCTCGCGAAAGTTGATCGTCCGTTGGTGACGCAAGAACGCCCGGCAGGTCCCGCAGCGCATCAATCACGTCATGCGGCAAAAACTCACCCGCTCCAATGGCTATGGAAGTCGCTCCCTCGGTAAACTCGTGCACCATGGAACGTACTGCTTTCGCCTCAGCCGGAACCCGCCGCACTCGCGCTGCCGCATCGATCGCATTTGCTTCAAATGTGGCGATTAGGTCTGCCATAGAGCTGACAAGCGCATTGTGACCTGCGGCAGTCTCAATGTCGAGGGGACAAAGAACTTACCGAAAGCTCTTCACGAAGAAATAAGCCGTCATACCGAATCCGATTCCAATAACCAGTGCCCGCACATACACCGGCGGAACTCTCTGAGAGAAGTGAGCAGCAAAATATCCGCCCGCGGCGGCTCCTGCAGTCATCACGATGGCTTGGTGCCACTTCACTGCGCCATTGATGACGAAAGTCAGTGCCGCGATTCCGTTTATGACCGTGACTAACACCACTTTCAGCGCGTTCATCGCATGTATGTCTGTCATTCCGAGCACCGAGAACAACGCCAGGTTCATAATTCCGATTCCGCCGCCGAAATAGCCTCCATAGGTCGCGACGAGCAGTTCCACTGCTGAGGCTCCGCCGATCGCCGCGCTGCTCGCGCTATGGCTCAGCTTGGCGGAGATGTAGCGCGTGAGGTATTTTCCAAAGGTAAAGAGAAGTGTCGCCGCCAGCATGAGCCAAGGGATAAGCCGAAGAAATGTGTGTGCCGGAGTCTTGATCAGCAATAGAGCGCCAGCCAGACCGCCGATTGCGCTCATGATCAAAAGTGGAATCAAGATCCTTCGCGGCGTGATCAGCCGGTTGCGATAGGCGCCCCCGCTCGCCGCAGTCCCCACCCAGAGAGAAAACGTGTTTGTGGCATTAGCAGGAATCGGTGGCACTCCCGTGAACAGCAGGGCCGGAAACGCCACAAAGCTGCCGCCGCCAGCGACGGCGTTCATGGCTCCACCGAGCGCTCCCGCGAGAAACAAGAAGATGGCTTGCGAAACGGTCAGGTCAGTTTCCTTCGTCAAGGAAATTAGTGCCGAGCGTCTTTCAGATAGGGCACGTGACCACGAACTTTCGTCCGAAGCTTATACACGGACTTGGTCGCGCTGATATAGAGAGTGCCATAGTCGGGGTCGCCCCAGGCAAGATTCGCCGGCTGCTCCGGCATTGCGATGGTGCCGAGATGATGGCCACTGGAGTCCCAGACCCAAATTCCCTCGGGGCCGGTTATATAGAGGTTGCCGCTTTTGTCGACTTTCATTCCGTCAGGCACTCCGGAATGCGGCGGCCCCGTTTCGCTTCCAAAAATACGCCCCTCGCCGACCGTGCCGTCGGCATGGAAGTCGTAGACACGAATGTTTCGTTCTTTGCTGTCATCGACATAAAGCTTCTTCCCATCCGGCGAAAAGGCTAGCCCATTGGGTTGCGTTAGCTCTTTTGTCAGCAGACGGACTTCTCCCTTTTCATTCAATCGATATACGCCCTGAAACGGAATATCTTGTCTCTCACCTTCCGGCAGGTCCAGAGTCGGATCAGTGAAGTAGATGGCTCCATCCGGGCCGATCACCACGTCGTTGGGGCTGTTGAACCGCTTTCCTTCAAAGCGATCGGCAAGTATGTTGTAGTGGCCGTTCGCTTCGATACGAATAATCGCGCGGAGAACACTGGCGCAGTCAATCAGCTTCCCATTCTGGTCGTACGTATTCCCGTCAGGATCGCCCAGCGCGATCATTTCCTCGCGATGTCCGTCCGTAAACACACGATAGATTTTGTTCTCTTCCTCGTCACTCACATAGACGAAGCCGCTGGGATCCCAAACCGGTCCCTCGGTGAATCCGAATCCCGTCGCAACGCGTTCAAGCTTGGCGTCTTTATCGATCAAATCCCAAAAGTGAGGCGATTCGCCGCTCAACGCGAATTGCCGGGCTGGGTGCTCCGTTTGGGCAGAGCTGCTTAGGACAAAAATGAAGCTTAGTGCTAACGAGAACCAAATTGTCAGGCGATCTTCCATGGGTCCTCTGGAATACATGAAGCAGCAAACGGTGTCAATCTGTTTCTAGATACGCTCCCAACATTTGTACGCTCTTAAATCGATTCAAAAGGTGTTTCATCCGCGCTATCCAGAGTGATAAAGTCCTGAGCGGTGGAAGCTCGGAGGGATTTTATGAGTTGGCATTCTCGCGCGCATCGATTCAGAGGAGAGAAAACACTATTCGTTGGCGTGCTGATCGTATTTTGCGGTCTCCTCGCTGTGCGGACCGCAATTTCGGGCGCACCTCGGCAAGCCTTGGCGCAAGCGCCTGCGCCCCAAAGCTCCGATGCATTGCTTGAAGGATTTCGTCACGTAGAGGTTGCCTCCGTCTCCGACGCGATGGAGCAGTTGACCGGCCGCAAAATGTACATGTCGCATCGTATGCGATCCATCTTCCCGACGAAGTTCGCCGGATTTGCGGTGACGGTGCTGCTGAAGAAAGAAACGAATAATGATCCCAACGCGCTCAACGGGATGCTGTCGGCCATCGATCAGGGCGCAAAAGACTCGGTCTACGTAATGGTTGTAGAAGATGGAGCCGATATCGCAGGAATGGGCGGGTTGATGGGCACGGCCATGTATTCGCGTGAGTATGCAGGTGCCGTGATCGATGGCGGTGTCCGCGATGTGGCTTACCTGAAGAAAATTGGATTTCCGGTCTACTCGCTTGGTATTGTGCCGTCGACCTCCATTCATCATTACCGGTTTGGCGGTTCGAATATTCCCGTGACTTGCGATGGAATAGAAGTGAAGGCAGGCGATATTGTGACGGCCGATCAGGATGGCGTGGTTGTCGTGCCCCGCGGTGACGCGGCTAAGGTGTTGGAGCTGGCCCAAGAAATGGATTTCAAGGAACACTCCATGTACGCCTACATCGAGAAACTGAAGTCCATTGAAGAAGCCGTGAAGAAGTTCGGCAGGCTTTAGGCAGCAGCTCAGATCGGGAAAAAAGTTTAGCTTTGACCTAATTCATAGGAGGAACACGATGTTCAGTAATCTCACTTCTCGCAGAGGTTTTGCGGCGCGGCTAGCTTCGCTTTTTACGGGAGTTGGGGCCGTCAGCCTGATTTCGAATACCGCTCCGGCCGCGGCGCAAGCTCCCAGCGGCGTTCAGAAACTGGATTACGAAGGGAAGACCGCAGGAAACGGCTTCATCACGCCGCTTGTCATTCACAATGGCACTATTTACATCGCTGGACAGGGAGCGCATTCCCACGATTCCAGTGACTTCCCCATGGACATTGAAACGCACACCAAAAAAGTTATGGAAAATGTGAAGACCCTCGTCACAAAGGGAGGTGGCACGATGGACAGCATCCTCCAACTCACGGTCTATCTCGCGGACATCGATTTCTATGACGGCATGAATAACGTTTTCAAAACATACTTTCCAAATGGCGGTCCGGCGCGCACCACGGTCGCGGTTGCGGCGCTACCAGGCAAGTCGCTGGTCGAAATCAACTGTATTGCTGCTGTCGTGAACAAATAGTCAGGTCAAAAGGGGGGCGTCTTATGGAAATCGGTTTGAAGTGGACGCGACGCTCGTTCATGGGCATTCTCGGCGCAGTCACGGGAGCCGTGTTGAATCCCAGAGGCGCCTTCTCTTCATCCGTTGAAGCGAGAGCTAACGGCGCGAAGCTTACCGGTTTTGGCGCGACCGGAGACGTATATGACGAACTCGGCGTAACGACGGTGATCAATGGCCAAGGCACCATGACCGTTTTGGGCGGCTCGCTTATGCGTCCGGAAGTCGAAGCGGTCATGGCGCTCGCCACGCAGCACTTTGTCAGCGTCCCTGACCTCGAAGTGGCCGCTGGCAAGCGCGTCGCTGAGATGCTTAAGCTGCCAGCAGGCTACTCTGCCATCGTAACCTCGGGCGCCGCAGCGGCCATGCAGTCGGGCCTCGCCGGCATTCTCACTGGAAACAATCCGAAGTTCATCGAGCAGATTCCCGACCTCACGGGGATGAAGTCCGAAGTAATCATCCAGAAATCGCATCGCAATCCCTTCGATCACCAGCTACGCACAACCGGAGTCAAGCTTGTAGTCATCGAGACGCGCGAAGAATTGCGGAAAGCTGTGAACGAGAAGACCGCGATGATGCATTTTTCGAACTTCGCCAATTCGGAAGGGCAGATCAAAGTCGACGAGTGGGTCAAGCTCGGCAAGGAACTGAACATCCCGACGTTCATCGACGCGGCTGCGGACACGCCACCTGTTTCGCATCTATGGGATTACGCCAACATGGGCTACGACCTGATCGCTTACAGCGGGGGCAAAGCGATGCGTGGCCCGCAATGCGCCGGGTTGCTGATCGGTAAGCAAGAGTTGGTGGCCAATGCGTTGCTGAACAACAGTCCGCACGAGGACACCATCGGCCGTAGCCAGAAAGTCGGCAAGGAAGAAATCGTCGGCATGCTCAAAGCGCTCGAACTTTACCTTGCCGAGGATCACGACGCGCTGAGCAAGGAATGGCAGGGTCGACTGGAACGGATCTCCCGCAAGGTTGCGACCCTTCCGAGTGTGACCGCTTCTTATTATCTGCCCGACGTCGCCAATCACGTGCCGCACATGGATGTGAAGTGGGAACGCGAGCGGATCAAGATTTCAGCGGACGATGTCCTTAAAACCCTGCGCAGCGGTAAGCCGTCCATCGTTCTCGCCCTGGCCGAAAAACATGCTTTCGGCGAAAAGCTCGGCGACAGCCTGACGATCGCCTCGTTTATGCTGAAGCCCGGCGAAGATGCCATTATCGCTGACAAACTCTACGATGTATTGAAAGCCCACTCCGCCTGATGCTGCAGAGTGCTCAACACTCCGGGGAGCATGCAAATGGCTGAACCGCGCGGCAACCTGCGCTGGTTCCTGGTGTTCTGGCTTTTCGTCCTAAGCACCGTCTCTTATCTGGATCGCGTCAACATTTCCATAGCCGGAACGTCGATTGCCTCCGAGTTCCATCTCTCTAAAGTGCAGCTTGGTTGGGTATTCAGCGCTTTTTTTTGGAGCTACGCTCTGTTTCAAACGTTCGGTGGTTGGCTCGCCGATAGATTTGGCCCGAGACGAGTGTTGACCGTCGGCGTCGTCTGGTGGGGAGTGTTCACCGCTTTGACTGCGACAGTTTCACCCGCAATTGCGGGCGCGATTTTTGTTTTTGTGACCGTCCGCTTCCTGCTCGGGGCGGGTGAAGCTATCGTCTTTCCCGCATCCAATCAGTTCATTTCACGCTGGATCCCGACGCAGGAGCGTGGCTTCGCGAACGGTCTAATCTTCGCCGGAGTGGGCGCCGGCGCCAGTTCAGCCCCCACGCTGGTGACGTATATCATGGTGCACTATGGCTGGCGTTGGTCGTTCTGGTTCAGCGCGCTCATCGGTCTGCTGGTCGGTGCGGTCTGGTACCTCACTGCTCGCGACACCCCGGAGGAGCATCGGCGCGTTCGCGCAGCCGAGTTAGCCCACATTCAGCAGGGCCGCTCTCTGCCAGCGGCCTCTGGTGCTTCCCAACCCCACAGAATTCCGTGGTCGGTCATCCTTCAGAGCAAAGAAGTCTGGGCCGTGACCTTGAGTTACTTCACCTATGGCTATGTCGCGGCAATTTTCTTCACATGGTTCTACAATTACCTCACTGAGGAACGCGGCCTCAATTTGAAGGGCATGGCTTTCTATAGCTCGCTTCCTCCGATCGCGATGGTTGTCTGCAGCTTGGTTGGTGGTGTGATCAACGACAGACTTTCAGGAGTGCTTGGCAAACGTGCCGGCCGGTGCGGGCTCGCCGCTTTCGGGCTGATACTGGCATCGCTTTTGTTGGTTCTCGGCTCGCGGGCTGCGACTGCGCCCACGGCCAGCCTGGTGCTTGCCGGCGGCGCCGGTGCCCTTTACCTCGCGCAAAGTAGTTATTGGTCGGTAACGGCGGACATCGCGGGTCGCAGCGCTGGATCCGTGTCTGGATTTATGAACATGGGGGCGCAGCTTGGCAGTGCAGTCACCGCACTGCTTACACCGTTCATCGCTGTACACGTCGGATGGACGTATTCCTTTCTGGCGGCTGCGACGCTCAGTGCCTTGGGCGCTTTTGCATGGCTATTCGTGGATCCCTCGCGCCAGTTGGCGACGGCCGCCGATTCGGGAGCAACATCATGATGGAAGCAGCAATTCAGAAAATTCAGGAAATCGGGATTATCCCAGTGGTGCGCGCGGCGAATGTCGAAGAGGCGCGCCGCGCGGTCGATGCCATCTGCGCGGGTGGCATTCCGATTATCGAAATCACCATGACTGTACCAAACGCTCCAGCAATGATTCGGGAACTGGTAAGAGAACTGGGAAGTGGCGTTTTGATTGGAGCGGGAACGGTGACAAATGCCGATCAGGCTCAAACCTGTATGGATGCAGGAGCACAGTTCCTGGTGAGCCCGGGGCTCTCGACACCGGTGGTTCAGGCCGCTACAAAGCGTTCCATCCTGGTTATGCCCGGGGCCCTGACCCCCACGGAAGTTATGGCGGCCCTCGATTCGGGCGCCCAGGTAATCAAGATATTCCCTTGTGGAAGCACAGGTGGTCCCAAGCACGTTAAGGCTCTCAAGGCACCCTTCCCGAATGCCAAGTTCGTGCCGACCGGAGGCGTCAACCTCGGCAATGCGCACGAGTATCTGGCTGCAGGAGCCTTCGCGCTGGGCGTCGGCGCTGATCTAGTTGATTTAGAGGCACTTAGAAGGAATGACGTATCCAAAGTGATCGAAATGGCCAAGTCCCTCGTCGCTGCTGTTGGGTATGCTCGGATTGCAAAAACCTGATTCGATCGTCACCTTGGAATAACGATTTACTACTGCTCAGTTGAATAGCCCAACTGTTCTATCTCCCCTGGAACTATGCCCAATGCGTAACTGAGTACCATTACGGTACACGCTGTCCCTTCGGCCCATGACACAGTACTCATAGTACAGGACACTGTAGCCAAGGAAGTCCCTCTTCAGGGGCTCCGACGGAGTCCAGGGAATTTCTATGATCTCAGTCGATGTGCGATTTATTCGCAATCAGGAAGTCGTTGTTCGAAAGATCCAGGGAGAACTCATCATCGTCCCCATCCGCCGCGGCGTCGGCGACCTCAACTCCCTGTACACGCTGAATCCTGTTGGCGCGGTGCTGTGGGACTTCATGAACGAAGGGCACACGCTTGGCGAAATGGTGAAGCGTGTATGCGACGAATTCGAAGTGACCAGGGCACAGGCCCAGAAAGACATTGAGTCGTTCCTCGATTCATTGATGGAAGAGAAATTGGTTTTGTCCGTGGCGTAATTCACGGAGAAGGGGCCCGAGTGGCGGTGCAGACGGCAACCTACAACGATTTCTCGATGGCGCTCCACGACCGGTTCCAAGGGCGCCGTGTGCCTGTCGAGGTGTCGATCGAGGTTACACATCGCTGCCCGTTGGAGTGCCAGCACTGTTACAACAACTTGCCGATGAACGACACTCATGCGCGCGAGCGGGAGTTGTCTTTCGAAGAGCATGTGCGGTTGCTCGATGAACTCGTCGATCTTGGCTGCCTGTGGTTGCTCTACACCGGAGGGGAGATCTTCGCGCGCAAGGACTTTCTGGATATCTACACGGAGGCGAAGAAGCGCGGCTTCGTTATCACGCTCTTCACCAACGGCACAATGATCACGCCCCGAGTTGCGGATCATCTGGCCGAATATCGACCATTCAGCATTGAGATCACGTTGTACGGCGCGACCAAGGAAACCTACGAGGCGCTGACCAAAGTTCCCGGCTCCTACGACCGTTGCATGAAGGGCATTCAGCTTCTGATGGAACGCGGTCTGCCCCTCAAACTCAAGACCGTTCCCACGACCATCAACTATCACGAAGTCTACGAAATGAAGCGTTTCGCGGAGGAAGATCTTGGCGTTGAGTTCAAATTCGACCCCCTGGTGAATCCTCGTACCGACTGTTCGCAGAGCCCGCTCTCGGTCCGGCTGACACCGGAACAGGCGGTCACACTCGAATTCCGCGATCCGCAGCGGCGCTCCGAGTATTTGCGTCGAGTTGGAGCTGAACTGGCGGCGCCTCCGCAGCCAACCATGAAACGGTATACCTGCGGCGGCGGGCAGAACGGATGCGCCGTAGACCCAACAGGTCGCATGACGATCTGCGTGCTCTCGCATCGCGATGGCTACGATCTGCGGAGTGGTTCCTTCACCCGCGGATGGGAAACCAGGCTGCAAGACATTCGACACACGAAAAACGTCAACGAAACCATCTGTACCAATTGCCAGATCACCACGTTGTGCAGCATGTGCGCGGCGAACGGCGAGCTCGAAAGTGGAGATGCCGAAAAACCTGTTGATTTTCTCTGCCAGGTTGCTCACTTGCGTGCATTTGCACTCGGCCTAGAGGTTCCTGCGCACGGCGATTGTGCATGCTGCTCAGGTGGCGCCCAACACAGCTCTTTGCGCGAAGCCACCGAGCGCATCAACACGAATTCCGCCCAGTTACCCAACGTCGTTGCCTTACCGAAGTCAAATGCGCTCCTTCCTGTGCTGAGCACAGGCGGAGGTTGTTCATCTGGAGGATGCTCATCCTGCAGCAGCGGTCTCCGTTGAGCGCGGATTAAGAACGAACGGCTATGAACGACCAGAACAAAACCGAGCCTAACGCGAAGGCGACCTACCAACCTCCGCAAGTCGTTCGCGTGAACCTTCGCCCAGAGGAAGCCGTCCTGGGCCACTGCAAGGTGGCGGGTGTAACTGGACCGATCGCCAGCTCGTGCGGCGGAAGATTCATGCCTTGCAGGACGCCAGGCTCCTGACGCGAGGACAGAGAAAGAAATGGCACACGCGGCTGCAAGTTTAGAAGCAAATCTGACACGGGCGACACGCCTGGCCGTGCAAATCGGGGGAGCTTCCTTCGGGATGTGGTGCGTTGGCGGAATGTCTCTCACGCTGGATCCCGAACACGAACCCTTCCTGATGCGCAGCGCGCGCCCCAATGAAACCTGTGACATTGAGTTGGAAATCGACTGGGCGGCATCGCTGGAGTTGCCGGCCGGCGAGCCTTCGTTTGTATCAGGCGGGCTCTGGTCCGCCTATGCCTCATCCACCGGCACAAAATTCTATTTCTCCAGTCCGGCGCTCGGCGGCCAGCCGTACAAGGCAGCATGGTTTGATCCGCGGTTCGAACGCGGCCATGTGGTGTTGAACCGATCCGCGATCCCCGTGGGACGGCCCGTTTTCCCGTTGGAATACCCTCTCGACGAATTGGTGATGATGCATCGGCTAGCGCTCGGTGAAGGCGTCGAAGTCCACGCGCTAGGTTTGGCCGACGAAGATGGCAGCGGCTACTTGTTTTTGGGGCATTCGGGAGCAGGGAAGAGCACCACGGCCAGGTTGTGGCTTAACCAGCCTGGCGTGCAGATGCTCAGCGATGACCGCATTATCCTGCGTGAGCACGACAGCGAGATCTGGATGTACGGAACGCCTTGGCACGGCGACGCAGGAATCGCGTCTCCCGGCCGCGCGCGCCTCTCCCGAATTTTCGTGCTCGAGCAAGCTCCCACTGAAGAAGTGATTCCGCTCAACCAGGGACAGGCCGCTGCCGAACTGTTCGCGCGAGCCTTCGTCCCGTTCTATCGCAAGAGCGCCGTGCAATTTTCTTTGGAATTTTTGGACCAAGTCACTCGCTCCGTGCCCTGCTCCACGTTCCGATTCACACCGACAGCCAGTGCTGTGGAGGCGATTCGTCATGGCCGGGTCTGAGCCTCAGGTCCGCAAGGATTCGCGTTTGTTCGAAGAACTGTGCGATGCACTACTGCGCCGCGGCCATGCCGTGCAATTCCAGGTGAATGGCCAAAGCATGCAACCCAATCTGACAGACGGCGACACCGTGGTTGTGGCACCAGCAAGTGCCGCGGACCTGCGTCGCGGAGACGTTGTGCTGGCCCGCAATTCAGATGGATTGCGCGTTCACCGTGTTGTCGTACTCGATTCGAACTCAACTGAGTTGAGCGTACGCAGCGACACCGGCCTTGCTCCGGATGCTCCTGTTTCGCGCATCTACGGTCGAGTAAATCTGCGAAAGTATCGCCAACGGGAAGAAGTCTTTTCGGCTTGGCGGACACAATATGCTCATCCATCCAAAACATGGACCCGTCGCCTATGCACCGCCGCCGAGCTTCGCGTCCGGCGCGCTCTTGATTCTCTTTTCGCACTCTTTCTGTTCGCGTTGTTGATCGTTCTCGCGCCACTAGCACATGCGCAAACCGCCGACCTCCAGCTCACACAAACGCCTTCCGCAACCGCAGTGTCGACGAACGCCGTTGCCCTGGGTACGGCTTCAACGGTTACGTGGTCAGGCGGCACGGCTTCGTACACTTTTCCCTCTCCTCTTCCGGCGGGTGTGTCAACTGGCGGACTGCTCACCACCAGTGGTTTCACATCGAGTTCATACAACGTCACGAATGCGGTAATCACTTCGGCAACCAGCGGTACGGGCGTCGTTACGATCGCCATGCCGGCTCAGTCCGCGGGAACCGCTTCGTCAGCAACATGGGCTGCGAATGTCGGGACGTTCACCTTCCCGACTCCTCTGCCCGCCAACGCAATCGTGGGAAATCTGCTGACGACGACAGGATTTGTACCAACCTCCTACAACGTGACCGGTGCGGTCATTACGGGCGTCAACTCCGCGACTGGCGTGATCACCGTGTCCATGCCGGCCCAATCGCTGGGGACGGCCAGCGCCGCGACGTACACAGGAGGCGGAACTAGCCACTTTACCTTTACGTTCCCTACGCCATTGCCTTCATTTGTCGCTGTGGGAAGTCTGTTGACGACCACGGGTTTTGCACCCGGAGCCTACAACGTTACCAATGTGGCGATCACGGCCGTAAACACAACCAATGGCCAGGTGCAGGTCGCGCACAGCGGCAATCCAGGCGCCCAAACTGCCTTGGGAACTGGTTCGGTGATCCCTGTCGCGAGCGATACCACCGACGGCACAGGCTCCATCAATCCGCCTACCTCCACCGTCAATGGCACCGGCACAGTTCCCACTACCTACACCTATTCCGAAGTCGTCAAGAACGTCACGTCGACGGCGACGGTTGCGACCGGAACGATTGTCGTTTATATGCAGACTCCGCCGAACACGGTCTTCGAGTCCTACACCGGCACCAACTGGACTTGCACTACTCCCGCGGCTGGGGCCGTCGGGCCGCTCGTCTGCACCTACAACGCGACGCTCGCCAGCGGTGCCACCGCCTCGACACTCACGCCGGCTTTCCAGATTCAGTACGGGACCGCTGCGGGAACCACCATCCAAAACTCAGCGACCGTCACTTCGACCACGGTCGATAACAATCCGGCAAACAATACCAGTCTCTCGTCCATCTACGTTGAACCCACTACGGGATCTGACCTTGCATTGTCGATGACGGTTTCCCCTACCCCTGTCTTCATTTTTTCGAATCTCACCTACAACATTCAGATTCAGAACCTCGGGCAGGCGGCGGCTCCAGCCACTGCAAACGTATTCACCGACACACTCCCGACCGGAACGACGTTTGTCTCGGCGACACCTTCCGCAGGATGGTCCTGTACTGGCACGACCACCGTCTCTTGCTCCATCACTTCGCCGATGGCGATGGGATCGACAGCTACGATTTCCATTACCGTCACCGCTCCGGCAAACGCCACAACTCTCACTAATACCGCCAGTGTGAACTTGGGTTCGGACCCCAATGCAACGAACAACTCCGCCACTGCTTACACCGTTGTGCAGCCGCTCGTGTGCGCTACTCCTGGCCGGGACGGCACCGGGGGCACCCTCACGGGCGTCGTGAATGCATACTATCCGCCCGCAAACACGGGCACGCTAGCCTCGGCTTCGACGTCCGTTGCCCTTGGCGCCGTGAGTGGCGCGTCAAAGGCCATCGCCGCGGGTGATCTTTTGCTGATCATCCAAATGCAGGGCGCGACGATCAACAGCAACAACACGAGTTCTTATGGTGACGGATTACCAGGAGATCCAGCTACCGGTTCCGCGAGTTTCGGCAGTTCCGGCCTCTTCGAATTCATCACCGCTACGAATGCCGTGCCCACGACCGGGGGAACCCTGAACTTCACAGGTTCGGGGCCAACCGGCGGTTTGCTCAACAGCTATTCGAGAGTAACTGCAACGACCACGCAGGCTCAGCAAACTTACCAAGTCATTCGCGTTCCCCAGTACAGCTCCGCCGTCCTTAGCTCCGGCCTGGTACCGCTGACATGGAATGGAACACTCGGTGGAGTCCTGGCGATCGACGTTTCGTCTCAATTGACGCTCGGCGGTACGGTGTCTGCTGACGGTCTTGGTTTTCGCGGCGGCGCCGGCAGGCAGCTCGGTGGCGGCACGGGCACGGTGACTGATTACGTCACATCCGCAACGATAAACACCAACGGCTCCAAAGGTGAAGGCATCGCGGGCTCTCCGCGATACATCGCCCCATTCACGATCATCACGACAAGCACACCCACCGACACGACCGGTGGCACGCCCAGTGACACGCTGCCTGGAGGTAGCTATGCGCGTGGCGCTCCGGGCAATGCCGGTGGCGGCGGTACAGACGGCGACCCGGCCGGCAACGATTTCAACTCCGGCGGCGGTGCCGGCGCGAATGGTGGCGCGGGCGGCCAGGGTGGATACGGCTGGAATAGCTTAGGCGCCACCAACTCAACCGACGGCGGCTTCGGCGGTTCCGCGTTTCCTGCTTCCACCAGCGCACTGGTGATGGGCGGAAGCGGCGGTGCCGGCACCACTAACAACGGTACTTACTACATTTCCGGTGCAAGTAACGGCAGCAACAACGGCATCTACAGCAGCGGCGCCGCCGGAGGCGGCATCGTCATCATCCACACCGGCAGCATCGCTGGAACCGGCACGATCACCGCGAACGGGCAAAGCAGCCTTAGCACCCTGAATGACAGTACGGGTGGTGCCGGTGCCGGTGGATCGATCGAGGTTCTGGCGAACAGCGGCACTCTCGCCGGCTTGACCGTCATCGCCAACGGGGGCACTGCAGGAAATGCGTGGCCAAGCCAAGCTCCAGGGACGCCATTTCCCGGAGAGCGTCACGGACCGGGTGGAGGCGGCGGAGGCGGCGTTATTTTCCTTTCCGGAGCTCCCGCCAGTGCAACCGCTTCGGGCGGGCTGAACGGCAACACGACTACCGTGCAGGATTCTTTCGGCGCCACACCGGGTTTCGCCGGTGTGGTCGTGAACACCCATACGATTACGGAAACACCCGGCACGCAATCTGGCGCCTATTGCGCGAGTTCCGATTTGTCGGTCACCAACTCTGGTTCTCCGTCGCTGGTATTGCCTGGCGGAAATATCACTTATACCCAGACGATCACCAACAGCGGGCCTTTCGACGCCGTCAATGCTGCGTTTACGGAGAGCATTCCCGCGAATACGACCTTCCAATCCATCACGGCCAACGCGGGTTGGACTTGCACTACGCCGGCGGTCGGTGCCACGGGTAATATCAGCTGCACGAACCCTGATTTTGCTTCGGGCGGCTCGGTTTCTTATACCGTCGTCGTACAGGTCGGTGCCGCGACACAATATGGGACGCAGATCGTCGACGTCGACAACATCGTCTCCGGCACCAGCGACCCCAATCTTGCCAACAATACCGCCACGGCCATCTCGACCGTAACGTTTGCCACTCAGGCCGATTTGTCGGTCACAAATACTGCCTCGGCGCCCACGGTCGTCGCGGGCAATACCATAACTATGACCGCGGTCGTGAAAAACAACGGTCCCGCCACAGCAGCATTTGCCACCTTCACCGAGACTATTCCGGCGAACACAACTCTTGGAGCCACATTCACTGCGCCTAGTGGTTGGGCCTGCAACACCATCCCGGTCGGTGGCACAGGAACTCTGACCTGCTCCAACACTTCGGTCTTGTCCGGCGCATCTTCGACGTTCCCTGTCGTTCTGCAAGTGAATGCCGGCACGGCGGCTGGAACGGTGATCTCGGCGGTCGCTGACGTCAATTCGAATACCACCGATCCCAATAACGGCAACAACGAAGCCATCGCTACCACCGTTGTCGCATCTGCTGGGCAAGCGGATCTCGCTGTTACGAGTACTGATTCGCCCGACCCGGTCAGTCCCGGAAACAACATCTCCTACACGCAGTCGATCACGAACAATGGGCCCACAGCGATCACCGCGTCCGGCACGACAACGGTCACTTTCACCGATGCGATACCCGCGAGCACCACGCTGGGTGCCACCTTCACCGCACCTTCTGGTTGGACCTGCAACACCATTGCGGTTGGCTCCACTGGTACGTTGACCTGCACTCTGAATTCAGGTCAAACCCTCGCCATCGGGGCGGTGGTCAATTTCCCGCTGGTAGTCAAAGTAAATAACGGGGTCGCGCCGGGCACAACGATTACGAACTCGCCGAACATAACCAGTTCGGTCGGCGATCCGAACACTGCGAACAATACGGCAACGGTGAGCACGATTGTCGCATCGCCTTCCCAGGCCGACGTCAGCATCCTGAAAACCGCATCTCCCGAACCCGTGAATCAGGGCACCAACCTTGCCTACACGCTCGCGGTAAAAAATAGCGGCCCCGCCTTAGCCCTGAGCGTTGTCGTTACCGACGTTATTCCCGCGCAGGTCACCTACACGTCCTCCTTCTCGACCGCCGGATCGTGCTCGTATGCCTCCGCTACAACCACGGTCACCTGCAGTCTCGGAAGTGTGAGTGTGGGGAGCACCGTTATCATCACGATCAATGCAAACGCAGCGAGCTTTAGTTCGAGCACGCTATCGACGAACACCGCAACCGTCTCATCTTCCACTTCGGACCCGAATTCCGCCAACAACACTTCGTCATTCACCTCGACGATTCAGGCACCCACTGCCGTAGACCTGTCTGCCTTCAACGCATTCGCCCTGGGAGACGGAACCGTGCACCTCGTGTGGCGCACTCATGAAGAGTCGCGAAACTTGGGCTTCCACGTATACCGGGAAGGTGCAGGTGGTCGCCAGCGGGTCAATCCGACGCTGATCGCAGGATCTGCGCTGCTGATGCGCGGATCTAAACCGCAGCACGCCGCGAAAGCGTACTCGTGGATTGACGAACATCCACTTCCCGATGCGGTTTACTGGATCGAAGACGTCGACATCAACGGCACGCGCACGATGCACGGACCGGCATACGTCGAAACCGCGGCTGCGGAACAGGCGCAAGCGCGTTTGTCAAAAGCTGCAGAACTCGCTGCTTCGCCGACCTTGCGGCAAATGAACACTAACCTGGTCCCAGTAGCGGCCGAACTCCGGCCGCTCAACACACCGCGGCCCAGTCTTCCGAAGCCTCCGGCCAACGTCGCTCTCTTCAATGCTGCTGCTTACCCTGCGGTGCAGATCTTAGTCGACCACGAAGGCTGGTATCGCGCCACGTTCGCGCAACTGTTTGCGGCTGGCCTGGAGCCAAACACCGACGTGCGCTCGTTGCGTTTGTACGCCGAGGGTGTCGAGCAACCCTTGCTTCTGACTGGACGCAATACCGGAGTTGCGTTGCCGACCGATGCGATTGAGTTTTACGGGACCGGCATCGACACCCCGTTCTCCGGGACACGCGTGTACTGGCTCGTCCGCGAAGGGAACTTCGGCAAGCGCATTCTCGAAGCACCCGCTACAAGCTCGAGTGGAACCAACGGCGGCAGCTTCCCCTTCACCGTGATTCGCGAGGACCGCTCCACGTATTTCGCGGCACTGCTGAATGGTGAGAACAACGACAATTTCTTCGGCGCTGCTGTTACGTCCGATCCCGTCGATCAGACACTCACGGTGGCGCACCACGATGCGAACTCGTTGCTACCGGTTACCCTCGATCTGACTCTGCAGGGTGTCACCGACGCACAACTGCATTCCGTAAGCGTGCAGTTCAACGGCGCACCGATCGGCACTATCGAATTTTACGGCGAAATCCTCCACACCGAATCGCTCACTATCAATTCTTCATTGGTCACCGATGGCACCAATACCGTCACTCTTACAGCGTTGAACGGTGACAACGACGTCAGCGTCACACAATCCATCCAGCTTCGTTACCCGCACACTTACGAGGCGGACACGAATTGGCTGCGCGCTACGGCGAACGCGGGCTCGACTGTCCACGTTTCCGGTTTCACCGTTGCGCAGGTCCGTATTTTCGACATCACCGACCCGCTGAATATTCTGGAGCTGAACGGCCGGGTCGCATCGGAATTCGGCTCCTTCAGCGTGTCCGCAACGATTCCCGCAGCAGCGCCTTATACCCGTACGATCCTCGCTTTCGCGGATGATCAAGTCACCGCTCCGGCCTCACTGATGCACTATGCGCCCGCGGCGAGCAGCCGCGCAGGTGCGGACATCGTGATGATCACCGCTCCCGATTTTGCGGCGAGCCTGGAACCACTTTCGCGCTTCCGCGAATCGCAGGGTCATCGCGTCGCGATTATTACCACCGACCAGATCTACGACCAATACAATTATGGCGAGCGCAGCCCCTTCGCCGTGCGCAGTTTCCTGCAGGACGCCGCTCTGCACTGGAGCCGTAAGCCGCAGGCAGTGTTGCTCGTCGGCGATGCTTCGCTCGACCCCCGAAACTACCTTGGCTTCGGCAATTTTGACTTAGTTCCGACGCGCATCATCGAAACCGCCGCATTCAAAACCGCCTCGGACGACTGGCTTACAGACTTCCAGCAGACCGGTTACTCGACAATTCCGACCGGTCGGCTGCCTGTTCGCACCGCCGCTGACACGGATCTCCTCGTTTCGAAGATCATTAGTTACGAACAGGGACACGATGCGGGGGGCTGGAATTCACAGGCGTTTCTGATCGCCGACCAAAATATCGACGCCAATTTCGGCACAGCGGTATCTGCCGCCAGGGCGACCCTGCCGGTCTCCCTGCAATCCACACAATTGCTGGCGGACGGCGCCGATCCCGACACCGTACGCTCGCAAATCCGCGCAGCGCTCAACAATGGCTCACTGCTGGTTAACTACAACGGCCACGGCGCTGAACAACAATGGTCCTTCTCGGACTTTTTCGATAACAACGATGCCGCCGCGCTAACCAACGGCGGGCGCCTGCCGGTCTACCTGCTCATCGACTGCCTCAATGGACTTTTCCAGGACGTCTACGAGCAGAGCTTGGCCGAAGCGCTCATTCTGGCGCCCAACGGCGGCGCTGTTGCCGTGTGGGCATCCTCTGGCTTCACCGACCAGACGCCACAAGTCTCGATGAACCTGGCGTTTTTGCATGAACTTGCCATGCGCCCGAAGGAGCCGATCGGGCAAATGGTCCTAAAGGCAAAAGCTAGCACCACCGATAACGACGTTCGCCGTACCTGGATCTTGTTTGGCGATCCTGCAATGAAATTCCACTTCGGTCCAACGACGGCCAGGGCGGTTTCCGAAACCGGCGGCAAGGGAACAAATAGCGGCCCGCGAGAGGGGAACACTTCGTGTGGCCCGGTCAGATCCTGCGTGCGGAAGGAGTAGGTACATGAGGGGCGTTTATTTTACAGCAGTCATTCTATCGTTAATCGCTGCGATTGGCTTCGCGCCGTCAACGGTACTGGCACAAGCGCAAAATACGGCGCTCGGCGTCGTGATGAGTTCGGATGGCGGAAGCATCGGCAATTCCGGAGTTACTGAAGGCGCTACCGTGTATTCCGGCGACTACCTACGCACCGGCGACAGTGGCAGTCTGGTGGTTCGAGTCGGTGGCCTTTCTTTGCAGCTCGAAGGCTCATCCGGCGCTCACATCTACGCTGCTCCGTACGGCGCGGTTGTCGAGTTGGACCATGGCGCGGTGCGCTACACCACTCCGGGCACGCAGCAGAACCTCATCATCGTCGCCTCCGACGTTCGCGTCACTCCCTCCGTTGGCCTTCCGGACTTCGGCAGAGTCAGCATCGACGATCCCTGTAATCTTACCGTCTACAGCCAGAAAGGCACGGCCACGGCTAAGGCCGGATCGGATTCTCACTTGGTTGAAGAAGGTAAGGCTTATCGTGTTCGCGCATTGAACGAAGTCGCTTACAAGGACTACGTTTCTCCTGACGAGAACGACTATCACAAGCATCACGGACATCGGGAATGTCCCGCGCCAGTCGATTTGGTAAAGGGCAAGCCCCCGGTCGCTGCCGGGCAGAGCCGGTTTTTGTTGGTTGCGGTTGGATTAGCGGGTGCTGTCTCGACCATCGGCGTTTGGAAAGCGCTCGAGAGCCCGGACCGGCCCTGAAAAGTTCGCCTAAGCCCTAAAAAGGCAGGTGCGGTCACCAGTCTCCGCACTGCCTTTTTTATTTTGGATTCCCAAATTGTCTAGCCGTGGCCCCCGGAAAGCTCGCGCACGATCGACCCTACGAAGTTCTTCGCGTCGCCAAAGAGCATCAGCGTCTTGTCCAAATAATAGAGCGGGTTTTCGATTCCAGCGAAACCGGCGCCCATGCCTCGCTTGATCACCATCACGGTGTGTGCCTTGTCTACATCGAGAATGGGCATGCCGTAGATCGGGCTGGAAGCGTCCTCGCGGGCGGCAGGATTGGTCACGTCGTTTGCGCCGATGATCAGCGCGACGTCGGTCTGCGGGAGCTCGCCATTGATGTCGTCCATCTCGATCAACTTGTCGTAAGGGATGTCGGCCTCGGCCAGCAACACGTTCATGTGCCCGGGCATGCGGCCCGCTACTGGATGGATTCCAAACTTTACGTCAATCCCTTTTTTCGTTAGCGCGTCGTACATTTCGCGGACCTTGTGCTGCGCTTGCGCGACCGCCATTCCATATCCCGGCACAACGACAACCTTGCTGGCCGCCGCAAGGATCTGCGCCGCCTCTTCCGGCGACGCGCTCCGCACCGGGCGCGTCTCCTTTGTGCCGCCTGCTGCTACCGTTTGTTCCTGGCCGAATGCGCCAAACAGCACATTTGTAAAGGAGCGGTTCATCGCCTTCGACATGTTCACAGACAAAATAAAACCCGACGCGCCGTCGAGCGCACCAGCAATGATCAGCAATTTGCTGCCAAGCACGAACCCCATGGCCGCCGCCGATAGACCGGCGTAGGAGTTCAAGAGGGAGATCACCGTCGGCATGTCCGCGCCGCCGATGGGAATGATCATCATCACACCAAAAATCAGCGGAATGATGATGATCAGCGGAAACAAATAAACTTTGTCCGGATGCATCACTAGTACGGCCGCGATCGCAATGGCCACCGCGAGCATTCCCAGATTTACGATGTTCTGACCCTTGTACGTGATGGGCCGCTGCGGCAACACTTCCTGTAATTTCCCTGCCGCCATCAGGCTGCCCGTGAACGTGAGGGCGCCCAGAATCACTTCCAGTGACAGCACTCCCATCATGAACGCCGGCACATCCGGAGCACGCAAGTAGTATTCCGCCGTGCCAACCAGCGTCACGCAAAGCGCCCCAAACGCGTGGCTCAGTGCCGTCCGTTGCGGCACTGCGGTCATCGCCACGCGGCCCAGCGGCACGCCGATGATCGTTCCCAGCACCAGGCCGATCGCCACCCAGCGGTAGTTCAAGCCGCTGTGCATGAGCGTGCCGATAATCGCCAGCAGCATGCCTGCTTCACCGGCCCACACGCCGCGCCGCGCGGTCGCGGGCGAACTCAGCCATTTCAGCGACAGGATGAATAGCGCCGTGGCGATCAGATATGTCGTTTCGATGATCGTATCCATCGCAATCATATTGTTACGGCTTCCTCGGGCCGCTGGTCTTGAACATCTTCAGCATGCGGTCGGTGATGATGAAGCCGCCGACGATGTTGCTGGTGGCCGCTACGATCGCGATGGTTCCTAGGATCGTGGCGAGCGTGGTTTTGCCCTCTCCGGCCAGAATGATGGCGCCGACTACCGCGATGGCGTCCAGCGCGTTGGTCAGCGACATCAATGGTGTGTGCAGCAGCGGTGAAACCCGCCGGATCACTTCGAAACCGATAAACGCCGCCAGCATGAATACGAACAGCCCCGTGAGCAGGTCCAGCTTCATTAGGCTCCTCCTCCAGCCGGTGCTGATTGCAGCGCCGGCAAAGAGAAAAATTCGCGCACTCGCGTGCTTACCACTTCACCGTCATGGGTTACCAGGGTTTCGCGGATGATTTCATCCTGGAGGTTCAGGTTGATCTTGCCGTCCTTCACCAGGTGGAGCAGGAACGCGGTCACATTGCGCGCGTACATTTGGCTGGCATGGTACGGAACGGTGCCTGCCAGATTGTATTCGCCGATAATCGTCACGCCGTGGGCCACGGTTATTTCGTCCGGCTTGGTCAACTCGCAGTTGCCTCCGCGTTCCGCGGCCAGGTCGATGACCACTGAGCCCGGCGCCATGCGCTGCACCATATCTTTGGTGACCAGCACTGGCGATTTTTTGCCAGGAATCACCGCTGCAGTAATGACAACATCGCTGTCGGCCACTGTGTTGCCCAGCAACTCACGTTGCTTCGCGTAAAAGCTCTCGTCTTGTACTGTTCCGTAGCCGCGAGCATCCTGCGCATTTTTCGCTTCAATCGGCAATTCCACGAACCGCCCACCCAGGCTTTGCACCTGTTCTTTCGCCGCTGGCCGCATGTCGTATGCTGAAGCCACGGCCCCCAATCGTCGGGCAGTGGCAATTGCCTGTAAACCTGCCACGCCCGCCCCGATGATCAGCACTCGCGCTGGAGCGATCGTCCCGGCAGCGGTCGTGAGCATCGGAAACATTCTCGGCAGCGTGTTGGCGGCCAGCACAACCGCTTTGTAGCCGCAAATCGTGGCCATTGAGGAAAGTGCGTCCATGCTCTGCGCTCGCGTGGTGCGTGGCATGAGCTCGACGGAAAAAGCGCTGCCGCCGCGCTCGGCGATCTCCTGCAGTGTTTTCAACGCTCCAAGAGGCCGAACGAATCCGACTAACACCTGCCCTTTCCTCATCAACGGCAAATCAGTTTGGCCGGTCTTGTCGTTTGCGCCGTAGACCAGAAATTGCACGATGATGTCCGCGGTCGCGAAGACCTCCTCTCGCTTTTCCGCCAGCCGCGCCCCCTTTTCCGTGTAATCGGCGTCAGGATAGCCGGCCGCTGCGCCTGCCCCCGTTTCGATAACTACGTCCATGCCGGCTTTTTTCAGATTCGGGATTACCGCCGGAACTAGCGCCACTCGACGCTCTCCCGGATAAATCTCTTTGGGCACACCAACGATCATGTACCCTCCTTCCTGTTCTGCCGCAGGCTCATTCGCACAGCCCCGCGCCTTTGCCGCTGAAAGCGATCATGCGATGCATCGAAGTACTCTTCGGAATTCGAGGGCGGAGCGATTGCCCCTCTTTGAGACCGGAACCAGGCAACATCCCCATTGCGCGTTGTTACTGGGATCCAACACGCTGTTTGCACCGGGGAATTTTATCCCGACTGTCGCCTCGGCGACAAGGCGGCCGGCACCCGCGCCATTATTTCAATGAATCGTACACCGCTCGCGCCTCGCGCAGCTTGCTCATTACGCGCTGTTTCTCGTCGCTTGAATTCCAGTCCGGATACGCGTTCGTGATTTCGATGGTCCGATCAATCCACGCCTTGAAGTACTCCGCATCTTCTCTGGCGTAGGCGCGCTTTCCGCCGATGGTTACGTACACCGGGCTCGTCGTGGCGTACGCATATTTGTCCATCACCGGATACTCGGCCTTTTCGCTCCATGCGCGCAGTACGCACCAACCGCTCTCGTACAGCGCGATCTCGCCTTTCATGTCCGCTGTCTCTTTGCCCCCATCGAGCAGGAAAGACTGAACAACCTTGCCGTTGCATACGAGTTCCAGGTGATTCACCGGCACAATGGACCGCAGCTTCGCGGTGAAGGGAACTGCGCTTTGCGGTGCTTCGAATTTCAATTCGCTGCCCACCATTTCTCCACCCAGCGTGAACTCGATCAGCGGCCCGTTCGTGGCGAACGTTCGGCCTTGCTTCAGTTCATCGAGCCACAGGTCGATACTCGCGGGCCACTGCGGCATCCATACATAAACTCGATCGAATCCTACCTGCCCTCGTATTGGAGCAGCATAGTTGGCGGTAGCATCTGTGCCGCCACCTGCGGGAATCTTGAATCCCAGATTGAGCAGCTTGTACCACACAGCCGCGGTCGATTTGTGGTCGCTGAATCCTACAATCTCCATGTAATCGAGTTTTCCCAGCGCCACATCCACCGGCAATTCGTCGGTGATGCGTTGAGTCGGCTTGGCAAACGGGTCCGGCACTTCATCAAACGGATGCACCGCACCTACCAGTGCTCCTTGTGCGTGCGCCATGTCATATACGTCCGCATTCATCGGAAAAAGACTTGCCGCGGCGGTATTCGGATATCCGGCATATCCCGGCAGTAAAAGATGGTTTTTCAGCCTCAAGATTCCCCGGTGTCCCCAGTAACTTGTGTGAAATTCCTGCCCTTGCGTTATAGCCGTGTCCAGATCGGAGTGCTTAAACCCCATCGCATCGAAGTTCATAAATTGAAGGTCCGGAAATCGTTGCTCTTTGTTTACAGTCAGTTCCTGCACAATCTGCAATCCTTCAGCATCAGCCTGCTCTGACAAATTCTTGTCCGTGTTCCTGTAGGTTCCGCTGTAGTTCATGTGGACGTGGGCGTCTCCTCCAACCCAACGCCCTTTTCTCCCATCTTCGAAGTCGAGACGGGCCAGCAGTCCATGTGCGAAACCATCTCGATCTGAGTAAACTTGTACAACTTCGCTGGATGGCTTGAATTCTGGGCCTTTCGATACCTCAACGCGGTATTGCCCGGGAGGGACATCAATCTCTACTGAGTCGTCCGAATGCGCATAGAAGTAATGAGCTTCGAAGTTGCGTTCACTTCGATCATAGCCATCGTCCGCAAAAATCCAGGCATCTTCCGGAGCGAACGAGTGGCCCGCTTTGTCTGTCACCGAGACTCGCACGTTGTCTTTGGTCTCGATCCACAAAGGTCTGCGCTGGTGAAGATATTCGCTTTGTTCTGTTGCCACTCTGTGACTACTGCCTGAAGAAACCTCTAACCAGTCCACTTCTGTATTTCCCTTTTCATTAGAAATGAATGCGACAAGTTTTCCGTCCGGCGACCAGCGCACATTTGTTTCGTCCCAGTCTCCATACGAAATCGGAAATGCGTCGCCGCCCTTCGCCGGCATGACCCACAAGTTGTGCCACTGCCGGCCCAAATACGAGCTGTAGACCATGCGCGAGCCATCGGGCGAGAAATCGGGTCGCGCTTTCCAGTTGGTCTCCTCATAGTGAATCTCGCGGGCTTCCGCTCCTGGCTCCGCTTTCATCAGCCAGAACCCGCCGGTGCCGTGAATGTGTCCCTTGTTCGAAACGAACAGAATCTCTTTGCCGTCGCGCGTCCACACCGGATTGATTTCCATGTCGTACGCGCTGTAGTAATACCGGGGCAGGGAACTCTTCGTTTCGCCGGTAAGCCGCACGACATTCGTCAGCTTCCCTGCGGCAACGTCGCCCGTAAAAATGTGGAATCGCCCGTTGTACTGCGTTGAAACCCACACCAACTTCTTTCCGTCCGGCGACCAGCGCGGCTCCACGTTCACCGACCCGCCTTCTGTCAATTGTTGCGACTTGCCGCTTGCGAGATCGAGTAGCCACAACTCCATCGCGTCCTTCTGATAGGACACGTACACCGCGCTCTTGCCATCAGGGGAACAGTCCGGCTGGTAGTCGTATCCGGCGCCATCCGTTAACTGCACCGCTTCTTTCGAATCGAGTTTCTGCCGCCACAGCGAGCCGGCCATCGAGTAGATCAATTCCTTGGAATCCGGCCTCCACGTCAGGCTGCTCGGTCCGCTCGTCAGTTGCGGCAAATACAATTCACGGTAGTAATACGGATGCGGCTCATCAATTTGTGGCAACACAGGGCGTCGCTGCGCCGTTGCCGGAATCGCTGCGCACACCAGTACGCTCAAGACGAACCACGCCGCTCGTTTCAAGGGAATCCTCCGCAAGCCGCATCCTACACCAACGTCGCTTCAAAGTGTGTAGGGGCGCAGCATTGCTGCGCCCCATGTCCGCAACATCTCAAATTTCTGTCAAGGACTAAACTGTCATTCCGAGCAAAGTCGGCAAAGCGAGGAATCTGTGTGCCTGATATCCGATTACTGATATCTGATATCCGTCGCCATCCGCCGCACCATCACGCCAGCCCGGACTTCGTCAGCGGCATCTCTCGATACCGTTTCCCGGTCGCCGCGAAGATCGCGTTGTAAATGGCCGGCGCCACGGGAGGCAATCCCGGTTCGCCCACGCCTGCGGGGGGTGCTTCACTCTCGACGATGTGAATGTTGGTTTCACGTGGTGCCACATTGATCCGCGCCACTTGGAATGTGTCGAAGTTCGATTGATCGATCACACCATTGGTCGCGCTGATCTCTCCGTAGTACGCAATGCTCGTACCCATCACCGCTGCGCCTTCAAACTGCTGCTTCACAATTGTGGGATTCACAATCGTACCGGCGTCAAGGGCCGTGTCCACACGGCGGATTTGCACTTGGCTATCCTTCACTTCCACCTGCACCACCGTCGCTACATAGGTCAGAAAGCTGCGGTGCACCGCGAGGCCCATTCCAAATCCGTTCCCCATCTTCTGTTTGCCCCAACCTGACCTTTCAGCGACCATCTGCACGATGCGCCGGAATCGCGCCACATCAATCGGATATTTCTCGTAATCCTGGTCGTAGTTGGTATAGTCCTTTGCCAACTCCGTTTTTGGAATTACCCGATCCGGCCCTAACAGCATTAATTCGTACTCCACCGGATCTTTTCCGGCGGCATTTGCCAGTTCGCCCACGAAAGAGTGAACTCCGAATGCATGGTAAATATTCGCCACCGATCGCAACCAGCCGATCCGCGTGTGATTTTTCGCCGGCCCGCTTTCCGCGCGGTGGTTCGCAATGGCAAACGGGACATCGCTGAAGCCCAAGCCAATCTCTCCCGCGTCGGGATATTCCGCCGTCGCGTCAAACGTGGAAGCGATCGGCGGAAACACGCTGCGCTGCAGCCAGCCGGTTGGCTTGCCATCCGAGCCCAGCGACGCCTTGAAGTACATCGCTGCCACGGAATGAAACGTATCGAACTTGATGTCGTCTTCGCGGCTCCACACCACCTTAACGGGTTTCCCGGTCTGTTTCGAAAGCACTGCCGCTTCTACGATGAAATCCGGAAATGACTTCCGGCCAAATGCGCCCCCTAACAGTGTGACGTTGACGCTTACGTCTTCTTTCTTGATGCCAACAGCCGCTGCAATCGCTTCCTGTGCACCCTGCGGATTCTGCGTCGGAGCCCACGCTTCGACTTTTCCATCGTGATACACGGCCGTTGCCGCCGGCGGCTCCATCGCCGCATGCGCGAGCATCGGCGCGTAGTATTGCGACTCCACAATCCTTCCGCCCTTCGCGAACGCCTCCTCCACATTGCCGATTTCTCGTACCACTTTGCAGGGCTTCCGCGAGGTCGCTTCCAATTCCTTGCGGTACGCGTCCGACGTCCACACCGCGTGCTCGCTCTTCGTCCACTCCACCTTCAGCTTTTTCTTGCCTTGAAATGCGGCGTGCGTACTTTCCGCGACCACAGCGACCCCGCCGAGCGCCTGCATCACCACAGGTGGCTTGAACGGCTCCAGCTTTATCGTTTGCTTCACGCCGCCAATTTTCAGTGTCGCCGAATCATCCACGCTTTGCACCGAGCTTCCAAAAACGGGCGGATGCACCACGGACGCGTACAGCATTCCGTCCATGCGTGTGTCCTGCCCATAGACAGCCTTGCCGGAGACCATGTCTTTCAGATCGTACGTCGACGCCGGCTTGCCGATGTAGCGCCACTCAGCGCGCGATTTGAGCCGCAGCTCTTCTTTCTTCGGCACAGGCAGCTTTGCGGCGACTGGCGCCAATTCGCCGTAGCCCAATTTCTTCCCGCTGCTCTTGTGCAGCACCGCGCTCATTTCTGTCGAGCATTCTGTTTCCGGCACTTTCCATGTCTGTGCCGCCGCGCGCACCAGCATCAATCGCGCCGTGGCGCCTGATTCTCGCAATGTGTCAAAGAAACTCACGACCGAGTGCGAGCCGTCCGTATCCTGGTCACCGTACTTGGCATCCCCAGTTGCTTGCACCACTTTCACGTGCGTCCAGTCCGCATCCAGTTCATCCGCAACGATCCGCGGCAACCCGGTGCGATTGCCGCTGCCCATCTCCGCACGGTGACACACGACGTAAACCGCTCCATCGGTATCCACCGCCACATAAACGTTGGGCTGAAGCGCCGCACCGCTGAATGGTCCATCGCTTTTCTCAGGCCCGGCAGCTGTCGCTGTAAAACGTCCCGGCAGAATTTGCGCGCCCAACACCAACGCGCCGGCGCCGACCATTCCCTGCAAGAATCCGCGCCGGCTCACATTCTCGATTTGAATCATCGCTTCACCTGGCTTTTCGATGGAAATGGACGAAAATCCGCCCTAATCTGCACTCTATCCTACCCGCATTCACGTTGGACGCAAGTCTCGCCGAGTGTGGGCTAGCTGCTGTCACTTTTCCGATACGATCACCTGTTGGGGTGCCGCAGGAATCGGGTGAAGGGTATTACGGCCGAAACCTGCCTTCTGAAACATATCCTCGTATTCGGAGAAGGTGTAAGCGTCACCCGCGTCAGTTTGCGTCAGCATCTGCAGGCTGAACGTGGCAGCCGCCGGCGGCGTAACGCGATCTTCGTTTGGAACAAATTCCAGCGTCACTGCCGTCCCGTCGAATTTCAGAGCGCGATAAACCCGCTTCATCAGGCGGACACACGTGTCTGGATCAAAGTGATGAAAAATATTTGTCAACAGCACCACGTCATAATCTTCATCTAGCTCTGCTTCAAACGCGCTGCCTGGAAGCGGCACATAACGATCAGCAACTCCGGCGCGCTCAGCGTTCTCGGATGCCACTTGCAGAACCGCACGCCAATCCAGTGCCGTTACGGTCGCGTGCCGGTTCTGTTTTGCGATTGTTATTCCGAACGTGCCATGCCCTGCGGCGATGTCGAGCACGCGCATCGGCCGGCCTTCCTCCGCTCGCACCAGATCTGCAATAAACAGGGCAGCAGGAACCATTAACGGTCCCATCGATCGTGCGAACGAAACCCAGAACTCGTCATTCGGCTTCAGGTTGTCGCCTTTGTCCGAAGGAGTTCCTCCGCGCTTTACCGCTTCTGTGAGCCGCGCCAGGTTTTTGTAATGCGCTTCGTTGGAAAGGAACTCCGCGATCGTTCCCATGTAGGCAGGCGACCTCTTGCTTAGAAAGAGCGCCGCGTCCGGGGAAAGCGAGTATTTGCCATTTTCCTTCGAAAGATAGCCCATCACGGTCAAGTAGTCGCAAAGGATTCGCACGCCTCTCTGCGACGTTTTTACAAAGTCCGCGATGTTCTCCACGCGATGATTGCCTTCATCGATCGCCGTGAACACATCCAACTCGATTCCTGTCTTTAGTACGGCGGTTTGCTGGTGAGCGATGAGCGTCTGGAAAATGTGTTCTGGAGTTGGCCTCGACGAAGAGAGCGAAGCAGCCATGAGCGATGGCTCCTATTCGGATTTACGCGCTCAGCCACTATAGCCGCATTCCACCCATTTCGCATCCGCATGCCGTATAGCGTTTGCCCGGGCGACTCACCGCTGGCATACTTGCTTTCCCGCAGTTTTTGGAGCGAGCCCGCACATGAAACGTGAATATCATCGCTGGTATTCCCCTCGTCTCGGCATCGATATGGGTGTCGTGGTCTATGGCCATTGGGGCGCGCCGCT
The DNA here is from genome assembly GCA_035499255.1 of Dongiaceae bacterium. Lineage (GTDB taxonomy): Bacteria > Acidobacteriota > Terriglobia > Acidiferrales > UBA7541 > Acidiferrum. Next base: position 122,966 of record DATJZF010000021.1, on the reverse strand, counting down.
ACTCGGGTTTCCCACCAGTGCGGGCGACGAATGGGAACTGGAAGGGCAGAGCATGGTAGGCGCCCTTGCGGATTTCATCGATGGCGGGCGGGTCAAACTCTATTGCGTCAACTCCATCAACGGCCTCAGCTTTTACAACAAGGGCGCGCATCCATTTCACCGCAGTTATGTGCAATCTGTGTTCGACTCCTATCTGCGAGAAGAAGTCGTTCCGTTCATCTGGGACAATTGCCACACCCACATCGGCATCTCTACGATGGGTTCTTCATTCGGCGCCTATCACGCCGCAAACGCCCTCTTCAAACACCCTGACGTGATCAAGCGCTGCTTCGCGATGTCCGGTGTCTACGATTTGCGAAATTTTATGGACGGCATGTACGACGACAATTTTTACTTCAACAATCCGGTCGACTACCTCGCGAATCTCTCCGACCCCTGGTATTACGACCAGCTAGCTTCGTGCGACATCCACCTGATCACAGGCACCGGCCCGTGGGAACACAGCGGTCCTACCTATCGCCTCTCCGAGGTTCTCTCCAGCAAGGGCATTCGCCATTCGCTCGATGATTGGGGACCGCAAGGCGGGCACGACTGGCCCTACTGGAAAAACGAGATGCGCGAGTACCTTTCGAAATTGTGCTGAGTTTTATCTAAGCAAGTCCCAAGTGATCGAGTTGGTATTTTCCCTTCGCAATCACCTGATCGTCGTCAATCCAAACATCACAATTACGCGTTAGCACGTCCACGTGCGTGCGTGATTTCCAGTCCGCGTGCGTCTGGCTTCCATACGGGTCGCCGAACGCGATATGCACGCCCGGGAATTTTTCGTCCTGCAGCAGAATCCCGATCATTTCGGTCAGCCCAAGATTCGTGCCGAACGCCAACTCCCCAACGCGGTCGCTGTTCTCGTCCGTGTGCGTGTACTGCCAGAACTCTTCTTCCAGATCCTTGCGCGCGCAATCGACCTTCACCAGGCGTCCGCTCTCAATCGTCATCGTCAGCGGCGTTGCTTGCAAGTCTCCATACTTCCCATTGAAGTAGTCCCCCGCTGTCGCGTCGCACACAAACGTGCCATCTACGGTCGCAGGCGTGGTAAATACCTCACCGGCTGGAAGATTTGACCAATACCGCGGACTGATTAGCCCGCTGGTTTTCACCCAATCGAGTCCGCGGTCGAAATGCGCAGAGATGGAAGTCCCGGCATTTGTTGTCACGGTCAATGTCTCCGCGCGCAACATCCTCTCGCGCAGGCGATCGCTCAACTCGTCTACCTTGCGATAATCCGCGCGCATTCCTTGCTGCATGATTTCCGGCGTTACCCCGATCATGTGCGCATAGCGGATTTGCCGCCGTTCCACCACCCGCACGATCGCCATCCGTGCGCCCAATTCTCCAGGCTGCGGAGTCATGCACAACACGCCCACATCGGCGTGTTCCAACGCGTCGAGGACCGCCTCAGGCGCTCCGTTCATCGGGCGCGGGCCGAAATCCTCAAGCAACAATCCGCTAAATTCCGCGTGTTGCTCCGTTAAAGCGCGCTCTAGGCTTGCGGCCACGCTCCGGCTCACTTCGTCCGCGATCACCACGACGCGTTCGCCGGGACGCACGCCGAGGCACACGTTTACGGCGTTTTCGGCGCCGGGCATCAATTCATTGGAGGCCTTGCCGAAGGACATCTCTTTATTTTACCGAAAATCGTGCGCGAGCCAAATTCTCCAAACGCTTCAGCGTTTGCTTTTGGTAAAGCGCTTAGCGGGCTTTTTCGGCTCCACGCGGAAAGAGGGAATTTGCCCACCGCCGCTGGTTACGTTTGCCAAACTGGTGGCGCTCAAGCGTGTCAGAAAGCCGGCTACTCGCCCGCGGAAAATGTATGGCGCAAAATCCACCAGCATGTTGCGAAAATCTACTTTGTTATCTCTGCCGATGAACGGAAACTCGCCTCGCCGCATCGGTATGCGTTCCTGCACGATCCAGCACCCGTGGTCTTGCGCGCCTTTACCGCCAGGCAGCGCCTGTTCGACAGTCTGCTCCCAATGCGCTTTATCTACCTCCCAGCCCAGCGTCACTCCCATTCCGCCGTATTCATCGCTCGGTTTCATCACCAGGTGCTTCTGGTGCTTCCGGATGTACTCCAGCAATCCCACGCTCTCGCCATCGTGAGTGGTCTTGGTGTCTTGCACGACTCTCGTCCACGGCACATGTTGTTGGATCAGTTCCTGCTCCTCCGCTGAGAAGTATTTTGCGTTTTTGTCGTCAGTCAGTACCGCAAAAAACGCCTTCACGTGCGGGATCTTGCAGCGGAAGTTATTTGCGACGCACAACTTCCCCGATTCGTACGCTTTTACCAACGCCTCGCACTCTTTGGGTCTCGCCACGATGTCGTTGATCAGAACGCGACGATATAGCAAATCGACTGTCTTCCCGTGCGCTACCAGTCTCTTCCCGTCGAATTCCAGTTCACGCGGGTCTGCCAGCACCACCGGAATGCCCATCTTCTCGAAACGGCCCTTCAGAATTTCAAACTCGCTCCAGGTGGGCACTTCTTTCCAATCGACAATCGCGATTTGTGGCCGCTTGCTTTGGCCCCCCCAGTCCACGTACGTCGTGACCAGCGCATCCAGCAACTTGGCTGACAGCGGGTAAGCGTGTACCTCAAATCGCTTCTTGAACTCCTCCATCATCGGCAGGTCGCGAAAGATATCAGACAGTGTTTCTGAGTAACCCGGCCCCGCGGGAGATTCCCCGTTGTATTCCGTAAACTTGAGCGATTCCGGCAACAGGAACGCGTCCAATCGGGAAGCCGTGCTTGCTGGCCCTCGTCCCGGATTCAGCCGCACCAATCTTTCTTCTTCCGGCCGCAGGTGAAATTGCTGGAAGAGTGCCCCGTCTTCGACAGCTTGTGCCGTAATACGCTCGGCAATCGCTACGATCGCTTCCGCAACTGTTCGTAGTCGCTGTTCGTCCTCGGGTGACAAAAATACCGGCCGCAAAAAGGGGCAATGTACCCTATCGCCGAACGTCAAATTAGCCGCGCGCACGTCCTCCAGAAATTTCGACGGAAGTTCACTCGATTTCTTCACCAACGGACGAAGCAGCTTGTCCCAGTATTCAACGGGATTCGGATTCGCCGTTGCGCACGAGCTTTTCATCGGTGAGCTGTGCTCAGCGGTGCCGGCTGCGCGCTTTGGGCCGCTCGTGGGGCCCCTGCGAATCCCGTCGCAGCTCCGAAGCCCAACATCTCCTCCCAGCGAGGCCAGGTGTTCGCCACGTTGCCATTCAGCGCCCGGTCAATCGCCAGCCGCGACATTTTGTCGACCACATGTTCAAAATAAAATTCCGTGATCCGGTCTCGTTCGAAATCCGGTGCCGGGTTGAGGAAGTCGATCGCATACGGCACCCCATCTTTAATCGCAAACTCGATCGTATTCATCTCATACCCGAGCGCCATGTTGATGGTCTGGGCATCCCTCACAATGCGTGCGCCAAGGTCCGCATTCAAATAGTTGTGCTCCACCAGGTAGCGTCGCTCCTTTGGATCGTAAGCGACAGGCAAGATATCCATCTTCCCGAAGGTAAAGCAGCGCACATACTGCTCGAAATCGATGAACTCCTGCAGCGTCATGCAACACGGCGAAGTTTGATCGAACGCCTGCAACAGTTCTTCCTCATTGTTCACTTTGTAAACGTGCTTCCATCCGCCGCCAGAAAAAGGCTTCAGGATCGCCGGGCGCCCGACATAATCCAGCAGGGCCACCCAGTCCATCGGGTACTTCAAATTTCGCAGAGACTCCGAAGTGATGTCCACATTGCTGGGATAGCCCTTCTGCGGCAACAACACCGTTTTCGGTATGGCGATTCCAAGCTTCGCCGCGGCCGCGTAGTTGAAGAACTTGTCGTCAGCGGTCCACCAGAACGGGTTGTTGATGACATACGTCCCTTGCAAAACCGCGTGCTTCAAATAGCCGCGGTAATATTCCACCTCGTGGGAAATCCGGTCGACGATCACCTTGTATTCCGCTGGCTCGCCCATCTTCGTGCCGCCCAGCTTCACGAATTCCGCGGTCACTCCCTCTTTTTTCCCCAGTTCGTTAACCCGTGCCAAAAACGCCGGTGGAAAACTGAACTCCCGCCCGCACAGCAGTCCCACTTTTGTCATCACGCACCTCCCGCGCGCGCTGCGCAGAGATTCCCTTGATTAATGAATCGTGCTCGCTGAATTCGACCTAGTATCCATGACGCTCGCCCGCGTCTCCGCCACTAAATGCTTCACCACGTCCTTCAGGTCGCCCGTCTGCTGGAACACGCGAAGCTGGCGCTCCGCGCTCGTTCCTTCGTTCAAGATCGTGTGAATGTACTCGATGGCCCCGCGGCTGCCGAGATCGTCCACCACGTCATCCACCAATTCCAAGAGTTCCGGCATCAGTTCCCGCATCGGTACTTCCGCTTCCTTCCCGAAGTCGATCATCTTCCCTTCGATCCCATAGCGCGCTGCTCTCCACTTGTTCTCTTCGATCAGCGCGCGGTGGTACATCCGCCAGCCCATGTTGCTTGTATACAAGCGATGCAGTTTCACCACGATGGCCTGGGTCAGCGCCGCGAGCGCCACGGCCTCTTCCACTCTGGTCGTCGTATCAAACATCCGGAACTCCAGCGTTCCGTAGGTCGGATGCGGCCGCACGTCCCACCAGATCTTCTTCCCGTTATCGATGCAGTTCAGCTTGATGAGCAAGTTGATGAAGTTCTCGTAGGCGCTCCAGGAATCGAACTGTTCCGGGATGCCGGTGCGCGGAAAGCGGCGGAAAACCGTCGTGCGAAACGATTTCAGCCCGGTGTTACGACCCATCCAGAAAGGGGAACTGGTCGATAGCGCCAGCAGGTGCGGCACGAAATACCGCACCATGTTCATGATGTCGATGGTGGTCTGCCGGTCCGGCATTGCTACATGGATGTGCATGCCGAAAATCAGCAGCGACCGTGCCAACTGCCCCATCTCTTCGACGATGTGCTGGTAGCGCTCGCCTGGCGAAATTACCTGATCGATCCAACTCGAAAATGGATGCGTGCCCGCCGCTGCCACTTGTAATCCCGTGCTTTCTGCAACGGAAACCAGTTCGCTCCGCGTCCGGTGCATCTCCAGCCGCAACTCGCTTACGTTCTCGCAGATCTTCGTTCCGGTCTCCACGATCGACTGGTGCATTTCCTGCTTCACCTGGTCGCCGAGCCCCCGCGAAGCCGCCGCCGAGATCAGCTGTACCACGTGCGAGCGCAGCTCCAGCGTTTCGGGGTCAATAATTTGGAATTCCTCTTCGACACCTATCGTGAAGCGGTGAGCCATCAGCCGGCCCTCCGGGTCGCAGGATCACTACTGGGACTTTGGACGAGTATCATACTCCCACCCCGGCCAAAACACATCCTGCGCCCACTAAGACCACAACGCGTTTCCAGTGGTCCCAGCTCCGGCCAAATCAAGCTGCCGGCCAGTTTCCGACTAATCGGGACGAGCGACGGCGAGAGCTTATGACATCCACGTATATTGCTGGTCAATAACGTGCCACTCGTCGCCTGCCTTACGCAGAAGAACGTAGCCACCGCCACCACACACTCCACCGCAGAAGTGGTCCACATACAATAGTGCTTCAGTCTTGTTCAGGTTCAGCCCGATGTGCGAGACAACAAAATAGCCAAAATTGTTTGGGAATCTCGCCTCAAAGTCGCCCGGTTTTGTTCCTAAGTCGGGCTAATGAAAACCGCTCTAGCCCGTTTTGGCAGAGTCAGGTCTGCGCTAACATCTGTCGAAAATACGCTATTCACTAAGAAACTGACTCGGGTCGCTCGGGACGCTTGTGCAAACCAAGCCTCCGAAAGCAAACTGGCTCGCGACTTCCAGGAGCGCCCAAACCAAAATTGCCTGTTGAACTCGCCCCCTTCTATCGAGCACAACGCACACTCTGGATTGCGCATAACAACAATCGTGATTCTGTGTTCTGGAACGGACTTGTCTACGTCGTTTAACACCACTTGTGAGAAAAACGCCGACAGAACCGCGCCCGTTTCCAATTGTGTTCGTCTCCCTTCGATGACAAAGAACAGTGCGGTGAGGGCGAGCAGAACACAAATTGCCGCAGTTGTGTAAAGGGCAACGCTCTTGAATCGGCTCATAAAGACGCATCTTACCGCCTTTGGCGCAGGATTAGCGAGTGACCGTGTCAGGTCCCGATAAACGGCCAATTGCAGACTGACCCGTTACCCAAATTGGTCCTAGACGAGCCAAGGGCGCGCTTGGCAAACTCGCTCCCATGCAAATCACGCCTTTTCGCATTGAAGAATACATGGGCCAGCACGAATTCCGCGCCAAGTACTTGCTCTCCTCCTCCGACGCCGAATCCCAGACCATCGAAGACCTGCTCGCACTCGAACCGGGAGCTCATGATGCCTTCCTGAAGCATTGGTGCGGCTACACTGAATCTCCCGGAGCGCCCTGGCTCCGCGAAGGGCTCGCAAAAATGTACCAAACTATCGGCGCCGATGAGTTGATCGTCGCCTCCGCCGCCGAAGAGGCAATTTTTCTCTTCTATCACGCGCTGCTTACACCCGCTGATCACGCCATCGTGGAAACCCCTTGCTATGAAAGCGCGCTCACATTGCCCAAAAGCACCGGCGCGGCGGTCAGTGAATGGCGTCGCGAATCGGAAAACGGTTGGACGCACGATCTGGCCAAGCTCGAATCTCTAATTCAGCCGAACACTCGCTCGATCTACATCAACACCCCGCATAATCCCACCGGCCTGCTGATGCGTCCGGAGATCTTCCTTGGAGTCTTGGACCTCGCCAAGCGTCACAACATTTACGTCTTTTGCGACGAGGTTTACCGCGAATTGGAACACGATCCGGCCACACGCCTGCCCGCGGGCTGCGACATCTACGATCGCGCCATCAGCCTCAGCTCCGTCAGCAAGACGTACGGCTTACCGGGCCTGCGCCTCGGTTGGCTCGCCTGCCATGACACAAAATTCTTGGACGAGATTATCTCTCTCAAACACTACACCACGATCTGCGCCAGCGCGCCCAGCGAATTCCTCACCGCACTCGCCTTCCGCCATCGCCAGAAATTCATCGACCGCAACCTGCAGATTGTGCTACGCAACCTTCGCCAGTTATCCGCTTTTTTCACCCATCACTCCGATCTGTTCGAATGGACTCCTCCCAACGCCAGCACCATTGGCTTTGCCCGTTTGAAAGGGCAGCAAAATGTTCAGGAATTCTGCGATCGACTGGTCAGCGAAGCCGGCGTTCTGCTTCTCCCCGGCACCGTTTACGACGAACCACGTCACATTCGTTTCGGCTATGGCCGCCGCAATATGCCCGAGTCCCTGGCTCAACTCGAATCCTGGCTCACGAACCGGAGAATAGCAGTCGGATAGGTGACAGCTGTGGAAAGTGAATTAGCGCAACTGCAGGTTCGAATCGTTCGTTATGTCGACGATGCCCAGCCGGGTTGGGTCGCGATTGAATTCGCAGACGTCGGAGGGCAAATACACACAGTCGTCGACAAGGTTCCGATTTTCACCAGCGAAGACATCTGTGCCGAAAGCACCTATCCGAGGGTCGGGATGCTGCCTTGCACGGTGCTCAAGCGATGGCGGGATGAAGACGGAGGGGACCTTGTCCGCATCACTATTGAGCATCCGCTGGGTGATCAGTCCACAGAAGGTCAATCCGAATTCGTAGTGATGGCCGGGCAGCTCGCCGAGAAAAAACAAAGGGCGCGCTGATTCCGAGAGCGCGCCCCAATTCGATTTTCGTTCTGGCTTTCTAAACCCTATGCCGCTCCCATCGACCGTCTCGCCTGGAAGCATTCCCGGCAGAAGACTGGCCGGCCTTGTGTCGGACGGAAGGGAACCGTCGTCTCTTTCCCGCACTGCGAACAAGTAGTCTTGGTTTCTGCCCTAACCTGTCCGCCTCCTCCACCGCCCCCTTCGGCGCGTTTCGCCTTGCAGGACTTGCACCGCTTCGGCTCGTTCTTAAATCCCTTATCGGCGAAGAACATCTGTTCGCCAGAGGTAAACACAAACTCGGCGCCACATTCCGAGCACTTCAGGACCTTATCGTGGAATTCCATGACCCGCTCCCCTTGCCCCTTCTCGGGCAGCGGGAACGGGATGGTCTTTGACCAATGGCCTTAGGAAAGCGACGGACCTATACCTCGGGGTTGCCGGGCACAGATCCCTGGGGCCGGTGGGCGAAGAGTTTGAACGAAATCCCAACTTCTCTGCCTGATACGGGGCCTGATCCCGGAAGTGCGGCGCCGAGCCGCGTCTCGCTCAGTTAATCCTGCTCGCGACGCTGCTTCTTGCGCAGTCGCTTCCGCGAAAGCGCTTCTTTGGCCCGACGCTTCTCGCCGGGCTTCATGTAGAAGCTGTGCTTCTTAATTTCCTTGATGATGTCTTCCTGCTGCACCTTGCGCTTGAAACGGCGCAGTGCATTCTCAAGAGACTCACTCTCTTGAATGACTACCTCTGCCAATGAACTTCACCTCTATTCCGGTTCGGTTGATCTGACAGCGCTTGCGGGAACCTGCAGCACTGCCCCTGGCTACAGTATCTCACGAGGATGCTGGCTTCTTGTAGTCAATTCAGGCTATTGAAGTCAAGTGTTCTTTATTTAAAGGCGATTCACGGTATAGAGCTGTTAGCTGAGCAGATACTCTTTACTTCCCAACTAATTTCCTTTCCCATCCGCGAGGCACTGCGTGCATCTTGCCACTGCTGGTATATTGGGTTGCCTTACATATCTGCTTTGGGAGCCGATCCCCATGCCGGACATGCGCGACGCCATTGCGGTTCTTCTTGCCGGGGGACAAGGAGAACGCCTCTGGCCACTGACTCGCGATCGCGCCAAGCCCGCAGTTCCTTTCGGCGCGCTATATCGCATCATCGATATCACCCTTTCCAATTGTGTGAACTCCGGCCTTCGCCGCGTGTTCACCCTCACGCAGTACAAGGCTCTCAGTCTCACCCGGCACATTCGCGCTGGCTGGTCTCCGTTGATGGGCCTAGGTGAATTCATCGAGGTCCTTCCGCCCCAAATGCGCGTCTCGCAGCAGTGGTACCAGGGCACTGCCGACGCCGTCTATCAGAACATCTACTCCATTGGTAGCGAGCGTTCCAAATTCACGTTCATTCTCTCCGGCGACCACATCTACAAGATGAATTACGCCAAGATGCTCGAGCAGCACTGCGAGTCCGGCGCCGACGTGACCGTGGCCACCATCGAAATTCCCGCCGCGGAAGCCGCAAAGCAGTTTGGCGTGATTGAGACCGACAAAGAATGGCGCATCCACGGCTTCGAAGAGAAACCTCACAAACCCAAAACCTCGCCCCACAAACCTACGCATTGCAATGCTTCGATGGGCGTCTATATCTTCAACACCCAACTGCTCATTCCGATTCTTCTTGCCGATTCCGAGGACCCCAAATCCGCACACGATTTCGGTAAAGATATCCTGCCCCGCATTATTTCGAAGCACAAGGTCTTTGCATACAACTTCGTCGATGAAAATAGCCGCGAATCTCTTTATTGGCGCGACGTCGGCACTATCGATGCCTACTACGAGGCCAACATGGACCTCGTCAGCGTTTCCCCGGTCTTTAACTTGTACGACAAGCATTGGCCTCTTCGCGGCTGGCAGCAGCAGTATCCGCCCGCCAAATTCGTTTTCGCCGATGAAGATCGCATGGGCGCCGCGCTCGACTCCATTGTTGCTGGCGGCTCCATCCTCTCCGGTGGCCGCGCCAAGAACTGCGTTATCGGCTATGACGTCCGCGTCAACAGCTACTGCGACGTGCAGCACTCCATCATCTACAACCATGTGAATATCGGCCGGCACTCCAAAATCCGCCGCGCCATCATCGATCGCCACGTCAACATTCCCGAGCACACAGAAATTGGTTACGACCTGGAAGCCGACCGCCGCCGCTTCCACGTAACTCCCTCCGGCATCGTCGTTGTCGTCCGCCAGGAGTCCCTGATCGAAGAGCCCGAATCCGAATGAGATTTACCTGTCTGGCCGGGCGTCATCGATTCTTGATCTCGCACGCGGCTCTTTCTTTTTTGTTTCTGTCCCTGTCTTGCATCTCACGCGCACAGCAAGTCGATTGGCCTGTCTACGGCGGATCAGCTGCCAGCACACACTATTCGTCTCTGTCGCAAATTAAGCGCGGCAACGTCAGAAACCTCCAAGTCGCCTGGAGTTTCGATACAGGCGAGGAAGGTGGCCTACAGACGAATCCCATCGTCGTGAATGGCGTTCTCTACGGCCTCACGCCCTCTCAGAAGATCTTCGCGCTCGATGCCGCAACCGGAAAGCTTCTTTGGAAGTTCGATCCCGGCGTTCACACGACTCAGCCCAACCGCGGCCTTGCCTACTGGAGCGACGGCCACGACGTGCGCCTTCTGGTCGGCGTTTTGAATTCCGTCTACGCTTTAAACGCCGCCACGGGCCAACCGATTCCCACTTTCGGCCGGAACGGCCGTGTTGACCTTCGCGAGGGCCTCGGACGCGAGCCGGCATCCGCCCAATCCATCGCCCTTACCACTCCGCCCGTCGTCTTCAAGGATCTTTTCATCGTGGGCGGTCGCAATCCCGAATCGCTGCCCGCGCCGCCCGGCGATGTGCGCGCCTTCGATGCCCGCACCGGCAAACTCCGCTGGGCGTTTCACACCATTCCGCATCCCGGCGAATTCGGCTATGACACCTGGCCCAAAGATGCATGGAAAATCAGCGGCGCCGCGAACAATTGGGCCGGCATGACCGTCGACATCGCTCGCGGTATCGTTTACGTTCCCACCGGCTCGGCCGCTTTCGATTTCTACGGCCCCGACCGCCTTGGCGACAACCTCTTCGCCAATTGCCTCATCGCGCTGAACGCCGCCACCGGCGAACGCATCTGGCACTTTCAAGGTGTGCGCCATGACCTTTGGGACCGCGACTTTCCTTCTCCCCCAGTTCTCCTCACTGTTCACCACGATGGCCAAACCATCGACGCGGTCGCCCAATCCTCGAAGCAAGGATTCATTTACCTTTTCGACCGCACCACAGGCCAGCCGCTCTTTCCTATCGAATACCGCGACTATCCCCCCAGCGTTCTCCCGGGCGAAGCTGCAGCGCGACAGCAGGGCCTGCCCACGCGTCCTGCTCCTTTCTCCCGCCAGAGTTTCACCGAACAGATGCTCACGCATCGAACCGGCGCCATCCATCAATGGGCTCTCGAGAAATTCAAAACATTTCGCAACGACGGCCAGTTCGTTCCCTTCAGGGTCGGAAAAGACACGGTTGTCTTTCCCGGTTTCGATGGCGGCGCGGAATGGGGCGGTTCCGCTCTCGACCCTGACTCGGCGATTCTCTATGTGAACGCCAACGACATCGCCTGGACGGGCGCTCTAGCCGAAACTACGTTTCACAAGAGTGCGAAAGCCATCTATCTGGGCCAGTGCGCCCTGTGTCACGGAGATAATCGTCAAGGTACTCCGCCTACGGCCCCGTCCTTACTCGGAATCGCCGAACGCATGTCCGCTCGTCAAATCGCCGGCACCATTCAGGAAGGGAAGGGCCGCATGCCCGGTTTCCCGAATCTCTCAGACGACCAGGTCTACGCCGTCGCCGAGTTCCTGAAAACCGGCAAGGACCAGGCACTCTCCACCGTCGGACCTGTTTCTCCTTCAATGAAATACCACCTGACCGGTTACAAACGCTTTCTCGACCCCGATGGCTACCCCGCCGTCGAGCCTCCGTGGGGCACGCTCAACGCCATCAATCTAAACACCGGCGAATATGTGTGGAAGATTCCGCTGGGCGAATATCCCGAACTTGCCGCCCAAGGAATGAAAAACACCGGCACCGAGAATTACGGCGGGCCCATCGTTACCGCCGGCGGCCTGCTCTTTATCGGCGCAACCAACTACGACAAAAAGTTCCGTGCCTTCGACAAGTCCACGGGTGAACTTTTGTGGGAGACCACGCTGCCTTTCTCTGGCAACGCCACTCCTGCCACCTATTCCGTCGATGGTCGCCAATTCGTCGTCATCGCTGCAGGCGGTGGCAAGGATCTTCGCAGCAAATCCGGCGGCGTCTACGTCGCCTTTGCGTTGCCCGGCAAACACTCCGATTAACACGCGACCTGCGTTCTAACTACTGACTACCAACTACAGACTGCCACCTGTTGACTGCTGGCTGTAGACCCACGCTCTCTCCACGTGTCCCCCGTCACTCGCCGCCCCACACCCCTCTGCTACAATCTTTAGTTCGATTCCACTCAGGAGACACCACTGTTATGTCCACAAAAATTACCCGCGTGCACGCTCGCCAGGTCCTTGATTCGCGCGGCAATCCCACCGTTGAAGCCGAAGTGCTTCTCGAGTCCGGCGCGTTCGGACGGGCCATCGTTCCCTCCGGCGCTTCCACCGGCGAACACGAAGCCCTCGAACTGCGCGACGGCGATAAATCCAAATATCTTGGCAAGGGTGTACTGAAGGCCGTCGCCAACTCGAACACCGAAATTGCCAAAGCGGTCACCGGGGCCGACGCTGGCGATCAACGCGCCCTCGACCACAAGATGATCAGCCTCGACGGCACCAAGACCAAATCCCGTCTCGGCGCCAACGCCATTCTCGCCGTTTCCATGGCCGCCGCTCGCGCCGCTTCCGTCGCGGTGAAAGAGCCTCTGTACAAATATCTCGCGCGCTATTCCTCCGACCATTCCGCCAATCTTCTTCCCGTGCCGATGATGAACATCCTCAACGGCGGCGCGCATGCCGACAGCTCGGTGGACTTCCAAGAATTCATGGCCATGCCCGTTGGCGCTCCCACGTTCTCGGAAGCGCTGCGCTGGGGCGTCGAGGTCTTCCATTCCCTCAAGAGTGCCCTGAAAAAGCACGGTTACTCCACGGCAGTCGGCGACGAAGGTGGTTTTGCGCCAAGCTGCAAGTCCAACGATGAGGCCATTCAGATCGTGCTCGAAGCTATCGGCGCGGCCGGCTACAAACCCGGCGAGCAGGTCTCCATCGCGCTAGACCCTGCCGCCAGCGAGTTCTACGACAAGGCCAGCGGCAAATACATTTTCAAGAAGTCCGACAAGTCCCAGCACACCTCCGCCGAAATGGCCGCCTACTGGACCAACTGGGTGGAGAAGTATCCCATCGTGTCGCTCGAAGATGGCATGGCCGAAGACGATTGGGCCGGCTGGAAGGCACTCACGCAATCCGTGGGCGCAAAAACCTCAAAGAAAAAGATCCAGCTCGTCGGCGACGATCTTTTCGTTACCAATACCGAGCGCCTCTCCCGCGGCATCAACGAAGGCGTAGCCAACGCCATTCTCATCAAGTTGAATCAGATCGGCACCGTCACCGAAACCATCGACGCCATCGAACTTGCGCGCAAGGCCGGCTACAACTCCGTCATCTCCCACCGCTCCGGCGAATCTGAAGACACCTTCATCGCCGACCTCGCCGTGGCCACCGCTGCCGGCCAGATCAAGACCGGCTCCGCCTCGCGCACCGACCGCATCGCCAAGTACAACCAGCTCCTCCGCATCGAGGAAGAACTAGGCTCCGCCGCCCGCTTCAACGGCAAAGCCCCGCTGCGCTAACGCAGGCCATGTTCTTGTAGGGCCCGCCTTCTGAGGCGGGCCTTTTTTTTCTATGCAATTCCGATGACAGGAGAGCGGAACGTATGCTGGGTGCCCCAGGTTCGGTTGTGAACCTGGGTCTTGGGTTGTGCTCTTTTCTGATCTCTGATATCTGTTTCCCATCTTCTGTGCGCTAATGTTGCCGTCCCGCCGAGTCACGCTTTCCCGCGCTGCTCCCTCTTTACCTCCGCCATCACCAGACGGATCTCTTCGTAACTCACGTCCGGCGGCAGCGCTTCCTTCACCGGCTTCATCCACTCCACGCCCACCCGCAGGCAAACCTCGCGAATCTGCTCCCTGCGCTCCGCCGGCATCCACCGTTCTTGAAACTCCGTCTCGCCGCGTTCCACCAGATCCGCCACCAGCGCTACCACCGACGACACCTTTCTCCCTCGGATCTGTCCGATCTCCTCCAGCGTTCGCCCTTGCCGCAGCAATTCTAGAGTCTCGAGCGAAGGACTAGCCGGCCGCGCATGCCATTCCTTGCTGGCGCGTTCCCCCTTCTGGAATCGCTCGATCGCTGCAAGAATCTCCGCGCCGTACATCTCGCACTTCTTCTCGCCAATCCCGGAAACCTCCAGCAACTCCTTCGTTGTTCTTGGCAGCTTGGCGCACAATGCTTCCAACACTGTGTCGTGCAGCACCACAAACGCGGGCACCAGCTTCTCCCGGGCAATATTCCGCCGCCAATCGCGCAAATAGTCTCGCAACTCTTCGTTCCCTGCGCCAAGATCACCTATGCTCCGCGTGAATGTCTCCGCTTCGATCCGCCGGCTCGGGCCCTTGCGCAGCAACCGGCCTTCCGATCCTTTCTCCACCCGCATCCACTTCGGCGTTCCCGCGCAGATATCGCAGACGCCGCACTTCCCCCAATGCACCGGCTCGCCAAAATGCGAGCAAATCATCTTCTGCCGGCATTCCTGTGTGCCTACAAACTCCTGCATCCGATCGTAACGCCGCCAGGCTTGCTGTTTTTCGCGTTCGCTGCCGATCTGATTGATAAAATGCGCCCGCAGCGCATTGTCGCGTTTCTGCCAAAGCAAATAGCAATCCGCCGGTAAGCCGTCGCGCCCCGCGCGGCCGGTTTCCTGATACAGCTGCTCGATGCTTTCCGGCAACCCCAGCCGCACCACCGCGCGCACATTCGGCTTGTTGATCCCCAGCCCGAACGCAATGGTGCCGACCAGCACCCGTACCACTCCCGACATCCACTTTTCCTGATTCTCGCGCCGCGCTCTCGCCTCCATCTGCCCGTGATAGCCCACCGCCGCAATTCCGTTCTCTTCCAACAGGTCGATCACTTCGCCGACTCGCGCGACTGTCGACGCATAAACGATCACGTTTCCGCTTGCAGCGCTCTTCACCGCGGCCAGCAGCATTTCGTCCTGCAGCGCTCCTTTCGTTTCCTTCACCAGATACCGTAAATTCTCGCGCCGGAAACTGGACACTGACTTGAGCGGGTCCTTCAGACGCAATTGCTGCACGATGTCATGCCGCACCTGTTGCGTCGCACTCGCTGTGAACGCGGCAATCGCCTGCGCCGGAAACATCTCCCGCAATTTGCTCAATTGCCGATACTCAGGCCGGAAATCGTGCCCCCACTCGGAAATACAATGCGCCTCATCGATCGCAAAAAAGGAAAGCCGCACCTTCTTCAACCATTCCGCGGTGCCTTCCAGGACGGCGCGCTCCGGCGACATATACATCAGCCGGTATTCCCCGGCCATCGCCTTCTCTTTCACCGCGCGCCGCTCGGACTCCACTACGGCGCTGTTCAGAAACACCGCCGAAATCCCCATTTGCTGCAAATTCGCCACCTGATCCTGCATCAGCGCAATCAACGGCGAAATCACCACGGCTGTACGCCCTTCGCACAGCAACGCAGGCAACTGGTAGCACAGCGACTTGCCTCCGCCCGTCGGCATTACCACGCAAACGTCCCGGCCCGCCGCCAAACTCCGCACCACTTCCTCTTGCCGCGGCCGAAAGCCGTCATAGCCCCAATACTTCTTCAACGCGGCCGCGAAGTGATCCCGCGCCGTGCCAGGGCTGCTGCGTGCCATCGCGCTCGTGCTCATGAGGACTCCGGGAAACGATACGGCCAGCGACATACGGCCGAGCCGCTCTTGTGAATGATATTCGCTTTATATTCGCCATTATGTCAAGGCGCATCCAGCTCGATTTCCTATTTAGTTATCCACACGCGTGCAAAACCTGTCGAAATGCCCATTTTGGGACATTCATGTCAGCCCGGCTGCCTATTTCGCCCCTCCTGTCGTTGTATTCTTTGACACCCACCCCCCCTTGCTCATATGCTCTTTGGGCGCCTGGTTAGCGCTGCATCACAATGATCGGCCAAACGGTATCGCACTACCGGATCGTCGAGAAGCTCGGCGGTGGCGGAATGGGTGTGGTCTATTCCGCTCGCGATACCATGCTGGACCGTCACGTCGCTCTGAAATTCCTCACTCCTGAAGCGATCGCCGACCAGCTTTCCATGGAACGATTTCTCCGCGAAGCCCGTGCGGCGGCTTCGCTGAATCATTCCAACATCTGTACCGTTCACGAAATCGGCGAAGACAGCGACAATCAGCCTTTTATCGTGATGGAGTTTCTCGACGGGCAAACTCTCAAACATCTCATTTCGGGCCAGCCGTTGCGCATCGAACGCATCCTGGAAATCGGCATCCAGGTCATTGACGCGCTCGACCACGCACACTTCCGCGGTGTCACTCATCGTGACATTAAGCCCGCGAACATCTTTATTACGCGCTCGGGC
This sequence comes from Dongiaceae bacterium, assembly GCA_035499255.1. Classification (GTDB taxonomy): domain Bacteria; phylum Acidobacteriota; class Terriglobia; order Acidiferrales; family UBA7541; genus Acidiferrum. The sequence continues at coordinate 106,505 of DATJZF010000021.1, read as the reverse complement.
CAGGCTAAAGTTCTCGACTTTGGACTCGCCAAAGTCTCTGCCGAACTGCTCATCTCCGCTGAAACTGCTACCGCCCCGAGTTCCAGCCACACCGGTTCCGTCCATCAAGACACACTGACTAATCCCGGCTCCTCGATGGGTACCGTCGCTTACATGTCGCCCGAACAGGCCCGGGGTGATGCCCTCGATTCCCGCTCCGACCTTTTCTCCTTTGGCGCCGTGCTCTACGAGATGGCCACCGGCAAACAAGCCTTCCGTGGACAAACTTCCGCCGTGATTTTCAACGCTATCTTCAATCAAAATCCCGAGCCGGCGAGCGCGCTCAACCACACTCTGCCAGAATCGCTCGATGGCATCATCTTCAAAGCACTCGAAAAAGATCGCGACCTGCGTTATCAGTCCGCCGCCGAATTGCGTGCCGACTTAAAACGCCTGAAACGTGACCTCGAATCCGGCAGGCCTGCAGTTGTTGCTCGTTCGGGTGCGCATCCGGTTCCGCAAGAACCGCCCCGCGAACGAAAATCTGCCAATTCCGTTGCCGTGCTCTATTTCGAAAACCTCAGCAGCACCAAAGAAGACGAGTACTTGCGCGACGGCATGACCGAAGACATCATCACTGAATTAGCCAACATCAAAAACCTCAAGGTTTTTCCCCGACCCGCGATGCTTGCTTATCGCGACAAGCCTGTGACTGCTCCTCAAGTGGGCCGCGAACTTCACGCCGCCTACGTTCTCGGCGGCAGTGTCCGCCGCTCCGGCAATCGTCTCCGCATCAGCGCGCAACTCGTTGAAACCCGCTCCGGCCACACCATCTGGGCGCAGCGTTTCGATCGCGAAATGGCCGACGTTTTCGAGGTCCAGGACGAAATTGCGCGCAGCATCGCCCAAGCCTTCCGCATCACCCTCTCTCCCCAGGAAGAGCGCAAGATCGCTTCCAAGCCGACGGAGAATTCCGTTGCTTACGACTACTTCTTGCGCGGCCGCAGCTATGCCCGCCGAGAAAGCCTCGAATTCGCGCTCCAGATGTACGAGCAGGCCATCAAGCTCGATCCGAATTTTGCGGCCGCACACGCGGGTGTCGCCTACATTTGTGCAATGATCCACGAAATCCGCGAGCACCATCCCAAATGGGTTGAACGAGGCGAGGCCGCCTGCAAGAAAGCCATGGAACTGGACCCGACTCTCGCCGAAGCCCAAGTGGCCCGCGCGCGCCTCTTCTATTCCCAGCGCAAACATCCCGAAGCCATCGACCTCGCCCGCAATGCCATTCTTCTGAAGCCCGATTGCGATGGCGTTTATAACGTTCTCGCTCGCGCCTACTTTGCTTCTGGCCGCTTCGAAGATTGCGCCGACCTCACCGAAAAAGCCATCGAAGCGAATGGCGACGATTACAACGTCTACATTCCCTTCGTGAACTCGCTCGAACGCTTGGGCCGCACCGAGGAATTGAACCGCGTCCGCGAGATGGAAATGGTCGTTCTCGAGCGCCAGCTCGAACTTGTTCCTGAAGACGTTCGCGCCCGCAGTCTTGTGGCCGCTGACTACGCCGCGATGGGCCGCGCTGAAGACGCCGTTCGCCACCTCGAAATGGCCATCGCTCTCCGCCCCGACGACTCTAACGTCCTCTATAACTCCGCATGCACCTACTGTGTCCTGGGCAAAAGAGCTGAGGCTCTCGACCTGCTTCGCCGCGCCCTCGCCCATGGCTACTCTAATTTTGACTGGCCGCAACAGGATCCCGACCTGAAGCTGATCCACGACGACCCCGAATTCGTGAAGCTCTTCCCGCCCAAACAGCCGCAATAGGCTAGTCCCTTTTGTAGGGGTTCAGCACGAACCCCATGTCCGCACGACCTCGAATCTGGCTGCCTGCCGGTTCCCCCGCGCGTCCCTGTGACGCTCGCCACATCCCGCCCCCTTTCCCCCTGCTAGCCTATCCCTTGGCGCGCCCCCTCCGCGTCAGTCGCTCCAGCGTCCTCTGCGAACGCTACCGCTCGCACCCTTGGGGTGTATTTGCCCAAGGCCGCCTATGGCGACGATTGCACAATCCGACTTCCGCATTCCCAGCCTTGCCCGCCCCGCCGTGAATCCCTGGATTATCGCTTTCACAGTGATGCTCTCCACCTTCATGGAGGTGCTCGACACCAGTATCGCCAACGTGGCGTTGCCCCACATCGCCGGCAGCCTCTCCTCCGGCGTCGACGAAAGCACTTGGGTCCTCACCTCTTATCTCGTTTCGAATGCCATCGTTCTTCCGCTGACTGGCTGGTTCTCCAGGCTCTTTGGCCGCAAACGCTTCTACATGAGTTGCGTATTCACCTTCATCATTAGCTCATTCCTGTGCGGGATTGCGCCGAGCCTTCCCCTGTTGGTCCTCTTTCGAGTCCTTCAGGGAGCCGGGGGAGGGGGACTCCAGCCCGTCTCCCAAGCCATCCTCGTCGAGAGCTTTCCCCGCGAGAAGCAAGGAATGGCTATGGCTGTCTATGGCATGGGGGTCGTTGTAGCCCCGATCATTGGGCCCACCCTCGGCGGCTGGATCACTGACAACTACTCCTGGCGCTGGATCTTTTTTATAAATATTCCGGTGGGCTTGCTGTCGATCTTTCTTACTTCTGCGCTAATTCACGACCCGCCGCATCTTTCCGGCAATTCCAACGGCGAGAAGGTACGGATCGACTATGTCGGCCTCGGCCTGCTCAGCGTGGGCCTCGGCTTTCTGCAAGTCGTGCTCGACAAGGGCCAGCGCGACGACTGGTTCGGCTCGCATTTCATCGTGTGGAGTTCGGTCGCCGCCGCTGTCGGCCTGATTGGTGCGGTCATCTGGGAATTGCGCCAGAAAAATCCCGTCATCGAGCTTCATCTCTTCAAGGATCGCAACTACGCCGCCGCCACCTTCACCATGTTTGCCCTCGGCATCGTCTTGTATGGCACCACCGTCATGCTTCCGGTCCTGCTGCAGACCCTGATGGGCTATACCGCCCAATTAAGCGGCTACGTGCTTTCTCCCGGCGCCATCGTTACGCTGGTCTGTTTGCCGATTGTCGGCTGGCTGCTCGCGCGTTTCCAGGCGCGCTGGCTTGTCATTATCGGGCTATTGATCTTGTCGCTTGGGATGTTCCGGTTGGCCAAGCTCAATCTTCTGACTGGCTTTTGGACCTTCGTCTTCGTCTGGACGATCTCTCGCGGAGCACTCGCGTTCCTCTTCGTCCCAATCAACGTGACGGCCTTCGCCTTTGTGCCTAAAGAACGCATGAACAACGCCACTGGACTTATCAATCTGGCGCGCAATATTGGTGGCAGCGTCGGCATTTCCCTCGTCACCACGCTCCAGGTGCGTCTGACGCAAATGCATCAGACCAATCTTGTCGGCCACGAATCACCACTTAATCCGCGCTACCAGCAAGCTCTTCATGGTGCCGCGACTATGCTCCGCCAGCACGGTTCCGACGCAGCGTGCGCCTTCCACCAGGCGCAGGCGCTGCTCTACTACGAACTTCAGCGCCAGTCCGCCATGCTCGCCTTTATCGATGTGTTTTGGATTTTGGGCGTGATGTGTCTCTTCATGATCCCGCTGATGTTCCTGATTAAAACCGCCCACCACGGAACAGCCTCTCCGCCCGTGCACTAATCGCATCCTTCCGCCCCTAACTACTAACTACCGGCTACCAACCGCTTCACGCCTGTTCCGGCGGTTCTGGATGAATCGTAACCCGCGAAATTTGCGGGAAGCGCTCTTTCACCAGGTCTTCAATTGCAGCTAGCACTTCGTGAATCGTCGTGATCGACAACTCCGGCTTCATCACGCAGTGACACGACACCAAAATGTGGTGCTCCACCTGCCTCACTCGCACCTCGTGGCAGTTGATCAGCTCGTCGTAATTTCGTTGCAGGTGGTTCACGAACGATTCCACCGCCATTTCCAATTGCCGCATCTCCCCTGCGCCAATGTCGGGAGTCGCGATGTGCCGCCCCAGCGGCTCGATGTGAATGTTCACATCGAGCCGGTAGTCGCCGTTTCCCAAGTGCTGAATCGCTTCTTCCAGTTCTGTGGCCCGATTGTGAGCGTCTCGCAGAGATAGGTTTTCATCGACCTCGAGGTGCAGCTCCACGAATAACTGTCGCCCTTGCTGAGAAGCAGAAATGTCATGCACCGCGAGCCCCATCCTCTGGGCCACTGCACGAATCGATTCGAACAAGTGCTCGTCGCTCGGCGCACGCGGTTCCGTATGCACCACCACGTCCGCTGGCACGATCTGCGCCACGCGTTTCTCGATCGCATCCGTCAGGTCATGTACCTGCTCGAGACCAGACGTGCGCGGCACGGAAATGGTCGCGTCCACAAAATGCCGGTTGCCCGCCCGGCGCACTCGCACTCGCTCCACGCCTAGTACGCCGTCCATACGCTTGATCGCTTCCGCAATCTGCTCCTGCAGCCCCTCCGGAGCGGCGTCCAGCAAGGCGTCCAGCGTTCGCCGTCCCAGTTGCGAACCGACCCATAGAATAACTCCTGCCACGGCCAGTCCGGCCAGCGAATCGGCATATGCCAGCCATGGCACATTCCAGGCATTGGCTGCCCAGACCAGCGCGATGCCCAGTATGACGACCACCGTGCTCCACACATCGGTGGAAAAGTGCAGCGCGTCCGCTTCTAAAGCCTCGCTCGAATGTCGCCGGGCCACTCTGTTCAGCGCACGTGCGCGCGTCATATCGATCAGCAACGCAACGCACAGGATCAAAATCGCCATAAGGCTCGGCTCAATGTGGACGCTGTGGAAGAACAGCCGCGAAAAGGCTTCATAAATGATGTAAATAGCCGTCAGAACTAGCAGGCCCGTTTCAATGAACGCTGAGAAATTCTCAAATTTTCCGTGGCCGTAGGGATGCCGTTCGTCCGCCGGTTGATCCGCCACCCGTACAGACAAAAATGTGATGATTGCCGCGACAAGGTCCAAACCCGAATGCAGCGCTTCCGAAAGCACCCCCAAGCTGCCCGTCCGCCACACCAGAAAAGTTTTTAGGCACAGCAACAGCATCGCCGAGCCGATGCTCAGCAATGCCGCTCGCTTCTTTTCCTGGATGGCCTGCTGCAAACGCCGCGAAAGGACCATGAGGTTAGCCTACCTCAACTCCTCGGTGGAATTGACGCGAACCATGCTGCTTGTGAGGGGTTCCTTACTTCTGTCCCGCGGCGCTCATCGGTGGTTCGGGCAGTATCGGCAGGCGCTTTGGTTCTCCCCGCGCTCCCCGAACTTCTACTTCCTCGAATAACAGAGATGGCGCCACCACCGCTGCGGGTAAGCCGTTCTGGCCGTTGCCAAACGCCCCCAATGCGGTTCCCGCCACTCCGTTTGTCTGGTTCTGCAGGTAGTTGTACACAAAATCGTCGTCGCCAATCGCCGCGATGTTGCGCAGCGAACGCGTGTTGAACCCTGTGATGCGCGCGCCGCGCACAAGTTCCTCTCGTCCATCCGCCGGATAAACCTTGTAGACAACCAGCGGCAGACGATCCGTTGCAGCATTCCCGCCAAAACTGGCCAATAACTCGCTGAAATCGTCCTGATGCATGATGCTGATGGATGGATTGTCCATCTGGCGGACTACGATGCAGTAGTCCAATTTCTCGGCTTTGCAAGCATCCAGAAACTTTTTCTTGATCTCATCCTTCGAAACGGTCTCGGTCGAGTTCAAGAACAGATTGCCCATTGTCGGTCGAGGATCGGCCAGGAACGAAGCCCGGCCATGCCCGTTCGACTTCTCGAAGTCCGGTCCAGGGCGCCGCGACATCAAAAGGCTCTTGAGTGCCCCCTTGTCCACCAGCGTCACCTTCTCGGCGGGCACACCTTCCTCGTCAATCGTGTAAGCGCCGATCAGTGGCGTTCCCTTGTAATCCTTGGTTAGCGGGTCATCCACCAGCGATGCCGTTGCCGGCAAAACGCGGGCTCCAATTTTGCCGCTCCAGTCGCTTCGCCCGCCCAGGCTGTTCATCAACTGATCCACCACGGGCTGAAACGCAACTGGCGGCCGCGCGCCGCTAAGCGAAGGGCCCAGCACTTGCGCAAGCAACGCCGATGCCGCGCGAGCTTCAAATAGCACGGGACCCGTATAGTCCGACGCGGGTGCCGCGGCACGCATGCCCATCAATTCGCTGCCGGCCACGTTCAACGCTTTCCGCACCACATCTGCGTTGGGGAGATCGGCTGGTTTCGGCGCATAGGTCGCATAGAAGTGATTCACTTGTGTGCCGTCATCCGCCAGCGTGTTCATTCCGGCTTCGATCGCCGCGAAGGAATGGTTCGTGCGCATTTCCGTGCCTTCGCTGGTGAGCAGATACTCGGTCGTGTACACGAGATAGTACGTCACGCGCGATTCGTAAATCTGCGGAAATGCGCGAAGCGCCGAAGAACTGTCGCGTGCTTCCTGCTCCCAGTTGCGGCCCGACCAATCGGAATTGGCCAGCGGTTCCAGATGCTGGACGACCTCGACTTTCGAGAAATCGTCAATGTCCGACTGTCGCGCCAGGCTGCTGAGATACGCCTGCTTCCGCGAGTAGGTCTCCACTGCTTCTTTGAACGCCTGATCCGTCGCGATCCATAGATCCTGTCGCAGCGAATTGTAGTCGCGATCAATTCCTACCGTCCCCTGCGAGCCAATGAATCCGCGGAAGCCTTCATCACTGATGAAATTTGAGCTGTCCTGCTTGTAATCGCCGACGCGCGCTTCTACGTTCATAATCCGGCTGCGATTGTGATTCGTGCTCATCAACGCGCCAAATTGCCCCACCACCTCACGGATATCCATGTCCAGCAAGCGATACTCGATGTAGTACGGCCGCACCGGTTGGTTCGAGGGCGGGATCGCCAGTTCCAGCCGCGACTTCGCGCGGGCCATCTCATCTTTCATTGCCTGCATCGTGTGATCATTGTCGTTCGCGGCGGGATTTTGCGCCGCAAACGCGGGCGCCCCAGCCAATGCAATGAGAACTACCAATCGAAGTGCGCTTTTCATTGCGCACCTCCTGCTTTCACCGTGTCATGCTGTGGTGGCGGCAGAATCGGCGGCCGGTCCGTCGAAGATTGCTTCTTCTGCACTTCCAACTCCGACGTGAGAATGGCAGGTGCCGATGCCGATACCGGAACATATCCTGATTCCGCGCCGCAATAGCCGTTGAACACTTCCGGCGTGTCTCCGGTTGCCACGATCTTCGTCAGCGCGGCCAGTGGCGTACCTACGATATCCACTCCACGGACAAGCTCATCCGGTTTTCCATCCGGAAACACTTTGTAAACGACCAGTGGTTCCACCTGGAATGCCTGCGGTTGCCCGCGTCCCGTGAACGTGAATCCCCCCGCGATGTCGTCAATCAGCAATCCGTAAGGCTTGTTCTGTTCTTTGATCAGCTCAATGAGCTTCGCGCGTAACTGGTCGTTCGTAACTTTCTTACTGCTCTCCACGATCAGGTTTCCTTGCCGCGAAACCGGCTCCGCACCCAATTGTCGCCGCCCGTGGCCATTCGAATGTGGGAAGTCTTTCAACGGCGAACGCGACATCTCAAAGTTCTTCAAAATCCCATGATCCACAAGGGTCACTCGCTCGCCGATCACTCCTTCATCGTCATACTGGTAGTAGCCCAGTAGGTCCTGCTTCGCCAGTTTTTTCGACGTCGGATCGTCCACCACGGTCAGAAATTCCGGCAAGATTTGCTGGTTCACCTTCTTTGCGAACGTTTGCCCCTCGTTCACATCCTTCTGCCGGTGTCCCTCGGCGCGGTGCCCGAATACTTCATGGAAAAATACCGCTGCCGCACGCCCCGTCAGCAACGCGGGCCCTACGGTCGGATCGTTCAACGGCGAAACCACTAGCCCTTCCATCTCTTTCCGCAGTTGCGACGCCGCGGCCAGCACGGCCTTGTCATCCGGCGCCTCCGAAGGATCGACCCAATCAAAGTTGTAATAGCGGTTAATGTCCATGCCGTCGCCGGCCTTGCCTTGAATAAACAGTTCCAGCCGGTAGCGGATTTGCCCAAACTGTAGTTGCGTGCCTTCCGACGTCAACTGCAACACGTTCTGCGCTTGTGCCGTGAACGTCACAATCGAGTTGATAATCGCCGGAGACTGCCGGAAATACGCCGTGTAATCCCTTACTTTCTGTTCCCAGGGCTTACGATCCAGCGAAAACGAGACCCACGGTCCCGTGAATACTTGCGGCTTCTCCCGCGAAAAATCCGGAGCCTGGCCCTCCTCCGTCTGCACTTTCACTTCTTTCCCCGTCTTGATCTTGATCAGCGCTTCAGCCGCAGCCCGGTACTGCTTGTCGGTTTCCAGCCAGATTGCCCGCCGCAACACGTCCGGGTCATCGTCAAGCGGCGCATTGGTCCCTGGTCCGCCGCTCGGTGGCTGCCGGCCATCCACTTTGTGCGTGTTGTCCAGTTCGTAGCTGCCCGTCCGCACGGAAACCTCCAGCCAGCGGTTGCGGTTGAAATCGCTGTTCAGCAGCGCGCTGTTCGATCCCGACACCGTGACGCGTTCGGAGTCGGTCAACGTGTAGCCGATGTAGTACGCCGCCGGATCCTGCGACCCGAGCGTCTTCATGGACCGCTCCAGCTCTGCCTTCATCGCGGGCAACAACAGAGACGTTTTCGCTGCCGCTTCTTTGTCGCTCGGCGCTGCTTCATTGCTGGCCGCGTTGACCTGGTTAGCGCCGGGCACTGCCAACATCGCCATCGCCAGGAAACTCGTGAAAAGGGAAGAAGGACAAAAGCGCCGAACGGCGCAAAGTAAATGGCTCAAGGGTGCCTCACTCCAAATTAGACGCCAGTGTCAAGCGTCCAGTGTACGCCACCGCCTTCAGTCCGACAAAGCGCGGCTAGCGCACGGAGTGGCGGCCCAGTTACGATCATTTGTTGGATGGTTTCCCTGCCGACACCGTTGCCAATCGCGGCAAGCGCAAAAAAAGACCCGACGGCTGGGCACCGACGGGTCTTTTGTCCTGCCACTGCAAACTCGGTCTTGCCGCTAACGCAAACACACTAGCCGCGGCTGCTCCTCAAGGTGCGCAAGCGGGTTGATTCGGCGGACACTGGCCTTTCACGGGCTGTGCTGGCGGGTTCGAAGTCCCCCGCGTCGCCACAATAGGTATCACCACGATCGGCACCGCCGCAATCACGCCCAAAGCGATGGCCGTCCCTTTGCTGATGTGGTGCACCTGCTGCAATCCGCTTGGCCCTTCCAGATTCGTCGCCGCGATCGCATCCGTCAGCGTCGATAACGCCGCCTGCGCCACTGTGGGAGCGGAATTGTCTCCCGATCGAACCGTGCTCATCTGCCCCGCCTTTACCATCACACACACGCCTGCCAGATTGCAGACCTTTACCACGCCATCGAAAACAATCACGTTCATCACGTTGTTTTCGTACGCTGTGTAGAAATCCGTACCGACTACTCCCGCAACTCCTGCCGGCGTGTGCACTTCGAACTTGCCGTTGGGCTGAGTAATTTTTTGCGCCTGCGTGCGCATTTTCCCCAGGCTGATCTCCAGATCGGTCTGCTGGGCGGCCGCATCGTGCTTCGCTACCCGTACTGAAGACCCCGAACCGACGTTCAGCACCGAGCCATCGTCAAGTGACAATCGAGCTCGTGCACTGGCCTGTGTGTTCACCACGTCTTGCCAGTCCACCACTGTCTTTGCCGCTGCGGATAGAGTCTTACTTCCCCTGGCAATGTTCACTGCGGGGATGACACGTGAAACTTCGCCGGCTCGCTGTCCAGCAGTTTGCGGTTCAGCGAAAACATCAGCCGGCACAGTCATGGAGACCGCGAGGGCGCAGGCGAGTGCCATGGCGCGGAGCGAATTCGTCTTCATTGAGGACACCTCAAGGTCTAAAACTGCTTATTCTCTGTTTTCACGCAGGAGACCCGTATGGGTCAATTGGAATTGCCCGCGGTGTGCCCGGTTTGCTATGGGACTTTATCGCATCAACCGTAATGAAACACCGCCGCAGTCATGTCATCCCACTGCCGTGTATTTCGGCTGAACTCCTGCACCGCGGAAAAGACGTGCTGTAGCAGGTCCAGGGGAGAGGCGTTCAGATTTTCCAGACAGACCTGTTCCAATCCTTCAAGACCAAACTCCTCCTCTGCCACATTCCGCGCTTCTGTCAAGCCGTCAGAGCAAAACAGCAGCGAATCTCCGTGTTCCAGTTGCATCGAGTATTCGTCATAGCTTACCCCGGGAAAAAGCCCTGGCGGGATTCCGGCCACCTGCAAGCTCTCGCATTTGCCGCTTCGAATCAGAATCGGTCCCGGCATTCCCGCGCTTGAGATTCGCATCTCTCCGGTTCCGGGATAGAACACTGCATACTGCAACGCGCTGTGACGGCCTGGAATGCCTCTCAGGTGCAGTCGTTCGTTCAGCACGCTGAGAACGTGGCTCGGGTTATGTCCCGTCTTGTGTACGCCCCGCAATGTCCCCACCGCCAGCGCCGCGTACAAAGCGGCGGGCAGGCCTTTTCCGGACACATCGCCAACATACAAGCCGATCTTTCCATCGGACAGTTCAAAGTAATCCAGGTAGTCGCCGCCGACTTCCTCCACCGGCTGAAATTCGTGCGAAATGAGTACGTCCCCTCGATGCAAGGGCTGTGCTGGCAACATCGCCCCTTGTATGACCCTGGCTTCTTCCAACTCCTGCTCGCGGAGACGCTCAATCGATAGCAAGTCGTGAAGAGGTGCAGCAGTAAGCATTGTCATGTCCGAAGGGGGGAGGTGTGCGCCGGGAGGGAAACGAATCAGCGCCAAGCATAGAATACCAAGAAGCGGGCCAGACGGAACCGTCCACAAGGCCAGTTGTTCGCAAACACATCACTCACCGCGAATCGCTTGTTCAACCTGGCTTCCCGCGACACAATCAGCTTATGAAGAGCATGGCTGGCATTCTCGTTGCGGCTGGCGTCCTCTTGGGTATCTGCTACTACTATCTCAAAAAGATGCCTCGTACCGACTCAGGCACCGCTCCCACCCAGGCCATTAGCCTCACCGGCGTGCGCAACGATCTCCTGCGGATCGGTCAAGCCGAACGCAGCAACATCGCCTTGAACGATAAGTGTTCCTCACTCGATGAGCTGATCTCGTCTGGCTCTCTTTCCATGAACGCGAACGGACGCGATGGTTACACTTATTCCATCTATTGCGCCGGCGGCCAGGATTTCCAGGTAATCGCTGAACATGCGCCCGCGCCCCCGGGCTCACCTATCCGCTACCCGAAATTTTCCCTCGACTCCTCAATGCAGATTCAAGAGGTCCAATAAGCTACCCGTCTCCATGTTTGTAGAGGCGCTGCACTGTTGTGCCCCACGTCCGCGTGCTCTGGCCTCCGTGTTTCCCGACACGTGGAACATTCGCATTGCTCCCTTCGTACCTATAAACGAGACCGCAAGAAGCGGCCTGGAGTGGTAAGCCTCGGAAGGAGTGTCCTATGGGCGGAGATCTGATTGGGTTGGTTGCTGTCGTTCTGACGTGCGGTTTGCCGGTAGCGGCACTCTACACGTATTACCGCGTGCGCAAGTTGCGCTCCCAGGAGCGTTTGGTCGCGTTAGAAAAGGGTGCGCAAATTCCCATGGAGCCGGAGCTCTCGCAGTTCGCTCGTTCGCGCCGTTACGGCATTCTGCTTGTCTGCGGTGGCTTGGGTTTCATGACCATGTTCGCGGTGATCGCGCGAGTGGTGGAAGAGCCTCATACCCTGGTTGCGGCCGCCTTCGGTATTCTGCCTCTGGCGGTCGGCATCGGCTATTTCCTGGACGCCGCCCTCATCCACAAGGATTTGAGAGTCTCCTGACTTTGCAGTAGCCGCGCCGCGCGGAAGCGGGAAACGCCCGCCATTTTCCGAGCTAGTGCTTTCTGTCGAGGAAGAGCACACTCGCTTCCGCGTGATCCGGTCCTCCACTGGCACAGTCCCCCGTCGTCACATCTTCTCTGTTTTCTCTGCTCCTCTGTGTCTCTGCGGTAATTGTTTCTTTTCTTTCTCGTCTCCTCCGGCAGAGCTGTCCTCATCCCCTGTGCTAAAATCCCACTCTCATGCATCCCGCCATTCCTCACCTACTCGAGTTGCAGCGCCTCGATCAAGCGATTGCTGTTTTCACCGAGCACATGAATGCTATGCCCAAGCGCGCGCGCGATGCTGATTCGCAACTGAATGGCGCTCGCACTGCCGTCGCCTCGGCAAAGGAATCGCTAACGCAAGCCCTGGGCCTCCGCAAAAAACTCGAACTTGATGCTGCCCAGTGGAAAGAGCGCGCGAAGAAATACCGCGATCAAAGTAGCTCCGTCAAAACCAACGAAGCCTATAAAGCTTTGCAACACGAAATTGCCGGAGCCGAAGCCGCAGCTTCCAGTATCGAGGACCAAGTCCTCGAACAAATGATGGCAATTGACGAATTAGAACAGCACCTCCGGCACGTCGAAGCCGACCTCAAGGAAGCGGAGACCGCGGTCGCTGCCGAAAAAAAGCAAATTGAAGCGCAGTACCACGACGAGAAGAAGAAGAAGGCAGATGCCACCGCCGAACGCGATGCGATCGCCAAAAAAGTCCCGGAAGAAGTCTTGGACTTGTATACCCGCATCTCAAAAAAGCACCCCGGCTCGCCGATGGGTGAGGCTCGCGGCGACCAGTGCCGCGCCTGCGGGTTGCGCGTCCTGCCGCATATTTTGCAATTGCTCACTTCCGACACCGACGAAGATCTTTTCCGCTGCGAATCTTGCGGCCGCATCCTCTATAGTCTCGAACCGATTCCCCACGCAACGCCCAAGCCCGCCTCCGATGGAGCCGTAGGCTCGTGACCACCCCTCGTAGAACGTCTCCCTCCCACGGTTTGTTTGGCGACGCTCCGCCTGAACCCAGGCGCATCGCGGCACACCAGGCCAATATCGATGGCGGCTCGCGCGGCAATCCGGGGCCTGCCGCCTACGGTGTGGTAGTTCGCGATCCCAGGGGAGAAATCATTGCCAAACTCAAGAAATACATCGGCCAAAATACCAACAATGTTGCCGAATACTTCGCTTTAATCGCCGCTCTCGACTACGCGCAGACCCACGATATCCGCGCCCTGCGTATCGAAAGCGATTCCGAACTTCTCGTGAAGCAAATGCGCGGCCAGTACAAAGTGAAGAGCGGCGACCTGCGCCCCTTGTTCGAGCGCGCCAAGAAGATGTCTCAGGGCTTCGAATCGTTTCGTATCGACCACGTCTACCGCGAACAGAATCGCGACGCTGACGCCTTGGTGAATCAAGCGCTCGACGAAGTGTCACGCCCAAGTCAGTCTGCGCAGGCCGAAAAAACTGCCCCGAAAGAAACTCCACTTCGTTGTTTCGCACGCTATAAGAACGGGATGCTGCAGCCGGAATCGCCGCTCAACCTCCCCGAAGGCGCCGAAGTCGAAGTCATGCTTCGCCTGAGAAAGTAGAGGCGCAGCAAGCTGCGCCCCTATCTCGGCAACATCATTTATTTATTCCCATATATGTTCGGGTAGGATGGCCTGCCAATGGACGCAGGCTCGTCATTCCGAACGGAGTCTGCGAAGTGAGGAATCTCTCTTAGTCTTACGCCGCGTTGGCCTGCTTGGCAGGATATGGCGACTTCAGTGCATACGAACGGTACAACGTATCGCGTTGCGCTGGCAGAAATCCCGCATCGTAAATAATCCGCCGCAATTCTTCTTCGTTTGTCCGCCGCGTTACTCCCGCCGCATACACCACGTTTTCTTCAATCAGGATGCTGCCCACATCGTCAGCGCCAAACTGCAATCCCACCTGGCACACCTTAATTCCCGGCGTCAGCCAGCTTGATTGGATGTGGTCGATGTTATCCAGGTACAGCCGGCTCACCGCCAGCGTCTTCAAATAATCAACCGCGGTCGTCTCCTGTACTCTTTTCCCCAGCGCCGTATTTTCCGCGGCGAAAATCCAAGGGATAAACGCCGTGAATCCGCCCGTCTCTTCCTGTAACTGTCGAATGCGCTCCAGGTGGTTAACGCGATGCTTCAATTCTTCGCCGCACCCGAACATCATCGTCGCGGTCGTGCGCAACCCTAACTGGTGCGCCGTCCGGTGCATGTCCACCCACTCATCACTCGTGCACTTCAGCCGCGCGATCTTTCCGCGAATCTCATCATCCAGAATTTCCGCGCCGCCGCCTGGAATCGACTGCAGCCCCGCATCCATCAGCCTTTTGATCGTATCGCGCACGCTGAGCTCGCTGACTTCCGCGATGCACAGAATCTCCGGCGCCGAAAAACAGTGCAGGTGCACTTGCGGATACCGCGCTTTCAGCGACCGCAGCAGGTTCTCGTAATAGCCGATCTGCAAATCCGGATGCAAGCCGCCCTGCAGCAAAATACCGGTGCCACCAAGCTCCAACATTTCGTCGATTTTCTCGTAGATTGTCTCAAAGGGCAGGATGTATCCGTCTTTCGCTCCCAATGGCCGGTAAAACGCGCAGAACGAGCAGTACTCCGTGCAGAAATTCGTGTAATTGATGTTGCGATCGATCTGGTAAGTCACGATTCGGGCATCGTTTTTCTTCAGACGTAGCTCATGCGCCGCCATCCCGATTCCCACCAGGTCGTCCGACTGCAGCATCTCCAGCGCTTCTTGTTTGCTGATTCCCACGTTTCTTTCCTTATCCCGCTAATTTCCCGCCGGGCTTTTCGAGACTACATCCATATACGGCACTCGCCCGCTCGCTTCTGCGGCAAACACGACCGGCTTTACGCTTTCGATCCTGCCCAACTTGGCAGCTCGCTCGAAAAACAGCAACAGCGCATCGCGATGCTCCTTCTCTAGCCTGTAATCGATATTTTCGGCCAAATACCGCCGCAAGGCGCCGGCCGGCAGCTGCAACTCCAACGCGGCCTCGCTCGCGATCGCATCTAAATGCCGCAGCCCAAACGCCAGCGAATCTTGGAAGTCCTGCACCAATCCGGGTGTCGCCACTTCCTTCCGCGCCGCCCACACCGCCAGCACCGCAGGGGCACTGGTCATCGCTCGCCACTGTTCCACCACATCGTAAATCCGCAACGCGATATCACCGGCAAGCCCTAGCGCCTTGGCGGGAACGATCCACGCCCCATCTTTGTCGCGCGTCCCAACTCCCGCGCAGGTCACCGATAACTTCAATGCCGGATCGCCTATCAACAGCGCGGCTTCCGCGTTACCCAGCATCGGTCCTAAATCTGGCGTCGCCTCAAAGAACTCCGGGGCAATCTTCCATCGTCCTTCACAGAGAATCCGAACCAGTGTCTGCGTGCTCCGCGAACTGCGGTCCAGCGCCATGCGGTGGACCTGTTCCATCGGCCCGCGCGAAACGAGCAGTAGACTCCGCACCGAGTGCGTCGATGAGATCGACAAATTCGGCAAAATCACTAAACCCGGGATCCGCTGGTACTCAATGGCCGGAATAATCGCCACATCCACGGCGCCGCTGCGCAACGCTTCCGCACATTGCGAAGGCACGGTAAAAGACAATTCGTATTTGCCACGTAACGGCCCGTGGGTAAAGCCACGCACCAAAGGCGCCGTGTTCAAGTACTGCACAATCGAAATCCGGAGCGAGTTCAAGTCGATGCAATCCCCACCGAAACCGTTCTAGTATAGCAAACCCCGCTAAAACAGCGGTTTCCGGCTCTGCGCGACGAACAGTTCGCGCGTTTTGAAAAGAACGAATCCCAAGTTCATAGCATAGGCGTCAGCCTGTTCTGAGTGCTGCTCGCCTGCCAAAACCCATCCGTCATTCCGAGCGGAGCGAGGAATCTCTCTTGCAGTGTTGGCCGGCGCTGTTCTTGAGCACTCTATTTGGCGTTCCCCCGTTCCTCTGCTACAATTAAGACTTTGCATATCAATTCTTTGGAGTGCAGGTAAGAGTCATGGCATTGAAGTGTGAAATCTGCGGCAAAGCTCCGCACTATGGCAACGTGGTCAGCCACGCCAATAACACCCGGCGTCGCCGTTGGAATCCAAACCTGAAGCGCGTTCGCGCCGTGGTCGACGGCGCGCGCAAGCAGGTTCGCGTTTGCACCACGTGCATCCGCATGGGCCGTGTGAAAAAAGCTGCCTGAGCCAAAAACCTTGAACTTTCCTCTGAGTCACTTCGCTGGATTGCAGAGAAAGTGTGGACCGTATCGCCACGCCGCGGCTCTTGTGCCCTTGGCGGCGATACTGCTTTCCCTGCTGGCTGGTTGCAAGCAGCAAGAGCGTCACTCTGCCGATGTCTGGGCTGTCGTCAACGGTGTTGAGATTAAGCGAGACGAAGTCGAAAAGTACTATCACTCGCGTTTCAATCCCGAGGCCCAGGAAACCTCTCCTGAGGAAGTTCTTTCCGGCAAACTCAACGTGGTCGAGCAGCTCATCAACAACGAGATCCTTCTCGAACGGGCCAAGAAGCAGAACCTCGAAGCTAGCGACGGCGAAGTCGAAGACAAATTCACCGAACTGAAGAGTCCCTACACCGAAGAAGAGTTTCAGAAGAAGTTAAAAGAAGGCGGCATGACCGTTGACGACCTCAAGCGCGACCTGCGCCGTCAGTTGTCCATCCAGAAATTGCTCAATCGCGAAGTCGCCGCCAAGATCACCATCACGGACCAGGACGTCACAGACTTCTACAACTCCAATCGCAACCAGTTTAATGTCGCCGAGGCGCAGTACCGCATTTCGCAGATCGTCATCACCCCGCGCAAGGATCCGCAGGTCCGTAACCGCAAGAACGACGACGCCACCAACGACGCCGAGGCACTGCGCAAGGCGAAGATGTTGCAGGATAAGTTGAACAGCGGTGCCGATTTTGCCCAGCTCGCTATGGATTACTCGGAAGATCCGAATACCGCGGCTACTGGCGGCGACCTTGGCTATATCCCGGAATCTTCGCTGAATGCTCCGCAAACGGATCCGATGCTCAAGAAGGCCGTCACTAGCCTTAAGCCCGGCCAGGTCAGCCCTCCGATTCAGTTGCGCGATAGTCTCCGGATTCTTAAGCTCGTCGCTCGCGAAGCTGCTGGCCAGCGCGGCGTCAACGATCCTCAAGTCCAGCAGATGATTCGCGACACCCTGCGCAATCGCAAAGAACAACTCCTGCGCAACGCCTATCTCGCGGTCGCACGCGACGATGCCCGCGTTACCAATTATCTTGCTCAGCAAGTCATCGAAGCTGCAGGAAAACTTCCCGACGCCGCCAAATCCACCCTGCCGGCCTCCTCGACTTCGCCCTTTGCGACGCCCACCGCACCAACTTCGCCAGTCCCTACCAAGCCTTAATCCATCTCAATCTAAGTCGCCATCCGGAGTCCGCGTTCTTATCCGCGAAGGCTCTCAACTGATCAATCGCTATTGTCCTTCGTTCTTGCCGCCGGCTCAACGATTCTTGATTCTACTGTAGGGGTTCAGCATCGCTGAACCCTATGTCCGCAAGAGCCAACCTACCCCACCACGCAGAGCACTTCCCCCGCGTTCACCGCCTGCCCTTCCTTTACCTGCAACCGTTCCACCTTCCCCGTCTTCGGCGAACGAATCTCATTCTGCATCTTCATTGCTTCCACCACCAGCAGCCCCTGTCCGGCCTCCACCTCGTCTCCCACTCTTACCAGCAGGCGGATTACTTTTCCCGGCATCGGCGCCACGATCTGTTGCCGCCCTTCCGCCTCGCTGGCGCCATGCTTTCTCCCCTGCCACGCCCGCGGGTCCTGCAACTCCGCCGTAAACTCGTGAGGGCCTGTCTGCAACTTGATCGTGCCGTCGAGCGAAGGGGTGATATGCACCTCGAATGATTGCCCATTCAGCAGCACGGAGATCGTACTTGGTGCGATCTGCGTCGCATCCGCATTCACGGGTTCACCGTCGAGCTTCACGCGATAGCGCGAAGCTTCGCGCTCCAGCTCCACTACGCGCTTCTTTACTTGACCACTAGAACTCTTCAACTGCACTTCGAACTTCATGATGTCCGGTCCAATTGCTCGCGCCGACCTTGCACCTTCCACCGCGAAGGTGTGGGCGCCGCATGCGACGTCTCCGAAGAGATCTCCGACTGCTGTACTTCCCACAATGCCGCTGCTATCACCGCTGCGTCTTCTGTCCCTTCGCGGGGTGCAACAGCCGGTGGTCGTGGCCGTGTCAGCAGTTCATCCAGCCACTTGGTGTGAATTTCTCCACGCAAGAACTCTGGCTCTGCCAGAACCCGCCGGAATAGGCTCACGTTCGTGCGGATGCCCGTGATGGTGTATTCGTCGAGCGCCCTGCGCAGCCGCGCGATAGTTTCCTCCCTGCTGTTTCCCCACGCGATCAGTTTGCTCAGCAGCGGGTCGTATTCCATCGGCACGGTATAGCCTTCATATACGCCTTCGTCCAACCGGATGCCTGGTCCCGTCGGCGCATGCCTCGACAGAATCTGTCCCGGAGAAGGGAAGAAGTTGTTATCCGGATCCTCGGCGTACAACCGCACTTCCATCGCGTGGCCGCGCGGCGTGATACTTTCCCACGCAAACGGCAAGCGATGTCCAGCGGCAATCGCAATTTGCAGTTTCACCAGATCCAGTCCCGTGACCTGTTCCGTCACTGGATGCTCCACCTGCAATCGCGTGTTCACTTCCAGGAAATAAAAATTCAGCGACGCGTCCACCAGAAACTCTACCGTTCCCGCGTTCACATACCCGCCGGCTCGCGCCAGCCGCACTGCCGCTTCACCCATCTTCCGTCGCAAGTCCGGCGTCACGACTGGCGATGGAGCTTCCTCAATCACCTTCTGGTGCCGCCGCTGCACGGAACATTCCCGTTCCCCTAGCGACACCACTCGGCCATGCGCATCCGCGAACACCTGAATCTCGATATGCCGCGGCGCGATCAGATATTTCTCCAGGAACACTCGCGGATCGCCGAACGCATTCAGCGCCTCTGACGCCGCATCGCGCCACGCTCCCGCGAACGCCGCGTCGTTCGGTACCACTCGCATCCCCTTGCCGCCGCCGCCCGCCACTGCCTTCAACACAACCGGATAACCCATGGTTCGCGCCAGCGATTGCGCTTCTTCGGGGTTGTCGATGGGATCATCCGTTCCCGGCACAGTAGGCACGTCCGATCGACGCGCCAGTTGCTTCCCGGCGGTTTTCGAACCCATCCCCTCCATCGCTTCGGCTGGCGGCCCTATGAATGTCACCCCTGCATCGGTGCACGCTCGGGGTAGGGCTGGATTTTCGGCTAGAAATCCGTAGCCAGGATGCAACGCATCGCAGCCCATCTTTCGCGCGATGTCGATCAGCTTTTCGATTCGCAGGTAGCTCTCGCGCGACGCCGCGGGGCCAATCGGATACGCCTCGTCCGCCAGCCGAACGTGCAACGCGTTCCGGTCCACTTCGCTGAATACACCTACCGTTTGAATCCCCAATTCCCGGCAGGCGCGCAGTATGCGCACAGCGATTTCCCCGCGATTGGCAATCAGTATTTTTCGGAACATGGATGGTTGAGCAGTCACGCGCATCTTATCACGCGCAAATCCGCATCCGGGATTTACCCAACCTTTGCGTGTCGTATCGTGTGCGGTGTGGAAGCGCGCTTATGCAGGAAGCCAAGCTTCAGATTTCCTGCTGTTTCCACTTGCCCCGCCGGAACAGCAAAATTCCCGCCGCCGCAATCGCTGCTTCCGCAAACACAATTGCGTAATACGCCCCCCGCGGCCCGAACTCCAGTGGCCGGGCCAGCAAATACGCCAACGGCAATTCCAACAGGCAGAAACCGAAGAAATTCACAATCGTCGGTGTTACTGTGTCGCCCGCCCCATTAAACGCCTGCAACATCACCATCCCGTACGCATAGCCCACGTTTCCGTAACTTAGAATGCGCAAGCATGTTGACGCCAGCGGCAGTACCGCCGGATCGTTGGTAAACAATCCCGCGATCGGCTGCGCAAAAATCGCAAAAAATACGCCTACTGTCCCGAGAAAGATCATGTTGTATAAACCAGTGCGCCACACAGACTGCTCTGCGCGCTCCGGCTGTCTCGCGCCAAGATTCTGCCCAACCAGCGTAGCGGCCGCGTTACTCAAGCCCCAGCTCGGCAAAATCACAAAAATCAAAATGCGAATCGCAATCGTGTACCCCGCCAGCGCCGCCGGCCCGAAGAAACTCACAATGCGAATCAGCCCGATCCAGCTCACGTCCGCCACCGCGAATTGCAGAATCCCGGTCACCGACACGCGAACCAGTCTCCACAGTACTTGCAAGTCCACGCGCAGCTGACTGATCAGGATGCGGATTCGTTCCGTTCCGCGCAGTAGCCGGTAAAACTGGTACAACACTCCGATACTCCTGCCGGTAAACGTCGCCAGCGCCGCGCCCGTCACTCCCAGCTTCGGAAACGGTCCCCATCCAAAAATCAGGCAGGGATCGAGCACCAGGTTGATGATGTTCGACACCCACAACAATCGCATCGCTACAGCCGCATCCCCGGCGCCGCGAAAAATCGCATTATTCAGGAACAGCATCAGCACCGCGCCGCAGCCTCCCAGCGCGATGCGCGCGTACCCCGTCCCTGTCTCCACAATGTCCGGAGACGCTCCCATCAACTCCAGCAATCGCGGCGCATAAATCCAGCAGGGCACTCCGAACAGAATTGCCGTCACCGCGCCAATCACGATGGCTTGCACTCCCGCCACCGCCGCTCCCGCGGGATCCTTCTCGCCGATCCGACGCGCAACCATGGCCGTTGTGGAAAGTGCCAGCCCGAATCCCACCGCGAACACCAGGCTCAGCAGCGTCTCCGTCAGCCCCACCGTAGCCACAGCATCCTTGCCCAGCCGCCCTACCCAGAACACATCCACCACTGCGAATAGCGACTCCAGCACCATTTCCAGCACCATCGGAATGGCCAGCAGCACAATGGCGCGATTCAAACTCACGGACGTGAAGTCCTGGTGCGATCCGCGAAGAGCTTCTCGGATCGAGCTCCAAAACGTCGCGGGCGGCGCCGAATTCAAGATAAATTCCTGCGAATCCATACAGTCCCGTGTATTTCTGCGCGAGCCCGTTTGCAGAAACGCTCACGCTGCCAAAGGTCAATTCAACTGAAACGATGGAAGTTCAGGTCCGCGCTGGTGGCGGGTTACAGGACAGCGACAAAGATGATTCGAGGTAGGAACATAACGCTCTTCCCGACCCAGCCGAAACGCTGGCTGAATCGCTCGCAAGAGTCTAGCAAACGCGAACCCATTCGCAAAGCAGATTCCGCGTATCCCTTGGGGTTTATTTGATTGGAAACCGCCCGATAGGGTCATCAGTGGGCAAGAGCTTTAGCTCCAGCATTAGCCTGCTCAAGCAATACGCGGCTTTAGCCCGGTGGGAACGATTTCAGGTCTTTGCTGCGAACCGTCCTCGATATTCCCGCGGCGCTACGTGAAAGCACCGTTCAAACGCCCTCCGGAAATTATCGCCATCGCTGAATCCCACTGAACGTGCCACTTCCTCCACCGAGCACTCCGTCGTCGATAGCCGTTCTCGTGCCTCGTCCAGCCGCATCCGCCTCACAAACGATGCCGGGCTGCTCCCAAACTCGGACTTGAACCGCCGGGTAAACTGCCGCGGACACAAAGCCAATCGTCCCGCTAGTGCTTCCACAGACAAATCTTTGTCCAGATGCGCGTGAATCCATGGCAACAAATCCGCAAAGCGCCCGCGTGCCTGCAACTGAAACTGTAACGGCGCTGAATACTGTTCCTGCCCACCCGGACGCTTCATGTACACGACCAGATCGCGTGCCACCGCGATCGCCACCTCCGGACCAAAATCCTCTTCGATCAAGGCAAGCGCCAGGTCGATTCCCGCGGTCACTCCCGCCGCCGTCCAATACTTCCCGTCCTTCAAGTACAACGAGTTCGGGTCCACCTTTAATTTCGGGAACCGCTTCGCCAAATCCGTGGTGTGTTTCCAATGTGTTGCCACAGTCCGCCCATTTAACAATCCCGAAGCCGCCATCCCATATATCCCCGTGCACACCGACGCGATTCGCCGCACCGCACTGCCGTATTGTTTTAACCAACTGGCCAGCTTTTGTGCGTTGCCGCCTCGCCGCATTCCGCAGCCGCCCGGCACAAGCAGGGTGTCTGCTTCCCGGATCTCCGACAAATACTTCGTCGCTGTGAAGATCAGGCCAAATTCTGAGCGGAACGTTTTTGCTCCCAACGCCGCCACGGTTACGCGATAAGGTGCCTCGAGCTTTCCGGTACTGGTGTTCACGAGCGCCGTGCCAAACGCCTCCAGTGGTCCTACCAGGTCCAGGCCCATGATCTCTTCGTAGCCCACGATGACAATTTGTTTCTGTTTCATATATATGCGCTTCGACGCCAAATCCCGGCTACTGGCGTGTCCTGAACTGCTGTATGTCCTGAAATGCCGGAAAGTTGTCGTTTGAGACGTACCAGCTTACCGCTATTCTTCCCTTGCTCGCAATGCTTCCTGCAGGAGAACCGTCATGAAAGACAAATTCTGGATCGCCGTCGCTCTCTTCGCCCTCGGCGCAACTATTGTTTTCGCGGGCCGTCCTCATGGCTCACAGAGTGCCTCTCCCCAAAAAGCCATCTCCAATCACGCTTCGCCGGCTCCCAAACCGCTTAAGCCTCCCGCTTCCGGCATGATCAATGTCGCTATCATCGTCTCCGAAGGCACCAATGTGATCGACCTCGCGGGACCTATGGAAGTCTTCAGCGACGCTATGCTCACCAAGAGTGGCGCACCTTGGCACGGTGAGCAAAATGACATGGTTATGCCCTTCAACGTTTACACCGTCTCCGATTCACTGGAGCCCATTTCCGCTAACGGCCTCATTCTCGTTCCCAGCTTTACTTTCAAGACCGCACCCAAACCTCAGGTGATCGTCATTCCCGCGCAAGGTGGCCGTACCCCAGGCCAGAAAGCTTGGCTATTGGAAAATTCCAAAACCGCCGACGTCACCATGTCTGTCTGCACAGGCGCATCCATGCTTGCGGCCTACGGTTTACTTGACCATCAAAGGGCCACTACGCATCACCTCTACATGCAGGATTTGCAGAAGCGTTATCCGAACGTGGAGTTCGTCACGGGCACCCGCTACGTCGAGAACGACAGTGTTGCCACTGCCGGGGGGCTCACCTCCGGCATCGACCTGGCTCTTCATGTGGTCGAGCGCTACTATGGCAGGGCCGTTGCCCAGAGCACCGCGGAGTTTTTGGAATACAGCGGCGAACTTTGGAAGAACCCGCAATACGGCGAAATCAAAGAAGCTGCTGCACGGAACTGACGGAGAACAAATAATGCATCGGATGATCTGTGCGTTTCTCGCGCTGTCCCTGGTTTGCGCCTCGCTTGGTGCGCAGCAGCAGCCCGCAAAGCCAAAAGCCGCCAAACCTATCGATCCTCTGGCTTGGCTTGTCGGCGGCGTTTGGATTGCTGACGCCTCCATGATGGGCGGGAACATGGTGCGTATCGAAACGCGCTACGTCTGGGCGGACAACAACGAGTTCATCCGCTTCACGACTCACTTTGTAGCCAAAGACAGAACCCTCAATAACTACGACGGCCAGTTCTTTTGGGATCCGGCCGCTAATTTGCTTCGCATGTGGTACATGAGCGCGCGGGGCGAGGTGACGGAAGGTCCCATCACCATTGAAGGAGACAACCTTCGCTTCGATTTTCATGGCACCAATTTCGAAGACAAGCCTGCGGACCTTCGCGTCACTCTTCTCCGCAAGAACAATGATCTCTACACTTGGCAGCTTCAGGAAAAAGCTTCTGATGGCAGCTGGAAAGATATGGCTAAGCTCGAATACGCCCGCGCCGCCAACTAAAGCGGGATGTTGCCGTGCTTCTTCCTGGGATTGGTGTCCCTCTTGTTCTCAAGGGCTCGTAACGCGGTGATGATTCGCGGTCGCGTTTCTGCTGGCTCGATCACCGCATCCAGGTAGCCACGCTCTGCTGCCACAAACGGGTTTGCGAATCGCGTCCGGAACTCTGCCACTTTCTCTTCTCGCAATTTGGCTCTCTCGCTCGTCGGCGCCGCGCTCAACTCGCGTTTATACACAATGTCTACAGCGCCTTCGGGCCCCATCACGGCGATCTCCGCGGTCGGCCAAGCAAAATTCGCGTCTGTGCGAATGTGCTTCGACGACATGACACAATATGCCCCGCCGTACGCCTTCCGGGTGATCACGGTGATCTTGGGCACTGTTGCTTCTGCAAACGCAAACAGCAGCTTTGCCCCGTGCTTAATGATTCCCCCATACTCCTGCCGCGTTCCCGGCAAAAATCCCGGCACGTCTTCGAACGTAACCAGTGGAATATTGAACGCGTCGCAGAACCGCACGAACCGCGCTCCCTTCACCGAGGCGTTAATATCGAGGGTTCCGGCCAGAAACGCAGGCTGGTTCGCCACCACTCCCACCGGCCGGCCATCAAATCGCGCAAACCCCACCACCAGGTTCTTCGCGTAGTGCTCGTGCACTTCAAAGAAATATCCCTCATCCACTAGCGTGTGGATCACATCCTTCATGTCATACGGTTTCAGGGGATCTTCAGGAACAATCCCATTCAGTGACTCCTCGCGCCGGTCGACCGGATCCTTCGTCGTTCGCCGTGGCGGGTCATCCACATTGTTCGAAGGCAGGAAACTCAACAGCTCCCGAATCATCGCGCAGCATTCCGCGTCGTCCCGTGACACGAAATGCGCCACGCCGCTCGTGGCATTGTGGGTCATCGCCCCGCCCAACTCCTGTTTCGTGACTTCTTCGTGCGTCACTGTCTTGATCACATCCGGGCCAGTCACGAACATGTAGGATGTGTCGCGTGTCATGAGAATGAAGTCCGTTATCGCGGGAGAGTACACCGCACCGCCGGCGCACGGCCCCAGGATCGCGCTGATCTGTGGAATCACCCCGCTGGCCAGCGTATTGCGCAAAAAAATGTCTGCGTAACCCGCCAGCGACGCCACCCCTTCTTGAATCCGCGCTCCGCCCGAATCATTCAGTCCAATCAACGGGGCTCCATTCCGCATCGCCAGGTCCATGATCTTGCAGATTTTCAGCGCATTCGTTTCCGAAAGCGAACCGCCGAAAACCGTAAAATCTTGTGCAAACACGTACACCAGCCGCCCGTCAATTCGCCCGAAGCCTGTGACAAATCCATCCCCTGCCGGCCGGGTCTCCTCCGACCCGAAATCTACGCAGCGATGCCGCACAAATTTGTCCAACTCCTCGAATGTTCCCTCGTCCAGGAGCAGATGAATCCGCTCTCGCGCTGATAACTTGCCTGCTTTGTGCTCCCGTTTCCGCCGCTCCGCGCCCCCACCCGCTTCTGCCTCCTCGGAAATGCGCTTGAGCTGCTCCATTCGTCCGGCGTTGCCCGACGCTTCCCACGTTATTGGATTCTTTTCAGCCAACGTTTCCTCCGTCGCTCGGGTCGGATTTTGGCGCAAACAGCAGAACAGCCAGGTGCGTCGCCAGCCATACCGTTCCCAGAAGCAGAACCACTCCCAGCAGGATCTCCGATGCGATCGCCCCCGCCCTCTTCACGGGAGACTCGATCTCCGTCACGTACAGCGTCGCACGCACCAGGATCACCATCGCGCTCAGTGTCATCGCCACAATCAATATCGCCGTCAAAATCGACAAAAGCACGTGCTTCATCTGTGCATGTCCATATTCTATGTTTGCGGGCTTGCCGTGAGAGCGACGCACGGCTCGGTGGGATATTACCGCAAGCCGGACCAGTCGTCAGCGACCAGTATCGAGTCGCTCGGGTTTGCCGGATCATACTTCACGCTGGCCTGCTGTCCGGCCACCAGTCTCTCGAAGCGTACCTGGCTTTCCAGGCCCGTGATGTCCTGCGCCGTGTGGTAAGTAACTCCGGAAATTGAATAACTGTACGACACGAGGTGTCGCGGTCTCAGGTCCGGCAGTGCCTTCGCCCGCGATCCGAAAATTCCCTTGCGCTCTTCGGTAGGTTCCGGCGCGTGCTCCGACAGCTCCACCACTTGCCCTTCGGCGATTCGCCCGATGTGGTTCAGGTGCAGCCTGCGTTTCCGTTCTGCCTCTTCCGCATCCACTCTCGGCCGTGCGAACGCGTACGCAATCAGCAAAATCGCCAGAATGCCTCCGCCTCCCAGGGCGAGCATCAACTTCCAATCGGCGAGCAGCTCTTTCAACGCTCTACCTCTTCCGGGGTGAAGTTTCGGTGTGACAGAACCGGAATGGCGCCCACTCGGGTCCGCATCGCGGACTCAGCGCTTTTCCCCCAACAATCAGTAGTTTACCGGAAGCCGCTCTCAGCTGCGTACTCAGCTCTTCATCGCGTGCACCGGATTGCGCAATACGCCAATCCCAGCGACGGACACTTCTACTGTATCGCCCGCTGCCAGCGGCCCAACGCCTGCCGGTGTCCCTGTCGCGATCAGGTCTCCGGGCACCAGCGTCATCACGCGCGAAATCCATCGCACGATAGATGCCACCGGATATGTCATCAGGGAAGTGTTCCCGGATTGTCTCCGTTCCCCATTCACCCGGCATTCCACCAAAACATCTCGCGAGTCTAGTTGCGTCTCAATGTGCGGCCCGACCGGGCAAAACGTGTCGAATCCCTTCGCGCGTGTAAACTGCACATCCGCTTTTTGCAAGTCCCGCGCGGTTACATCATTCAGGCATGTGTAGCCGAACACGTACGAGAGCGGATTTTCCTGATCGTCCAGCTGTGCGCACGTTTTTCCGATCACCACCCCCAACTCCCCTTCATGCTCAATCCGGTTCGACGCCTTCGGCAACAGAATCGACTCTTCCGGCCCTATCAAGGAGGATGGCGGCTTCAGGAAAATCAGCGGTTCTTTCGGCAGTTCATTGCCCATCTCCGCCGCGTGCGCCGCATAATTCCTGCCCACGCAGACTATCTTGCTCGGCTCGCATGGAGCCAGCAATCGCACGACCTTTAACTTCCAACGCGTGTGCCCTTCCGCCCAATGTCCCCACGGTACCCCGGTTATTTCGCGAATGCCTTCCGTATCCATGACGCCGTAGGAAGGCGCAGTTTTTCCCGTCGCCGCGCTGGCGTGTGGCAGAAATCGGCAGAACTTCATTTTTTGTTCCCGCCCCAAATCAGTGGTGGTTATGCGAATGCTTCGTGGCCCGTACTCTCCAAACGATACTGGCTACCCAGGATAGTGTCGCAAAAATTAAATAACTGATGGTCCCCATCACGCACACGTGAAACGCTGTGTAGTTTTCTTCCAACAGCGGGAAGACCGAGCACAACACTTTGTAGGTCAGTGTGAAGATTCCCCACGCCAGCAGTCCTGACGCCAACATCTCCGCAGGCGATCGCAAAAAACGCAGCACGGGAGCCGCTGCAAGCAAAATCAACACTGCCGCCGTCACAATGTTTCGCTCCGTCGCCAGCACTTCGAGTTGCGGCAAACGGTTTGCT
Source organism: Dongiaceae bacterium (assembly GCA_035499255.1). Lineage (GTDB taxonomy): Bacteria > Acidobacteriota > Terriglobia > Acidiferrales > UBA7541 > Acidiferrum. The sequence goes on along the minus strand of DATJZF010000021.1, from coordinate 79,044 downwards.
ACCACTATCCATGCGACGAACACCACCGACAGACCCACGCCCACATATATCCCGACCCGTACCGCCGGGTTTCTCAAGAAATTCAGGAAACGCTCAGTCGATGCATTCGTTGTAACCGGCATGGAACCTTCCTGCGTCCGGTTCGCTCTCCCGTTTTGGAGAGCCTATCTTGCCTCAAAGAGCTACGGTATTTCCACTACCGCAGCTGGGCCTGAGCCACTTTCATTGCCCGCTTGGTCCACAGCGGTCACTGTATACCAGTATTTGTGGCCGCTTTGCGTTGAGGCGTCTCGGTAAGCCGGGGTGGGCAGCGGCTCAGGCGTCAAAAGCTGTCCGCGTGATCCCTCGCTCTCACTTCGATAGATGCGGTATCCCGCTAGATCGGTTTCCACGTTCAGCGACCACGACAGGTCTACCACGCTGCCACCTGCTGCGGGCCCCTGCAACACCGCCGCCACCACATCTCGCGGAGCTGCCGGAGGGAATACGTCCTTTGGCGTCACGATAGCCGGTTTCGAATCCCCCGACTCCCGTGTTACTCCCTCTTCTCGCACTACGCTCCGCACCACGTACACGTATGTCTTCCCGTAGTCAAAGCCCTTGTCTTCATACGCCGGCTCATTCGCCGCCGCGATTTGTAGCAACGGCAATTTCCAAACTGCCGCGTGTAAGTCCTTCTCCGCGTCTGCTGCCGATGCCGGATCCAATTCGCCCCGATATACGTGGTATTGCTCGATCGGCAGTACCATTCCTCCTCCCGACATTTTCACCGGCGCCGTCCATTTCAATTCCACGCTCTTTTCCGTCACTTGGGCGTCTACCGCGCCAATTCTCTCCGGCACCGGATACAGATTGACTTGCGCAAGATTGGAATCCGCCGAAATCTTTCTCTCGCTCGCCCGCGTTTTCACGCTATACACCACCAGCTCGCCAGGATGTGCCTGCGCCTCTTCCGCCGGAACCGCATCCAGAAACTCCACCTTCCCCTGCTTCATGTAACTCTTCAACACCGGCCCCGGCAACGTGTCCACCTGCTTAAATGATTTCAGGTCTGGCGTCCCATCTCGCCTCAACGCACCGCGATACACCTCCATCGTCGGCGTTTGCGTTAGTCGCTCCCCCAACGTGCTCTTGTTCGGCACCGTGAACGATAGCAGCACGCCATCCCCAATCTGTTTGGCTGTCAGGTCATTGATCGCCATGGGAACTGGCGGGGAAGGAGGTACGGGGTCGCCCGGAACGCCGCAGCCGGTCCCCAGAAGCCATAGGCAAAGTGGCCCAAGAGAAAAGGGACCATTTGCACGGCGGGGCTTCGCGGACTTCCACCCTTTTCTGATTTCCATTTTTCTGTTTTCTGTTTCTAGAGTATGTAGCGGCTCAAGTCCTGGTTCTTAACAATATCGGCCAACTGCTTGTTTACATACGCCGAATCTACCTTCACCGTTTTCTTCTTTAAGTCCGGAGCCTCAAATGACAATTCGTCCAGCACCTTTTCCAGAATCGTGTGCAGCCGCCGTGCGCCGATGTTTTCGGTCTGCTCGTTGACGCTCGTTGCGAATTTCGCGATCGTCTGCACCGCGTCTTCCGTGAATTGCAGCTTCACGCCTTCCGTATCCAGTAGAGCGATGTACTGCTTGATCAGCGCGTTTTTTGGCTCCGTCAGGATTCGAACAAAATCCTCTTCCTTCAACGACTGCATCTCCACACGAATCGGCAGGCGCCCTTGCAGCTCCGGAATCAAGTCCGACGGTTTCGTCACATGAAACGCGCCCGCCGCGATAAATAGAATGTGATCCGTGCGGATCATCCCGTAGCGCGTGTTTACCGTCGTGCCTTCGATGATCGGCAAAATATCCCGTTGCACGCCTTCCCGCGAAACATCAGGGCCGTGCCCCGATTCGCGCCCCGCCACCTTGTCGATTTCGTCCACGAAAATAATGCCCATCTGCTCCGCGCGCTCCACCGCAACGCGCGTCACCTGCTCCATATCCAGCAGCTTGTTCTCTTCTTCCTGGATCAGGTATTCGAACGCGTCCGCCACACTCATCTTCCGTTTCTTCTTTTGCTGCCCGAAGAACCCGCTGAGCATGTCCTTGAGGTTGACATCCATCTCCTCGATGCCCTGATTCGAGATAATTTCGAACGACGGCATCGCCCTCTCGCGCACTTCCAGGTCCACCATGCGCTGGTCCAGCTTTCCCTCGCGCAGTTGTGCCCGCAGCTTCTCCCGCGTCCTCTTGATCTGCTCGCGCTGTGCCGCCAGCTCCCCTTCCGGAGTTCCGGCTGGCGGTGGAGGCGGTGGCGGCAGCAGCAAATCCAGCACGCGCTCTTCGGCTGCTTCTTCCGCGCGATCCGCTACTTCGTCCAATTTCTCCTCGCGCACCATGTCGATCGAAGTTTCCACCAGATCCCGCACCATCGATTCGACATCGCGACCCACATAGCCCACTTCTGTGTACTTCGAAGCCTCCACCTTCACAAACGGGCAGCCCGCCAAACGCGCCAGCCGCCGCGCAATCTCCGTTTTACCCACGCCCGTCGGCCCAATCATCAAAATGTTCTTTGGTAGAACGTCTTCGGCGATCTCCGGCGGCAACTTCTGCCGCCGCACGCGATTCCGCAGCGCCACAGCCACCGCCCGCTTCGCCGCTGCCTGCCCGACAATGTACTTATCCAGCTCCACCACGATTTCGCGGGGAGTCATGTCGTCCAGTGCCGGCAGCAACGCTTCGTCCTCGCCTCGATTGTCGCCGTTCGTTCCGTTCACCAACGCCAACTCTTTTTCAGACTTCGTCATCTCGATCGATCCTGCCCATCTCTAAAATTATCCACCTGCTGTAGCAGCGGGTCTTTAGACCCGTGAGCGCGGTTCCCGTGGCGCCGCGCCTTTAGGCCGGCATCTTGGGTTAATTGCGGGTCGAATGTGGTGCTCGCTCTTATGCTAGCTACCCTACAACTCCTCCATCGTGAAGTTCCCATTCGTATAGATGCAAATTTCACTCGCAATGCGCATCGCTTCTTGCGCCAGGTCCTTCACACTCAATTTAGAGTGTTTCAGTAACGCCCGCGCCGCCGACAACGCGTACATCCCACCCGACCCGATCGCGCACAGCCCATCGTCCGGCTCTATCACATCTCCATTCCCGGACAGCACAAACGTGCCCTTCGCATCCGCCACAATCAGCAGCGCTTCCAAGTGCCGCAGCGCCCGGTCCTTCCTCCACTCCTTCGCCAGTTCCACCGACGCTTTTTGCAGATTTCCAGAGTGTTCCTGCAGCTTGCCCTCGAATCGTTCAAACAGGGAAATCGCGTCCGCCGTCGACCCGGCGAATCCCGCCAGCACTTTGTCCTGGAACAGCCGCCGCGTCTTTCGCGCCGTGTGTTTTAATACGTGATCGCCCATGGTTACCTGTCCATCGGCAATCAACACCACCTTGTTGTCCTTGCGCACACATAACACCGTTGTCCCGTGCGTCTGCGCGCTCCCGCCGCTATTTCGCATCATTTAAGTATACCGCGACCCCCTATCGAGGTCATCGCGCCTGCCTCTTTGCCTAATTTTGTCAGGTGAATCCGCGCAAAGTGGCTTTGGTATTCACCAGGGCGTGCCCGCCTTCAAACAGCTACTCGGCTGCCAAACAACAGTCATCTTGACTGAAGATCGGAGCGCCAACTCGGCACTTGTCGAAAAAAAATCCTGTCATCCTGAGCGAAGCGGAGGATCTCAACCACCGCGTCTTGTCTCTTGCCCACTCTTATTGGCTGAATTCGCGGAAGGAAATTACCTTGTAGTTCAACGGCCCCCACGCACCTGGAGCGGTTCCCGAGCCATGAATCCAGCAGCTGTTATAGCGGACGCCACTGCCGGAGTTTACCCCACCCGTCTGGCTGAACGATGACGCCCCCAGATTCGCCAGCAGCGCCCCGGAAAAATCGCGGGTTTGCGCCACCAGCATCGCGCCGTCAATGCTCCCCGTCCCGCTCTTCGTCGATACAAAATTGCCCTTGCCGATGACAAGCACAATCCCTTCCCACGTCGCATCCGGATCGTAGTACAAGGTTCCGGTCACCACCAACAACCCGTAACCGGTATGGTGCCACGCGTTCAGGTCCAGATCTCCATTCACCACAACCGTCGCCGGGTTCACCGCGCTCATCGACGGGACACCCGCCAGAATGTCATCGCCCGTCGCATTCGAATTGAGCACCAGATCCGCATTCGCCTTGATGTTTTCAACCACATTCGTTTCAAGCCATGCTGGATTTAACCAATTTGCATTCATCGTCGCGCTCACGTTCTGGATGCTTTGCGGCGCTACGGAAGCCGTCGGTGGTGGTCCGGGATTCGTCATGGGAGCGCCGGGATAACTCGAAGCAGGTGTTGCTCCTGCCGTGATGTTTGCGTAAGAGCCGTCTGTTGTATTCGTGTAACCAATCGCCGGGATCATGTAATTGGGAGAACTGCATGCCGGCGTCGCATCTTGCCCATTGACCTCGAACGGCGCTCCCGCCGGACCCTGAAACGTCACGTTGTTCCCTGCCAGAGTGAGTGCTGCCGGAAAATCGATGGTAACTCCGCCAACTGATTGTATGACGTTCGGCACAACCACATACTGCAGTAGTCTCGTACTCTTGTCCGGCATCAATACGAACGACGTGATCTCCAATGCCTGCACTACTCCCGGACTCAAAATTGAAGTCGAAGTCAGACCGTTTCCGTTATAGTTGAGCGGAGTGAAACTGTTAAGGCTTCCGCTCGAACTATCCACGTTGAGCCCCAACCCTTTCTCCGTAACTGGATTGATGCGCACCCATTTGTACATCGGGCCTGGAAGGCTCGCCGACGGAACGGGGGATACAGACGTCACTGGTGTGTGTACGCTGGTTAACGCAAATCCCATTTCCACAAAATATTCTTTGTCTGCGTATGGACTGCTTGTATCCGTCGGGTCCACTGTTTCTCCCCCGACCGGATTAATGATGTACAGCACGTCTGTTAAGCCAAAGCTCGGAATACCTTGCGCCGAAAACAGGTCGGAATACGCATTCGTCTTGTTGATATAGTCTGGGTTCTTCCATAGCAGCCGCCCCCGCGCCTCTTCTAATCCCGCGACCGCCGCATAATACCCATTCGTCGAATTCCGGTAATTTCCCGCCAGTGCCGAGTCTGTCCCGGATGACACCACCAAAGCCAGCCCCACCACGCTCACCAGCATCAGCGCGAAGATCGCGATCAGCAGTGCCGAGCCTCTGTCCCGGCCTCCACTCGCGAGTTGTCTCTCCGCATTCATCACTTGCGCTTGCCGCTCCTAATTATTTGGATTGAGCCGGTGAGCCCTTCCATTGAGCTCTACTAATTCGTATCGCTGCGTTTGCATGTCCTTCCGGGGTGCCGCCACCATCAGCGTTATATTCACGTCGCGAATGTATCTCGGTTTGTTGTAGCCAGCCGCAATCGCCGGGGCCGACGTGCACGGCAGCGGGCCGGTCGGCGTGTCGCACGTATACGTAAAGATCGGTTGGGCCGTTCCCACGGGATACATGTTGGGATTTTCAGCCTTGATTTCCGCTGCTTGTGCCGGATCCAAAGGATTGTTCATCACGTTAGCCAGCAGCGGCACTCCATCGCTGGACGCCTGCACCGTCGCCCACGGGTCCCCGGCGTTCTTCCGCACTACCGTACGCTTGAGCGTGTTGCTCGTCTGATCCAGGTGATACCAGATCCAACTCACATGCACCGGAGAGTCCAGCGGATCCGTGCTGAGTCTCGCTTCTATGATCAGGTCGTAGTCCCCAGGCGTTACGCAATCCACTCCGATTTGGCAATCTAGCCCGGGATAGTTGGGATTCCACGCCACTGGTCCTGTCGCGTACCGCCATGGCTTGGAGACCGGCATCACGGAGTACACCGCTGCGGGCGGGTAGCCGGACACGTTGAAATCCCTGGTAATCTGATCCATCGCGTACCGCGCCTCTTGGTACGCCGAGCTCAGTTGTGTCTCGGTGTTGTATTTTCGCTGCGACAGATCTAGCAGTTCGAACATCGCTCCACAGATGATCAGGAAGATTCCCATCGCCAGCAGCAATTCCAGAATGGTGAATCCCCCCTGTCGTGGCCTTTGCATGCTACTTCTCCACCATCGAATCGATTGTGATCGGCACGACCGTGGTACTTGAATTCCGTCGGAACACCCCGACGATGAACCTCTTCCCCGTCACTATCGTCCCGTTCTTCGTCGTGATCACTGCCCAGCGCACGTCATACGTCGCCCCATTGGGATCATTCGGATCGATGTACGGGAAGCTGTATCCCGAAACCGTGCTCGCCGAGAAATCAATAATCGCCAGATTCGCTCCGTTTACCACCACGGGACTGCCCACCACAACTCCTGGTTGCGTCGGATCCCCCAGGTTGCACACATTTCCCACCGGGGCACATGTCACGCCTAGAGGGTCGCTGAATGTCGTATTCGTGAGCGGCTGTTCTCGCAGCGCTTCCATCATCTGTTGCGCAAACACGTTCGACATTCCGTCATTCCGATTGTTCGCGTTCAACATCACGGATGTCGGCACCAGTTGCGCCACGGCCACCAGTCCGACCAATACCACGACCACCGCGATCAGCATTTCGACCAGCGTGAAGCCGCGCTCCGCCGTTTTGTTCTTTCCTGTCATCCTGCTTATCCGTCTTCGGCAACCTGCCTGCTACTGCTGGACCTGCCAATTCCAGCCATTCATGTCCGCCATCCAAATCTGTATCGATCCCGCTGGCATCAGCACCACCGCCCGGTATCCCGCGTCTGGGGCCAGTTGGCTCTGCAGGTAGAACACATTCACGTTCGTCGGCGGTTTCACAGCACCCCGGGCATCAAACGTCACTGTCGACGACGGTGTCACGATCGAATTCGTCCCGATCTGGCCGGATATCGGGACTGGCGAGGGCGCGGTACCTGCCAGCATGCCGCTTGCGTCGAGCAAAATCGTCTTTTCTGTCGGATCCAACGTTCCGTTATTATTCGAATCGACCCACACATTCGTCGTGGCCCCGGCAGACTGAATCACGCAACTTACCGTGGTATTCAACCGGATCGCTTCATATCGCGTCAGCCTCAGAATGTCCGCCATCTGCCGCGCTGCATTGTTGAGCTCATAGATCCGGTAAGCCCGAAGGAATGCCGGTAATCCAATCGCGAGCAGAACCACCGCCACCGCGATGGCTAGCACTAACTCAATCAGGCTGAAGCCTGCCGCCCGACACTTCGTGGCTCGTCTCATCCTGAGACCCTTTCCTACTGCTAGTACCTCCCCCGACCTCAATGGGCCTGAATGCTTCGGATTCGACTGGGACTATAAACTAACAGGCTTTATACCGCTTCGATAGGAGCTATCTCGTTGGGTAATATGCAAACTTGTACTCTACGGCGCGGCAATTCGCGCCAGCTCACCCTGCCTAACAATTCTTCCTTTTCTAACTCCAGGTTTGTAGAGCTTGCTCTCTGCGGAAGGTCGCCCACCGTCGACTCGAACGGCGCTCGCGTCACCAACCATCCACAACCCCCCAAATACAAACTGCCAACCTTCGACCTACTTCCCCTTGTTCTTGCCCCCGCCTAACTCTTTATACCGTCTCTCCAGCGATGCTCGCGTAAACAAATCCGCGGGCAATTGCGGGTTCAACTGGCAACTCTCGTAGAATACCTGCGACAGCCGCCGCCCATCCCGTTCCCGAGTAATTTGCATCGGCAACTGCACTCCATCTTTCGGCTGGTAATTCGAATACACCGTCACATCTTCTTGCCGCTCCCGCGTATCCTCGTTAACCGTTTTCACCACGCTCCGCATCAGCAGATGAGTTGAGCGGTCCACTCCCAAGCGAATCGTCCGCTCATCGGCATCCTGAAAATCGATCCAGTCCACCGTCTTCAAATCCGCGATGCCGATCCCGCCGTAGCTCACGTACATGCCGTCTTCGTTCAGTCGCGCTCGGAGCAGATTGTTGGGATCGCGCTTCAACGCCGCCTGAAAGTCGGACACCGACGTCACCGGCTCTTCCGAGACCCCGCCACGGTCGAGCGTCCATCCTTCGTCGCCGACGAACACATCAACCACGTTGTCCTTCTTCGAGTAGTCAATCCGCCGTTTATCTGGGTAACTGCGGTATTCCTTGAACGCGATGTACCCCGTGGTGTCGCCATTATGTCCGAATTGCGCCATACGACCGTCGCAACTCACCGTCTTCACGCTCAAATACAACGGCCCGCCCAGCGCCTCAATCAACTGCTTCACAATCTGCTTCGCCTTCGCTGCGCTCGCGTCCGGACTCATGGCATCCGGATTCTGCCCGCGCGCGGCTAGGGCCACCATTGCAAACCCGGCCGCCAGCAATCCCCCAACGCATTGGCGCCAGGCTATCCGCACAAAACCGAGCCTCCGTTCACGTTCAAAATCTCCCCGTTTATAAAATTCGCCAGATCCGACGCCAGAAACAGAATTGGCCCGGCGATTTCTTCCGCCGTGCCCGGTCGCCCCATAGGAATTACGCTCGCCGCCATTTTCTTTCCCGCCTTCGTGCCAAGAACCGGGTTCGACATATCCGTCGCTACCCATCCCGGCGCCACACTGTTCACTAGAATCCCGTGCCTCGCCAATTCCGTCGAGAGTCCCTTCACCAGGCTGATGATTGCACCCTTCGAGGCGCCGTAATGCGTGTGGAACGACTCCCCCCTCTGCCCCGCCGTCGAGCTGATCGGAATGATCTTCCCGGACTTTTGTTTGATCATCTGCGGCACCGCGAAGTGAATCACCGAATACACGCTCTTCAGGTTCACCCGGATCATTTCGTCCCACTGCTTCTCCGTCATCGTTTCGATGGGCAGGTCTTCCACGTTCCATACCCCGGCGTTCGCCACCAGGATGTCCAGCCTCCCCAATCTTTTGATGCAGAATTCCACCAGCTTGCGGTTGTCTTCGTGCCTTCCCACTTCTGCTTTGAACCCCTCCACCCGCGTTCCGTGTCTTCCGGCGTCCCCTTCCACCTGCTTCGCGGCTTCTTTCGCGCTGTGATAGCTGAAAACCACGTCGGCGCCCGCTTGCGCGAACAGCTTTACGGCCGCCGCTCCGATTCCGCGCGAACCCCCCGTAATCAGTGCCGCTTTACCCGCCAGTGAAATCATGTCTCCCCCAAGTGTGATGCAATCCCGCTTCCGTTGTAGCGCAGGGCGAGTCTGCGAGCCCTGCAGCTTGTAGCGGCGGGTCTTCAGACCCGCGCTTTTTCGAACTCAAAATGCTGCGCACTCCGGCTGCTTGGACTCACTCCACCGCCCTACCTCTTCGCCGCCGAAACCTTCCGCACCGCCCTCGCCGCCCCGACCAATTCCCCAAACAACCTATCCGCCAACGGATCCCCAGCCATTCGCTCCGGGTGCCACTGCACTCCGATCACCCAAGTCGGGTCGCCGGTCCATTCCACGCTCTCGACAATTCCGTCGCTCGCCAGCCCCGTGACCGTCAGTTGCCTCCCGGGCTTTGCGATCGATTGGTGATGCGAGCTATTCACCTCCGCATCCAGCGCTCCCGCCATCTTCGCCAGCCGGCTCCCCAATCTAAAACTGACCTCATGCCTCGGATCGTCCGCGGGTTGCTGCCCCAGATCCTTCCTCCGGTGGGGTATTTGCGTCCCCGTCTCGCTTCGGAGGTCTTGCAGAAGCGTTCCCCCCAGGTAAACATTCAACAGTTGGCACCCGTAACAGATCGCCAGCACCGGTTTTTGCGCTCCAAACGCATGCCCAAGTATGGCCTTATCCGCTCTCTCTCGCGGCACATCTGCCGGTTCTGATTTGCCCTGATTCGCCTGGCCATACTCTGCCGGCTCGACATCCGCCGGGCTTCCCGGCAGCACAAACCCATCCAGTTCAATGACTTGCTTATGCAGTCCCTCGGGATCGGCCAGTGACAGCAGCACCGGCTCTCCCCCGGCCCTTTCCACTGCATCCAGATAGTTCTGGATTTTGGGCAGGTTGCCCCCCCTCTCCTCCTCCGACGTTCGCCAGGGCACTCCTATCCTCGGTCGGTTGGCAACTGTGGGGTCCATAGAACCCGCCATCCTACCACCCCCCGGCAAACCGCAGCAACCCGCCCCAGGCGTGGAGGCCGAGAGCACCCCGCAAGCGCAACTCTGCCCACATTGGCCATATCCGTGTAGGGGCGCAGCACCGCTGCGCCCCATGTCCGCAAGATATATCCGATTCGCGTTCCTGTCAGGTTTACCGCTCTCCGCCGTCCAAAATCGGCGCAGCTCGCCCCACTAGGGAGCGCCCTCCCTTTCCTTGCAAATCAAATACGATCACCTCATTGTCACCGTTCTTCAGCCACGGCCCAGGAAAATACAGCGTCTTCTGCGGCCCAATCTTCCACACTCGCCCCATCGCTCGACCATTCAACCAGACCTGCCCCTTCGTGAAGGCGCTTGTATCCACAAAGGTGTCCAGCTGTTTCTCTGCCCGTAGTGTGCCGCGATAAAAGCATGCTCCTTCGCACGCGTCCTTCTGGAACGCCAACTTCGCCACGTCCGTCATCGGCAGGGAATAAATCTTCCATCCGACAACCGGCTCGCCTCCCAGCGTCACCTGCTTTGTGATTCCTTTTCTCTCCCCGCGCAACTGCTCGCTGAAATTAATGCGCCCTGTGTTCTCCACCAGAATATCCAGCCGCGCTCCGCTCTCCGCCTTTAGCCGCAACTTGCTTTGCCCCAGGCGCCGGTCCAGCGCTCCGATCAGCTTTCCGTCCAGATACACCTGCGCGTAGTCGTGCAACTCCTCCAAAACTAACTCTCCGTCCGCTGCCTTCTTCAACTGCGTCCGGTACAAAATGTAGCCATACGCCTGATCCAGATCTTCCATGCTCAACACCTGCGCCGACTTCACTGGTGCGGGCAACACATCCCAGAGCGAAACCGCTTCATTCAATTTGAACTCTGCAATCTTCTGTGTTGGCGCCACGGCCGGCACATCCGGCGGGGTCACTCCGGTCGTTTTGGCAATGACCTCGCGAAATGCCGCATATTTCTTCGTCGGCCTTCCGCTCTCATTCAATGCCGCGTCGTAGTCATAGCTAGTTACGTCCGGTTCGTAAGTGTTCCTGTCCCAGTTCGCACCGTTCATCCATCCGAAACTCGTCCCCCCGTGGAACATGTACACGCTCACGGAATATCCCTGCTTCAGCATCCATTCCAGGTTCGCGGTTTCCTTTGCCAAATTCGAACCCGCGTGCTCGCTGCCCCAGTGGTCGAACCATCCATCCCAGTACTCGCTGTTGAAGAACGGTCCATTTGGTCGATACTTCTTCAGCGTGGTGAATTCCCCTTGCGCGTTGTCGCTTCCTCCAAAATTGATTCCCACCGGCAACTCCGGCAGCGAACCCTTCGGCACTTCCACAGCTCCATCCGCCGTGTACAGCGCCGACTTCGTGAACCCCGCGTCCACCAGCATGTTGTGAATCGCTTCCATATACTCGTGGTCGTCCCCAAACGAGCCGTATTCGTTCTCCACCTGCACCAGCGCAATCGGACCGCCATTACCGACTTGCAACGGCGCCACTTCCTCGCCCAATCTTTTCATCCATCGCCGCGCCGGCTCCAGGAACTTCGGATCGCGGCTTCGCAGCACGATATCGTGGTCTTTCAGCAGCCACGCTGGGTACCCGCCAAATTCCCACTCCGCACACGCATACGGTCCGGGCCGTAATATCACCCACAATCCTTCCTGCTGCGCTTCGCGCACGAATTCCGCCACATCGTTATTGCCTGAAAAATCGTAAACGCCCGGCCGCGGCTCGTGTACATTCCAGAACACGTACGTTGTCACCGTGTTCAGTCCCATTGCCTTCGCCATGCGAAACCGCTCGCGCCAGTATTCCCGCGGAATCCTTTGGTAATGCATCTCCCCCGAAATCACCTGGAACGGTTTTCCATCCACCACAAACTTCCCGTCCTGCACCGCAAATGTGTGCGTGATTGGCTGCGCAATAATCGAGCAGGGAATTAAAAATGAAATGAAAAGAACCATGTGTATACATTTTCTGAGCATGGCCCCAGTGTAACGCAGGGCGAACGCCATTCGTGAGCCCTGCGGCTTTCAGCCCGGGAACGCCCACCGGCGTGTTGGCGCGACGTCGGAATTTCCAACCTTTCACCCTGCACTTTTCACTTTATACGGTTTCCCCTTGCTCCCTCCCCGTACCATTCCCGGCACACTAGTCTCCGCGGTACCGCTCCTCTGCTAATTTCAATCCATGCGCACCAGAAAACTCCTTCTCGCTCTTCTCTTCGCTCCTCCACTTCTTCTCCTGTCGCAGACACCGGCAAACAACTCCCCACGCGCGGAACCTCCCTTGCCTGTCATCGACACGAACGCCTGCCCCTTCGAAGGCTGCACCTTCCGCAAGTGGCCGGCAATTAAAGACGCCGCGATATTCTCGTCGTGGAAAAAAGACAGGAAGCAAATCGCAATCGTCAGAAAAGGCCAGATCGTCACCGGCCTCACCGGCGTTCACATTACCCTGGAACCCGATCGAGCCAAGGTCCTCAAGCCCATTCCCGACCTCGGCGTAAAGCCCGGTGACATCATTCTCCGCTATATGTATGAGGGCGAAGGCTACGCCAATATCTGGACCAACGGCAAATGGCATAAGGATTACGACTGCAGTTTTCTCAAGGAGAAGGATGGCTCCGGCTGCACACGGGACTGCTCCGCTGTGGTCGTGTCCGACGGCCGAAAGGAATGGTGGGTCCAGGTCAAGACGCAGCAGGAAGCCACCGGCTGGACCAAGGTCGAAGATCAGTTCGAATGCATGGACAGTGTCGGCGGCGACGAAAAATGCGACAAACTCTAAGGTCCCTCTCCCACAGCTTCCCACCGGGAGTGGTCCTTTACCGACTACCAACTACCAACTACCAACTACCAACTACCAACTACCAACTACCAACTACCAACTACCATACTCCCAACTACCATACTCCCAACTTCCTCTCCACCTACGCCCTCTTCGCCATCGCGTCGGGCGTCGCCTCGCTCAAGCAGAATTCCGGCCGCTGAAAAAATTTGGGCAACTCCTGTAACCGCCCTTGCAGCTTCTCAAATTTGTCCGCGCGCACTGTCACGTGTCCGACCTTCCGCCCGGGCCGCGGTTCCTTTCCATAAAAATGCAAATGCGTGTTCGCTACCTTTAATACATCCTGGGCTTCCGGCAGCTCCCCGATCAAATTCACCATTGCCGAACTTCCAATCACCGATGTTGCGCCCAGCGGAAATCCCAGCACGGCCCGTAAATGATTCTCAAACTGGCTCGTAACGGCGCCTTCAATTGACCAGTGCCCGGAATTATGCACCCGTGGTGCCATCTCATTCGCGAGTAGTTGACCGTCCACCTCAAAAAACTCGATGCACAACACGCCCGCGTAGTTCAGCTCCTGCAAAACCCTTCGCGCCGCATCTTCTGCCCTCGCCTGCAATCTTTCCGCGAGTCCGGGGGCCGGTGCCAGCGACAGTCGCAAGATTCCTTCGCGATGGTGATTTTCGATTAGCGGGTAGAACCCAGTTTCGCCGGTCCGCGCCCGCACTCCCAGAATCGACAGCTCCCGCGTAAACGGCACGAACTTCTCCAGGATCATTGCAGTGTCCGGGAGTTCAGGCCGCGCCTTCGTTACATCCTCCGGCGTTCTTAGCAGCCACTGCCCCTTGCCGTCATACCCCAGCCGGCAAGTCTTCAATATCGCCGGCAGCCCAACCTTCTTCACCGCCGTATCCAGTTCGCTGTGCCTCACTATCTCCGCAAATTCCGTCGTCGCAATCCCCAACTTCTGAAACAGCCGTTTTTCCCGCAAACGGTCCTGCGCTTCTTCCAGTGCGGTCGCGGGCGGATATACGGACACACGTTCCGCCAAAAACCGTGCCGCCTGCACCGGCACATTCTCGAATTCGTAGGTCACCACCTCTAGCCCATGAGCGAATTTCTCCAGCGCGCCTTCATCCGTATAATCCGCGGTCACGCGGTGAGCAATTCTCCCGACAGGTGCTTCCGGCGAGGGGTCCAGAAACCGGAAGTGCAGTCCAAGCGGATACCCCGCCAGCGCCAACATGTATCCCAGTTGCCCCCCGCCCAGAATCCCGATGGTCATCCGCGCTTTTTCCTTGTCGTCTTCGCGCTCTTTGAACCTGTCCGAACCATCCGAGCAGCGCTGCTGCCTCCCCTCTGTTCTTTAGGGGGTCGGAGCTTTAGCTTCGACATTTTCGCTCCCGAGACGGGGGCTTTAGTTCCCGAAGAGATGATTTGTGCTACCGCAGCCGGATCAGGAGTCGCCAGCACTCTCGCCGTCTGCACCTCGCGAAATTTCCGCAGCGCCTCCCGAATCTCGCTGTGCTTATTTCCCAACATCGCCGCCGCCAGCAACGCCGCATTGATCGCGCCGGCCTTCCCAATCGCCAGCGTTCCCACCGGGATCCCTCCCGGCATCTGCGCGATGGACAGCAGGGAATCGAGCCCTTTCAGCGCTTTCGACTCCACCGGCACTCCCAACACCGGTAGCACCGTCTTCGACGCGGTCATCCCTGGCAAGTGCGCCGCTCCTCCCGCGCCCGCAATGATCACCTCAATCCCTCGCGACTCCGCCGACGAAGCGTACTCAAACAACAAGTCCGGCGTCCGGTGCGCCGATACCACTCGCGTTTCGAACGGCACGCCCAGCTCCTCCAGCGTCGTCGCGGCGTGCTCCATCGTCTCCCAATCCGACGTCGATCCCATGATCACGCCCACCAACACCTTCCCCGATTTGTCGACGCTCTCTTGTTCTGCCATCGTCTCCCAACCGTCATTCCGAGCGCAGCGAGGGATCCCTCTTGGATCGATGCAACCGGAGAGGTGTCACTCTATGCTAACTGCCCGCGCTTCTTCCACGCGTGCCGCAACTGTCCTACAAGATACAACGACCCCGTGATAAAAATCGCGTCCTCAGGCCTCGCCTTCTCCAACGCGACCTCCAGGGCCCGTTCCGCATCTGCAACCACAGAAAATTTCGCCGCATGATGACTCGCGATTTCCGCCAGCTGTGCGGCGCTCACCGCGCGTGGTGTCGCCGGCTGTGTGAAAATAACCTCCGTCGCGTGGGGAAACAGGATCCCCGCTACCTCATCGACGGCTTTATCCCGCATCGCTCCGTACAGCAAATAAACTCGCCGCCCCGTGAAGTTCTCCTCAAGAAATTGCGCCAATTCTCGCGCCGCTCCTGGGTTGTGTGCGCCGTCCAAATAAACCTCCGGCCGCTCCTGCAGTTTCTCCAGCCTTCCTGGCCAAATTGCCGCCGCAATTCCACGTTCAATGTTTTCATTGCGGATGCGAAATCCACGGTTCTGCAAGACTTGCGCCGCCGCCACTGCATTTAGCGCATTTTGCAATTGAAACCGTCCCGGCAATTGCGAGGCCACGCGCAACTCCTCTCCGGTTTCCACCACCTTCACCGTTGCACGAATGCGGCCGCCCTCCATGTGCGCTGTCACAACACTAAACCTCTCCTCCGCTTTCACCAGTGGCGCATGCAGTTCTTCCGTCCGCGCCCGCACCAACTCGCGAACTTCTTCCACCTGTAGCGCGCTCACCACCGGAACGCCATGCTTCACAATCCCGAGCTTTTCTCCCGCAATCTCCCGCAACGAATGCCCCAAAAAGTTTTCGTGATCGAAATCGATCCGAGTAATCACGCTGGCCACCGGTGTGATCACGTTCGTCGCATCCAGCCTTCCCCCCAAGCCCACTTCAATCACCGCAAACTCCACCCGCTCTCGCGCAAACACTTCGAACGCCAGTGCTGTCACGCACTCGAAATAAGTTGGATGCGCCCGCAACTTGCCCTCCGCCAGCAACTCCTCAATCAGCCCATGAATCCGCGTGAACGTTTCCGCAAAAACCTGATCGCCTACCTCTTCGCCATTGATCCGGATTCGCTCGTTGATCCTCTCGAGGTGCGGAGAAGTATTCAGCCCCGTCCGAAAACCTGCGTCGCGCAGGATCGATTCGATGAACGCCGCCGTGGACCCTTTTCCGTTGGTTCCCGCAATGTGTACACACGGATACGCGCGATCCGGCCGTCCCAACCGTTCCAGTAGCACGCGAATGTTTTCCAGATTGAATTTCGATGCTGCAGCCTGCGTTGGCGCCGCTAGCTCACGCCCCAGCGACAACAAATATCGCACTGCTTCGTCGTAGTTCATCAGCTGCGCACCGTAGCATAGGCTTCAGCCTGTCGCAGATTGTTTGGAAGCGACAAAAAAGATGTCATCCTGAGCGGAGCGAAGGATCTCAACCGTTGAGTGCTGCTTGCCCCCGGCTTCGAAGGGTCTCCTGATCGAGTCGAATTCCCATCATCCCGAGCGTTTCATACTTCACGCCACCAGCATATCCAGCGAATTCGCGATGAACCCCTTCATGTCCTTGCGATGAACCACCGCATCCAAAAATCCGTGTTCCAGCAAAAACTCCGACCGCTGGAAACCTTCCGGCAACTTCTGGCGGATCGTTTGCTCAATCACGCGCGGGCCCGCGAACCCGATTAACGCTCCAGGCTCCGCCACATTCAAATCTCCCAGCATCGCAAAACTTGCGGTCACTCCGCCCGTGGTCGGATCGGTAAGCACCGAAATATACGCCAGCTTTTCCTCATCCAGTCGCGCTAACGCCGCTGACACCTTCGCCAGCTGCATCAGGCTGATCGTTCCTTCCATCATCCGCGCCCCGCCCGAACACGACACAATCACCAGCGGCTGCCGCAGCTCAATTGCCATCTCGATCGCGCGCGTCACTTTCTCTCCCACCACCGCGCCCATCGACCCGCCAATAAACCCAAACTCCATCGCGCAGCAAATGATCGGCCGCCCGTTCAACTGGCCCTCGGCCGTCACGATCGCATCGTTCAGCCCTAGTTTTTTCTGCGCGTCCTTGATCCGTTTCGAATACGGCTTCGTGTCCACAAACTTCAGCGGGTCCGTCGACACCATTCCCGCATCATGTTCCGTCCACTTTCCGTCCAGCAGCAGTGCCAGCCGTTGCTTCGCGTTCATTCGGAAATGGAATTGGCACTTCGGACAGACCATCAGGTTCTCTTCCAAATCTTTCCGAAACACAATCGCCCGGCAAGACTCGCACTTCACCCACAGCCCTTCCGTACGCACTCTCCGTTCTTCCGGTGGCGTCGGCTGCTCAATCGCTTTCTTGTCTCTCTTGAACCAAGCCATGTTGTCTCTGTTCGCTGTGTGTCCCCCAGCGAAGCGCGAACCCTTTCCGATTCTCTGGCTGATTGCGATTGACCGATTACGGATTACCACTAAACTCGGATAGTTGGTCGCCAGTAACCACGAACTACCGACTACCGACTACCAACTTAATAATCAATCCCCCGCTGCGCCAGTATACCCTTCGTGTACGGGTGTTTCACTTCTTTCATTTCGGTTACCAAGTCCGCCTGCTCTACGAGTAACGGATGCGCGTTCCGCCCCGTGCAGATCACATGCACCTGCTCCGGCCGCCCCTTCAGTGCCTCTGCTACTTTCGACGCATCCAGCATTTTGTAGCTGATCACATAGTTGATCTCGTCGAGAATTACAAGTTCATACTTCCCGCTGTAAATCGCTTCGCGTCCCGTTTCCCAGCACTCTCCCGCCAGCCGAATATCTTCAGGGTCGGTCTCCGCTCCGCCGATCTTTACGAATCCTCGCCCCATCGGCCGAATTTCAAACTTGTCGTCACCCAGCATCTTTGCCGCGTCTAGCTCGCCGTAGTGCCACGAGCCCTTGATGAACTGCACCATCAGTACGCGCAAACCTTGTCCCACCGCGCGAAACGCCGTCCCCAGCGCGCACGTCGTCTTCCCCTTCCCCGGCCCCGTGTACACAATCAGCAATCCCTTGCTTTCCGGCATATTTCATCCAATCGCGGCGTGTTTGCGGCTTTACATTTAGGGGTTCACACCCCTCAACCTCACGCCCGCAAGTTTTCAGATTGTGGTCTCTTCGCCGAAACGTCAAGCTCGCTGGAGTGCGAGAGCTCTGCCCTCATTCTCGCATCGATTATCAATCACCGGGACAGGCGGCTCTGCCGCCTCCGTTCAGTGAAACACCATCATCATCCCGTCAAAGTCAAATGTCACCGCATACGTGTGCAAAAATTCGTGACCGATCATCCCGCCGATGTGAAATCCCAATTCGTTTTCCCGGAACAGCGGCCCATCCCACAATCCGCTCACATTCTGTTCCGTCACGCCCGCGAACGTAACCTCCGGCACAACGTACGGGATCGTCTCAAACGCTCCCGCCGCGCCCTGTCCCTTCTCCGTCTTGCTCTTATCCAGCGCAATATTTGCCGCTTTCAACGTCAATTCCGGGAAATTCACGCCTGCGCCTGCCAATCCCGAGTCCAGAAAAAATAACGCCGGCGGCAAGGTTCCCACTCGCCCCCACGCCACCATAAAATGATCCGCCGCCAGCCAGAACGGGGCAGACACGCTCTTCCGTCCAGCCGCAACCGCTACCCACAGCCTGCGCACATTTTCCGGGGTCCGCTTCTGCAACACCAACTCGCCCGCCCGATAGTCAATCGTCGCCACAAAATGATAAAGGAAAATCGTCCCAATCACCCCGTCAATCCGCGGCACTCCCAGCATCGACGACAGCACCCGCAGGCCCAGCACTTGTGCGGGCATGTTCTTCACCGTCCACTCACCCAGTGCGATCGAATCGATCTTCGAATGAAATGTCTCCACATGCTGCCCTCCGGTGAACGTCCCCACCTCCTTCGACGCCCACAGCGGCAATCCCAATTCCTTCGCAAACTCCGTGTCCAGCCCGAACTCTGCGGCGCCCGTGTCCACAAAAAACACTACATCTTTTCCGCCATTGATCCGCACCCTCACTAGCGGCAGCGGCTCCGCTTTCACAAATTTTAAATGAACAGCATCTCCGGGCCCACTCACCTGATACGGCGTCTGCTCTTCGAAGCTCGCCAACTTTTCATAGTTCAATGACGTAAAATGTGCCCGCTCCGGAAACTCGCCGGCATCCTGGGTCTTCAACAGTTCCGATGCATGTTCAAAATCATCTTGCCGGTAAAATGTTTCGGCCAGTAACGTTTTTGCACGCGCATCTTCTGGACGAATCCCCAACGCGTCTTTCAGCCACTTTTTGGCATCCGGAAAATGGTTCGACAGCAACGCAATCTCCCCCAGTCTTACGCAGGCCACATAGTTCTTTGCGTCCGTCGCAGCAATCTGCCCGTACAGTTTTTCGGCGTTCGCGAACTTCCCCGATTTGAAAGCGTTCTCCGCGACCTGCTCTTCACTGCCGGTCGCCGCTTGTCCCTCAGCTAGACCCAAAAAGCACACACCCGCCACCGCGAGGATCACCACCACCTCTACACAAACATTTTTCATCCGGATTTCCTCGAACCGCTACCATCCCGGGCGGGAACGGCTCGCACTCTGCTTCACAATCCCAACTTCCGTACCAGCGCCTCGATAATTGCTCGCGCGTGCTCCAGCTTTACTTCCCCGAGCGATTGGTTCGGCGCGCCCTTCGGATCCCTTAAGACGATCCATAATCCCGGACGATAGACTTGGTCTCCAGGACAAATCGCTCCGGTTAACTGCGCAATTTCGAAATGGGGATTCCCCGTCAGGTCGAACGTGGAATGATTCAATCCGCTTAGTGGCGGTGGGTGCGCCACTAGATCCATTAGAATTCCTCGGGCGTCGTCCACCAGGTCCCGGAATCCCTGCGACACCAGGATTCCATCCACATCTCTTGGGGTGGGTTGTTCCAACTCTTCCAAATCGTAATCCGGTAGCGGGTTCTGTAGCGGTATCTCGACAGCCACTGACGGCTTGTCTTTATCGGGAACGTAGCGAGTCTGCGCCATAGCCCTGAGATTGAACCACGGATCGCCCCAAAACGCATCTCTGCCGCCGTAGCATAGGCTTTAGCCTGTGCCCCTTTGTAGTCGCGGGTCTTCAGACCCGTTCCGTTTCACAAGTGCTTGAAGGTGGTCCGCTCTTCCGCTTTCGTTTTTAAGTTCCTCGGACGCGCACCCAGTTCTGGCTTTTCACGTTGCGCGTTCTGCGGCCTGCCGGCTCTCTCTACTTCTTATTTCGGATACGGGCTCCCCGATAAAATCGCAAACGCCCGGTAAATCTGTTCCGCCAGCATCACCCGCGCCAGCTCATGTGAATACGTCATTGCGCTCAACGAGACCTTCGGTTTGACTCGCTCGCGCAACTCCGCCGGAAACCCATCGGCGTCTCCACACACAAAAATCACTTCCCGCGTCCCCCGATCCCGCATCTCCCCCATCCACTTCGCGAAAGCTACTGAATCATACGTCTTTCCGCCGGCATCCAGCAGCAGCGCCGTAGCTGCGCGATCCGCATTCAGCTTCTTCAGCGCCGCCTCGCCGTCGCGCACCTCGGACACTTCAATCGGACACGACCGCCCAATCCTCTTCACATACTCCGACACCAGCGCGCTCGCTTCCGCCCCGCGCGTTTTGCCCAGCATCAGCAGCCGTATCTTCATTCCGCGAGTCTACCTTGTTGGTTCGGCAAAAAGGAGGACTGTCATCCTGAGCCCTATCCGACGAGGATAGGCGAAGGATCTCAACTTAAAGTGTCATGCTAACTGTCAACGAGATAGCTCGAAGGGAACTGCCGCACCTGCCAAATTCAGCCGCTCACTGCTGCAGATAATTCTCTCTCCCGCCCAACCGCCGCTCTTCCCGCTCCGGCTCATCCGGCAACACCAGCGACGGCGCCGATCTCCACAACCGCTCCAGGTCGTAATAATGCCGCGCCTGTTCGCCGAACACGTGCACAATGAACCCGCCAAAATCCAGCAATGCCCACTCGGCGGACCGGTGTCCCTCGCGATGCTCCGGCTTGCGCTTCTGCTCTCGCCAAAGCGCTTCCTCAATTTCGTCGCAGATCGCCTTCAACTGCGGCGTGCTGTAGCCCGTGCAGATCACGAAATAATCCGTGAACGCCGCTACCCCGTTCAGATCGAGCACCGTTACCGCGCCTGCCTTTTTGTTCTGCGCCGCCTCAACGGCCAGCCGCACTCCCTGTGGTAATGTTTCCAGCTTCAACGGTACAACCCCTGTTTCAAGATATATTCCTCGACCCTCGCCGAAACCAATCCGTGAATCGACTGTCCCTGATTTGCTTTTCGACGGATGTCCGTGGCGCTCGTTTCGCTCGCCACGTTCTCCAGTAAATAAATCGTCGTCTTCTGCAACCGCGCCACCACCGGCGATCCGTGCGCGACAGATTCGTCCTCTTTCTCGCGCTTGCCGTTCCCGCTCGCCTGCAAATCCGGCGGAATCACCAGACGCAGCGCCTCCAGCCGGATACCCGGCCGGTTCGCAATCACGAAATCGCACAGGCCCAGCAGCGTCTCGTATTCCTTCCACATCGGAATATCCAGAAACGCATCCGCGCCTACGATAAAAAAAACGCGGTCGCCCTGCCCGTTGTACGCGTGCCGGAAATACCGCACCGTATCCACCGAATAGTGCAGCTGCGTCCCGCTGAAATCTTCGCCCGCTTCCGCCAGCGACGGCACAAAATGCGGATGATCCGCGCACGCCAGCGCCACCATCGCAAACCGGTGCGGAAACGGCGCCAGATGTTGCTTCAATTTGTGCGGTGGACGGCTCGCCGGTATGAAATGAATTTCGTCGAAATTGAATCGACGGTCCGCGGCCCGGGCTACGGCCAAATGCCCTGCATGAATAGGATCGAACGACCCCCCAAATATCGCAATCCGTCTCGGATGAATCTTCGCCGCGGTCCGTTGAGCCTGCGCTGTCGTCAATCCGCCTCCCGAATCTTCCCGTACCCTATTTTCTCACGAATCGCCGTGGTAGGGACCGCCTTCTCCTTGTCCTGCGACGGTTTGGTAGTGGCGGGTCTTTAGACCCGCGCCTTTCCACATGTGCTTGAGCCCAGCTGAGAAAGCCTGTCATCCTGAGGCCTGCATTTGGCCGAAGGATCTCAACGCATCGTTCTGGCACAACACAACCGTATGAGCTTTGCGTTCCTTCAAGGAATGTCCTTCACCGGTCGCTCGTCTTCCTCGGACTCGTCATCATCCTCGAATGCTCCGGCGTCCACATACTCCACGCCCGCTTCCGGCGCCGTATCGGCTTCTTCCTCCACCTCTTCCTTCGGAATCTTCTCCAACGCATCCGCGATCCCGCGCACCAGCTCTTTTACGCCCTCGCCCGTAGCCGCTGAAATCGCGTGAAACTCCAACTCCTTCTTCTCACAGAACGCTTTCAACTCTTCCAATTTCGCTCGGTCGGTCGTCGCATCCAGCTTCGTCGTCGCCACAATCATCGGTTTATCGGTGAGGGCTTGGCTGAAAGAGCCCAACTCGCCCTCAATGATTCGGAAGGCGTTAATCGGGTCCATCTCCGCCGTGTCGCTTGTGTCGATCAAGTGCACCAGCAGCCGCGTCCGCTCCACGTGCTTCAAAAACCGCGTCCCTAGCCCCGCGCCTTCACTTGCTCCCTCGATCAGCCCTGGCAAATCCGCCACCACAAATGTCCGTCCCAACTCCGTCCCGTGTCCGCCCGTGCCGCCATCCGCGTTCACTACGCCCAGGTTCGGCTCCAGCGTCGTGAACGGGTAATTCGCGATCTTCGGCCTCGCCGCGCTGATCACCGAAATCAGCGTCGACTTGCCCGCGTTCGGGAATCCCACCAGCCCCACATCCGCCAGCAACTTCAACTCCAGCCGCAAGCGCCGTTCTTCCCCCGGCTGCCCTTCCTCTTTCTCACGAGGAGCCTGGTGCCATGGCTTCGCAAAGTGCTGGTTCCCGCGCCCGCCTTTCCCGCCATGCGCCACCAGCACACGCTGGCCTGCCTTCTTCAGGTCCGCCAGCACTTCCTCGCTCTTTTCGTCGTACACCAGCGTCCCCACCGGCACTTTCAAAACCATTTCCTCGCCCGAAACACCGGTACAGTTCGATCCTTCGCCGTGCCGCCCGCGATCCGCCTTGAACTCCCGGTTGTACCGGTAACGCAGCAGCGTGTTGTCGTTGGGGTTCGCTTCCAGGTAAACGCTCCCGCCATTTCCCCCGTCTCCCCCCGACGGTCCTCCCCGCGGCACGTACTTCTCCCTCCGGAACGCCACGCACCCGTTCCCACCGTCTCCAGCCTTCACCCAGATTTTCGCCTCATCAACAAACATTGGAGAATCCTTGCACCTTAAACTTTATACCTACTACCTTGCACGGTCTTGTATCCTCCCACGCTCTCCGCGCCCTCTCTGGAACTCTGTGTCCTCTGTGGTGTCCCAAAACAAAAACGGCCCCGGCGTCTTCACCGGGGCCGCGCGAATCTCCTTGCTTTAACTCGCGGCCTTCTCCGTCTCAACCGGCTTGATGTTCACAAACCGTCCGCTCTTGCCCCGGTCCCGGAATTCCACATAACCGGTCACCAGCGCGAACAAGGTATCGTCCTTGCCCTGCGCCACGTTCTCGCCGGCCCGGTGCTTCGTTCCGCGCTGCCGCACGATGATCGTTCCCGCATTCACCAACTGCCCGCCGAAGCGCTTTACGCCCAGCCTCTGCCCGTGGGAATCCCGTCCATTTGTTGACGAGCCGCCACCCTTTTTATGTGCCATGACTCAATCCCTCTCAAATCTTTTTGGAACTCGCGAAACCCAAATGCACTCAATCTGGCATCAAATCGGATAACCACAATCCGTCATTCCGAGCGAAGCAAGGAATCTCTCCCCTCGTTGCCTCTTTACTTCTTTCTTTACAGCTTGATCTCGCTCACTTCCACCGCCGTGTAATTCTGCCGGTGGCCCCGCTGAATCTTGTACTGGTTCGTCTTCTTATACTTCAGCACAGTCAGCTTTTTCCCTCGCCCCTGCTCCACAATTTTGCCGGTAACCGTCGCCTTTTGTGCGTCTTCCCCCGCCAACACCTTCTTGTCGTCGGTCGAAACCGCCAGCACGGTTCCAAACTTCACTTGCTCGCCCACTTCACCCTTCACCCGCTCCACGCGGATCGTATCGCCCGGCGCGACACGGTACTGCTTACCCCCGGACTGTATAACGGCGTACATCGCTCCTCCAATGTCTTAGGACAAACTCTAATTATACGGGCTGCCCCGCCAAACCGTCAACGCACTTTGGAGCGCGGGAGCTCTACTCCCGCTTTCGAAAATCTTGCTGCTTGGCTTCCACCGCTCAGCGGCAGTTCTGCTGCCGCGGGCGCGGTTTCCGCGTTCGCACTTCTCATGTAGGGGTTCAGCCCCGCTGAACCCCATGCCCCCACGATTCCCAATTCCTACCAGGTGCGGGGTACCCCAGGTTCGGTTTGTGAACCTGGGTCCTGCTGTTACCTTCGCTCACAGCTCGCGGTACATCACCAACGCATCTACGTATCGCCCGATGGGGTGCAAAAATGCCCTCGTCAAACGTCCCACAATCTCAAACCCGAAACTCTGCCACAACCGCACCGCTCGCTCATTCGTACTCACCACAAAATTAAACTGCATCGCTCGAAACCCGCGTTTCTTCGCATGCTCCAACGAATGCGCGCACATTGCCCGCGCCACTCCCTTTCCCGTAGCGTCGTTCGCGGTCACATATCCGCAATTCGCCACATGGGACCCGCCGCCACCCTGATTCGCTCGCAAGAAATATGTCCCCACGGCGCCGCTCTTATCCTCAGCGACAAACACCTCATGCCCCTTCGCAAACCAGAACGCCAGTGCCTCTTCCCGCACCATATTGCGCGCCAGCGTGTATGTCTCACCGGCCCGAATGACTGGCTCGATGATCGCCCACACCACGTCGGCATCTTCCGGCCTCGCTTCCCGCACGGTCACCATGCCGGCCACTCTATCATCCCGGATGTTCCTGCCGCGCCCGACTCACCTCTCCCCCGTCGCCCTTCCTTAATTCCCGAAACACCAGCGTCGAAAGCACCGTCATCCCGCCCAGCACGTAAAACGCATGATGAATTCCATGGATAAACTCCGGCGGATTGGACCGGAAACGGTCAGGCAGAAAAACTGCCGTCACTAACGACGCCCCCGCAACTCCAAAGCTCATGGACATCTGCTGCATCGTGCTCGCGATCGAACTCGCCGCACTGGCCTCCGCCTCCGAAATATCCGCATACACCAACGTGTTCATGCTCGTGTACTGCAGCGACGTGAAGAACCCGTAGCAAAACACGATCACCACGATCCCCCATACCGGCGTGTGAAATCCAAACGTCGAGAACGATAAAATCAGCAACCCGATAATGATCGTGTTCGAAACCAGCACTCCCCGGTACCCAAGCCGCGCCAGAATGCGCGGCATCAACACCTTCAAACTCATTGCCGCAATCGCCTGCGGCATCATCAGCAGGCCTGACTGCACCGGAGAAAATCCCAGTCCCACCTGGTACAACAGCGGAAACAGAAACGGTATGCCTCCAATCCCCAGTCGCGTCACGAAACTTCCCACCACCGCCGCCCGAAACGTCCGAATACGAAACAACGCCAAATGCAGCATCGGATGCGTAATTCGCGCCGCATGCAGGCCGTACCCTGCCAACAGTGTCATCGACAACGCCAGCAGTCCCAATATCTCCAATGTCCCGAGCGTGTGCTCGCCAAATACCTCCAGAACATACGAAAGCAGCGCGATTCCCGACCCGAACAGAATCAGCCCGACAACATCCAGCGGGTCAACGTGCTCCTCGAAATAATCGGGCAGGTGCCGGTACACCAGGTACAGCCCCACCAGCCCAATCGGAATGTTGACGAAGAAAATCATCCGCCAGTGCAGATACGCTACGATCAACCCGCCGGTGATCGGCCCCAGCATCGGTCCGATCAGTCCAGGAATCGCCACGAAACTCATGGCCCGCACCAGTTGCGACTTCGGGAACGCCCGCACCATCGTCAGGCGGCCCACCGGCACCATCATTGCCCCGCCGCATCCCTGCAGAATCCGGAACGCCACCAACTCGTGAATGTTTGTGGAAATCCCACACAGGAAAGATCCCAGCGTGAACAATCCGATTGCCGAACCGAACACGCGCCTCGTGCCGAAGCGGTCCGCCATCCATCCGCTGATTGGAATAAATACCGCGAGGCTCAGCGTATAGCTCGATAGCACCGCCTTCATGCTCAATGGCGCCACGTTCAGCGCCGCTGCGATCGTCGGCACACCGGTGTTCAGAATCGTCGTGTCCAACGATTCCATGAAAAATGCCACGGCGATCAGCCACGGCAGCATTCGCAGCACTGCCAGGCTCAGTTCGCCAGGTGCGGTATTCGCTGGTTTGGGGTTGGTGGCGTCTGTTCGAACGGGACTTGCTTCCATGGTCTTTGCTGACCTCACCCGTCCAACACGCCATTCTTCTTTGGAAGGGCCCTTCATTCCGATGCGCGGCCAGGGCCAGGCCGTTTCAGAGTACAGGAGAATTGTCGCCTAACAGCGCCTGCCGCACCACCGCAATCGGTGGAAACCCCTGCCCCATGAACCTGTCGTGAAACTCGCCCAGCGAAAAGTTCGCTCCCATTTTCTTCTTGTAGTCGTCGCGCAGCTTCAAAATCTGCAGCTTACCCAATGTGTAATACAGGTACGTCGGGTCGCTGGTTCCGCGCTTCGCTTCGATCTCCGCCACTTTCTTCGTCTGAAACCCCTCTTCCACAAAAAACTTCTTCGCCTCGTCGAAATTCATTTTCCCGGTATGCATCTCTATTCCGACCACGAATCGTGCATCGCGCAACAAGGCATCCTGCAGTTGTCCCAGGTGCACCAGCTTCACCTCGCGCTCATCCTTCGCGCCGCGGCCCGGCCGCACGTACCCCTCCTCAAACATCATCTGCTCGGTGTAGTGCGCCCAGCCCTCTCCATTCGTGTTCGCATAGATCACCTTGCGCAATTTGCTTGGCGCGCGGCTGGTCCACAAATACTGCATGTAATGGCCGGGATACGTCTCGTGCACCGACGTGCTGAAGATCGTCCCGATGTTGAATGCCGACATCAAGCTCTCCACGTCCTCTTTCGAATCGGCCGGCCCCGGAAGCGTTACGTGGAAGTACGACTCGGTCGCCACTTTCTCAAATGGGCCGGGCGTATCCATTGATGCCGTCGTTGTCGCTCGCTCGAACGGCGGCGTCTCGATCACTGTCGGCTTTGGCCCTGCCGGAATCGTGATGATGTTCTTCTCCCGGATGAACGCAATCAAACTGTCGAACGTCCCGCTGAACGTCTCCATCAGCTTGTCAGGCGCCGGGTGCATTGTGCCTAGTTGTGCCATCACGTCCTGCGGCGATTTGCTCGCATCCACCTCTTTCGCGATTTTCCGCAGTTCCGCCTGATTCTTGTGCAGGTCAGCCAAACCGACCTGCAGTAACCGCTCCAACGGCGTGTCTACCATGTCCTCGTACTTCAGTTTCTTCGCGTAGTTCTCCGCGCCAATTCGGAAGTCGCCCTTGGACCGTGGCAATAAATCCTTCTGCAGCCATTCTCCATACGCCTTTAGCGCCGCAATCGTCTCCGCATTACTCTTCGCAAACTCCTCCTGTAATCCGGCGTCTTTGACCTGCTTGAATGCCTCCGGCACATCCTTTTCAAAGAAACTGATGATCCCCGGAATCTGCTCGATCGCGATTTCCGTATAGATTCGCGCCGGATTTTTCAGGTTCTTTCGTGCCTCGGCGAAAACATTCGGTATTTTCTTTTCTCGCGCAATCACGCTGCGCAAGCGCTGGTCCGCCGGAGCGAAATTTCTCTCCATCAGTACATAAACGCTGCCCGTGGCGCCGCTCGAATAAATGTCGGGATTCTTTTCCTGCGGTCTCAACACTTCCGACGTCAACAGTTCACTTTGGATATGTCCTAACAGGATCTCTCGATCCGCGGCATCCACGGCGTTCAGCCCTGCCGATGGAAAGTTGGCGACCCGCGCTTCGTATTCGTGCAAAACCCGGTTCTCTGCCTCGATTTGTTGCGCGGAGTATGCCTCGATTTCCCCGTCAAACTGGTGAATACCGGCCACCGTGGCCGTCGACGGGTTCTGCGGAAAGTACACCTTCTCCAAAAACTCATCGACCAGCGCGTTCCATTCCTGGCCCGGATGGCCTGCCCTCGCCGGTGCTGTCGTCGCCACCGGAAGCATCAGCGCCAGTAACAGGCACACCCACGCCTTGCCCGCTCTTGTCATTCTCTTCTCCTGTCCACTCGCTGATTAAAAGTCGAACCGGTACCCGATGATGGCTTTCGCGATCATATGGTCCGTCGATCGCGTCAGCCCCACACCCACTCCGAAATTAATCTCCCATTTCGGCGACAAATTCAAATCAATTGCGGGAAAAATCTATTGTTGCTGCTCTGCTACGGGATCGAAACCGCTTGCGGGCCCTAGCGACCCGTAATACTCCACTCCCCCAGTGATCTTTTTCGTGAAGTCGTAGCTTACCTTCACGTTCGGCGAAAACACAAATCCTTGATTCACCGATTCTCCGTGTAACGACCGGTCAAACGTCGGATTGAACGAGAAATACCAGCGGCCCCATTGTTTGTCGATAATCGGCCTCAATTCGTAGGTCCACGTATCCACCGAGTACTGTCTTCGCTGATATCCGATCTCTTGCGACAAACTCAGCCCCACCGGCCATTTCCACTCCTGCGATATCGCGAACCGTGGCCGGATATGGTCCCCCACCCAATCGATCCCGTATCCGTTCTTAGCGCTTGTAAAAATGTAGAAGCCGCACTCGAACCACTTGGAAAAACCATGCGTGATCTCGATCGTCTCGTGCAACTGATGGTTTGTCGGATAGGTGCCGTCGCTCGTGCTCTTGCTGCCCTCGAAAGTGAAATTGCTGTGCAACTCCACCATCGTCCGGCCCTTGTCCACCAGCTCCGATCCGTACACCTGGATTTCGTAATTATCCTGCGCACACAAACGGCCTGCGGTTGCCAGGCTCACCGCCCCAAACAATAACACCAAGCCGTGCTTCTTCATGCGTGCGGGTGTGCCTTGTCATAGATCCGCATGAGTTGTTGCGGCGTCGCATGCGTGTATTTCTGGGTCGTCGAAAGAGATGAGTGCCCAAGCAACTCTTGAATTGCTCGAAGATCCGCCCCGTCTGCCAATAGGTGCGTCGCGAACGCGTGGCGCAGCGAGTGGGGATGCAGGTCCCAGTTGATATTCACCAATTTCACATATTTCTTTACCAGCCGCCCGACGCTTCGCGTGGTCAGCCGCCGTCCCCGATAATTCAGAAACACCGCCTGGTCCTCCGGCTTCTTCCGCTTGCCCTGATTTTCGTTTAGCAATTTCTCGCGGATTGGCCAGTACAACCGCATTGCTTCTGCGGCTTTTGCTCCGTAAGGCACTACGCGTTCCTTCCGCCCCTTGCCCAATACACGCACAACTCGATCCTTTTCGTCTACGTCCGTCAGGTTCAAACCGGTCAACTCGCTCACTCGAAGACCGGCTGCGTACAGCAACTCCAATATCGCCCGGTCTCGGCACAGCAGAACGCTATCTTCCAATCTCGCTATCGCATTGTTTTCCGTCGGCACCCTCAGGCGTTTCCTTGATGGTGTTCGGGCTCCCGCCAATTGGTCTAGGAAGCCACTCATTTCTTCTGCGGACAATACTGCGGGAATTCTTTTCGGCAGCTTCGGTGTCGGCACAAGCCTGGCTGGGTTCTCCTTCAGCACACCTTCTCGTACGCAGTACTTGAAAAACGACCGCATCGCAGCCAACTTCCGCGCGATCGAGCTCTTCTCTAAACCCACCTCGTGCAAGTGCCCGACGTACTCCCGAATCATTTTGTGATCAATCTTTTCGAGCGGCGGCGCTTCCATCTCCGGCGGCTTCAAATAGGCAAGAAACTGCTCCAGATCTTTCTTGTAGTTTACGATCGTGTGCGGCGAGGCATTCTTCACCGAATGCAAATATCCCAGGAATTTGCCGATCGACTGCTTCATTCTGCCTCTCGCCTTAATTATAGAAACACACATCCGGCTGCACTGGGGAGTTCCCCACAAGTCGCGTCGAATGAAGTGATGATTCCGAGGTTAACCCTGCGCAGCTTTATGCCTTAGCCTCTACCGGTGATTCTTCGGCCTTCACAGCCTTGGATGGCTGCTCGTCGGTCAATTTCTCCCAATCGCATCCTTCTTTAATGCATGCGTGTACGGTTCCAATTTTCGATTTCTTCTCTACGATGAACGGCGCCCCACATTTCGGACACGGCTCCGCAATGGGCATGTTCGGAGTTGTGAAGTCGCAATCGGGATAACGTGAGCATCCGTAGAACGTGCGGAATCGTCCCCGCCCGCCTTTCCCCATGCTCCCGCGCTTCACAAACTCCCCTTCATTGCATTTCGGGCATTTGATCCCCATGGTAATCGGCCGCGTGTACTTGCACTTTGGATACCCCGAGCAACCGATGAATTCTCCGAATCGCCCATGCTTCTTTACCAACCCGTTTCCGTCCAGCGGGCACTTCTCATCCAGAGGCTCATCGGGTTGCAGAGCGATTCGCGTCCCCTGAACTAACCGTCTGGTCGTCTTGCAGTCTGGGTATCCTGTGCACGCCAGGAACGTTCCAAACCGTCCGCGCTTCAGCGCCATCTCTTTCCCGCAATTCTCGCAATATTCGGTCTTGTTTTCCGCGTCTTCCGGAATCTCCTCATTCATGTCCTGAATAAAGTCGCACTCCGGATAGCGCGAGCAGCCTAGGAAGAACCCGTGGCGGCTGATGCGTTCCAGCAGTTCGCCTTGGCCGCATTTCTCGCATTTTTTGCCGGTCGGAATTCCAGCCTTGTACGAGATCATCTCATCGCCGGCCTTATCCAGGTCCACGACGAACTTTTCCCAGAACTCCTTAACCGACTCGCGCCACGGCATCTTTCCTTCTTCAATTTCGTCCAATTCGTCTTCCAGCCGCGCCGTGAACTTCACGTCGAATACATCTTCAAAGCTCTTGATCAGCAGCATGCACACGCGCTCGCCCAGCATGGTCGGCGTGAACCGTCCCTGATCCTTCTTTACGTACTCGCGCTCGACGATCGTCGAGATAATCGACGCGTACGTCGAAGGCCGCCCGATTCCGTCCTCTTCCAATTCCTTCACCAGTGTCGCTTCCGTGTAACGCGGAGGGGGCTCCGTGAAGTGCTGGTCCGGACGGATCGATTCGAGCTTCAGCACCTGACCCTCGGTTACCCGCGGCAGCGCCTTGCCCTCGCCTTCGTCATCCTTTTCGTCGTCCTCGCGGTCCGTATTCGCCGCCGGAATCTGGTACACCTTCAAATATCCGTCGAACTTCAGAATCGATCCCGTCGCCCGGAAGGTATAGTCCGCCGCGGCAATGTCAATCGTCGTCTGGTCGTATACCGCCGGCAGCATCTGCGATGCCACGAATCTCTGCCAGATCAACTGGTACAGCTTGAATACGTCGTCTTCCAGGTACTTGCGCACGTCTTCCGGCGCCCGGCTCACCTCTGTCGGCCGGATCGCTTCGTGCGCTCCCTGCGCGTCCTTCTTCGACTTGTAAAAGTTGGGCTTCTCCGGCAAATAGCTGCTGCCGAAGCGTTCCGGAATCAACCCACGCACTTGCTCCAGTGCATCGTTCGAGACCTGCACAGAATCCGTACGCATGTACGTAATCAGCGCCACCGATCCCTCTTCGCCTAATTCCACACCCTCATACAAACGTTGCGCCAGCGCCATAGTCCGCTTCGCTGTGTACCGCAGCCGGTTGTATGCGGCTTGCTGAAGTTTGGAAGTGGTGAACGGGGGAGGGGCATTTCGCCGCTTCTCCTTTAGGGCCACGCTCGATACCGTCCACTTTGCCTTATTTACCGCCGCCACGACCTCATCGGCGGCCGCTTGGTTCTTAATCTCTATGTCCTCACCCTTTTTCTTCGTCAACTTCGCCTCGAAGAGAGGGGGCTCCCCCGCATCAAGCATCGCGTGAATGGTCCAGTATTCCTGCGGCACAAACGCACGAATCTCCTGCTCGCGTTCCACGATCAATCGCAGTGCCACCGTTTGCACGCGGCCTGCGCTTAATCCCCGCCTCACTTTGTCCCACAACAGCGGTGAGATTTTGTAGCCCACGATCCGGTCCAGTACACGCCGCGCTTGCTGGGCATCCACCAGCTGCGCATCCACGCTGCGAGGCTTTTCGAAGGCTGCCCGGATGGCCTTTGGCGTAATCTCGTTGAACGTCACCCGAAAAATCTTCTTCGGATCGATCGGTTCAATCTCAATCTTGTCTTTCTCGCCGGCTTTCTTCGTCTTCCCCTTAGCGCCTTTCTTGTTTCCGTTGGCCGCTGCCTCTTCTTTCTTGTCTCCGTTCTTGTCCCCGTTTTTTCCGCTTCCGTTCTCCTCTTCCTCGGGAATCAGGAATTTCGCCGGCTTCGAGAGAACCATCGCCAAGTGGGCGGAAATGGCTTCGCCTTCGCGGTCGGGGTC
The DNA here is from genome assembly GCA_035499255.1 of Dongiaceae bacterium. Taxonomy (GTDB): domain Bacteria; phylum Acidobacteriota; class Terriglobia; order Acidiferrales; family UBA7541; genus Acidiferrum. The sequence goes on along the minus strand of DATJZF010000021.1, from coordinate 46,501 downwards.
GCCAGCCAGGTATACCGCTTCCGCGGTCTGTGCCGACTTCCTCAGGTCATTGATCACTTTCCCCTTGCCGGGAATCACCTGCAGAGTGGGCTCAAAAATTTTTGGATCATCCAGTGAAATCGGTTTCAATGGCGGCTTCGGCGCCGCGGTGCTCTTTTTGCTCTTCTTCTTTTTCTTCTTTTTGATCTCGTCTTCCTCTATTGGCAGACGAATCCCGATCTGTTTCTTCGGCAAATCCAGTACATGGCCAACCGACGCCTTGACCGTGTAATTCTTTCCTAAATATTTATTGATCGTCTTCGCCTTCGCTGGCGATTCGACGATCACCAATGATCGTGCCATGTGTTCCTTTGTAACCTTAGATTCCGCCGCAGGAAGGGCTGACGGCGCGGCGTGTGTCCTTCTCGCTACCTTATATTACTGTCTCCGTCGCGCTCCCCTTGCCTGCGGCTTCCCGCGTTCCGGCTCATTCAGATGCAACCCAAGCCCGCGACGGTGCCTCTTCCCCTTCACAATAAGACTTTGCTGAACTGCTTCCCCGGCGATTGCCGTATGATGCCTTTCATCTCCAATTCAAAGAGGGTAGCCAGAACTTCACTGGAATTCAACCCAGTCGTTTCCACGAGTTCATCAACGTGCCGCGTCTCCCCCGCGCTTAATAGCTCGTAAATCTTTTTCTCAGTTAGACTTAGCCCGTCCGCCGCCAATAGATTCCGTTGCTGGCTTTCTATCACCTCGGCTTGCACCAATGCCGCTCGGACCGGAGTCGGCAACTCTTCGACGACGTCTTCCGCGTTGGTCACCAGTTTCGCACCCTGCTTGATCAACTGGTTCGGCGCGAAGCTCACTTCCTGCGTTGCGTTTCCTGGCACTCCGAAAACCTCACGCCCGAACTCCATCGCCAGCCGTGCCGTAATCAACGACCCGCTGTACTGCTTACCCTCCACAATCACTACTCCCAGCGGCATGCCTGCGATGATCCGGTTGCGTACCGGAAAATTTTCCGGGGCGGGGTGCGACCCAATGGGTAGTTCACTAAGAATCGCTCCCCGCTCCAGAACCTTCTCGAACACCTTTTTGTTTTCCTTGGGATAACAAACATCCACGCCCGTTCCCAAGACTCCAATTGCACGCCCGCCGGCGTCCGTAGCTCCTCTATGCGAGATTGCGTCCACGCCTCTCGCCAGTCCGCTAACAACCACCAGTCCGCGTTTCGCCAGATCGCGTCCCATTAACTCCGCCATTTGCGTGCCGTAGATGGTCGGTCGCCGCGTCCCTACAATGCTGATCGACGGCGCGTTCAGAATCGAAGCATCCCCTCGCACATACAGCAGAACCGGCGGATCATAGATCTGTAGCAACGCCTGCGGGTATTCCGGCTCTGTCCAATTGACTACCCGGCAGCCAATCCTTCGAATTGCCGCCACTTCTTTTTCCGCTCGCCAGAAGGTTTGCTTCTTGAAGATTGCTTGTGCGGCGGGGGCAGGCACATTGCACGACTCAATTCCCGTCAAACTTGCGCGAAACACTCCTTCAGGACTTCCAAATTCGCGCAGCAATCGCGCGGACAGCCTTGCTGCTATGCCAGGCGTCATGGTTAACGCCAGCCACGAGAGGGAAGCTTCGGGCTCCACTCCGTCAGCGTAAATACAGAGTAAGATAACTGTCAAGTACATAAACCACAGCCCGGCCGGGTGTTTGACCGTGGTTCGTGACACCCTGCCTTTCCATTGACCGGCTTACACTAAAAAACCTCCGGCACGATTGCTCGTGCCGGAGGTACGACAAGGCTCTGCTTTTCGGTTACTCGTCGCCGTGGTCGAAGCTGAACAATTCGAATAGGTCGCTAATTGCCGGCGAGTTCGTCGGTACGTACGGGTCGTCTTCCTCTGCCCTCGGGTTCGGATAATTATCCCGGCTGCGGTTGCTGATCGTCGGCAAATTCCAGTTCCGCTCGATGAATTTCACGATCGACGCGTGATCGGAATAGTTGTGTGAGATGTGACCGGGTTTCGTCCACGGTGACACCGCGATGATCGGAATTCGTGTTCCGTCGCCGAAGAAGTCCAGCGTTTGGATGAAGCCGGAATCCCAATAGCCCCCGCCCTCATCCACGGTCACGAAAATGGCCGTGCTCGCCCACAGCTTCGGATTTGCCTGTACTGCCTCTACGACCTTCTTTACGAACCCTTCGAAAAGAATCCACTTCGAAGACGCCGGATGCCCATCGACCCATCCGCTTGGCTTGACGTACGACACCGATGGCAAGCTCCCATTCGCGATATCGTTGTACAGATCCTCGGTATCCTTCAGGTGTGCCGTCCGCACGGCGTCATTGGTCATGATCTGCGTCTGGTATTGGAACGGATTGCAGATGTTGCAGTAGGAGTCGCTATTTGGGCCCACCGCCCCGTAGTTCAGTTGGTATTTGTCGTTCAGATAGTTATTCCACTGGTCGCCGTAATACTTCCAGGATACGTTGTGCTCCAGCATCACGTCTGCGATGCTGCGCTGGCTCGTTGGCGGAATCGTGAACGGCGTGTTGCTCGCGTTCGTGTCTGTGTACGCGTTGCTGCCGTCTCCGAAATAGCCCGGATTGTAGTTGTTCAGCAGGTAATAGTGGCCTTGATCGCAGTTCGCTTTGATCGGCTTGGGAAGCGACTTCAGGTAATCGAGCACCGGTCCAACGCCAGCCTGGCTCGCATCCGAGCAGTTCGAGTACGTTCCGCCACCATAAACTCCTGTCGAAGTACCGAGATTGCCGAATCCGCCGTATCCATCCTGAATCCAAAAGTTGTTCGTTCCTGCCTGCGGATTTGGATTTTCGATCTCATCCACCGGACCTCCGGCCCAGATGGTCTGATTGTGCGGCGGCACAAGATTGCCGTTCTGATCCTGAAACCAGATCGCATCGGCAAATCCAAGGTACAGGCTGTCCAACCCGGTTCCACCCTTGGCCGGCTGATGATAGTTGTCGCTCAGGGCATAGTGGTCCGCCAGCCATTTTGTGTATGGCGCATCACCCTGGCTCATGTTGAAAAACTCCAGCGATGTCGCGCCTTCATTGGTTGTCGTTGCCCCAGGAGCATAGTTGGTGCTGAAATTCGCAGGCTGTGGTTTGCCGTTGTTGTTCGAGCCGACCGTTACTTCCGTCCAGGTGAACAAATCATTGAGGCAGCCGCTCGTGTTGTGCCGCGTCACATGCTTCGCGCTGCAGTCCATCTGCTGGAACATTTGATAGAACCGGTGCACCGGGCTATTTGCATACGGCTCGTACACGAAATTCGGTCCGGTGATCTGAAATGCTCCTCCGGGCAGTGTTGAATACGGCGGCGTGCCATGCACTCCGGGGATTCGTGTGTCAGGCACTGGCCCAGTTAAACCCGTTCCGCCCTCTGGCAGGTACTGGTAATAGTCTGTTGCCAGTCCGTTCTCAGTCGAGATCGCGTCCGCCAGCGTGCACATTCCAATGTCTACGCAGACGTCCGTTGGCCCGCCATTCAACGGCGCGGGTTCGTGGGAATACGGCTTTTTGTGACTTGTCGGCGCCAATTCGTATGTCGTGTGTCCGGTTACATCAGCCGAATACTGCAATGACCGGAAGTAATTGGGCCCGGCTGTCCCATCTTGTTTGACGATTCCTTTTGACAGCAGATTGTCGACCTTTTCTCCATGTCTCGGTTGGTAAGTCGCAAACAAGTGATCGAACGAACGGTTTTCACCCACGATGATAATTACGTGCTTGATCGGGGATGCGGTTCCTCCGTGCGTGTCGGCTTGCGCGGTGTCGGCCAGAGGACCAAGAAATGCAAACTGCGTCATCGCCACCATCGCCAGGCCCGTGCGCGTCAGCTGTGATGCTGTCTTCTTGAATTGCTGCCAGTGCATGTTGTCCATTCCTCCTAAGGGAGCGCTTCGAAGTACTACGGACTGGGGGCACACACAGTGACTGCGCCAAATTTCTGATTCATGGCTGATTTGTGAATTGCGAGTTACGAACTGCCGCACTTGTCACTTTTTCGTCAGAACTTCGTCTAATGGTTTTCCCCGATGCGTGCGTGCACGCACATGTGAACACTCGAGAAATTTTAGTGACGTTCTTCGGGCTTGAATCACGCGCGGCGCTATGTTTCGCCGTTTCGTTCTTCGAGCGAGGTTATCTTTTGTCTAGCAACCCCCGTTCTTTCTCTCAGGTAAATCCTCAGCCCAGATAAAATCATGTATATGACGCGCTGCCTTCGCGTGACCTTCCTACTCCTGCTTGCATTCGTCTTCGACCGGCCAGCTCTCGCGCAAAACTGGTCTCTCGAGGACACTGTTGTCATCACCGATGTGAACATCGTCGATGTTCGCGCCGGCGTCATTCTCCCTGAGCAGACAGTCGTCATCGACAAGGGTCGCATCGTTGCCGTAGGTTCGCGCAAAGATACTCGCTATCCGCGCAACGCTCCCGTCATCATCAACGGTAAAGGCTCTTACCTTATCCCCGGTTTGTGGGACATGCACGTTCACCTCTCTTTTGGAGACTGGTTCCCGCGCGCCCAGGAAATCTCTCTTCCTCTCTTTGTCGCTAACGGTGTCACCGGCGTGCGCGACATGGGCAGCGAACTCGCCACCATCCAGATCTGGCGCAACGAGATAGAAGGCCAGCGCCTCATCGGTCCACGCATCATGACTTCCGGCCCGATGCTTGATGGGCCCAAGCCCCGCTTTCCCAGCTCCATCGCCATTTCGACCCCCGAGGACGGACGTCGCGCCGTGCAAAATCTCAAGCAGGACGGCGCGGACTTTATCAAGTTGCAGTCGCTCCTCCCTCGCGACGCCGCCCTCGCTATTGCCGACGAGGCTAAGAAACAGGACGTCCCCTTCGAGGGGCACGTCCCTGATTCCGTCCGCGCCAGTGAAATGTCCAATACGGGTATGCGCAGCTTCGAACACCTCACCGGTATCCTGGAAGGCAGCTCACCGCTGGAAGACAGTTTTCTTAATGGCGACAAGACCGAAATCAAACTTCTGGATTCCTACGATCCCGAACGTGCTGCTTCCCTCGCTGCTCTCCTTGCCAAAAATCAAACGTGGCAATGTCCCACGCTTGTGAGAGAACCCGCTGTCTATCTCCTCGACGCCACGGATTCCGGGGAAGATCCTCACGTCAAATACGTTCCAGCCTCCTGGTCGAGCAGAACTTGGAAAACGATCGCGGACGTCGTCAAAACGGCGTACGTCGAGCCGTTGGACACCCGAAAGAAATTCGTCGACATGGAGCTTCGGGCCGTCCAGGCTCTCCACAAGGCGGGAGTGCCTTTCCTCGCCGGCACGGATACTCCTCCGGCCGCTTACGTGTATCCGGGCTTTAGCCTTCACGAGGAGTTGCAGCGCTTCGTTGCTGCCGGCTTCACTCCTCTCGAAGCCCTGCAGACGGCCACGATTAATCCCGCGCGTTTCTTTAAAATGGAAAACCAGTTAGGCACTGTCGAAAAAGGCAAATTCGCCGACCTCGTTTTTCTCGATGCCAATCCTCTCGACGACATCCGCAACACGCAAAAGGTTGCCGCCGTCATCCTGAATGGACGATACTTCTCGAAAGCGGATCTTCAGAAAATCCTGCAACGCGTCGAAGAATCCGCCAAAAAAGACGCGCCGCCAAAACAAGCGCAGGGCGTCTTTTAACGGAACCCTCTTATGCCTCTCACAATTCGTGCCAAGGAAAGTTGCCGCTGGGACCTTGTCAGCCTCGGGGAAGTCATGCTTCGCCTCGACCCTGGCGAAAAGCGCATTTGGACTTCGCGAACCTTTGACGTATACGAAGGCGGTGGTGAATATAACGTCGCACGCGGGCTCAAGCGCTGTTTCGGTCTTGAAACGGCTATCGTCACCGCCTTTGCTGACAATCCCGTCGGCCGCCTTGCCCAGGATCTTATTTATCAAGGCGGGGTCGATCAGTCTCTCATTCGCTGGGTGCCTTACGATGGCGTCGGCCGCACTGTTCGCAACGGCTTGAACTTCACCGAGCGCGGTTTTGGCGTTCGTGCGGCGCTGGGCTGTTCGGATCGCGGCCACACCGCCACTTCGCAACTAAAGCCCGGCGATGTCGATTGGGAAAATATCTTCGGCAAACTTGGAGCGCGTTGGTTCCACACCGGTGGTATTTTTTGTGCTCTTTCCGCCACCACTCCAGACGTCGCCATCGAAGCCATGCAAGCGGCTCGCAAGCACGGCACTATCATCTCTTACGACCTTAACTATCGTGACTCCCTCTGGAAATCCATCGGGGGAAAATCTCGCGCCCAGGAAGTCAATCGCAAGCTCGCTCCTTATGTTGATGTCATGCTCGGCAACGAAGAGGATTTTTCCGCCGCTCTCGGCTTTGAAGTCCCCGGGATGAACCAGCATCTCACCGCGTTCGAAGTCGACGGCTTCAAGCACATGATTCAGAAGGCTGCTCAGGAATTCCCGTTCAAAGTCGTCGCCACTACGCTCCGCAAAGCGAAAACCGCCACTTTCAACGATTGGGGCGCCATCTGCTACCACGACGGCCAGTTTCATCAGGCCACCGAACGCGAAGATCTGCAGATTCTCGATCGTGTCGGCGGCGGCGATTCCTTCGCCTCTGGCCTGATTTACGGTTTTCTCGCCGGCAAAGATGCCAAGTGGGCGGTCGAGTGCGGTGCGGCTCACGGCGCGCTGGCAATGACCACTCCTGGCGACACCACTATGGTCACTCTGGATGAAGTTCTGAAGCTGATGAAAGGCGCTGGCGCCCGTATCGAGCGCTAGCTTACGGGTTTTCCTGCGCGCCCGGTCGCCTCTGTCAATTCGCTTAGCCGCTTCAAATGCCATTCGCTTAGTTGTTTCTTCTGTAGTCGCCAGCGCCAGTTTCCCTTTGCCCGTCCCGGCATGTTCATCCGCGCTTCTGAACCGAGACCTAACACATCCTGCACCGGCACAATCGCCAAGTCTGCCACCGAAGCGTGTACCGCCTGAATGAACGCCCACTCCAGATTTTGCTCGCCGCCCCTAATCTGCAGAAACGATCGGACACTTTCTGCCTTCATCGTGGCCGCGCGACTTCTCCCATGCCGTGCCGCGCCTTGCACTTCTTTCCACCAGCCCATCGTCGTGTCGTTGTCATGAGTTCCCGTGAACGCCACCAACTCGCGCTCGTAGTTGCTCGGCCGGTGCGTATTGTTGTCGTCAAATCCAAATTGCAGCACCGCCATACCAGGCATCCTGAATTTACGACGCAGCGCCTCCACCTCTGGCGTTACAATTCCCAGGTTCTCCGCCACAAACGGAAGTTCTCCTAGCTTCTTTTGAAGCGTTTTAAAAAATTGTCCGCCCGGACCCTTTACCCAGCGTCCCCGCCGAGCAGTCGCGTGGCCTGCAGGCACGCTCCAATACGCTTCGAATCCCCGGAAATGGTCTAGACGCAGCACATCCGTCATGTTCATGGCCATTCGCAGCCGGTCCACCCACCATTGGTATCCGGCCTGCTCCAGCCTGTCCCACCGATAGGTAGGTGTTCCCCACAGCTGGCCGTCGCGTGCGAAATAATCCGGCGGCACCCCTCCGACTGTTCGTGCCCTTCCATTGCGCTCCAGGTCGAAAAACTCAGGGTGGCTCCAGACATCGGCGCTGTCGTGCTCGATGTAGAACGGCATGTCCCCCATCAACAAAATCCCGCGCTCACCGCAATATCTCCGCAGCTTTTCCCACTGCCCGAAGAACACGAACTGCACGAATTTGTGATATCGGATCGCTTCCTGCTTCGCCTTAATACCAGGATGAAAGGCAGTCCATTTCTTGCCCGTATTTGCGTCCCGCAATGCCATAAACTCTGCGAACTGCTCCAGCCAGTCACCGTGTTTTTTCTCGAACTCGTGGAAGGCCTTGTCTTCGGCAAATTCGCGAAATGCCTTCCGCAGCATTTCCTCTTTGCTTTGCCGCACCGCCGGAAAATCAATAGCCCCGGACTCGCGCATTCGAGTCTCTTGAATGTCCTGAGCCCGCAAATATCCTTCCTTCACCAGCTCCTCCGGACTAATCAGCAGAGGATTTCCGGCAAACGCCGATCTTGACTGGTACGGCGAGTTCTCCCGGCCTGTGGTTCCTAAAGGCAGGAAGCACCACAATCGCTGTTTGGCCTCCCCCAAAGCGTCGGCGAACCACCGGCTTTCCGGTCCCAAGTCGCCGATCCCGAATCCGCCGGGAAGGGAAGTGATATGTAACAGGATTCCGCTCGATCGTCCGATCTTCACTGGTTGCCTTTGCGCGAACTGAGACTCGGTTTGGAGCGGCTGTGTACCAGTCTCAGCTAACCTCGCCTTCTAGATTACCTCAGCTGCTTCGACCGTTTTGTGCCCCGCTTCTCGCTTTTTGCCGGGACGTTTCCCAAGACCTTGTCCACCCGCTTCATCAGTGATTGCGCGTCCACCGGCGCTTTCACTTTTGCATCGTTATCGAAATACACAAACACATCCCTCGCTGCACGCTTCGGTCCCGCTTTCTCGATTACCCGTTCCGCGTCATCCGGCTCCTTGCCTTGGGCCCACGCCACCACTCGTTCCTTCCACGCGTCCAGGCTCGCGTCATCGTATCCGCTCACATATAGCTTCTCCGAACCGTGCAGCCGGCAATACACAAAGTCCGACGTCAGGTCCATCATTCGCGGCCAGTCCGGCGTATCGGCGCACACCAGCGCCACATCGTATTTCCTCAGCAGTTCGATGAACTCCGGCACTGCAAAGCTCTTGTTTCGCACTTCCATGCAATGGCGAAGTGGCCCTTCCTCCTCCGGCTTCAGAAATGCCCGGCCTTCCATCCACTTATCATGGCTTCTACCGGCATCCGCAGCGGCTTGCACGTCATGCGGAAGCAATTTAAAGAACGCCTCCAGCAATCCGGCGTCGTATTTCAGGTTTGGCGGCAGTTGCCACAAGATGGGTCCCAGTTTCTTTCCCAGTTTCAAAATGCCCGAGGCTAAAAAGTTCGCTACTGGACCTTCTACGTCTTTCAACCTTCGGATATGTGTGATGAACCGGGGCGCTTTCACAGAAAATACAAAATCTTCCGGCGTAGCCTCTGCCCACTTTTCGAAGCTTTCCGGCTTCTGCAGCGAGTAAAACGTCCCATTGATCTCAATCGACCGGAAAATTCCAGCCGCATACTCCAGCTCCTTGTGTTGTGCCAGCCCGTCCGGATAGAAGGCCTTCCGCCAAGGCGGATACGTCCATCCGGAAATCCCGATTCGCACTTTGCCGGCAGCCGCCACGTTGTTTCCTTCTCTGCTTTCTGGCAGGGAACACAGTGTGCGTCGGAAGTATCAAAATGCCAAGCCTGTTTCGGCTATCCGGGAAAACACCGGGCCCCTGTGCTATTGCTGTGTAGCCGGTCCGCTCGAGGTAGCTGGTTCCGTGGGGCATCCCAGTTGCTGATATACGTCTTGCGCCGCGTCCAGATTGTCCCCGGTTTCCCACGCGTTGTGAATTTCACTCACTTGCGATGGTGTTAAGTGCCATGACAGTGGCACCGGCGAGTTCGATCCGAACAGGAATTTCACCGTCTTCATCTGCGGTACGCCATGGCTCGTCAGATACTCTTCCGCCATCTTCAATTCGATCGAGTCGCGCAACTGCTGTGAGCTCGTCCGTACGTTCAACAGCGTTTCCACTGGCCCGACAATTTGCTTCTGCCACGTCCACTTTCCTCCACCTGGTTCGTCGCCAGGCTTCGCATCGATCAGGATCAGCAGCACATTCCATTTTCCAAGTGCCTCGCTCGCTTGCTCCAGCCATTCCACCGCACTCAGCAAGCCGGAATTGTCATAATACCCGCCATCGCCGATGTGAAATCCTTTTGCATCCACGGATGCGCGTGCCAGCGGCGAAACATATGGAAACGTCGCCGACAAACGCGCCGCCGTCGTTACGGCGACATCCCCCGACGGGTACATCTCGAAGAATCGCTTGGTTCCATCAGAAACTGTGTCTGTGGACGCTACCAGAAAGCGGTCCCCGTTTTCGCTCACCGTTGCATTGAAAATCACTGCCGGCCGTATGCCCTTGCTCACGTCTGCTCGCCAGTCGCTCATCCGCGGCGCTTCTTGCCTCATCTTCTTCCATGCAGTTGCCCAAGCGTTTTCCAGCGACCACCCGCGGTCTAGCCACTCGGGAACCGCTATTCCCACTAACGGGCTCGTTCGCGCCAGGTCCGGATACGCCATTCCCCAGCCCACGGCACTCAACGACGACCGCTTCGCGTTTTCCCGAATCGCTTCTAGGTCCGCCGGATACTCGCCTTCTCCGTAATAGGGGCCCACCACATGCATCGCGCCCACGCTTCCGCCAGACACCGAACTCACCAGCAATAAGGAGTCGCTCACCTTGGGACACTGCGCTTGCAACTCCGTTATGACTTCGGCGGTCCAAGCCGCCGCTCGAATTCCCCCTCCTGCCGTCGCCACCACCACAACTGTGCCGCTCCCTCGCCTCCGTTTCCCTCTCTCCCATGCCCGTACCACTTGTGGTGGCGACAGCGTAATTTCGTTCGCTGTGTTCCTCTCTTTCACCACATAGACATGGTCGGTTCCTGCAAAGCCGGTCAGCAGCGACACTACCAGCAGTGTAGTGAATACCGGCAATCTCGTTCGATCGAGAAAGAAAGCCGCGCCGGGCAGCAGCCACGTGAATACCGTCACCATTACCAACAGAAAAAACATCGCTGCGGGCTGGTTCTCCGGCTTTGTATATGCCGGCGAGAAAGCCAACCCAACTGCTCCGTAGAACACTAGGAAAATCAACAACGCAATCGCAGCCATTTCGTGGCCGGATCTCAATCTCCCCGCTTCGTCCAGCACTCCTGGCCACAAATCTCTCGGCAATCGCGACAGCATCTCCGACGTGCGCCTCCAAAGCCGCAAATCTTTCAGCGTGCCTTTCGCATGCTTCAGAAATCCGAACGATGGAAATATCATTTCCGCACTGCACCGCGAGTCCTCTTCGATCATGAAGTGCAAGAGTGCTGTCAGGAACAGGATTGCTACCGCGAGCCCGAGCCCCAGCACTATTGCTGCGAATTTCACTCCTCCGCTGATCCCTGCCGTGCCCACGTACAGAACCGTCACCAGCGGCAGCGCTAACGTCCCGAACGCCGCCACTGTTACCGGTCCCACCGATCTGGGTCCGCTTGACTTGCCAGACGTCGCAGCAGGTTCTTCGTTCATCTTCACCCGCCCAAATCGGTCTGGTCCGTAAACGAATACCAGTCGCACCGTCACCATGATCGTCCACGCCAGTTGAAATGCCGCCCAAACGATGAATACGAATGACGGGAATCCGATCCCATCGAATAATCCAGAAAAGAAGTTGGGCGCTACTCGGTAACCTGCGGGAAATGCGGCAGCCAGGATCGCTGCCGAAACCAACTGAAAACGCATCAAATACGCATACTCAATTCCGGCGAACGTCTCGTCGTACGACCACGGCCAATACCGTGCCACGCTTACCAAAATCAGAGCTGCAAATCCGTAGCCGGCATACTCCATTACTGTGTCGCTCTTAACGCCCACGACGGTGATCGCGCCCGCAAGGACCATAATCACTGGCAGGATCCACCGCCAGAATCGGCTCTCGCAAAACCAACGGCCCCCACCCAGCACCACGAGCGCCGAGCCGAACGCAATCCACTTCACCAATGAGAAACTGCGCGGAAGCATGGACTGAACTTGTCCCGAAGCGAACAACTCCCGTATGCAAGCTAAAATCCGCCAATTTTCCAGCACATCGAACAGCGCAGCTGCCGACGCCAGCACGATCACAACCGGGGACCACCACCGCCAATCCAACTTCGCGAAACACACCAATACCCACAAGTACAAACCGATGAACACGAAATCCATGCGCGTATTTGTTTGTAACGCCAGAATGTTTTGTATTTGATGATTCGGATTGCCCTGTTGCACCACCGCTACGAAACATGCCGCCCCGCTCGCCAACTCGGCGTCCACAATCGGATGTCCCGCAAAATAGCTGCACGTGTGGGGCCGTTGGAAATTTGCGAAGACGATCCCGATCGCCTCGATCTGCATTGCCGCCGCCCAGACGATCGTCGCAATCAGTGCGAAGAAAAGCCGCCGCTCCCAAGGATTGACCATAGCTACGCTCCCAGGGCTGTATCACATTAAGGGTGAACGTACGCTATCATGAAACTGTCGATTTGATAATACTTGCGGACCCCGGTCGTTCTGTCAAAAAACTGATTTTGAGAGCTAGCTGCAAAATACGCGGACTTGAGGAGTGGCTCAAGCTTCGGCCGAAGTCACCCGCAGATAAGATCTCGCCCCTATCGGTGTCCACGCCGTTGCCGGGCTGGCGGCTCCGCTGAGGTCGTTGACGGGATTCCAGTTCCGAACCGAAGGGTTTTGGTGGACGTGAGGGGATTCGAACCCCTGACCCCATGCTTGCAAAACGTAACCGGGGACGTTACTACTGATTGCTATGAATCGCTATTCACCTCTGTTTTACTGGCGATTTGTGACTTCAAGGCGACGTTCCCTCTACCACCAATAAGCACGATTTGTCATCGAGGTGTGCACCAACTTTCAGGTGGGTCGACCCCGATGCCCCGGAGGTTGGTCGGAGTCATTTATACTTCACCGATTCCAAGAGTGATTAGACGTAGATAACGGTGCGGGCCGGCGTTCATCCCCAGCGGAAGTAGTCCATCGCTTCGTAGCGAGCATGCGCTTCATCAGCGATGTCTTGGGGGATGTGGAGCACTGACGCTATTTTACGGTCGACCACCTAACAAGTCTCATATCTGCCCCCTTTCGGGCTCGGGGTTGACCCCTTCAGAAATTGAATGCAAGCAAAGCTGGCCGAGAAAGACTGCCGTGAAGGTCCGCGCCCCTAACGCGGGCCAGCCCAATGCTCCGCGTCCAACTACACCATTCGCAGCAATGCCGCGTCCGACTGCATGCAGAAGCCAAAACCCTAACAAATCACGCCCGCGTACTATGCGGCATAGCTGGACGGTTATCACTTGGGGAAGTACCATAAGAACATTCTCAACGTCACGGACCTATGGCCGCCCTCACCGAAGCAGATACCTGCCGCGAATATGTCCTCCCGAAGCTTTATGCCGCTGGCTGGGATGACGACCGCATCAACGAAACAAAGAACGTTCACCGATGGGCGCATCGTTGTCGCTGCCAGTAGAACCATTCGCCGACCTCAGAAACGCCTTAATTACCTCCTAAGGTACTCGATGCCCTAATGCCGTCAATATTGGCGAAAGCATTTAGGGGTGAGCTATAAGAAGATGCGCGACCCACACCAAGCACTAAAACACGAACAGATCGGCAAGGGTCGGGCCACATCCGCAGGGGTTGATTTTTTGTTGGTACGCAGTCAGTGGGGAAAACAAGATTTCGGATTGGGCCTGCACGCTGCTCCGAATCAATTCACCACAAGCGGCATGCAGACCACGGATCTTCTGGCTTCGCTCGGATTCCAACGCGCGGCCTGCACCTTTACTGTTAGAGGTGAATGCTATACGAGATGGGTGGAGGAAGGATTTGCGTTAGATAAATTCGCAGAGAACTTCGACAGTGCATTCGGGGCGTTCACACGGGCGGACAAGGAGTTGGAGAGTTGTGGAATCTTCCTCAATCAGTCCGAAGGTTGGGGATTCTTCTATGGAAAGCCATCGCGCGGTCGAATGAAGCGAGCTTAAGATTTTGGCGCCAGTCACACCGCCTCGGAATCGAAAGAGATGAAGAAGTCGGAAGATCAGGCCTTTCAGTATCGCCTCGTTTGGGTTGTTACGGGAGCTGGGGTCAAAGGCTGGATCACACATTACCGGCCGAAGAATCCACCCCTCTCGGTCGAGTTGGAGAGTGTTTTCAAATTCCTTGGACTGATGAGTTTTTCTCAGTGCCCAGAATTTGATTTTGAGCCTTGCTCCTGGTCTGCAGTTCGATTTGAGGAGCGCGGCGATTCGTTTTTTAACAGCAATGCAGAGACTGCGCATGGCTGGTTCGATAGTCACGCTCAAAAGTTCTCGTCAGGTGTACAGCAATTGCTGTGCGCGCATTCGCTCTTGGAGGGTTTTGGCATGCGGCTCCTTCCGATTCCAGAGGCAGGTGCGCGGCTTAAGGATGAGTTCAGCAGACACACAACAAAACCGGTCAAGCCATTAAACAGTGCGAAGTTACCAGATGCGTTTGACGTGGCTCACAACATTGTCGAACATCGTATCGTCTCCTTTGATGCCCTAAGTCTCTCAAGGCACACTACCCGGAGGGCGTGAGCGGGAGGCCGCTCCCAAGTGCCAAGGTCTGCTTTCTTGGAGGGTGCCCGAACCGGGAGGAACCAAGACCTATTCAGGCGCGACAGCGAAGCGGAAGACCGCCGTGCCGCAGGGCGCAGCCTCTCTGTCGCTCGCGGTGCTTGAGAGAGATGGGAAAAAAGGGGGCGTACCGATTCGCTGTTTTGTGAATTGAGCTAGGAACGGCGCGGGAAAAGCGCTGGGCAAAGGAATTTAGCCCGAGTAGGGCGCAGAGGAGATCTACGAACGCGGGCATCCGCTGTCGCACAGAAATAGTCTCCCGACTTGCAACGGTGTTTGAAAGCGTTGTAGTGCGCTCTCGCCAAATTTTGCGGCACCTGTACCAATATGGCGTTTTTCTTCCAGGTGACCTTTCTTGCGCCTCGGATCCAGAGCAGCCGTTGCTGTCCAACGGCACACGCGACCGCTGGACTATGCAGATCCCTGGATAGAACTTCACAGCAATACACTCTACTTCGCACTCTAGCCTGCGTGTCGCCGCTTGGATTAAAACGCCGAACCGTACTTGGTCCAGCAAGATCATCCATGAATTCGCCACTCCCCGAGAGGTCCGTCTGTGACTTGGTGCCCGCGGACCGGCAGATCGGAGACTTGATCCGACGAGCCCAAACGGCTTCCATAGTTGCTATGCCTTGAGAAATCAATCCATTAATTGCGCCTGCAAGCTTGGTCTCCGGATTGCTTACTACACCGGCATGAATTGGCGCACTACCACCGGCGTTCTAAGTGGGTCGGCTACATTAGGAAATTGGAATGCCGAAGCTAACCATGCAGTCGGTGAATGAGGAGTGTTGAGGAATGCGGAACAAATCCAATGATTTCCACCCCCAAGCTACAGAACGGCTGTTTCTGGCCGTCGTCAACCAGGCAGTCTCTGACGTTTTAGAGAACGGGAAAGAAGCGAAAGAAGCAGAGCGGTGGCTTCTTAGCAAGGATTTTGATGACCTGAACAGCCTCGTCATTGCAGGCTCGGCTCCGCGAACTCTTCTGCATCCATATTGAACAACCGTTACGTCCAGCGTTCACAGGGCCTTACAATCTGTTTGCCGACAAAGGAAATGTGGAGCTTTAGCTGAGGGCGCTGAACCACACCCGTGACTTTGGGAGAAGGCGTAGAGATAGACTTGTGGCTTCCGGAACGGAGATCGAAACAGGCAGCTTTGTCAGTCCAAGATGGGTACTTTGCCCACCAAGTTCAGTCAAGATCGTGTGCTGGAACATCAATCGCGGGCTTCAATTGCCGCGGGTCATCGAATTTCTGAGTCGCATCCAAGCGGACATTCTGTTGTTGCAAGAGTTGGACCTGAATGCGCGGCGCACAAATCACCTCAATATTACGCGGGAGATCGCAAAACAACTGCAACTCAACTATGTGTTTGGGCGTGAGTTTGAGGAATTGACACAGGGTACACGTCAATCCCCCGCGTACCATGGGCAGGCGACGCTGTCCCGTTGGCCCTTGTCGAATCAGCGGATTCTCCGGTTCCGGCAGCAATCCAGCTTCTGGCATCCGCGCTGGTTTCTCCCGGAAATTGAACCATTCCAAGAGAGGCTCGGGGGCCGCCTTGCCCTTATCGTCGAGGTCTGCGTTGCAGGGACAACTATCATTACCTACAACTTACACCTTGAGAGTAAAGGTGACGACCGGCTCCGGAAGGCTCAAATCGAGGAGACCCTGCAGGATGCGCATCGGTACGACTCCGACACGGCGGTGGTGCTTGCCGGCGATCTCAATATGGATGTAGCTGGCGGAGACATCGCACAAGTGATCAGCCGTGCGGATTTTCAAGACGCCTTCACGAACCAGCGCACTCCGACGACACCTAACTCCTTTCTTGCGGACGGCAGAGTCATCGACTGGATCTTCTCGCGCGGGCCCTTGCGATCCCTCTCAGCACAGGTTCATCGTTCCGCGGTAGGCTCCGATCACTATCCTTTATCAGCACACCTGGATTTACGATAACTTACGGTGTACTCCTAAATTGCAGGTCTCTAACAGGAATGATGGGGGCGCAATGGGTCGCGATAGGTCGAGAATCTGATCGCCGTGACGGGAGATTCGGAAGATTTACCATGCGTACGGATAACCAGCCTTTAGGGCCTTTCCCAGTTCCGCATCGTAGCCATAGATGTCATCGAAGAAGCGGATTTGGTTTTCCTCGTTAACCACGACGGTCCCGTAAACAATCAGGACAGGAATTCGCAATGCGAGGTTTACCTGCACATTGTTTCTTTCGCCATTCATGGCCGCTTTAACACGCCCGAGATCCCAACCAGGATTGTTTCGCAGCAGCCACGCCACAAGTTCAGTCGGGTCCTCTACCCGAATGCAGCCATGACTCAGGTCGCGCACGTCTTGCGAGAAAAGTCGGGGAGCGTCGGTCCCGTGGAGATATACATTCTCTGGGTTGGGGAAGATAATCTTGACTAATCCTAGGGAGTTCGTCGGGCCCGGCTTCTGCCGCACCAACAGCCGGCCCGATTTCAGCCCTTCCAGAACCTCGGTGCTCACCGCATCATCGGTGACGACCTCGCCTTTGGGCGTGATGACTTCAAAGTTGTGTTTGGTGATGTAGTTGGGATCTTTTTGGATGTGCGGAACGGTTTCATTGCGTTGGATGCTCGGCGTCACCTCCCAATAGGGTCGAAAAATCACATACTGAATCTCTTTCTCGAAGATCGGCGATTTGTGGCCGTACGCTTTGCCAATGATTACATTTTTGTAGAAGGCCACGGTCTCGTCACGGTTGATCGCCCGCAAACGATACTCCGGAAGATTCACGACCACAGGCGGCTGTGGGAAGGAATGTGGCAGCCATCGCCAGCGTTCTAGCGTCAGCTTGATCTGTCGGATGCGCAACGGAGGCGGCGTATTGAGTTCGCTGATGGTCCGCGCGTCTAGCAATCCGGTCGGATTTTCCCCGTGTCGGCTCTGGTAGTGCTTGACACCCTCGACCAGGGCGCCCTGATAGACGCCCGGATTCGGCTCTAATTTCGTATCGGCGGAGATATCGCCAATCAATTGCAGAAAGCGCCCCAGGCGCTGCAAGCTAGCAT
Source organism: Dongiaceae bacterium (assembly GCA_035499255.1). Taxonomy (GTDB): domain Bacteria; phylum Acidobacteriota; class Terriglobia; order Acidiferrales; family UBA7541; genus Acidiferrum. The sequence goes on along the minus strand of DATJZF010000021.1, from coordinate 29,098 downwards.
ACGGTTGACCTGGTCGCACCGTTTTCGCCGTGGTCTGCAGTTTCTGCCCGTCGTCCTTTCGTGCATAGTCTTCGTAAACAGGCAATAGCGCAAGCAGCTTTCGATAACCCAGGAATGGAGGCTCGAGTTTCTGGATTTCGGCCGCAGGATCGCTCGCGTTGGCAACCGTCCCCACAAAGTCCGCTAATTTGGACAGGCCATCTCCAACATCCAGTTCAAATTTGAATTCTTTGGGATTGACGCGCCCGACATGGACGGCTCGAATATAGCGCATTGCCGAGACCGTCAGAGCCGTATCGAACGACACCAACTCCTGTTCGGACGGATTCTGTTCCAGCTTTGCCACCCGGCCGACCCATTGCGGCCCGTCATAGTCTTCCGGCTCCAAGCCTTTTGCATTGGCGTTCTTCAACAACTCAATTACAGCCAGGCCCTGCGGACGCACGCGTCCGTTTTGAAGCCACACTAAGCCCCTTTTCTCATAGACTTTGACAAATTCGGACCGGTAGGGAGCAAAGTCGGGCCATCGCAAGTCCGGGTTGGTCGCGGCATCTGCGATGGCTCGCAGGGCCGAAACCCCAACGGGTGTCAACGACCCAATCACGGGAGCAGTAGATTGCTGGGTCAGTTTGGGCGGCGCAGCCGCTTGTTCTTGCCGAACGAAGGCTACTCCAGCCCCGATTGCAGCGACCAAGAAAACCAGCCCTAAGCCGGGCCAACGGCGCCTACTCATCCTGAACCTCCCCTCCGTCGGTGTAAGCACTTGCCTGCGCCGAATTAACCGTCAATTGCAACGCAAAGACTCGCTTACATCGGAAATTTGCGTTCCACCGACGCACATGCCTCGGAACCGAGCTGGACTCAGTTCTGGTGAACCGGTATAGACGTGTTCTGCTCGACCGTGAAATCGAGCAGGGTCTCGCTCGGTATTTTGACCTGGTCACCCTTGGTGATGATTTCCGACCCGGCGCCCGCAGCGCCACCGACTCCTGCTCCGATCGCCGCACCCTTGCCACCGCCGGCAATGGCGCCAATGATCGACCCGACCGCGGCCCCTCCTACGGTTCGCTTCGCTGTGCTCGCCCCGCGGGATTTGCCGCTAAGTTCGTATTCTCTTGATACGAGGGGTACGGTTTGCCCATTTACGACAATTTCCGTCAACGCCAAACGAAGCTCCGATCTACCGGTGAACGTTCCAGATGTTTTGGCTTCTTCCAGACGGCCATAGATACTCGCACCCTTTGGAAGCAGGACCATGCCGTCGACGGTCACGGGTTCTTCCAGCGAAGCTTCAAACCGGTCGCCTACGTGACTCTTCGCCGAATCAATAGTGTCGATGGTCCGCACTGAAAGCCGAGTTCCGGCCGGCACGATAGCTGAGCCAGTTGCCTCATCTGCACGATCGCGGGTTGGAGATGCCTCACTTACTCTCGTTTCGGATTCGAATTTAAGCGAGACGATATCAGTCACCTCGTACCGTTGCACATGGGAGCCAACCTGGAACCTGATCTCCGTGCCTGTACCACCCAAGTACCTTCCCTTGATGAGACTGCCATTCTTGAGCTCCAGAGAATCCGCCCAGGTGACTGTCGCACCGAGGCAAAGCGCGAGGAGCAATCTGCAAACGCGATTAGGTCCCATTGTTGTTCTCCTTGGACAACGACGAATAACGCGCACGCCTATGACACCCTGACTCGCATTTACCTCAGTAGATCTAAGCAGTCTTCGACGCAGTTCTCTTGCACGCGAGCACTGGGGATCAGATTCACGCCCGTCTCCAGGGTTATGGCCCGGGCGAATCTCGGGGTGTCGAACTGCCACAGCATGTGCTCGACGCCAGCGGATCTTCGAACTTCCAATTCGCCGCTGGCGATGTTGGCCTGCTCGTTTTCAGCGACGGTAAACGTAACGATCCTTTTATCGACAACGTCATGCGAGGGCAGCGGGAGTGACGGACTGAAGAACATCCAGAGCTTATTGAAGTGGCTCTCGAACGATACCGAGCGAAGCTCGTAAGAGTCGTTCACGCGGACGACATCAAGAGTGATCTGCGGCGCGTCGGGCTCGCTTACCTCGGACTGCTCTATCGACGCTTCGGTAGTCGATCGTGCTTTGAGTGTAAGTGTGCGTTGTCGGCCACCATTACCGACAAGGAGCCACGTGGGCGTCAGTGTATCGGTTGGACTATGTTCAACTGCCCAAAGATCCGTGCCTGGCAAAATCTGACCCAAGGTCATATCCGTCGCGTAGAATGCGACGAGAGCGTCGGATCCCGCCGATCCGGGCAGGTACTCTCGTCCTGCGATTCTAAGAACGGTGCCATCCGCAGTGGGCGCCCGGTGCGGCGCGTACAGGAAAGTGATCCCTGAATTATCGGTGCGGTAAATAACCTCTGGTGAGGTGTGAGGCACAGTCTTTCCTACCACGAAGTTCCACGAGATCTCGTTGCCAAAATGGTCTTGAAGGTGAATTAAGAAAGTAGAGGAAAGTTCCTTGGTCCGGGAAGCTGTAAATCCGATGGGTGTAATGTAGGCGTCGCTACCACTTGCAGCTAGTGAATCCACTCTAAGTTTCGAAATGGAATAGAAAGCTTCTCGATTCGTGGTTTTATCAAGCAGAATGACGTCGCAGCTGTCTTCAGTCAGCAAAGCCTCAATCCTGGCGTAACGTGGATCATCAAACGTCGACTGTTCGATGTACTGTGGCAGGTAACGAAACTCGACGTTCATGGGAAGCAGAGGAGTTTCTGACGCCTGAGCTTGTACGACCCTTACGTTGCAGACAAACAGAAATATGAAAAGGCCGATCGGAGCGATTCTGCTGCGTGCGAACTGTTCTCGATGCATCTTCTTATACCTCGCGAGGTTCCTTCGTAGGTTCGTTTGACAGAGGCGCCCAGTTCATTGCGTGTCCGTTGACTCAGTTTGACTCTGCATCAGAGGCAGCTGTGAAGTGAGTTGCAGGTCAATCATTGCATTAAGACGGTGCTCCACTTGGAAGAACGTTGCCGCTACTCTCGCGGGCAACACTTTGCGGAAAATGGGAAAATACTTCTTCCGGAGTTCGAGAGCGGCTATATCCGAGTCGAGCCATCGACGAATGAGACTGTCGGCCTGGTCGTCCGTCAAGGATCCGTATTCTTGGGCATATTCTTTAATCAGTGAGTTTTTGGCGTCAGTGATTTTCTTGAGCTCCGCTGAATATTGTTCGTACACCGGCCAGAACTTGATTGCTTCCGTGTCCGTGAGTGTCACATTCGCGGCGATTGCCTGCTTTTTCATGGAATCGATTTGTTTGTGGGCAGTCTGCTGATCGCCAAATCCATCAGCACTTCTTACGACCGTGCCGTTTGACGCCGAAGCTTTATCCTGCGCGAGAACTACGGTGAACGAATAGCCACACAAAAGGATGCCTGTAATTACGGCTATTCTCAGGATCAATCTCTTCATGACTTCGATCTCCTCATCTTCAGGATCAAGTGCTCGCTGAAGTCCGCTCGTTTCTGAAGAACTGTGCACGCCATTTGTAATTCGAAAGACGTCGACACTTCTCCTTCAAGCGCGTTCCTTATGCGACGCACTCCAGTTGCCAGACCTATACGACGCGCAAGTTCCATGCTCTGAACGTTCCCAAGATCGTCCGTCTCAAACCGTGTGCCCACATTGAGTCACTGCCCTCCAGCAGTCATACTGTGAGCCTGGATGAGAGAACCCGAAGGGGAGCTTCGGTTTCAGCACTCAATACTTTTTCGATCCCAAGCGCCGCCATGACGGGCTTTAAACCCGAGTTCTAAAGGTCATACGGACAGCGACGCGCGCTGCGCCTGGTCGAGGTCATGCGTCCACCGAGGCGCCGCGCTAGAAGAACCTCCCTCAGTTCACGCGAATGCTGGCCGTCCGCGTGCACCTAGAACGGAGAAGGAGCAGAAGTGGTGACGCTACGAAATTCCATAAGTGAATTGACCCATTGGCTGAGAGCGCAGTGGGTCACGGAAGTTCCCGAGGATCTGGCGATATGCGAATTTGAATGTCCCGCAAGCCAATGTTCGTGGGACGATTGGGCTCAGTGCGTCCATCGCGTTTCGAACACTCGTGAACAGCTTGTGCGTTTGGGCCAATCGGTTGGAGATTCCAATCACAGGCACGTCGCCTGATAAGTAAACCCTGCAAGGCAGGATTGCCTGCTATTTCAGAACGTCATTGCGACAGAACTATTTCGAAAGAAAGCCAAGGAATCGATCACGTTTGGGCTCTGACGCCTCAAGCTAGCGCATACGCAGAGCTAAGAACCAGCACGAGTGCTCTGACGAACTCATCACACTCGTGCTCAATCGTAGTATTCCTGTCCGAGGTGGGTGATCAGATCTTCGCCCATCATCCAACGCAATGTGTTCTTGAGTTTCATAGATTGAATGAACAGGTCGTGCTCGGGATAGAGGCCGGTCGCGGTCATCGGCGATTTGAAGTAGAAACTCAGCCACTCCTGAATCCCGCGCATCCCCGCTCGCTGTGCCAGATCCAAAAACAGAACCAAGTCCAGCACGATAGGTGCAGCGAGAATCGAATCGCGACAAAGAAAGTCAACCTTGATCTGCATTGGGTAGCCTAGCCATCCGAAAATATCAATGTTGTCCCAGCCCTCCTTGTTGTCACCGCGTGGGGGATAGTAGTTGATGCGCACTTTGTGATGGATTTTTCCATACAGTTTGGGGTGAAGGTGCGGTTGCAGGATGTATTCAAGAGCACCCAGTTTGGACTGTTCTTTTGTTTTAAACGAACCAGGATCGTCCAATACCTCGCCATCGCGATTGCCCAGAATGTTTGTCGAATACCAACCTTCAAGCCCCAGCATTCTTGCTTTGAATCCGGGCGCGAGAATGGTTTTCATCAATGTTTGACCGGTTTTAAAATCTTTTCCGCAGATCGCCACATTGTTCTCTTGGGCAATTTGCTGGATCGCTGGAATATCCACAGTCAGGTTGGGTGCACCGTTTGCGAACGGCACTCCGCTAGTCACCGATGCCCAAGCGTAAAGCATCGACGGAGCGATCGCGGGGTGATTGTTCTTCATCCCATGGAGAAACTTCTCGGGCGTGGAGTGCACATCTTCGGGCTGAATGAACACTTCCGTGGATCCGCACCAACAGGTCACCAGGCGTGACAGTCGCTTCGACTTTTTGAAGTTCGCGATATCTTCCTTGATCTGCATTGCTAGTTCGTATTTGTTTGTCGCCTGCTTGACGTGCGAGCCGTCCAGCTTTTTAACATACTCGCGATCGAATGCTGCTGGCATCGGCTCGATCGCAGAGAGGAAAGTCTTCACTTGGGACAGGTGCTCTTGATGAAGAACTCCCGCCTTCATCGCCGCTTGATACGCGTTGTCCTCAAAAATATCCCATCCACCGAAAACCAGGTCGTGCGTATCCGCTAACGGAACGAAGTCTTTGATCAATGGCGAACGACAATCCGTCCGCTTACCCAGGCGAATGGTGCCCATCTGCGTAAGAGACCCCACGGGACACGCTTTGTCTCGTCGCGTTAGCTCAACACCCGCCATGAAGGTGGTGCTTACTGCTCCCATTCCCGGTAGTAAAATCCCCAGTTTTCCTTTCGCCGGTGCGATTTTATCTGGCTTTTCCATGACGCTCCTCCGTGGGCTCTCACCACGTGCGAGCAACAGCACATAGCTTCACGACAACTAACCCCAAGTGCATCCCACCTGATAGAGATTCAACGCAATACGAATGCCAAAACTCGACGCTTTTGTGATGGTCAGGCTTCGCTATCATTCTTTTGCTTTAGTTGAGAAGAGGCTGGCTTCCCATTGAACCAAGACCCTTATTCGCAAGCCTCTGTCACGCCGCAGTGCCCACGAACGGTCAGCCAAACCCGCCGGGCGTCACTTATGTACCCTTTCTCGTTGCGAATGGTTCCATAACTTTCGGGACCAGTTCAACTTGGGAACCGCCGCTCGATCTGGAGTGTGGAATCCTAAATGCTTCTAACTGCCCGCAGGTCCTGATTCGGACGAACAACGACGAGGTGTCCGCGCGGGATTTCAAAATGGAGAACAAAATGAATGTCGCAGCTGCTTTGAAGGGCGATGAGGGCTTCAAGTTCGCGCGGCCGCTATCGATAGCCGTAATTCTACTGCTCGGCTCGACGGCCCCGTCAGTTGGAACCGAACGCGGTGGAACAGCCAATTCCCCAGCGTTTAGCGCACGCGCTACTCATCTCCTAGGCTTCGAAGGTGCCAGGAAAAATTCGACGGGAACATTGTCCATTCAGGACGGTATGTTGCGGTTCCAGAAGGGAATCGACCCAGCGGTGCAAGTGAAGATAGGTTCGGTCCAGGATGTTTTTCTTGGCGATGAAAGCAAGCAGGTTGGTGGTCTTCCCATGACTGTGGGTAAAGCTGCAGTCCCATTCGGCGGGGGTCGCGTCGTAAGCCTTTTCGCTCATAAGAAGTACGACGTCCTTTCTATGGAATACGTGGGCAGCGACGGAGGCGTTCACGGAGCTATCTTCGAGCTCAGTACCGGTCAAGGAAAGTGCCTCCGAGACCAGTTGGCTGTCATGGGTGCACGCGTCAGCCGCAACGATCAGAGAAAACAGAACAGTGTGGAGGTCTCTAATGAAAGCAAGTAGTACAGTGTCGCTTATCGTGCTCGCAGCCGCAGCCATGGCCATTGCAATTGCAGAACCCCCTCGGATTGCTGCTCAACCCGCGACCACGTCCCCCGCGAGTAACAACTCGCAAACGCCGCAATGGAGCGTGCAGGTCAAGACGGTTGATCCTGGGGACGCAAATATCTCAGCCTCGTTCCAGATTGCAATTTATGAGAGTCTGCTCGACGAGTTGAGCAAAACAAAGAAATTCGAGCAGGTCTTCCGTGACGGAGAGCGTACCCCGAACGACGTCACCAGACTGCTGATCCTGACCACCAAGATTGAGAAATTTAGTGCGGGCAGTGAGACGCAACGAGCGGTGACCACGGTCACTGGAGCAACGAAGCTAACCGTGCGCAGCCAGCTCTACACCCAAGACGGACAGGTTGTTTTCGATCGCACTGCTCATGGCGAAGTTCGGTTCATGGGAAGCAACTTGCGAGCCACCCATAATCTTGCTCGAAATGTGGCCAAGAACCTCAAACAATCCCCTTTACCGACGCCCTGAACGTCGGGGCTGTAAGCCACGGCCAAGCCGAGCGAGATTCTATCGAGGAAGGTCATCTCGACATGGCCGCGGGATTTCGCTGGGTTGATAGCTCGCTCACCCTTATAGGCACTTTCGGGTGATGCCTAGCTTTCGCATTTTGTTTTGGAGGGTAGTACGTTTGAGTCCCAGACGCTCCGCGGCTCCACCCCTTCCGGCTACTCTTCCCGAGGCCGCCTTCAATGCATCCAGGATTACATCGCGCGCCGCCTGCTCGAACCTTGGAGCTTGGGTCGTTTCAGGTGAGCAGGGCACTGTGAATTCTCCGGCTGGTATCCTTAGTTCCTCGCCCGGTGAAAGGACAACAGCGCGTTCGATGAAGTTCGCCAGTTCCCGAACATTCCCTCTCCAAGGATGATTCGTTAATAGCTCCATGGTCCGCGGCACTATGGTCGTGATCTGCCTTCCCATCTGCCGGGACAGTTTCGAGACAAAATAGTTCACCAGCAGCGGTATGTCTTCGCGGCGTTCGCGGAGTGCCGGTATAGCAACCGGGAAGACGTTCAGTCGATAAAACAGGTCTTCGCGAAACTTTCCCTCGCGAATCATTTCTGTAAGGTTGCGGTGTGTCGCAGCAACGATTCGCACGTTGACATGAATGGTCTTGGTACTTCCCAGGCGCTCGAATTCCTGTTCCTGCAGCACCCGCAGCAATTTCGCCTGCAGTTCGAGCGGAATGTCTCCGATCTCATCCAGAAAGAGCGTGCCTCCATCGGCCAGTTCGAATCGGCCCTTCTTCTGCATCAGCGCGCCAGTGAACGCTCCCCTCTCGTGTCCGAAGAGTTCGCTCTCTAGCAGCCCTGCCGGAATCGCTGCGCAATTCACCTTCACGAGGTTGCGGTTCCGGCGCGGACTGAGTTCGTGAATGGCCCGGGCAATCACTTCCTTCCCGGTTCCGGTCTCGCCCGTAATCAGCACTGTGGCGCTGGTGGGAGCCACGATATCCACCTGTGAAAGGACCGCGCGCAAGCCCTCGTGGCGGCCCACGATGGTATCGAGGACCGACGATGGAGCCTCTTCAGGCTCATGCATCGGCGACTGATCGCTCCGGGAAAATACGCCGCCACGCATCGCGTGAGCGGCATGATATTCATTCGAGTAAGCCATAAAACTGGTTGCTGCGCTCATCGTTACCCCCTCACAATTACGAACAAAAACCTGAAGCCCCGGACTGGGCCGATATTCCTTTCGGATAGAGCGGGATTAACGCGCCAGCCAGAATGCGCCCCGCAACGCCTGGAACAGCGTAAGCCCATGGTGTTTGCGCAAAATCTGAAACCATTGAAATGTCGTCGGCATTTGCATGACTATCACCTCCAACTAAGCTGCGATCCGTTCTTTCGTTACCTGATCCAGGTATTTCCAAACTGGTCGAGAATCTGGTTTGGGAAACTCTTTAGGTTCCGGCTTGCGGGGCGCCGCTAGTTGCTCGCGGTTCGCTTCCATCAACGCTTTCATCATTTCGTAATCCATAACAACCCTGCCCTTGGCTGATCTATTAAGCTGCCTGTTGAACTTCGGTCGGGTCTCGCCGGACCACCCCGTCACTTGCACCGAAGTGTGCTCGCACGCCCGTTCACCAGCAACCCTATCGCGGGGTTTCCTGGACACTACATCGGTTTGCGGTGTGCACTATGCCGAGGCGCGTGGGACCCCTTTCTAGTGCGATGGGCGCTCGAAAGGGGGTGAGGGATGAGTCTTTAGGTCGAACGATCAAAAGTGGCGGGTAAGCGACGGAGTTAGGTGGCTTTGCGTTTTGTGAAACTCTCGAAACGTCTGAATGTGGGACACATCGGAACAAAATTTACAATTCGATTATGCCGCGTTTCACTCCGATCATGGCGGCTTGGGTGCGATCTTTGGCCCCCAATTTGGACAGTATGTTTCGTACTTGGCCTTTCACCGTCTCTTCGCTTACAGATAGCTGCTCGGCGATCTCTTTGTTGGCATTCCCCGCGGCAATCAGCCGCAATACTCGCACTTCCGCCGGTGTAAGGGCGTCGTCGGTGGCATGCTCGGCGAGCTCGTAGGAGGCCTCCGCGGAAAGGGCCTTTCTGCCTGCATGAACGGCTCGTATAGTCTGCAACAATTCTTCATGCAAAGAACTTTTCAGCAAGTACCCTCGAGCTCCAGCTTTGATGGCCCGCTGTACTTGGGCGTCCCCGGCGTAAGTGGTCAGCATGACGATCCGCGCTTCGGGGGCTTCGTCACGAATCGCGATCAACGCGTCCAAGCCGCTCATGATTGGCATCTGAATATCCATCAGAGTAATGTCAGGCCGCTGGGCCCGGAACTGCTGGATCGCTTCACGTCCATTCGAAGCTTCGCCAACAATGCGCATGTCCGACTGACCGCCGACGAGAGTTGTGACTCCTTCACGGACGACGGGATGGTCGTCTACGACTAGAATTCGAATTGGGCTCGGTTCGTCGCTCATGATTTTTTCATTGTGCCTCGGCCGGATATCCTCGCTAGGACTTTCTTGGTTACGGACATTGGCTGTCCGTCAACAGCTGACGTGTACGCGCCGGCCGCAGGAACGCTTAGCTCCACTTCCGTGCCGGCAGACAGCTCGCTCCAAACGGTCAGTTTCCCGCCTATCAGCGTGGCCCTTTCCCGCATGCCACGCAAACCAAAGTGTCCTTCGCGTCCACCATCTCCGAGCAACTTTTCGTCGACGCCCTTGCCGTCATCGCGTACCCGTACCCGTAACCGCCGGTCGTCATAGTGGATCTCTACCTCGATCTGCGTGGCCTCCGCGTGACGGAACGCATTGCGCATGGCTTCACCGGTGATCCGGTAAATTTCGTCGCGAACAATCGGATGCAAATCACGCGCAGTGCCTTCTACATTAACTTGAAAGGCGGTTGATTTCGAGTTGACTGCAAGCTCTTCCCCGAGCGTCCGCATAGCTAAGGCAAGGTCGTTTTTTTCTAGGACTGACGAGCGCAAGCCCTGCACTGCCTCCCGCCCCTCGATAATTGCGTGTTTCGCTTGATGTAATGCTTTCTCCAGCGCTTTGCGTGCATCGTCGGGACGCCCCGGCAGCAAATTGATGCCAGTCTGAAAATGCAATAGGAGCCCGTGGAAACTCTGCAGAAGCGTGTCGTGCAGGTCGCGGGCGATGCGGGTCCTTTCCGCTACGCGCGTGTCTAGCGTCATCTGGAATTCCCGAGTCATTTGCCGTAGACGCAGTTGGTACAGGGCCCACAGCAAAGCCACAAAGGCGGCAGCACACAAGGCCCGGAACCAGTTTGTCTGATAGTAGGCCGGAGCGATGGTGAAATCCAACTTGGCGCCGCTATCGTTCCAAACGCCGTCGCTGTTGGAGGCGATCACGCGAAATGAGTACTTTCTGGGGGGCAAATCCGTATAGAACGCCTGCCTACGCGTGCCGGCGTCATGCCAGTCGCGATCATATGGCTCAAGCCGATACCGAAATTTCACCTTCTGCGGAGTAGCAAAAGTCGGTGAAGTGTAATCGATCTGCAACTCACGCGGATGCGGCGGGACTGTAATGTAGGAGCCGAGGGCTAATTCCTTTCGGTCAACCCTTACCGATTCGATGTAGGATGTGACCGGAAGCGCCTTTTGGCGCAGCCTAGAGGGGTCCACCACCTGGACGACATGTCCTGTCGCGAACCATACGCGTCCATCAGCAGACAAAGCAGTTGGAGTGATGCCATAGAGGTCAGGTCGGGCTCCATCTAGTGCGTCATAGACTCGGGTTTGAACCAAGGCATCCGGGTTGGCCCACCACTTCTGGAGTTCAGCGTCTGCGAGCTCCACGACACCGCACTGAGTGCTTAACCACCAGTTTCCCTCTTTGTCTTCAATGAAGGAATAAATCGTGTTGCAGGGGAGGCCATTCTTTGTCGTTAAGCGCTGCGCCTTGCCTTCGCGCAATCCGACGAGTCCGTCATCGTAAGCGGCCAGTACGGAGCCGTCTGCCTGAACAAGGAGATCATTGGTGATCTGCGGAGTAGAACTTATCGGGAATTTCTTCACGACACCGTCTCGAAACAGAAGGAGGTTCCCGTTGCGAGGGGCAATCCAAATTCCTCCACGGGGGGTTGAGGCAAGGCGCCCGGGTGGAATTTGCGATGATGGGAATTCTTCATTCACCTGGAAATCGCGAATACGTATGAGCTTTCGTGATTTGCCTGAACACTCGGCCCAAATATTCCCCGCCGCATCCTCCGTCATTGCCAGGATCAACCCAAGTGGCTGGTGATCCGGCTCAGGGATACGGCGGAAACGTCCATCCCTAAAGAGGTACAGCCCGTCATAAACTCCCATCCACAGGTTCCCGGCGCGGTCTTCAAGCATCGCGGAGACTTGATCCCCAGGCAGGCCCTTTCCCCGGCGAATGGACGAAACCGTTCCGTTCTTCTCGATGTGATCGAGCGAGCCTGAATTTGCAACCCAGACTGTACCGTCTCTGCTGGCCAGGACGCCTACCGCTGCATCCCCTGGGGCCAGGCCCTCCAAGGCTGAGAACGTCGCCACTGGTGGGTCACGAAAGCTGTCAATTCCATTCGTTGTCGTGACCCACAGAATGCCTTCTCTGTCTTCAAATAAGGCCTGAACGGAATCGCTGGACAATCCCTCTGCGTGCCCGTAATGTTCGACAGTACTTCCCCGTACACGAAACACTCCGTTGCCTGCAGTGCCCACCCACAGGCTGCCATCGCGGTCAAGGTGTATAGCCAGGACAGCTAGATTGCTGCCGTCGAACCGGGGTGTAACGAACGACTTGAAGATTCCTTTCTCTAATCGGCCAAGGCCTTTCCCCCGCCCCTGTGGGAGTAAGCCGACCCAAAGAGATGCATTCGCGTCAAATGCCAACGCGGCCACGCCACTGTCTGCGTTAGATTTCAGGGCTTCGATCGGGTAGACCTCAGAAACGCCCGCGTGCCAGTGCACAACGGCCCTCTGTCCACCGAGCCAGAAACCACCTTTGCCGTCAGCGATTAAGGCTTCGCCGCCGCTGGGAAGGGGTAGCCCATCGGATTCGCCGAAACACTTCATGGCCTGGTCAGTCACATGACAAAGAGGGGTCTTTAAACCGTAGCCTGCCTGTAGAACCCACAACGAGCCATCAGGGTCTTCACTGATGTTCTCAGTCCTGTCTAATCCTTCCAGCGGAAAATGAGAAATTACCACTCCACCCTTCACGTGAATGACTTCGTGCTCCTCGATTCCCCAGAGTCCACCAGTGTGATCGCCATAGACGCTCGCGACGTGATCAATTGTTCTGCCGTCAACAGTTAGAGTCCAGGGTAGAAACCGAACCCCGTCAAACCTGTACAGACCTTGGGAAACGGATGTAAACCAAAGGAAACCATCAGAAGTCTGCGCAATCGATAGCATGCCCGCAGGCGCAGACCCATCTTGTATTCTCCACGACACATGAATGTACTGAGTAACGGGTTTGTTCGGATCGAGCGCGAACGCAGGCAGGGTACAGAGCAGCGCGGCACAGGCCAGCAAAAACACTCGCACGTGCACAGCAGGGCCTGGCCTGGGCGCTCCGCTCATTTGGTTATCTATGTTACAGCAATAACTCTGCCCGTGAGGCCCGAGAATGTGCCAATCCAAATAGCACCGTCGGGTGCCGCAACCTGTTGGAACGCGACCTTCTCAGGCAACTCTCGCCTGGCAGGAAGCTGCCAGGGCACAGCGCGAACGCCGTCGAAACGGAATATGCCGAACTCCTCGCTGAGCCAGCGATTTGCATTTTGCAGTGGGCCGAAACCGGTGGAGATGTGGTTTGCGGAACCGTTCAGCAATATTCGATAGGTCGGAACCAGATCTACTCTAAAACAGTCCATCACCGCGAACGCGCCACAGCTCAGGACCGGTCGTGGGCGGTTGCAAGGAAGCGCGCAACCGCAATTTCCAGATTAAAGAACATTCCTTCCCGTCGCAGCATCTGTCCCAGGGGCGATCGCTGTACTATCGCCAAAACTCTCGGATTCATGCCAATCAGCCAGAGTTGAACGCCGTGCTGGCTTTGCGTTTTCGCAACTTGTGCGAACATCTTCAGAGCGGTGTACTCCATGTCGAGAACTCCGCTGGCGTCTACTGCGATCACAGTCGGCTGCGTTTTCCGGATCAGCGGCTCAATTTGGTGGGCGACGTGTGCTGCGTTCGCAAAGAAAATTGGACCTTCGGGTCTGAGAAGCAACAGCCCCGGAAAACTCTCATCTTCGGGATGTTCCGGCGATTCCGGCCGGAATACATTGGTTCCCGGCTTTCGCCTCAACACATACACGGGAGGGTTCGCTACCTGGTGTGCCAGTGTGGCCAGAGAGACGATTATGGCAACGACGATTCCTTGCAGTGTGCCGGCGAGCACCACACCTGCGAACGCTATGATGGCCCACGAAAATTCGGTCCAGCGAATGCTGAGAATGTCGCGAAACTCGATCGGCTTGATCAGTCCGAAGGAATAGACGATCACCATTCCTGCCAACGCAGATTGCGGCATCGTAGCAATCAGGGGAGCGAGAAAGAATATTGTTACGAGGGTCATCGCCGCGGTTACCACCTCCGCTAATTGTGTGCAAGCTCCTGCGCGGGCGTTCACTGCCGTTTGCGTTGTGCCGCCGCCGCCCGGCATCGCGCCAAAGAAGGCGCCCGCGAAGTTGGCGAGTCCCGTCGCAAGCAGGTCTTGATCTGCTCGCGGCTTAGGATCGTTTTTCCTTGCGAATGCCCGGCCAGCTGCAATCGTCTCCGTGAAACTCATCAAGGCGATTCCTAATGCTCCAGGCCACAGTACGCTTACCAGCGAAAGGTCTGGCCTCACCACCGAAGGTAATCCTTGTGGAATGTGCCCCACTAGTTCGACGCCACGGTGTTGGAGATGGAAGAAGTTCGCAGCGACAATCGCCGCCGAAACTGCCAGTAACGGCGCCGGCATTTTGGGCATGTAATGCTCGATACCCAACAGGAACAGAACAACCATGAGTCCGACGGCTACAGTTGCAACTGATGTTTTGGGAAGATTGTGAAACGTTGCGAGGACGTTTTGAACGAACGTCCCTCGCGTGAAGTGGATACCCAAAACTTTCGGGATCTGGTCTACGATGATGACCACCCCGATCCCGGCTCGGAAACCTACGAGTACCGGCTCCGATATAAAGTCTGCTACGAATCCCAAACGCAATAGAGAGGCTAGCACCAGTGCTGCGCCAACGAGAAAGGTCAGAATCGTCATGGCTCGCAACATGGCTGCGGGTTCGCCGCTCGGTACGACCTGGCCCAACTGCGCGGCAGTCAGGACCGCTAAAGTTGTGCTGGTGCTAACGCTAAGCACTCGCGACGTGCCAAGCACGGCGTAAATCAGCATCGGCAGCAAGGCAGTATAGAGACCTACTTGGACCGGCAATCCTGCCATCATTGCGTATGCCATCGCTTTGGGAATGATCACCGCCCCGGTGGTCAGTCCTGCGACGACGTCGGGTCGGAGCCAATCCCGACGGTATGACAAAAGCCACTCTGGTAACGGGAACCAACGATGTGCCCACATACTTACCAGCGCTGCGGGACTAGTCGATGTGTTTGCTTCGGTTCTGTGTATCCATTTGCTTTTTGGCGTGCACCAAGCTTTGGAGGCGTATAAGGAACTTCCTCGTACGGAAGGCTACTAAGTATGTGAGCGATGCAGTTGAGGCGGGCACGCTTTTTGTCATCTGATGGAACGATATACCAGGGCGATACTTGAGTATCGGTGGCTGCAAGCATAGCATCCCGAGCCCGCGAGTAGTCGTACCAACGACGGTGCGATTCCAAATCCATGGGACTCAACTTCCAGCGCTTGGTCGGATCTTCTATCCGCGCCAAGAAGCGCTTGTGTTGCTCCTTTTCCGAGACTTCCAGCCAGTACTTCAGGAGGATGATGCCCTGGCTGACCAGAAACGCCTCGAACGCAGGGCAGTCTCTAAGAAACTGCCTGTGATCTTCCTTGCTGCAAAAGCCCATCACATACTCAACACCGGCTCGGTTATACCAGCTCCGGTCGAAGATGACGATTTCTCCTCCCGCGGGCAGTTGTTCAATGTAGCGTTGAGCATGGAGCTGCATCTTCTGTCTCTCGGTCGGTGAGGGAAGCGCGACGACGCGAAAGATGCGTGGGCTGACACGCTCCATGATGCGTTTGATTATTCCGCCCTTGCCGGCGGCGTCTCTTCCTTCGAAAATGATGACAATCCGGGCGTTGGTCGCCTTGACCCAGTCCTGCAGCTTGACCAATTCAACTTGAAGCTCAAAAATTTCCTCCTCGTAATCTTTCTTGTCGATCTTTGACTGGTGCATAACCCCAAGGCGTCCAGTGCTACTGTCCAGATTTGATCGTTCCTTGTTCTTTGCTTTGGATTTCTTACCCATCCCTCTTTTTCCTTTCGGATCTTGGCTCTGCCGTTTTAGGTGGCCCGTTTGTACTTTTTCGGTTTGACGTATCGCTGCGTTCCCAGCTCGGGGGCGATGGAGTTTCTGGTTGGTCAGTTGCGCGAAAAGTGTGGAGAGAAGTTGCGGAATGTATAGGAGAGGTAAACCATAACACCATCGAAAGCTGGGTTGCGAGGCGCTGTGTTTCCATCGGAAAAGTGATAGAGCCAGACTCCCGTTCGCATGGCGCGGTTCCCTCGTAGAGGGATCGTTACACCAGGTCCAAAATCGAGAGTCATGTTCACGCGCCGAGTGTTCGGCATCGGCACATCATGTGGGAACGCCACGAAGCCGCCGTCAACGTCAAAGAACGGCTGCCAGTGCCAGCTTGCACGAGGAGTAAATTGCAGTCCGACGCCGCTGCCACCGCCGTACGTATACTCCCGGCCACTCGGCACGCTTTTTGAATGAATAATAAGCGGCTTCACATCCACATTTCCCCCAACAAAAAGATGGCGGGTTGTGAACAATCGAGAAGTGAGGCGGATGCCAGTGAAGAAAAGCCGTTGATTCTTGAGGTCACTCATGAGTTGGGGATTCGCGAGCATCCCACTCGTGTAGATCGAGAGTTCCCGGTAATGCTGTCGGGCAGTTGAACTCGTCCCCCCGAGGAGCGATTCGACGCTATTTGAGTCGGCCTCCGAAAAATTCGATTGTGCTCGAACAGCCGCAGGCTGGAAGAGCAAGAACGATACGATAAAGCTCACAAACACACAGATCTTCATAGTCCATCTCCGAACGATGTAACGTTCGCTCGTGACAGACGGTGCAAATCCAGGGCCAACGCCGAAGACCGGCTAACTCAAGCCAACGAATGAGTAAGGAATCCTGGCTGAGAATGCGTGTGACCTAAAAGCGTCAGAGCGGCCCTCAGCCGGTCAGATGGTTTGATTTTCGATAGGCGACTCGCTCGGCATGGAGGCAATAAATGGCGCCCTCTCAAGGGCAGGTGCCTCAATGAGGGCGAACAGGACGATAAGCGACGACTGCCACCCTTTGCAAAAGAAGTCGTTACACAGCCCAACTTCTGGCGATGGAAGTGCCTTTCATCAATCCAAGAGCCTCTTCCCTGCGCCAGAAGTGCCGCCACGCGATATCGAGTTCACTGGCGAATCCGCCGCGTGAGACATCGTCGGTGCTAAGGCGAAGAGAGGCGCGTTTTTTGCGAGGGAAGCGGCAGGTCGCCGCGTATGGAGATGGCAATGAGAGATCGGAGAAAAGCGCTGTGTATAAATTGTTTTATGTTACTCGTGACATTTTTGGATCAAAATGCAGCGGATGCGCAAAGGGATCTCGGGCAGTCGCACGGAAATGCGATGAGCCAGCCTTGTAACGAGGAAAATCTCCATTCTGCCGTGAAAGAGGCATTTAGCCTTGCGTGTCTTCGCAAGGGACGTTCAATGGACGTTCCCGTTCGGAGCGGGGTCGTTGTCGGGTTTGTTGGTGGTTTTGTTAATCACGATGATTTGAAGCGGCCCGAAGTGCAATTTGCCAGGTTCCTGCAGGACCGATATCCTTCGACGGTTCACGTGGAGGTCTTCGCAAACCGGGAAGGGAAGAAAGCACTTGGTTGGCTTTTGCATCAGCTCGATACGGACAATGATGGTGTCCTAACGGAGGCCGAGAAAGAGCAGGCAACGATTCTCATTTATGGGCATAGTTGGGGCGGTTCGCAAGCAGTTACGTTAGCGCGGCAATTAGATGGGCTGGGAATTCGGGTGCGACTCACCACCCAATAAACAGCGTTCCAAAGATTTGGCAATCCGGCTCTCGCATTCCGGCCAACGTCGATCGTGCGATTAACCTCTACCAGTCGGAAGGCCTGCTGCACGGGCGGTCCACAATTCATGCGACTGATCCCGATCACACAAGTATCCTTGGAAATGTCCAGATGACTTACAAGGATCACAGCGTCAATTGCGATAACTATCCCTGGCTGATTCGCGTTTTGAGCCGGCCTCACCATGAGATTGAGAACGATCCCGGCGTATGGGAGAAGGTTGACGCGCTGATCGACTACGAACGGTCGAGTGGGACTGTCGCTTCCAGATCCGGGGCTCCGCGCAAAGAGATGATCTTTTAAGCGCTGGACACTACATTCCAAGCTTTTAGGATTCAAAGTGAGCCGCGTTGTGGGTTTGGTCGCCTGCCAAGTGGTGACCGGCAGAATGGCTCTGCAACTTCTGCCAGCTGTTGTAGCCATATTCATGAGCAATTACGAATTGAGCGTCTGCGAGGCTTGGTTGAGACAAACCGGCCAAAGTATCGACTTGATAGAATCGCCTGAGTGCATCGGCATCCTGTCGCCGCAAGGCGTGAAGCAGGTCTCTTGCCTCTTTCTTCGTAGCTTCCAGGTTTATTGGGGATGGTAGTCGCCGCATCTGCCACTCCTGGAGTGGCCTAACTATCACTTCGCATCTCTTTTGAATGTGATCGTCGTCACGATCAGCGCAGTTTGTGCTCCTACCGCCCGAGCCCGTATACCGGCAGCGCGCGTTGGGCAATCCGCAAGACAAGCTGGCCCGCCGGTTGCCGCCGGAGATTTGGCGAAGCCAGATAAGCACTTATAGATTTCCGGCAGCGGTCGGCGTTTGGTTCATTGATTGCTGAGAACCAGATCGCGAGACAAAACGGCTGACAGGAGGCTCACATGGCAGGCATTCTCACAGTCACCGGAATAATTGATCCGACGTTGGTCGCCGCCGTGAGCTCTTCTCACGAATGCGCTTATTGTCGATCTTTGATCGTATCCGGTGAACGTTGGGTACGCGAGAAGATCTACGCACCGTACACTGAGGACGGCCCACATTATCGCCGCTATCATGCCGACCTTTTCCGTGATGAAGGATTAAGCTGTTGGGAAAAGCACGAAATGGAACTGGAAATCGCTCGGATCGCTCGAACTGCCGACCGCATCATGTAAATAGGTTTGCACCGCAGTGTGCTGCATACGTACTCTTTGTTCTGCCAGCAAGCGGCAAGTGACCTCCATCAGCCCATTTCGTGCAGCAGCATAGTGATCATTGTCTGACGGTCAAGATGGGACAGCCGGCCCCGCATACAATTTCATGAGCTGTGGCCCAGAGCATATGCGAAATTGCGCCGATCAGAGATGCGCGACGCAGCCCCAATATGATCAAGTCCACTTTCTTTTCTAGAGCAACCTCTAAGATTTTCTCACTAGGTATTCCGAACCGACTGACCAACTCAGTATCAATGGGTCTCTCGTCATCACTGGGCATTAGCTGCTGAAGCTGTCGCACGCAGGTCATCCGTGCATTTTCCCGCATGGCCGCGATTTCGGCTGAGCTGTACCAGCCGGGGATCTGCGGTGCGGTTGCCGCTGGAACTACGTGCATCAGGATCAGTCTTGCTTTAGTTTGGTGAGCGAGTGAGCGGGCGAGGGGCAGTGCACGGAGAGAAGCTTCGCTGAAGTCCGTCGCAAAAAGGTACGTTGGAATATACCCAGTCATGCCAACTTTGCCATCCTGGTAAGAGTGAGGACCGACGCTTAGCACGGGGCAGCTCGCAGCTCGAAAGGCCTGCTCCGCGACGGAGCCCAGAAGCATTTTTTCAATGCCTCGGCGCGCGTGCGTTCCGACCACCACCAAATCGACGTGTTGCTCGAAGATTATTGCTTGCAGTTCCTCCCAGATGCTTCCGTACCGGACGACGAATTCTCGATCCAAACCATCGAGTGAGCTATCGCGAAGCATTTCAAGACGCAGGTGCTCAAGATCCTGGGATGCTCCGTCGCAGGCTAGCTGGAGGGCATCCGGCCCAGCCATCAAGTACGGAACTGGCGAGACAATATGAGCGACACATAGCTTCGCTCCGTAGTGGCGAGCGATGGCCAGCGCGTGATGAAGGGGTTTTTCAGAAGCGGGCGACAGGTCCGTAGCCAGCAAAATGCAATTCAGTTGCACCTCTAGAGCTGATTCAGCGAATGCCATGCTACACCTCCACCTCTTCGCCCTCGGTTGGTGTCCAACTCGTAGCCGGGAACACCACCGCCTCGTTGACGAGTGTGGCGGCGCGATCGAGGCCGACCGAAGTGCTGAGGCAAAGATCGTAGAGCGTCGGATCGAGCCAGTCTCTCCCGTAATACTGACGAATATAGTCGGCTCGCTGTGAATCAATGCTTGCGAGCAGGCTTTCAACGTCTGCGAGTTCAGGCCAGCGGGCTTGCATGGATTGGATTCGTTGCTCGAGGGGAGCGTAGGCGAGCACGTGGAACACGCCCGCTTGGCCCTGCAGCAGGCATTGAGCCCCGTGGCCAACGATTACACATTCTCCTGCATCAGCCGCTGCTTGGATGAGTTGCGTTCCGAGAGCGTGGACAGAATCTCCGTGTATTGGATCCAGCCAGCGAGGAGCTACGTATGGAGAACTGTCGGCCGGGTTAATCCCCGCCTGGCGCAGTACGCGCGACCAGCGGGCCGCTTCCGGGTCGAAATGAGCGGCAGCTGCGGCGTCCAGATCGGCAGTGCGGGCAATACGGTTTACGATGTCGCGAGCCAAGAGCTTCCACCCAAACTTTCGTGCAATTAAGGAAGCCAGTTGTGTTCCGCCAGCCCCGGGCTGATGGGTAATTGTGATTACACTAATCATCGATTTTTGCCTTCCTGCTTCGTTATTGGAGCTTTATTGCTCAAACCCGTTCGTTTCTCGGCGAACCAAGCCATCGCTCTGCAATTTGCAGCAAGCACGGTCTCAACAGACAACTTTAACCGCGAGACACAGTCCAAAATCGATGCGCGCCCCGTCGCCCTGAGAATCGCGACGGCCCGGGCCAGCGGATCAAGCTCGCGCACGACGATTTCGGGATCAATGTGCTGAATCAAACTGCAGAAATGCGCCAATTTTGAGTCATTGCCATTCAATAAGTGCTCAGAGTGGGTACAACTCAGATATATATACCTCGATTCACAACGAGCAATTTCGTGAAGGCTGTGTGAGATTGCGGCTTCAATCGTCACCCGTTTGTGCCAATCCGTAAGGTGTTTGCGACAAGGAGAGGGATTCGCGGTCGTTGTGAGGAGTTCACGCGCCTTGAAGACTGATAGCTCCGCAGCTTGAAGGTCCCCCGTAATCAGGAGCGCCAGTCTCGACAAGACTTCATGTTCGTTGTCGAGTCGGCACATAAGGTTCAAAGCCGACTCACGTTTGGTCTCTGCGATTGTGCTCACCGAACGGGTACGTGGCATAGAGCGCGCAATCCTTTCAAGAGGGCCGCGCCCGGGCGAGTCAAGAGAGCTCGCCCGGACGGGGAAGGGGGGTTGCTTGGGGGAGATGGACATCGGTTAATGTCGGCAAAGTGCCATCAGGTTCCGTGTCGACAGCTGAATCTTTCATGTCGCTAGGCATCAACCTGTACACTTCGCCGGTGGTCAGGGCTCGTATTGCCGAAACCGACGTAGGGATACGGCACGTAGTGTTCCGCATCTCTGGCAAACGCCAGACAATTCTTGGCTGGATGAAGGTCAATGAGCAGGCGGTCGCCAGACCGAAGTTGCTCGGTTGCCAGCAATCTCGCGAGAGGATGAATCAGAAAGCGCTCAATAGCTCGGTTGAGGTGCCTGGCTCCGTATCTCGGATCGGTACCTTCATCCAACAGGAATTGCCGTGCTTTCTCGCTAATCCGAAAGATAAAAGGCCAGTGTGTTGCACGCCCGACTCGGGATTGAACCTTCCGGAGTTCGATCTGCAGCACTTCCTCCAGTTGCTCCCGCCCCAAGGGACGGAACACAACCAGCTTATCTAGTCGGTTGACGAACTCTGGCGAAAACTTGTGTCGCGCCGCTTCAATTGCAGTGCGTTCCAGCTTCTCCTCGAGATTATTTGTGACCGGCGCGCACGAACCAACAAACCCCATTCCGCCGGTCATGAGATCCGTCATCTGGACAGCCCCAAGATTGGAGGTCATGAAGATGATGGTTTGCGACAGGTCAACGCGGCGATTATCCCCAAGTGTGAGAACGCCTTTGTCCAGGATGCCGAGGAGAAGCTGCCAAAGTGCATCACTCGCCTTTTCGATTTCGTCGAACAGCAGGAAACTGAGTTTCAGCTCGCCTCGGTGGCTTTTCGCCAGTGCTTCCTGCGTAATCAAAGGATATGTTTCTCTGTGCCCGAGATAGCCCGGAGGGGAACCAATGAGTTTGGAGATCTCATGGGAATGCTGAAATTCAGCGCAATCAACCTTAATTATGGCCCGCTCGTCTCCGAATAAGATCTCCGCAGCGGCCTCCACAATTCGTGTCTTACCGACTCCGGTAGGGCCTAGGAACAGAAGGTTTCCGACGGGGCGCCCAGGTGCATTCAGGCCGGCGCAGAAAACCTGATAGAGCTCCACGAGTGCTCGCACAGAGTCGTCTTGGCCGACGATTCGTTGCCTTAGGGCCCCCTCGAAATGGCACGCGTCGGCAGTCTGGCAATGCGGATCCAAGATTCCGTTGGTCTGAAATCGAGCTGTTGATGACATAGCTTCTGTTCCTTCCGAGCCACTTTGAATGCGAGCTCCGTAAAGCCCAGGATTAAAATTTGCGTTTGCGAGCGACGCACCCACTGTCGCTTTGCATTCTGTGTAGGCAAGTTCGTTGCCAAATCCTGATTTGCCAGATTATTGACAGCAATCGGCTGTTGCGAGCCACTCTAAATGGCGCCGCCCTGATCAGGGCGACGTTCTGACCATATTAGTGCGCGAGACTGTGTTCGCCAGAACGCGATTGAGGGCCGAGACAATACATTTAGTGCGCCTCGCAGCTGTTCTGCTACGACGTGGCTTGCAGCGAGCATGTTTGAGAACTGCTCACCCAAAACTCTGAACCTGAAGAGTTGAATTGGGATGCGGAGCAACGACTTAGGCCTAATTCCGAGCTGCTGCAAGCTTCACCGCCTTGGTTGACCGCATGTGGTCAGTTCGCCCGGAATCCGGCTCTGCTGCGGGGGCCTCCTATCGGGCTGGGTTGGCTATGTTCTTTCAGCGAATGCACTTGTTTCGAGAATTGATGCCCGAACTCTGGTGGTCACTCGAATGCACTACCGAAAGCCAGCATTACTGATTCTCGGAGCGGGAAACCAAGTAATCGAAAGAACATGGTTCGTTGTGACGGCGTCCAGTCGAGACAGCGATCCACGCAGGAGGCGCGGCGAGCAAATATCCGCTCGCTTGCGAATTCGGATCATGAAGTGCAGCGAAATCAAAATCTGGGGGAACAGAACGCCAAGTTTAGTTATTGCGGGCAAAGTGCTAGCTCTTTGTCTATCGATTTTTCTGCCACAGGCGTATTCGATTGCAGCGGAGACACCGATCACTACCGGCAAGGTACAAGGGGCTGCCTTCATTCAGGATCCCGTGGGTCAATCCTTCATCGCGAACGCAAAGGTGACCTTGCAGGGAATGACACTCACCATGGGAACGCATACCGATGAAAACGGCAAATTCGAGTTCCGAGAGGTACAACCTGGGACATACAGCATCGAAGCCGAATTGCCCGGCCTGATCGGAACGCAGTTAGTGACCGTTGATGCCGGCAAGGTCGCAGAAATTTCTGTCGAGCTCAAACCTACGACAGTCCAGGAGTCCGTCACAGTCACCGCCACCGCATCTGAAACTTCAGCGACCTCTCCGTCCCCGTCCGGCACTGTCGACGCCAACACACTCAAGAATGCACCAAACATCGATGAACGAGCTGAGAGCATCCTGCCTACGCTTCCAGGCGTAGTACGGGGCCCGGACGGCCGCATCAACATGAAAGGCGCTCGCAATACGCAAAGTGGAGCGCTCGTCAACAGCGCCAATGCGACGGACCCTGCGACTGGCAGTCCGGGGATTTCCGTGCCAATTGATGTTGTATCTTCCGTGCAGGTAATTTCGAATCCCTACGATCCGCAATACGGAAAACTGACCGGTGCGGTCTCTACACTAGAGACAAAGACCAGCGATTTCGAAGCATACCACGCCTCGGTCCAGAATTTTCTTCCTCGTGCGCGGGTGCGTGATGGCACAGTTTACGGAATTGGCGCGGCGACGCCGCGCGTCACCTTCACGGGACCCATCTGGGCGGATCATGTTGCTTTCACACAATCACTTGAATACAGGTTCGTAAGAACACCGGTGAACAGCCTACCTCCCTTTCAGCGGGATACAACACTGGCAAGCTTCAATTCCTACACCCAGCTCGACTTCAACCTCAGCCCGAAACAGACGGCGACCATTTCTGCGGCAGTTTATCCGCAGCGGCTGGAGTACATGGGTTTAAACACCTTCACTCCACAGCCGTCCACCTCGGACTACCACCAACGCGGATACCAGCTCTACGGCCAACACCGGTATCTTACTGGCAGCGACAGTGCGCTAACCTCACAATTCAGCTACAAAACCTTCGATGTGGACCTCACTCCGGCAGGCGCCGGGCCCTATCAACTTTTGATCGAGACCGCCGAAGGCGGATTCTTCAATTCTCAAAAGCGCCGGGCTTCTCGGTTCGATTGGGAGGAGATGTATCAGTTTGCCCCACGCCGTTTTCTAGGAACCCATCAATTGCACGTTGGCTTGGAATACGCGCACTCGAATTACACAGGCGAGCAATCATTCTTTCCAGTGACTATCGAGGGGACGACCGGGACCGCTGTTGAGCGAATCGATTTCAGCGAGGGGCACCCCTATCATGTCGCCCAGAACGAAGTCACCTGGTTCGCCGCGGACCGGTGGAACATTTCTCAACGCCTGCTTCTAGACATCGGGCTGCGTTTTGACAGCGACACGGTAACGAGTTCAGCGCATGCCGCGCCCCGAGTCGGCTTCCAATTGGCACTGAACGGCAGCGGTCGAACAATGTTGCGCGGTGGAATCGGCGAGTTCTACGACCGCGTACCGCTGATGGTGCCCTCGTTCCGCTGGTTCGCGGATCGTACCGTGTTTTTCCTCGATCCCACAGGCGGAGTCACCGGTTCAACCGTTTACAGCAACAGAATCATCGGCGGAATTCATAATCCTCGCAGCACGGCCTGGAACTTAGCGCTCAGTCAAACGGTCTCTAGCCGACTTCTGGTCCAGGTGGGCTATGAGCAACGCAATACGGCCCGCGACTTCGTTGTGTCTTCGACAAATGGTCTCGCCGGCAATGGCTTGATCACTCTTTCGAACACCGGCAGCCAATCCTACAAGGAGTTGCAGGTAACCGGACGTTACCACGTCGGGACGCAGGTCCTCACCGCGTCTTATGTGCGCTCCCGTGCTTATGGGGATCTGAACGACTTCTTTCAATTCTTCGGAAATTCCGCAAAGCCGGTCATCCAACCGAATGGACAGGGACGCCTTCCATTTGATGCGCCAAACCGGTTCCTGCTTTCGGGCGAATTTCACGGTCCGTTGAAACTAATCTTCATTCCCGTCTACGATCTGCATACCGGGTTCCCCTACTCGGTGCAAGACGAGTTGCGCGAGTATGTCGGACCGCGGAACACCCGCCGGTATCCTCAATTCTCATCCTTTGATCTGCAAGTGTCGCGGCCTCTTTCGATCCCTATGGGAGGTGACCGAAGGCTCAAAACCCGCGTGGGTTTCGCCGTTTTCAATTTATTCAACCATTTCAACCCGCGAGACGTGCAGAACATCGAGGAAAGCGCTCGCTTCGGTGGTTTCTTTAACAATGCGTGGCGCGAATACCGAGCAAAGTTTGTCGTGGAGTTCTAACTATGAGAATTCAAATTGTTAAACCACTCTGCCTGCTGTCACTTATCGTCGCTGTCCAAGTTCGGGCTCAGGAATCACCTGTGACGCATGCCGACGAGGTGATCGGCCGTCTCATGGCGCATGACGCCACACGAGAGAAGCTCGGTGGCGGTTATACCGGCTACCGGCGGTACACCCTGGAAAACCAGCGGCTGAACAAGAAGGCCGAAATGCTCGTAAGCGTCAACTGCGAGGGCAACGGCCGAAAGCACTTTGAGGTCGTATCTGAGCAGGGCTGGAAGTCCGCAAACAGTCATGTGCTCCACAAAATGCTGGAGTCCGAGGAGGACACGTCGCAGCCCGGGAAGCGGTCTGCCAGTCGTGTGGCTCCCGAGAATTACGATTTTGAGCTACTGGGGACCGAAGTCGTAGGTGGAAGGCTTGCCTATGTACTTCGAGCCCTGCCGAAACGCCAAGACAAGTACTTGTTTGACGGACGCATTTGGGTCGATGCGTCGGATTTCGCTATGGTACAGGCCGAAGGCAAGCCAGCGAAAAGTCCGTCATTTTGGACTCGAAGCATTCATTTCGTAGCCCGTTATCACAAAACCGGTGATTTTTGGTTCCCACTGTCTACGGAAAGTGTTACGGAAGCACGTATTTTCGGGGAAACCGACGTGACTATTAGCTATTTCGGGTACTCGCCAAATACGGAGTTGAGCGAGCATTCCGCCGCCCAGACTCCGGTCATCGGCCTCACATATCTTTCCGAGGGAAATCATGCTGAACACTAATACTGCCGTGATCCTTGCCGCGGGCTTGGGCCAAAGGCTCAATCGCCTGTCAGGTGAACTTCCCAAACCGTTGATGCCATTTTGCGGCGTTCCACTGATCGAACACGTAATGTTAGGCGCCCGCCAAGCCGGGATCGAACGTTTCGTCATCGTGCTGGGTCATAAGGGAGGGATGGTACGCCGCTGGTTTGAAACCAGTTTACTTCGCGGCACCCCCGTAACGTTCGTGGAAAACAGCGAATACAGGAAGAGCAATGGCGTATCGCTCTTGGCAGCGAAGGATGTCCTCACGAAACCATTTTTGCTCCTCATGACCGACCACATCTTCGACCCGAGCGCTGCCGGCGCACTTATCCGCCAGCCCTTAGGCGACAAGGAGGTCATTCTGGCGGTAGATCGAAAACTGGATTGTATCTTTGATATGGACGACGCCACGAAGGTGTTGTCCATGGGGGATTACATCATTCAGATCGGGAAGAATATCGCCCGTTACGACGCGATTGATACGGGAATGTTTCTGTGTAGTCCAGCGATCTTTGATTCTCTCGAAGCAGCGATGAGCCAGGGAAATTGCTCTCTTTCGGACGGCATGCAGCGTACGGCTTCTCAGCGAAAATTGCGGGCGTTCGATATCGGAGACGCACTTTGGCAGGACATCGATACACCCGAAGCCTACGATTTCGCTCTCAACCAAGACTTGGTAGAGAGCTCACGGCCAGAATTTCTGCAGGAGATCGCCAATGCCTGAGCGCACTGAAAATTTGCGAAGGATCGTTAGTTACATGTTTGCGCTATTGGGGATTGCGCTTCTCGTTTATCTGGTTGTCCATACTGGTCCGAAGACGCTGGGGCAACAAGCGAAATTGGTGGGGTGGGGCCTCGGGTTTGTGATTGCACTCGGCGGAATCTCACACCTCGTCAAGACGTGCGCCTGGCGATTGGCATTGCCTGGAGAGGCGCACGGGATTTCATTTGCGAAGATGCTCGGGTTACGGCTGGTATCAGAAGCGATTGGTCAGCTGGGTTTTGCTGGGATAGTAGCTGGCGAAGCGACACGCGCTACGTTGCTCGGTTCCGAAGTGCCTCTGGAAAGCCGAATTGTGTCGGTGGCGGTTGACCGTGGACTGTTCATCGCTTGCGGCGCCATAGTCACTGTCTGTGGAATTACCTTGGGGCTCTTTATCTTGCCCCTTCCAGCTGTGCTCCGGATGTACGCCACCCTGTTTGCGATCATCCTGGTGCTCGTGGTAGCCCTCGCAGCTTTGGGAATGAAGAAGCGATGGCCGCTGCTGTCAGGTCCGGCACGCGCATTCGGCCGTGTACCGAAGCTCGGCAAATGGTTTCAAAACAAGGAGGCGCAGGTCTGCTCGCTTGAAGAAAAGCTGCTGGATTTTCATCGGCGCCGGCCCGCCGCATTCTGGGGAAATGTTGGTCTGAACTTCGTTTGTCATGCGCTTGCGGTTCTGGAGGTTTACTTCATCCTTTTGTTCCTTGGACAGCGTGTGAGTTTGACCGGTGCACTGGTTCTCGAATCGCTGACGAAGGTGATCAACCTTTTGGGTTCTCTCACTCCTGGGAATGTCGGGATCTATGAAGGTGGCACGATGTTGTTGGCAAAGCGATTCGGTCTCGGCGCTATAACCGGTTTGACTTTGAGTCTGTGCCGGCGAGCCCGAGGGATGTTCTGGGCGCTAGTCGGCGTTTTGTGGCTCGTTCTATCGCGTTCAGCTAGCCGACAAAAGGCGACGGGTGGGTCGGAGCCTCTTCCGAAAGATGACATTCGCAAATCACCAAGCCGAGAACAAATGGAGCCGTCGCCTGAGCCGACTGCGGCAGTCATCCTGATCGATGAATTCCGCGCTGCACGAGCATTCACGCCAGAATTGGCGCGAGTTGGAGCTCTTCCGCTTATACTCCGCGCAATTCTCATGGCCAAAAGCATTGGCGCGAATCCGGTTGTTGTAGTTGCAAGCCGATCGGCACACCGAGTCATCCGGCGGGAGTTGTTGCGAACGAGGCGCTTGCCAGAAGACGTCCAATGGTTCGACTTCGAGGACGAAGGTCCGGCGTTACCGCGGCTATTGGGGCAACTAGCCGCGCAGTCAGGACGTATTCTGCTGTTGGCGGGCAACATCGCTGCTCATCCCAGTCTCTATGAACTTGTTCGTGAATGGGACGGACGAGGAGACGCAGTTACGCTCGCGACTGGTGCTCAGTTTGTTGGTATCTCCGCCTTATCGCGGCAGGCAGCATTCGACATTGCGGGAAGTTGCAAAGAAAGTATCAGCAGTTTTATCGACCTATATGCCTGGTTCAGACCCACGCATTCCATCGCATTCAAAGCAGTTGATCATGATCTGTGGCATCTGGTGGACACTCCGGCAGATCGGGTGATCGCGGAGCACAAACTTGACGCCTGGTTGGTGAAACCGACCGATGGGGTATTCGCCCGAATGAATCGCCGGATCTCGATTCCCATGAGCCGGGCCATCGCCAGATTTCCTATTACACCAAACATGGTGACGCTGTTCACGCTGGCTGTCAGTTTCCTCTCGGGTCTATTTTTTGCATTCGGCGGCTATGGAAATACGCTGATTGGTGCACTTCTTTCCGTTTGGGCGAGCATCTTGGATGGGTGCGACGGGGAAGTTGCACGGCTGAAACTCCAGGTAAGCAAATTTGGGTGCTGGCTGGAAACTGTCTGCGACTATCTGTATTACATTTTCATTTTTGCTGGAATGAGCCTGGGGCTGGCCAGAAGCCGGGGAACCGATGCATACCTGGTATGGGGAGGCTTTCTCCTTTTTGGAGCTATGGCGAGTTTCCTGGTAGTCGGCTTTGCGCGGCATTACTTTTCGTCGAGACATCCAGAGCGATTCCTGAACGTCTGGCAACGCAAAGCCG
This sequence comes from Dongiaceae bacterium, assembly GCA_035499255.1. Taxonomy (GTDB): domain Bacteria; phylum Acidobacteriota; class Terriglobia; order Acidiferrales; family UBA7541; genus Acidiferrum. The sequence continues at coordinate 58 of DATJZF010000021.1, read as the reverse complement.
AACAGCAAACGAGCAATCCGTTGATGTATGTGGCACGAAATACCGAATTCATCATCCG
>DATJZF010000020.1:0-24463 GCA_035499255.1 Dongiaceae bacterium | reverse complement strand
GGGTTGGCCGTGCGGTTATTGGGGGCCGTCGACCGTGACCAGTTAAATACCCTGCGGGAGGCTGATGCCGTGGTGGTGGAGGAAATCCGGAGGGCGGGACTGTATGAAAAAGTATGGCAGGCGTTTGCCGTGTTGCTGCCGGTGCGGAGCGTGGGGGTAATGGGGGATGGCCGGACGTACGGCCTAACCGTGGCAGTCCGGGTCGTGCAGTCGGATGACGCGATGACCGCCGATTGGGTGAGACTGCCGGGAGAGGTGCTGGAGAGAATTTCGGCACGGATCGTGAACGAAGTACCGGGAGTGACGCGGGTGGTCTATGACGTGAGCAGCAAACCGCCGAGCACGATTGAATGGGAGTAAGTGAAGCAAACAAAAGCGGCGTGAAGTTTACAAGCGGGTCAGGATGTAAAAACCGAAAAGGCCACTTTCCCTGAAAAAAGCGGCCTTCTTCGTATTGCACAGACTTTACCAGAGCGGAACTCTGGAAGCAGCTGACTAGCGATTGGCCATTTTCTGCGCCATGTAGAGCAGCAGCTTGCGATCTTCATCGTCGGCTTTACTGAGCAAGCGGCGAAGCTTGTTCAGGTAGCGAGCCTCTTTGCCGGCGCTGCCCCAGGCGATGTCGTCGGACGACTTGCGCTTGGGCAGATTAGGCAACTGAGGTGGCTCCTCACCGTCGTAGAAGAGTTGATAGAGAGGGCACTCGAGGGCGCGAGCCAGCTTCTCCAAAGTCTCGATGGCGGGAACGGTGTGACCGTTCTCGACACGGGAAATGTAACAGCGAAGGAGGCCAGTGCGCTTCTCGATATCGCCCTGGGAGAGTTTCTTTTCTTCGCGCAGAGCGCGAAGCCTGTCACCGATAATCATGGATTGAGTATTCTACAGTTAGTTAAGGTTTGCAAGGAGAAATTAGTACTGGGAGCGCGAAACAAATGTAAGCAAACGCAAAGATTTGAACACGGTAGTGGACAAGGCCGTTAAAATACCGTAACCAAGGAAAGATGCGAAACGTCCCAAAACTGGAGGCTTCCAACGTGCCGGAACCCGCGACGGAGGGTCAGGCCGAGGCGGGTGAGGCGCGACGAGGAGTCGACCGCGAACTGGTGCGGCGAGCGCAGCAAGGAGATCAGCAAGCGTTCGAAGAGTTGGTTCGCAAGCACCAAGGACGAGTGTTTGCAGTGGCAGGAGGCATACTGCGGACCCGCGAAGATGTGGAGGATATAGCGCAACAGGTTTTTCTGAAAGCATACTTCTCGATCAAGCGGTTCGACCAGCGGGCCGCGTTCAGCACCTGGCTGTACAAGATCACGGTGAATGAATGCTGGGATTTGTTGCGGAAGAGAAAAGTCCGGCCGCTGATGTACGAAGCCGATTTGAATGAAGAGCAGGCGCGCGCATACCAGTCCAAGGAAGACGGGGGCGAGTACGTTCCGGACGTGAGCGAACGGCTGGAGGCGCGGGAGCAGTTGGAACAGTGGCTGGAATGCCTGGACGAGAAAGACCGGGCCATGCTGGTGCTGAAGGAAGTGCAGGGATTCACGGTGGAAGAGATCGCCGGAATCATGGGACTGAATGGAAACACGGTGAAAGTGAGACTGTTTCGAGCCCGGCAGCGTGTTGCGGAACGGATAAGAAGGAAGAAGAGAGCCGCTAACGTATGAAGCGAAACGCGAAAGAAAAGATTAGAAAAAGAGGTGCCGCCGAATGAATGACCCTGGGATCCGCCCGGAATGTGAAGTGCTGCTGAACGAACTGGAAGAATTAGGAGTGGATAGATTGACTGAAGGAGAGGTGTCGTCGGCGTTGACCGGGACATCCCGGCAGCACGCGGTACGCTGCGAGGAGTGCCGAGCCGCCATCGAGGATTTTCTGGCTACGCGCGAAGGATTGTTGCCGGCGCGAGAACTGGTGCTGGAGCCTGGACCGTGGTTTGTGGCGAGAGTGATGGCAGCGGTGAAGTCGACAGAGAATGAGATCGAGGAAAAGAAAGAAGGAGTGTGGATCAGCGTGAGGAGATTTGCGCCGCGACTGGCGGCGTTTGCGGGGTTATTGCTGGTGCTGGGCGGGACCTGGGCGATGGAAGTACACCGGAGAGAAGCGGCGTTGCAGGTTCCCCAGATGCGGCAAGCTGAGGGGCTCTTCGAGACGGTGCCGAGTGCTGCAGCGAGTGACGAAGTAGTTGCAACGGCAGGCGAGGAAGCACGGCCATGAATCCCGATACCAAGAAAAAGGCGGGTTTGTGGCTGGCGTTTGTGTTTGTGCTAGGAGCGGCAGTTGGAGGGGTGTTCGGGTACAGCTTCGCGCATCACACCCACGCCGATATGCGGGCCGCCGGAACGCCACAGTTGAGCGAGCCGGAGCGGCGGGCGAAACGGGTGGCGGAGATGACGAAGGAATTGGGGTTGAGCGCCGACCAAAGCTCGAAGATCGATGGGATCCTGCACACGACGCATGACGAAATGAAATCCGTGCGGGACAAGTGCGAGGGGGATGTCGACGTACTCCGGCAACACGCGCGGGACCAGATTCGCTTGCTGCTTTCGGACGAACAAAAACCGAAGTTTGAAGCGATGGCGCAGAGAATGGATGCGGAGCGAAAAAAAGCGATGGCGCAGGGGGCGGGGCAGGGGAAGTAAGACGGAAGTCGGTAGTCGGGAGTTAATAGTCGAGGGCGGTCGTTAGTCATTAGCCTCCAGTCGACAGCACGGTCAGCGGCAACTTCAGAGGCAAAGACACCGCGGTTGGGATCCTTCGCTTCGCTTGGGATGACAGCGTTGGGGTGTTGATGCGGAATACTCTCAACAAAAGCCTGTTACGTTCAGTAAGTTTCAGGTCGGGCAGAGACCTAGAGTTCGACGATCAGCTTGCCGATGTTGGCGCCGGAGAAGAGCATGTTGATGGCTTCGGGAGCGTTTTCGAAACCTTTGACAATGGTCTGACGGTCTTTAATTTTCCCCATCATCTTCCACATACCGAGCTGCTTGCCTGCTTCCATGAACCTGGAGACATAGTCAAGGATAAGGAAGCCTTCGACGCGGAGGCGCTTGATGATGATTCGGGCAAAGCTGGACTGCGCGGGATGCAGATGCGTGTATCCGGATATGAGGCCACAGAGCACGACGCGTCCGTGGAGATTCATGCGATCGAGGACGGCTTCCATGATCTCCCCACCGACATTCTCGAAGTTGATGTCGACGCCGTTTGGAGTCGCCGCGGCGAGTTGGTCCTTCCAATCTGAGTGTTTGTAATTGATGGCGGCATCGAAGCCGAGATCTCTTTTAATCCAATTACACTTCTCATCTGTTCCGGCAATGCCGACCACACGGCACCCGTGAATCTTGCCAAGTTGGCCGGCGATGCTCCCGGTCGCACCAGCAGCGGCAGAAACCACCAAAGTTTCACCGGCTTGAGGCTTGCCGATTTCGAGCAGGCCGAAGTAAGCGGTGAGGCCGTTGACGCCGAGAGTGCCGAGGAAGGCGGTATCGGCGAGAAAGGGAACCGAGGGGAGTTTTTGAAAGCTGTGGGGCACACCCGAAGTGATGAGGACACATTGCTGAAGTCCGGTTAGGCCCATGACCTTGTCACCCTTTTTGAAATCGGGGTGACGCGATTCGACGATTTCAGCGAGGCCGAAGGAGCGCATGACCTCTCCGAGTTTGACGGGAGGCATGTATTGCGGAATGTCCGCCATCCAGACGCGCATGGTGGGATCGATAGAGAGATATTTAACGCGGGCAAGCGCCTGGCCGTCTTGAAGTGGAGGAACTTCGGTCTCGGTGAGTTGGAGAACGTCGGGAGTGACGAGTTCTTGCGGGCGGGTGGCGAGTACAAACTGACGATTGGGAGTGGGCATGCGGGAAGGATAAACAAGGAAGGTGTAAAAGTGCAAAGGTATAAGGGACAAGGGCGGGAATTCAAAAACAGAAGATTAACGCGGAGGCGCAGAGGACACTGAGAGGCCGTGGCGGGAATAGCAACAAGGCATGTAACGTTTGAGGGGTTGGGGACTCGAACGGAGGAATGGGTGTGTGAGGTGGAGCGATGGAGACTCGTTGGAGGAGGGAGAGACCGGAGTTGTGGAGCGGGCGGCGGGAGAAACTCCGGCATAGCGGGGCGGTGCCCTTTGCGCTGGTGGAGCATGGGATGGATTGGATTTCGTACTGGCTAAGCAACTGGCGCTTGCTGGAGGTGTTGGGCTATCTGGAAAGATTTGGAGTACTGGTGGCGGTAATCTTCTATTTCGGGGAATCCGGCGATCGCGTGAAGCAAAAGCACTACCAGGCGTGGCAGGTGATCAACTCGGCGCAGGGAAAAGGGGGAAATGGGGGCAGGATCGAGGCGCTCGAAGAGTTGAATGCCGACGGAGTGTCGCTGGTGGGGGTGGATTTGTCGTCGGCGTTCCTGCACGGAGTGGAGCTGAGGAAGGCGATGCTTTCGCGGTCGACGTTGGATGGCGCGGATGCACGGGAGTCGGAGTTGGCAGGAGCGGATCTGCAAAATGCAAGCTTGCGAGGCGCAAACTTCCGAACAGCGGATCTAAAAGGCGTCGAACTAAACGGAAGCACGTTGGATGACGCGGATTTGAATGGCGCACTGCTGCGCGATGCCGATTTCACGGGAACGAGTCTGGAAAACGTGGATCTGCGAGCGGCAGATTTAGAAGGAGCCAATTGGAAGGGCATTCGAAGTATCAAAGGAGCAAACGTGTTGGGTGTAAAGAATGCAGACGCATTTGTGCAGTGGGCGATGACCCATGGCGCGGTGAAGAAGGCGGAAGAGTGAGGTACTGAAGGAGATGGCAGGCGCAGTCACTGCGCTCGCGTCGTGCACTTCCAGGCAAATTGGACTTGATTGAGGCAAGTTGCAACGGTTGAGATCCTTCGTCGCACGCAGCGCTCCTCAGGATGACAGGTGGTCGCCTTTCGCTAAAGACGGGATGAACCCCGACTCAAAAGCGGCGATGAATGGCCGCACTCCAAATTATTTGAGGTGACGCATGAGGTCCGAGGCGGACCTGGCCGCTTTCTTGATTTCGGCGAGGCTGCGCTGGCCGTGCGAAGAGCCGTTGATGTGTTCGGCAAGCACATCGGCGTTGGCAGTAATGACGCAAAGAAGGTTATTGAGAGCGTGAGAGATCGCCTGAGTGCGGGTGGTGGTGTGCGCTGGGGAATCGGTATCGCCAAAGACTGACGTCACAGAGGAGTCTTTTCGGGAAAGCGAAATGGGATGCAGGTCGGCCATGGTCGCGAAGATGCCGGACAAGAGAGAGTCCGAATCCAAGGACTCGAGAGCGAGGCAATGCGAAGCACCGACGTTGCGAGCTTTGTTTCCGAGATCGTTCACCGATGACGAATAGAGGGCAAGGATGGGTAGCAGAGGGTATTCGGAGCGGAGTTTATCGACGTAATGAAGCCCCTGGAAATTCCAAGCGTGAACATCGAGAGCGACGGCGTGCCAACGGCCGCCGGCCAGAATTAGAAACAGCTCGTTGAGGGACTGGGCCCGATGGAGTTTAATGCCATGGCGAGCGGCCGAGCCGAGAGCTTGGGAGAGTTTGGAGAAGGGACGGTCCTCGCCTAGAAATAACAGATGAAACGGTGAATTCGACATCGGTCTTTCTGACTGCTCCTTGCAAAAAAGATGCGCGATCGTTCATGGCTGACTCCCACAGGCACAACGAGTACGCGGACCCATCCCGCGATCCGCGGGATTTTAAATGGCCGACTCCGTTTGGAATGAACGACGGCCTCTCCCCAAACGCACTAAGGCCGCAAACTGCGATCCACAAACAGCACGGTGGAATGCACGCTGATCAGTTGCTTTCCGTGCCGGCGCCCTTCGGACGACCCGAAGTGAACAAGCGCTGAATCTCCATGAGCAGCCCCTCGGGAAGGAGGTTCTTCGAGACGAAGCTGTCGGCACCGTGGCGGCGACACTCGTCGGCGAGGGATAGCCCCTGAAGCTCGGAGAAGATGATCACGCGCAGGTCCGGGCTGGAGAGGCGGATCTGCTCTGCAGCCTCCAGCCCGTTGACCCGCGGCATGCTGAGATCGAGCAGGACGAGGTCAGGCTTCTTGACTGAGGCGAGTTGCACCGCATTCAAGCCGTCACTGGCCGTTCCAACGATCTCAAACCCCCCGGCAAACTCGAGATATTCGCAGACGGAGCGCAACGCAGTTGGCGAATCGTCGGCGATCAGGACCCGGATGGTTTCCGGTGAGGGCATAAAAAACTCCGAGTTAAAACGATTTCGTAAGCAAGAATGCGCGAAAAAGGGAAGGAAGGAAATTGGAGGGAGTGCCTAGTGAAAAAGCACTAGGAGTGTGGGGACAATTGGTTTGCGTATTGCGACAATACGGGATTGTGCCGAAAACCATTAAAGGTGCAAAGTGACCGGTATAACGTGAAGCCGTACCTTCACACCGGCGGCCCGACGCTGAAAACCGTTGCTACGGCGTGGGTACTGCCGACTGTGTTTGGAAGAGAGCGGCGACGCGAGAGAGGGTGTCGAGGTCGGAGGGGGTTTTATCAGGCCGAAGGCGAACGATGCGGGGGAAGCGTAGGGCGTAGCCGCTGGCGTGACGATTGGACTTCTGGATATTGTTGAAAGCGACTTCGAGGACGATCAGGGGTTCGACGGTACGGACGTGACCATGGTCTTCCAGGGTGTGTGCTTTGAAAAAGGTGGTGAGTTCCGCGATTTCCGCGTCGGTCAGGCCTGAATAGGCCTTGCCAATATTGACCAGTCGATCGCCATCGCGGACAGCGAAGGTGTAATCGGACAGAACTTTGTGGCGCTTGCCATGGCCGTATTCGACTGCAGTGACAACGACGTCGAGTGTGGCATAGGGTTCCTTGAGCTTGAACCAGTAGCCACCACGCCGGCCAGGGGTGTAAGGCGACGAAGCGGATTTGGCGACGATACCTTCGTGACCGGCGGCGAGGGATTTTTGAAACGAGAGTTGGACGTCCTGGGGCGAGTTGGCTTCGCTGAAGGTGGCGGTACGAAGACCGGAAGGAGCATTGTACAGGAGAGTGGAGAGGCGGGCTTTGCGCTCGGAGAGTGAATCATCGAGCAGCAGGTGGCCATCTTGATAGAGAAGATCGAAGGCTACGAAGACAACCGGGATATCGGATTGGATGAAGAGGTCGAGGTGTTTGCGGCCAAGGCGCTTTTGAAGTTCGGTGAAGGGGAGAGGGCGGGAGTCGCGCCAGGCGAGGATTTCGCCGTCGAGGATGAGTTCGCCGGGAAGCTGGGAGATGGGCGACTCGAGTTCGGGGAATTCTGTGAGCTGGTCGCGGGTGCGGGAGAACATGCGGACCTTGCCGGAGGCGTTTTTGTGAATTTGGGCGCGGATACCGTCGTACTTCTCTTCGACGAGCAGGTGAGCGGCGGCGTCAGAGCGTTCGGTTTGGGCCTCATCGAAAAGGTCGGAAGCGGTCTCGACCGGAGCAGCGAGCATGAAACCGATGGGATGAAAGAGGCGAACGGCAGCGGTGTGCAGATTATCGTGCGAGGCGAGGATGAGAGTTTCCCCGATGTCGCCGAGCATCATGTTGGCGCGGCGGACCTGTGCTAGAGGTTGGTTAAAGGCTTTCGCGATGGCTTCTTCGACCAGGGATTCCTTGGAGCCGATGCGAAGGTCGCCGGTAATGATCTTAACGATGTACTGAATGTCTCCGGGACTGGCCTCACGGAAGGCGGCGGTCAGGAGCTGCGCTTTTTCAGACTGGCTGCGTGAAGCGGCGAGTTGATCAAAGAGCCGGACTATTTTCTCTAGAGGAAGATCGGCATCGGGATTCTGGTTGCGGAGGAGATCGGCGGCCATGTCGCCGAGATCGCCGTGTTTGCGGTAAGCGACGCCGAGATTTTGGTTGGGATTGCCGGAGAGTTCGGCGATGAACTTCGCGAGCGTAGAACCGCCTACTCCGAGAGTGCGCTCGTCGTGAGCGGGAAAAGCATGGGCGGAAAGAAAGCGGGCCGCGATGGCAGCGTCACGTACCGAGAGAGACTGGAAGAATTCGGAGATAAGGCGGAGTTTTTCCAGTTTTTTTGTGGTGGAGGCGACAGCGTTGGCGAGTTGGACGAAGGAACGCATCAGTCAGCGGCTTCGATGGCGGAGTTTCAGTGTAGCAAAACCGGAAATGTGGCGAGACTGGCGGCAGGGAACGGATGGGCAACGCTTGTGCTATAAACCTTGGCGTTGAAGGCCGTTTTTTGGGAGGGCTGCATGATTGCAAAGAGAAGATTGCTGGTTTGCCTGGGCCTGCTTGCAGTGAGTGGAGTGATCTTGTTTGTGCAGAGAGGGTCCAGCATACCGAGACAAACCGCGCCGAATGCGCAGGCAAAGGGAACGACGGATGCGTCTGGAGTGATGTATTTTTCGCATGAGGACATCGTGCCGGCGTTTACCAAGCCGCTGGACGTGTATGACGGAGTGCCGAATCAAAGGAATTATCGGGTGGCGGTGTACCACCGTGACAAAGGCGGCGAGGTGGAGATTCACAAGAAGGACACGGACGTTTTCTATATTTTGGACGGGGAGGCGACGTTCGTGACGGGTGGGACTGTGTCGGGCGGAAGGGAGACGGCGCCGGACGAAATTCGTGTTGCGACGATGGACGGAGGGGTTACGCGAAAGATCGGAAAGGGAGATGTGATTGTGATTCCGGTCGGCGTGACACATTGGTTCAAGGAAGTGGAGAAGCCGGTGACGTATTTTGGGGTGAAGGTGAGGTAGGAAAACTGCAGAGACGAAGAGAAGACCCACCCTTTGCGCAAAATGCGCGCAAAGGATGGGGCACCCTCCTCCCGTGCGGGCTCTGAGACAAGACGCAAGAGTTGAGATCCTTCGTCGCACAAAACGCTCCTCAGGATGACAGAGGTTCATTTTTGCTCCAGAAATACAGACGCTGGAGGGCAGAGGACGAATGAAAACAGAAATCACCAGACGGGATTTCGTGGGCGGGGTGCTGCTGGCCTCGGGTGCGGCGCTGTTGGATGGACTGACGCCGCTGGAGATGATGGCGCAGAAGGATGAGTTCACGGGATACGGAGGAGTGGGAGAGTATGCGCGGTCGAATGGAAATACGTGGGCGGTGCTGCAAGCGGGTCACCGCATTCGGGATCGCGTGTACGAGGCGCTGCCGAAGGATGTGACCGAGACCGGCGAGATGTACGACTGCGTGGTGGTGGGTGGGGGAATCAGTGGGATTGCGGCCGCACTGCTATTTCAGCGCCAGACAGGTGGAAAAAAGAAATGCCTGGTACTGGAGAACCATCCGATTTTTGGAGGAGAGGCGAAGCAGAACGAGTTTGAGGTGGACGGGAAGAGACTGGTGGCGCACCAAGGGTCGGCGATTTATCAGTTGCAGAAGCCGGCGAGTTTCCTTGCGCAATTCTACGATTCGATTGGATTGAAGACACCGAAACTGACGTATCAAAAATGGGCTGGCCCACAGCCGGAAATGAAGCTGTCGCAGACACCGTACGACGCGGCGGGAATGGAGGTGGGGCAATACGGATACTGGTTCGGGCCGAAGTTTGGGCAGAAGACCGGGATGTGGGTGATGGACCCGGTGCGGAGGAAATTGGACGGCGCGCCAATTCCCGCGGCAGCGAGGGCGGAGTGGGTACGATTTTTGACGGGTGCAGAGGTGAACGGAAAGCCATTCGAACATCCGAAAGTGGAGGGTGACGCGATTTCCCGATACCTCGACTCCATCACGATGGAGCAGCACTTCGTGGAGCGATTCGGATTGAGTCGAGAGACGGTGAGGAACTATTTGTCGCCAGTGGAGGGAGGGGGATCAGGGCTGGGGCCGGATGCGCTTTCGGGCTATGCGGATTATGCGTTCGAGATGCTGGAGCCCGTGCCTGACGAGAATGGCGCGATGAGCCAGATGTTCCCAGGAGGGAACACAACAATTGCGCGGCTGATGGTGAAGAGCCTGATTCCCGGCGCGATGAACGGCGAGGCCGGCGTGGATGGGGTGACTCGAAACACAGTGAGGTTCGAGTCGCTGGATGTTGCCGGTGGAGAGGCACGGGTTCGGTTGGAGTCGACCGTTGTGGCAGTGCAGCATGAGGGGGCTGCGGAGAAAAGCGAGAGCGTGTCGATCGTTTATGAGAAAGGCGGCAAGCTGTATCGAGTTCGGGCACGCAGCGTGGTGATGGCGGGAGGCAGTTGGACTTCGAAACATATTGTGAAAGATTTGCCGGAAGCGCAGAAAGCTGCGTACGCGCAATTCTACCGTTCACCGTGCATGATGGCGAATGTGGCGGTGAGGAACTGGCGGTTTCTGCACAAGATGGGAATGAGCGGGTGCCGGTGGTTTGGCGGGCAAGTGGGAGATTATTTTGAGGTGCGAAAGCTGGCGGTGGTTGGGGGAGTGGAGCCCACGATTGGACCAGATTCTCCGGTGGTGCTGACGGTGAAGTGCTTGTACCCCTATCCCGGATTGCCGACGGAGGCGCAAGGGAATCGCGGGCGGGTCGAAATGTTAGGAACGTCGTATGCGGTGTACGAACAGCGGATCCGGCAGCAGTTTGCGGACATGTTTGCGAACGCGAGGTTTGATGCGAATCGCGACATTGCAGGAATCATTTTGAACCGCTGGGGACATGCATATCTGAGCCCGCAGCCAGGATTTTTCTTCGGGAAGGATGGGAGAGAGGCGCCGAGGGAAGTTTTGCGGAAGGCGCCGTTCGGAAGGATTGCGTTCGCGAACACGGATTTGGCTGGCGCGATGGATCACCGGTATTCAATTCTGGAGGCAAAGCGGGCGGTGAAGCAGGTAGCGGGGATGGGATGAAGGTTGGATTGTTAAACGACTGAACGATGGCTTTGCGAGGGTTGCTGGGCAAGACGGAATGGTTGAGATCCTCCGCGCAAAAGGCGCGCTCAGGATGACAACACACAGAATATGGTATGAGGGATTACAAAATCCAGAAGTGTTCTAGGCCTTCGAAACGGACCGCCTCAGAAGGCGGTCCCTACAAGGAAGAGCGGCAATGGCCAGCCGAAGCGGTCTGCTTATGACGATAGGAAGAGGGTGAGGGCGGCGGTGAGGATGAGGGAGAAGGCCCAGATGCGGTCGAGGTTGAACCAGGCGCGGCGGAGAATGGAGAGGCCAAGCCTGGAGTAGACGAGCCAGGCTATGGCGCCAGTGACGAGCAGGTAGGCAAGGGTGTGAACCGCAATTGCAGCGATAGCGGCGGAGGCTGTCGCCATTTGAGGCGCATGTTCCGCGTGAGCTAGATGGGCGGCATGGACGGTCGACATGCCCAACAAAACAGGCAGAAGCATGAAGCCAGCGCCATGAGCGGAGGCGGTCAGGAGCGACCAAATGGTGAGGTCGCGGAAACCGACCTGCATTCCGCCGTAGCGGGGATGTTTTCCAGAGAGCAAGCGAAACAATCCGAAGCCGAGGAGAAGCACGGCGACGGCGAGGCGGGCGTAATTCAGCGGCAGCGCGGAGCCCGCGAAAAGAGCAAGCGCTACGACGAACCCGATTGCGAGCAGGTGTCCCACAGCGATCGGGAGCAGCGATTGCCAGACGGCGCGGCCGGAATGTCTTTGCAGGCCGAGAGCGACTGCGAATAACCAACCCATGGCCGGGTTAATGCCGTGCCAAGCGCCGAGAGCAAAGAGAGCGACCCAGGCCCATGGTTCGAGATGGCTCATGAGTAGCAGTAGGAGTCCGAGGAAGCGTCACCGCCTTCCAAATGGACCTGATGGCTGCGCAGTTCGTCGAATTCCAGGAAAAATTTGGGATCGAGTTTCATGCCGCCTTGTGGATTGGCATCCAGCTTAACCATCCAACTCTTGATTCCATCTGGATAGAACTGTTCGTCCCAAGGAGAATAGAGAGAGTTGGTAAAGTAGGCGCGGCGGCCGTCGCGACTGAGTTCGACCATCTGCGGACCACCATTGAGCGGCATGCCGGGCCTGGCGGGATGCGCAGCGCGACGCACAATTCCGCCCACATGAACGGAACCGGTGAGTTTTGGATGGAAGGGATCGGAGACGTCGTACTGCTGGAATTCGCCGGTGCCCCAGCAAGAGACGTAGAGGAAACGGTCATCGAGAGAGAGGTTGATGTCGCTGACAAGCGGCGGAACAGCCTTGAAGCCCTTGAGCATCGGGGGAAGTGTATCCGGATCGGCAGGTTCCGCAGGAATTTCGATGACCTTGGTGATGGCCCATTCGCCATTCTTGCGATGCCAGAGCCAGATCGAAGCAGAGAGATCCTTGAGGGAAACGACGACGCCGACGAAGCCGTAGGCCTTGGCAGGATCGTGGGCAGGTCGAAGTTCGAGAACCATTTGTTGTTCGGCGCCGAGGTCGAGCGTTTGTTGATGGCGGCGGCGGCGAAGATCCCAAATGTGGAGTGCGTGGCCGTAGCCCGATTTCAGGAGGATGTCGGGATTGAGGCCGTGCTCGACCATGTTGGGAGTGCCCCATTCGCTGGTGATGAGCGTGTCGTGGCCGAGATGCCACCAGAAGTCGTAGTGGAGGTTTTGCGGGCCGCGTTCGATCTCCCATTTGCCGAGAACGTCGAAGGATTCAGGATCAAGGACGAAGATGCCGCCGGGGCCGTCACCGGAGGGAGCGCCGAGCGCGCTGACGAAAATGCCGGTGGGTCCACAGTGGACGGTGTGAGGACGGCTATAGCCAGCGCGCGAAGCGAGCGTTTCCGGCTCGATGACTTTGACGATCTTGGGATTTCGCGGATCGGGCTTTACGTCGATTATGTGAATGCGCGAGGAGCGGATGCCCGGGACGACGAGATAGCGGCGTTCCATGTGCGGGTGGGAATTGTAGGGACAGAGGCAGGAGCTGCAGGCGTTCCAGCCGAAATGATGGAGTTCGTCGCCAACGTTTGGCATATCGACCTGGCCGACCTGCTTGCCGAAGGCGGGAGAGGAAGGGTCGACGTCAACGACGCCGATGGCATCGGGGCGGCCGGCGTGGCTTGGATTGAGCAAGGCAACGTAAGCAAGTTTTTCCGGTGGCGCTTCGCTGGCCAGTTTGGGTGAGGGATAGAACGTCGGATCGGGTCGCCAAAGGTCCATGATGTGTAATCCTCTCCGCTCTTCGATTTCGTACGCGAAAAATAAAACCCGCGAACCGGTGACTCTGGCTAGCGGGCCTGGGAACTTGGAATCGCTCAACGCGTCAGGTGCTGTAGAAGGCGTGAACGTCCCGCTCAGCCGGATTGGCTGGGGGACAACAGCATAAGGTGTGGAGCGAGGAAAACATGAGACAGGAGGATACAGGGGGGACGGGGATGGGTCAATCAATATTGGAAGCCAAACGGCGGCGCAGAAACAAGACGCCAGGGTTGAGATCCTTCGTCGCGAACGGCGCTCCTCAGGATGACAGGACTGTGCTTGTTTTCTGAAACGCGGGGCCGAAGTTTAGCTCGCGCGAATCAGAAGTTATGTTAGCTGCGGAGCATACCGTGGAAGTCTGCGGACACGCCGCTAAATGATGCGGAGCGCACAGGCTCAAGCCTATGCTACGGAGTTTTGATGATGTTGTTACGGATGGCGTAGTGGACCAGTTCGGCTAGGGAGTGGAGGTTGAGCTTGAGCATGATGTTGGAGCGGTGAGCTTCGGCGGTGTTGACAGAGATGCCGAGGAGAGAGGCGACTTCTTTGTTGGATTTACCTTCGGCGAGAAGTTGAAGAATTTCGCGCTCGCGGGGAGTGAGACGGAGCCGGGTACGAGAGCCGTCATGAGAGGGAAGGTCATCGGCGGGTGGGGTGGAGACGCGGGTTGAGAAATAAGGCTTGTGGTGGAGCACGGCATCGACGGCGGCGAGCAGCACGCGGTCGGCATCGTCTTTGAGGATGTAGCCACGAGCGCCGGCTTCGACGACTTGCTGAACGAGGTCGTCGGATTCGTGCATGGTGAGAATGAGGATTTCGGTTGAAGGAGAAGCGGCGCGAATTCGGCGAGTGGCCTCGACGCCGTTCAGGAGCGGCATGCCGATGTCGAGGATGGCGATGTCGGGCTTAAGCTTGACGGCCTTTTCGATGGCGTCGCGGCCGTCGACCGATTCCGCACAAACTTCCCAGCCAGAGCGAGATTCGAGCATCGCTCGAAGTCCGGCGCGAACGACGGAGTGATCATCCGCGATAAGAATGCGCAGAGGGGGCATAGAAGTCACCAAAATCGCTCAAGACGACTTCCAATTCAGGCGTCCGTCCGAAGGGACGATGGTTCGCCGGGAGACAAAGGAGCGAGGGGAATAGTAGCGCGAACGGTGGTGCCGTTGTTATCAGAAAAAATGTCGAGCGAACCACCCAGTAGAGTCATCCGCTCGCGCATACCGGGGATGCCGACACCCAGGCGAGCTTCCTGAGACGAGGCGTCTCCGTCAGGGACGACCATGCCCTGACCGAAATCAATGACTTCGAGAGTGACCTGGAAATTCTCCTGGCGCAGGCGGATTTTTGCGGTGGTACTGCGGGAGTGGCGCTGAATATTGGTGAGCGATTCTTGCACGATACGGAAGAGGGCAGTTTCAACAGGTTGGGACAAGCGGTCAAAGGGAGTCAAAACGAAGAGCTGGGTATCGATGCCGCTCCGATCGGTGAATCCTTGCGCGTATTCCTTCAGAGCAGAGACGAGGCCGAGGTCGTCGAGCAAAGGGGGATGGAGGAGATAAGAGAGAGTGCGGATCTCGCGGGAGATTTGCTGGGTGAGCTGACGAGCCTTGTCGAGAGCGCGGGCGGCTGCTTCCTCGGCGGGCTGGATAGATTGACGGGCCTGCGCAAGGGAGAGATTGATGGCGAGAACGGTTTGCGCAAGGCCATCGTGGAGTTCACGGCCGAGACGGCGGCGTTCTTCATCCTGAAGCTTGAGGAGATGCGAAGAAAGGCTATGGATGGCGCGCTCGGCATTTTTCATTTCGGTGATGTCAGAGAAAGAAGAAATCACGCGAAGAAGTTTGCCGTCGGAATCGAATTGGGGGACGGAGTTGCCATAGAGCCAAACGATGTTTTGAGGGTCGCGCGGGGAAGGGAAGCCGAGGAGAAGGCTATGGACGGGTTTGAGAGTGCGGAGAACGATCTCGATGGGGCGTTCCGAATCGGGTATGGGCTTTCCATGCTCATCGACGGGATACAGATTGAGTTCGGGGACGGTCCTGCCGATGACGTCGTTCTCTCGGAAGCCAAACATAGCGACCGCAGCATGGTTGGCGAACTCAATGCGACTGTCGGGGGTATTGAGGACAACGGCGACTTGAAGATCACGGACGAGAGTACGGAAACGCTCTTCACTTTCGCGGAGAGCGTCGACGGCGCGGCGCTGTTCGGTGAGATTGGTGAAGGAGACGACGATTCGTGAAACTTCGCCGGTGGCAGAAAGTTCCGGAATGGCGTCGAGGAGGGTCCAGACCGTGTCCGAGCGGCCGGGAATCTGCCAGCCGATGAGGCGATTGCGTTGAGGGAGCCTGGTGGCGATGGCGGTGGGCACGGGGCGGAGGTGATCGGGGATAAGAGTGCCATCTTCGTAGATGGCGACGAGATTGAGATCTTTAATGGTTTTGCCGACGGCACGATCGAGAGGAATGCCGAGGATGTCGAGGACAGCGGCGTTGGCGTAAACGATGCGTGCTTTAGCGTCGTACCAGAGAATGCCGACGTGAAGGTTCTGAACGAGAGAGCGAAAACGCTCTTCACTGGAGCGAAGGATCTCTTCCGCCTCCCGGCGAACGGTGATGTCGCGGACCATGACGAGCGAGCAGGGAGTGCCTTCGTAGTCGATGAGCGAGGCAGAGAGATTGCCGAAGCGAATTTCGCCGGACTTCTTGCGAAAACGGAATTCGACGTCGCGAATATACCCGTGTTGGGTGAGCTCTCGAAGAACGATTTCGCGGAGAGAAGCGTCGAGCCAGAGATTGAGGTCGCGTGGACTTTTGCCGATGGCGTCTTCACGGGTATAGCCGGTTAGAGCGGTGAAACCCTCGTTAATCTCGAAATAGGCGCCATCGGGAAACGGATTGATGCTGAAAGAATCCGGACTGGAGCGAAAGGCGGAGGAAAGAGTGTGCTCGGTACGCCGGAGCGCCCTTTCGGTGGTGAAGAGATTTTGAGTGATGACTTGCTGCTGTTGATTGGTGAGAACAAGGCGGCATCCTGAGGAGACGACGGAGGCGGCTACGGCCAGCCAGGCGAGCAGGAAGTGTTCGCGAGCGATGGCATAGCTCATGAAAATGACAAGCAGCGGCACGATAACGGGAAGAAGTTGAGAAGTAGATGGAGGAGGGTGCGAGGGCTCGGAAGGGTGCAGGGAGCCAGTGGAAGGAGATTCCCAGGTGGCAGCGAAAAGGACAACGGCCGCGCCGGAGAGGGACCACATCAGATCGCTCAAACCTGGGGAGGAAACGGAACTGGCGACGAGGACAAAATCGGTCAAATCGGATAAGGCCGCAGCGGAGAAAACCAGCGCCAGGACGACACAAAACGAACGGAACCAAGACGGCAACCGATCACGAGAGCGGAAGGCAAAACCGAGAGCGAACAGTAGATCCCGAACCACGTAGATGACGAGAATCTGGCGAAGAATGGTGGGTTCGAGAAGCCAGCGGGATGGCGAGAAGAAAAAGTACAGGTAGATCGTGATAGCGACGATGGCGACCTGAAGGAAATCCAGCACCCGAATCCAATTGATGCCGGAGAGACTCTCGTCCGAAGCGGGAAGGAACATGAGAAAGATAGGCGCCGGCCAGATGAAAAAGAGGATGTCGGATGGCCAAGGAGAGTGGGCAGCCCCTTGAACAAAGCTCTGGTAGTAGGTAGTGATGGATTGAGCAGCGCATTGGAGGGCAAAGGCGAGAGCGAGCAGGGCCCAGAGCTGGCGTGGGTGGCCGGAAGAGCGGCGGGAGCGGTAGAAACAGGCGGAGGCGGCGAGGAAGGCCGTCAGGAGATCGAGACAATTGCCGAGGAGGAGAGCGGTCCACGAGGCCCGGACAAAGGCAAACTGGACGAAGAGCAAGGAGACAATGATGACAGCGGAAACGAAGAGGAAGCGAGGAAACCTGCCCGAAGGAAGCAAGAAGACCTCACATTAAATAACTGAGAGCTGGCCGGAACGCCCGTGAAATGTGCTGAGTGTACAACAGAAGGCAAACCGGGGGTGGGTGGAAACGGAAACACCGATAGTAAAGTGGCAAGGGCGGCGAGGGGAAAGAAAACAGGGAAGAGCGTCTCCAATCACTGCACGACAGTTCAAGAGGGTGACGACAAGGATGTAGAGTGCAAAGTAGAAAATTGGGGGGTTAAAAAGAAAAAAGGCGGGAAGCTTAGCGCCTCCCGCCGGGGATTGTTCAGAAAGTGGTTTACAGAGGTTGAACGTTGGCAGCCTGCAGGCCCTTGGGGCCGCGGACAACCTCGAATTCAACGGCTTGACCGTCCGTCAGGGAGCGATAGCCGTCGGCCTGAATGGCCGAGAAATGGACGAAAACGTCCTCGCCGCTCTGGCGTTGGATGAAACCAAAGCCCTTGCTGGCGTTAAACCACTTCACTGTACCTTGTTCTTTCACAGATGTGTTCCTTTTCAAATAATAAAAGCTATTCGGTGCACTCTTTTTCCGGATGCCACTTTCGAGGTAAGCCGGGCGTCTTTCGCTGATTCCGACGACACCGCGGTAAGGCGGGTGGGAAACAAAAAAAGGCCGCAAGTTGAACCTGCGGCGCTTTAAGACAAAAGGCGAAACAAGAGCAACAAACGCAGATACAGGATAGCAGGTACGGCCGACTGGCGCAACAGAAATCGTTGTTAAAGGGGCAATTCGCCGACCGGCGAGGCAGGGGCGGTGAGCTGTAATTTCCGGAGCGCGCTAAGGATACAGGGCTGCTGCAGGCATATTGCGTGGGACACTTGGCGATTATAAAATTAAGGAACTGCAGAAACCGGAAGGCCAAATCGTAGTCGATTCGTCGAGCCCTTCCTGCCTAGTGAAATTTCAAAGCGACAAGCGCCTTTAGCGGCAGGTATGCGAGGCGAGCCAAAAAGGAGAGGAACATGCTTCGCTCAGGGAGAGTGTGGGTGTTGGTTGTGGGCTTAGCGGCTGCGATGGGCTTGATAATGCCTGAAGCGAAAGCGGGCGATGAAGAGTTTGACAATTCCAAGTTCAAATTGCAGCTGAACGGATGGGTGTCGCAGCCGACCGGATATTTCAATGGTCCGGATCACAACGGATACTTTGATCTGCAAAAGGATTTCGGATTCGGAAACTACGCGACGTTCAGCGGCAAATTGGACTGGAGATTCAAAAGAAAGCACCATTTATTGTTTGGGGCAACGCCGGCCCTAAGTTCCAGGACAACGACGATCACGCGAACGATTACCTGGCAAGGTCAGACGTACGATGTCGGTGCACGTGTGAATGCGGACATAAAATCGCTATTTTTCACTCCTGGATATCAATGGGACATTTTGCGCAGGAAATCGGGATTTTTGGGATTGCTGGTGAATTGCAACCTCGCTAGCACGGACGCCACGCTCAAGGTTACCGGAACGGCGTCGGGAGCGGGGAGCGCGTCGCAGAGTTCGAGCGGATCCTTGTTTGTGCCGCTGCCCGCGGTTGGTCCCGACTTCAAGTGGTACCCGATTCCAGACAACGGGCGCTTTTACCTGGACGGGGCATTCACGGGGATGTCATTTTTTGGATATGGAAATTTTCTTTCGTCGAACGCGGTGATGGGATTTCCTGTGAGCAAGCACTGGGACGCGCGGGTGGGTTACCTGTGGGGCAGTCGGCTGAAAATCGACGACTCGAATAGCAATATTTCGCTGAGGTTGGTGCAGAAAGGCCCGGTGTTTGGATTCGAATACCACTGGGGAACGAGGTAAGCGGGTTAACTCATCGCGATAACACGAAATCGCGCCAATTGACCGCGAAGGCAGCTATCCAACAAGCTTTACACAACGAGTACTTTTCGTAAGCGCACGCGAGGCTGAGCACCTATGGGTGTATTGGGTCATCTCTTCTATCCGTGGGGACTGATCTTACAGGGAGTCGCCCTATGGCATTTCGTGAAGCGGCGCCCGGACGGATTCTGGCTCTGGATCATCATTTTTGGAGGACCGCTCGGAGCCGGAGTGTATGTGTTTGCCGAGATGATTCCGGATCTGGGGTTGCTCCGAGGCACGTTCCAGGGACTTGGCAGGAAGTCGCGAATACAGACACTCGAAGCGCAGATTCTAGATAATCCGTCGGCCGGCAATCTGGAAGAGCTGGCGGAACTGTACTTCGACAACAAGGATTACGCGAAAGCGCGGGAGGCGCTCGATCGGGCGGTCGCGGCGCGCAGTGATTCTCCACATGCATTTTATCTAAGAGCGAAGGCGACACTAGCGATGGCAGATTACGCCGCGGCGATTCCGGACCTCGAGCACGTAGTGGCGAAAGACTCGAAATTTGATTACTACCGCGCGACGGGTTTGCTGGGAGACGCCTACGCACGGACGGGGCACTTGGATAGGGCCGCGTACTATTTCGCTCCGGCGGTGCAATATTCCACGACGCCCGAAACGCTGTTCAACTACGCGAACTATCTGAAGACGGCCGGGCAGAAATCGGAAGCGGAGGAATGGGTGAAGAAGTTGGCAGCGAAGAAACGGACGCTGCCCCGATATATGCAGAGGGTGGAGAGGCCGTGGTTTCGAAAAGGCAAAGCATTAGAAAAAGAATTACAAGTGGCGAAGTAAGGAAGCAAGGAACGGGAATTTCGTTTATGAACGAGTGGAACCGGAATCAGTCAGAGCTGTGAAGTTTTCTGCCTTTAGGCAACTCCAGAAAAACCAAGAGTGTTGTGGACAGCAAGGCACGGGTGTGGACGGAGGAACACGGCTGCGGAGGTCGAGTTTCGCAGGCGCATAGCGTAAATGGTTCACCGTGAGCGAGTTCCCGGAGGCCTTGGCTACCCTCGCTCTGGCGACACAGGTGCACTTTCCAGGATTGGGGAAATCCTGGGAGGCAACATGCCGAGAGTGGAAGGCGACTTTCAAATCAAACAAATCCTGCTGTTGCGAGCAATTCTGGCGGTGCTGTTTGTGGCCGGGATTTACGTGGGAGTCGCAGCAGGGCAAAGCGAGTGCGAGCCGGGGACGGTGGGGCAGGGGGCGCTGCTGTATCGATCGCCCGTGTCAGGGAAGTATGCGGAGGTGCCACTGGTACACACCGACGCAGCACTGGATGTGCGGGGACTGGTGGCTGCGGCTACGGTGACTCAACGATATGTGAATTCGGGAAGCGAGCCAGTGGAGGCGGTGTACGTATTCCCGCTGCCGCACGACGCCGGGGTATATGACCTGGAGATTCGGATCGGGAGCCGCGTGATTCGAAGCGAGATTCACGAACGCGAGCAAGCGAAGCGGATTTACGAAGCAGCGAAAACTGAAGGAAAACGGGCGGCGATCGTGGAAGAGGAGCGGCCGAACATTTTCACGGCGTCCGTCGCAAACATCATGCCTGGCGACCAAATTGATGTGCGATTGCGCTACGTGGAGCCGTTGAAGTGGGAAGCAGGGAAGATGCGCATCGCTTTCCCGATGGTTGTCGGGCCGAGATACATACCGGGGACACAGGTGGCCGGTCATGATGGAAGCGGGTGGGCTGCGGACACGAACGCAGTGGCGGACGCGGCGAGGATTACGCCGATTGTGCGGCATCCGGAGAATCGAAATGGGCAGGACATTTCCGTGAGCGTGGATCTGGATGCGGGATTCGAGGCATCAACGGTCACGAGTGTTTCCCACGTGGTGACAGTACGGCGCGCAGCGAATGGGCGTCAGCGCGTGGAATTGACGAACGAGGTGGCGTTGCCGAACAAAGATTTCATCCTGGAAGTGGCCCAGGCAGAAAGCGCCAAGCCGAAGACGGCGCTGTTTCTGTCGCCAGGGAACGACAGGGGCGAGACGCAATTCTTGCTGGCAGCGTATCCGCCGACAGTGCAACCCAAAGAACGCGGTCCGGTAGAAATGATGTACATGATCGATGTGAGCGGGTCGATGACGGGCACTTCCATCGAACAAGCACGGGGTGCGCTGCTACAAGCGCTGGACCGGCTGACGCCCAGGGACCGATTTGGAATTCTGGCGTTCAGCAGCGGGTATGACGAGTTTTCACCGGTGACCTTGGTCGCTACCGCAGAGAATGTCGCTGCAGCCCGAGAGTATGTGCGGACGCTCCATGCGGGCGGTGGAACCGAGATGCTGCCAGCGTTGGAGCATCTCATGCAGAAGCCCCGGGTTCCGGGAACGGTTCGGCACATCATTCTGTTGACGGATGGAGACCTTGGGAATGAGGAGCAGATTTTTGAGGCGATGCGCAAGGATTTGGGGGAGGCAAGGCTGTACACGGTGGCGATCGGAAGTGCGCCGAATCTCTTCCTGGCGACAAAGATGGCGCAGTTTGGACGGGGAACATTTACGCATATTGCGGACAACCACGAGATCGAAGCGCAGATGACACACCTGTTTGCGAGCATCGAGAATCCCGTGCTTACCGACATAAAGATAACGTTCGAAGGGGTCGAAGTGGCGGACGTGTACCCGGAGCGAACACCGGACTTGTTCACGGGGCAGCCGCTGCTCATTTACGGGCGACTTGCGAGTGGCCGGGCGGGAACCGCGGTGCTGACGGCGCGGGAGGGGAATGAGCGGTACGAAGTGAGGATGCCTTTCGATACGGCGAAGGCAGAGTTTCATGCGGGGATCACGACGATGTGGGCGCGGCAACGTGTCGAGGACATGATGGATCGCTGGCGCGAAGCGGATCAGAGCGAACAGGCGAAGATCAAGACGAACATCATCGCCCATGCGATTCGATACCGGCTGGTGACGCGGTTCACTTCTTTGGTGGCGGTGGAGCAGATTGTGGTGAATGCCGGCGGAGCGCCGAAGACAGTGCCGGTGCCGACGGAGTTTCCGCAGGGTTGGAAGGTGGAAGGGGTATTTGGAGCGCCAGCTACGGGAAGCGCGGATGCGTTCTGGGAGGCACTCGGAATCGTGTTGCTGTGCCTCGGCGCAATCATGATGGGGACGGTGGGATTCGGGCGGAAACCGAACGCGGAAGGATACAAGGGCGCGAGGGTCTAGACGTTGACGGAACAGTGTGTGGAACAGTTGAATCGTGAAAAATCAAAACCGTGAAAAGTGGAAAGTTTCTGGTGGAAGGTTGAAGGCGTCGTGAAATCCATACGCGTGGCCGGTTTGATCGTGCTGCTTTCGGGTGTTGCGCTGACTGGGCGAGCGGCGTACTTGCGGGCCAAGGCGGAGTTGGCACGGGTGCTAATCCAAAGGGCATGGGCGGAAGAGGAGCGGAACGGCGTAGCGGTGAAACCGTGGAGCTGGGCAGACATGCATCCGGTGGCACGGCTGCGCATTTCGCGAATTGGGTATGACGAATATGTGCTGGACAACGCAGCGGCGAGAACGCTGGCATTCGGGCCAGGGGTTGTGGGGAATGGAGTGGCCATCGGGGAAGAGGGGAACCTGGCAATCGCGGGACACCGGACGACCTGGTTTCTTAAGCTGGAAGAAGTGAGGACTGGCGATCGCATCGAACTGCAGTGGTTTGAAGAGAAGAAAAGGCGGCTGGGCGAGAGAGAATATGTGGTGGAGAGGACCGAAGTGGTGGAGCCGGCGGATGTGAGATTACTGAAGCCGGTGGGAGGAGACGCTTTGACGCTGATAACGTGCTACCCGTTCGGGTATGGGGCAAGTTCGCCGCAGCGGTTTGTAGTCCGTGCTACACCGGTAACGGAGAGCGTAACACTGAAGAATGGAGCCGCTGAGAGGCGTTGATGGCGGCTATTTTGGAGGTGCGAGGGTAGGATCGAGGCGGTGAGCCTCGGCAAATTCAGCTTTGGCCCCAGCAGCGTCGTCCAGGCGCAGAAGACATTGAGCCAGATTGTAGTGGGCGTGGGCAAACTGCGGGTTCAGGCGGGTGGCTTCGCGGTAACTTGCGGCAGCGTCCTGGAATTTGTTCGCGTTGAACAGGGCGGTACCGTAGTTGAAGCGAATGTTAGCGTCATCCGGCTTGAGCGGAACGAGTTTCTGGTAAGTTGCAATCGCGGCGTCAAACTGACTGGCGTTGAGTTGGCTGGCGGCCAGTCCCGCGAGAGCATCCGGATAATCCGGTTTCAGGGCGTAGGCTTTTTCATAGAACGTCGCCGCTTTTGCATAATCCTTCTGATTGAAGTAGGCAACGGCGACATTGTAGTTGGCGTAGAAGTCGCCGGGCTTCAGGGCAAGAGCTTTTTCGAAAGACTGGATGGCTTCCGCGCTTTTGTGTTGATCGAGTTGCGCCTGCCCGAGCGCCACGAGGACTTCCGACTGGTCCGCTTTTAGGGAGAGACTTTTGTGGAACGCCGCACAGGCCTTGTCCGGATTCCTGGCCTTGGAATAGGCGTATCCGAGATGGGCCCAGGGAGCAGGCTGGTTGGGCTCCTTTTGAGTGAGCTTGTGGTACGCGGCGATGGCTTCGTGGGGCTGGCCGGCGGCGTCGAGGGCGTGAGCATAGTTCTCGAGAAGATCGGGCTGATCGGGACGGAGCGAGTGCGCCTTGCGCAGATAAGGAAGGGCATCCGCAGGTTTGTTTTGTGAAATCAGAGCGGAGCCGAGGTTGCCGAGTGCGTCCGCGTATTTGGGATTAAGAGCGATGGCCGCGCGGAATGCGGAAATGGCTTCGTCGGGTTTGTTCAGATGGAGCAGAGAAGCGCCGAGGCCGTTTTGTGCTTCGGGAAAATCCTTGTGGTGCGCAAGCGCCTGATGGTAAGCGGCGGCGGACTCCTGATACTTGCCCTCGTGAAAAAGCGCCATTCCTTTATCTGCGTAGAGGTTGGCATTTTCGGGCGCGATTTTGATGGCCTTGTCGAAATCGGCGATAGCCTCGGCATCGTTGCCTGAGGCATCGAGAGCCCTGCCGAGGTTGTCGAGGGCTTCAGGAAATTCCGGCTGGAGCTGGAGAGCCTGACGGAAGAGCACGATGGCCTGGTCGTACTGTTTTTTCTGGAGATGCTCCAGACCCTGGTGGTTGAGTTTGGCGGCTTCCGGAGAGGCGGTGGAGCTGGACATCGCGGGAAGCGAAAGCAACGCGCAAACAGCCGTGAGGCAGAGAGTACGTAGATTCATGGCTTAAGCTCCGAAGTTAAAACAAAGTGTAATGGAACGGGGCGGGAGGGCGAAAGCGGGACGAAGCCATTGTCGACCGAGCGTAGCGAGGAATCTCTTTGTGACAGATTTGGTGATAGAGGACAAAAATAGTGGATAGAGCGAACAAGAAGCAGAAACGAGATGAAGACCCACCCTTTGCACACAAATCGTCCAAAGGATGGGGCACCCTCAAGACTTGGTGGGTGCGTTTGGGCACAGTGGCACAGGCGAAGCCTATGCTACGAGCGCAGATTTTTGGTGGGTTCTCCGACGAAGATGAGACA
>DATJZF010000019.1:0-5991 GCA_035499255.1 Dongiaceae bacterium | reverse complement strand
CGTACTGTGCGCATGTGGCCCGTTTGTCGCTTGCGGCGTTCGCGGACATTGCCGCAGCGCGAGGGGGACGGTGTCTTTCGACCGAGTACCGTAATGCTGAAACGGCACTGTGGTGGAGATGCGCGGAGGGGCATGAGTGGCGCGCAAGCGCCGCGTCGGTGAAGGCGGGGAGATGGTGTGCCGTGTGCGCCCACAATCGACGGCTCGTGCTCCAAGAATTGCAGCGCCTCGCCGTGAAGCGTGGAGGAAGGTGCCTCTCGTCCCGTTACAGGAACAACCGTCAGCCGCTGCTGTGGGAGTGCCGGATGGGCCACACGTGGAAAGCCGCAGCGGAGAATGTGAAGGGAAGCACAAGGAAGCAGGGGACCTGGTGCCCGGAGTGTTATAACCTGCGGCGGAGATTCCGGGAACGGGATTCGATCGAGAGCATGCAGCAGTTAGCTCGCAGCCGCGGCGGGCTTTGCCTCTCGGTGGAATACACGAACTCCAAAAGCAAACTGCTTTGGCGATGCGAAAGAGGGCACCAATGGGAGGCGGTGCCGGTTGCCGTCCGAAGAGGCTCCTGGTGTCCCGTGTGTGCCGGAAATCAGAAACTGACGCTTGCGGAATTTCAGTCCCTCGCGGCACGGAGGGGCGGTAAGTGCCTCTCGGAGCGTTATGTCAATAAGGAGACGGCTCTCCGCTGGGAGTGCGCGCTTGGACATCGTTGGTCCGCCGCGCCTGGCAAAGTAAAGCGCGGTGCATGGTGCTCGCGATGTGCAAATGAGAAGAGACGAAGCCCATGGAAGAAGCTCGTCGTCGAGTACCAGACGCTAGTAGCAATCCCCGTGCCGCGTCCCAACCGAAAGATCGTGGGCGCCGGTCGCCATATGCCCATCGAAGACGTTCAGCAGACGCAAGTGCTCGACTGGATTCGCTCCGCACATTCGGAATATGTCGATGGCCCACCTCAGCCAAATGCAACAGAGAATCAAAAGCAGTGAATCCATGCGGAAGTTAACGATTTCGGTAATGGCAGTTGTCGCTCGAAGGCGAGGGGGAAGATGTATTTCTGACCGCTACGTGAACAGTGCCACTCCGCTTTTGTGGGAATGTGCCAAAGGACATCGATGGAGCGCCGTTCCGGGGAGCATCCGGAAAGGAACGTGGTGTCCGGAGTGTGCGGGGGTGCGACCGGGCACGCTCGAGCAGATGATGAGAATCGCGAGATCTCGTGGCGGTCGGTGTTTGTCCCAGTACTACCTCAATACCGCGACGAAATTGAAATGGCTGTGCTGCGCGGGTCACCACTGGCGGGCCACCCCGCTTCAGGTGAAGAAGGGACATTGGTGTCCGTTCTGTGCGCGTGTCTCTCCTCTGACCTTGGCTCTCTTGCAGGAGATGGCGTCACGCCGAGGTGGCCAGTGTCTTTCGGTGGTTTATATGAATTCGTCGCATCCCCTCCGATGGAAGTGCAGTGTGGGCCATGAGTGGCTCGCGAAGCCCCGGTCGATTCGCGCGGGACACTGGTGCCCGTTTTGTGCGCAGAACCGGAGGCTGAGACTTGAAGAAATGCGACAGATTGCACGAGAACGAGGAGGGGAGTGCCTGTCGACGAACTACAAAAACGGGGCCACGCCTTTGTTGTGGGCATGCCGGTTCGGACATGTGTGGAAAGCGCGTGCGGCGCAGGTAAAAAGCGGCCGCCGAAGGAAGGGGAGTTGGTGCCGGGAATGCTACAACTGGCGGCGACGATTTCATGGGAGTCACAGTCTTCCTGCGATGCGGGATCTGGCGATTTCGAGAGGTGGCGTGTGCCTCTCGGCCGAATACCTCGGCAGCAAGGTCAAGTTGAGTTGGGAGTGCACGTTGGGGCATCGCTGGCAGGCGGCGCCCTCGTCCGTGATCCAGGGCAGTTGGTGCCCGGTGTGCGCCCGGAATCAGCGGCTGACGTTGCGGCAATTTCAGGAAATTGCTGCTACGCGAGGTGGCACCTGCCTCTCGGAAACATACACCAACGAGCGTACGGCGCTTTGGTGGCGATGTGCGGAGGGACATGAATGGAAAGCAGTCCCCGCGAGAATCAAACGGGGCTCCTGGTGCGTGACCTGCGCTCATGCCGCTCGGCGAAGCGTCTGGACGCATCCGCCTGCCGTTAGCGGGAAGGAACCTCGCAAAGCTACGTGGGCCCGGAAGTCGCGGCGAATGGACAGTAGGAATCGTCGATCGAGGATTGCGATGAAAGTCGCGAGCTAGGCTTGGGAACATGTAGTACAGCGGAATGTGACCG
Organism: Dongiaceae bacterium; assembly: GCA_035499255.1. Classification (GTDB taxonomy): domain Bacteria; phylum Acidobacteriota; class Terriglobia; order Acidiferrales; family UBA7541; genus Acidiferrum. Next base: position 3,722 of record DATJZF010000019.1, on the reverse strand, counting down.
AAAGAAGCGTTAGGAGGAGCAGATAGAAGAGGGCCGCGGCAACGCTCTAAAAGCGAAAGGTTAGGTCGCCCTGGACTACGCGCGGCGAGACGAAGTGTGTGCCCGAAAAACTCGAAAGGAAATTGTATAGGGCCACTTTGTTCGCCGTGTTGACGACGCTGATCTTTCCGCTGAGGGCGTAGGTGTCTTTCTTCCACAGGCTGTCCGCACCGACAGCGAAGTCGAAGAGGTTGTGCGGGGCAATGCGGGAAGGATTCGTGTCGGGATTATAGGTGCCAGGCGCCACGATGTGGATCAATGTCGCACCGTAATGGGGTGAGTTGCAAGTTCGCAGCGGCTGATCCAAGGTCGCAAACACATTGCCGCAGTACAATCCAATCTCCTGCTGCTCGTCGCCCGTCAACGTGAGCGCAGTCGCGTAGTCCGGAACGCTCACTACAACCAGTCCGCTATCAAACCTCCACGTGAAGCCCAACCACAGGCCGTGCATGTTCCGTTGGTGAAACTGATACTGGACATTCGTGGTTTGCTCGAATCCCTGATCGTGGTCAGGGCGGGCTACGGGTGCGTACGCGGTGCCGAAGTTGATGCCGCCAATTTCCGGGCTGAACAGGCGCGAGCGAGTGTGCCCTAGAACGGCGAAGGCACTCAAGCCGTGAAAATTGTTGAGCGTCGCACGAACCATCGCGCCGTCGATCTTTGATTCGCGGAACTGAATGGGGAAGTTGAGCGGGGTATTTAAGATGGTATTGAAATCGTACGCGCCGTTGGTGTACTTCCAGAAATACTCGGCCTGAATGTTGAATCTCGGACCGAACTGCTGCGAGACGCCCACGTTATACTGATTGCGGCGCGCCGGCGTGAGAGGCTGAACGTTCGTTGCTCCAAGGGAGCCATTGCCAAGCCCACCGGCCCCGGTGGAGCTTGATAGCACAAGATTCTCGTTGTAGGGCGTCAGAAAGACCCGCGCATATGAAAAGTGAAGCACAGTTCCCGTAGCACGTACCTGATAGGCGATGCCGGCCCTCGGCTGCACTCCAGAGGCGCTGCTAAGGCCCGCGTAGTTGTCATAGCGCAATCCAAGATTCAGGGTGAATTGGCCGAACTTGATGCTGTCCTGAGCGTAAGCGCTTCCCTCGTAGATCGTGGCCGATCCACAAAACGTAAAAAGAGTCCCGCCGCGGGTAAGGTCATACGGCAAAAGGGCTGGCTGATATGATCCGTTTGCGGCGTACCCTGCGGTAGCGCATTGACTTGGATCGATGAGCGAGGGATTTGGAACGGGAACTCCGTTTGCGTCCACGCAGGGAGAATTAAATCCGGGATTGGTCAGCCCTGTCGTGAAGAACTCGGAGAGCGGTGTAGCCTGAAACTGAATACCGCCTTTCACGGAGTGCCGCCCGCGCGAATACGTCAAATCACCGCGCATCCCCGTGCTTGTCAGCCTGCGGGATTGCGACAAGGTGGCTGGCTGATCGGAAAAGAGATTCGCCGACGGAAAATACTCTACGCGATCCTGGCGAACCCAACTGTTGGCAGTAAGCAAGAGCGCAGGACTAAGCACGCGGGAGAATGCCAGCGCAACATTGAAGCTCGTCATGTGCTGCCGCTGGTCTTGCGCCGCCGACTGCTGGTCGTATGTATTCGGAACTTGGAACCAGGAGTGGGCGGCCGAAAGGTTCAGGTGAAGCGCCGTGGCGTCGCTTGGCTGCCAATCGATCCGATCAAATACACTCGCGGCATTCCCTCGTGCGTGAAGAGGATCGAATTCCGGGGTGTCGAGGAACCGATGGCTGTTAAGACCATCCAAGGCCAGAAAGTTCCCAAGCGTTTTGGAACCAGACGCAAAGGTAACGCTCGCCGTAGGTGTATCGAAGGAGCCGTACCCGATCGAGACCGTGCCGGATTTCCCGGCGTTTAGCCCGGAGCGCGTTGTTGCCTCAACAATCAGGCTAGTTTTGTCCCCGAATTCGGCAGGAGGAGCCCCCTGCAGCGTCGTCATGTTCTGAAGGGTGTTTGCGGAGATCTGGTTCGAGAAGACGCGACTCTGCTGGTCGGAGATCGGTTGCCCGTCTACGCTAAACGAGGTTTCCGCGTGTTCGCCAAGCGGGTGGAAGACTCCATTGGAGTCTGCAGCCACCCCAGGCGTTGCCAAGGTGAGAATTGAACTCAGCCGGGCATTGACGCTTTCGCTCGGCAGATTCTGGATGAGCCCCTGGTTCAGTTGGGTCTGCGCGACATTAATCGAACTCGTATCAGCAGGCCCCTCGGCTACGGTGACTTGCTGAGTGACCGTTTCAAGGCTGAGCACGATGGTTAGCCGTTGCGACGTACCTGTTTCGAGGGCTACGCGTCGGCGATCCAGACGGAAGTCGCGCGCCCGCGTCGTGAGCTGATAATCGCCCGGTTCGATGCGATTAAAGCAAAACTGTCCAGAGGCATCGGAGTGAGCAGCGAGACGAATACCTTCGGACGTCAATTCGAGTGCCGCTTCGCCGATTGCCGCACCGGTCTGGTCCTGCACTACACCACAGATGTTCCCAGGTTCTGCTGGCCGAGGTGGTGTGGCGGATAGGAGCAGCCACAAGAGAGCGATTGCCGTCGAGCCCATAGCCAGCGACATATTAACCTAAGTTAATGTCACAGGTAAAGCAGGATTAATACTCAGCGCAGATGCTTGCGGATCACACCTGTAAGCCGGAAGATCGCATGCCGCGGTGCCGCACTCCTTGCGTCTTCTGCAAAGAGTGCGGATTTTCTCTTCTTGTCTTTTCCGAAACGAACTCGCTTCTTCTCTTTGAGTTGAAGCAGAAGATCGCCGTGCCGCAGAGCGCAGCCCTCTCTGTCGCTCGCGGTGCTTGAGAGCGATGGGAGAAAAAGGGAAGTAGCGACTGACACTGTGCGGAAGCGGGGTTGCAAGGCGCCGAGCTGGAACGCGAGGCGGCGTTCGCCGTCCCAAAATCCCAATTGAAAGAGGAGACATGGAAGTCCGCGCTCGGCGGCGTGATCGGCGTTTGCGCTACATCCGCAGGCGAAGCCTCTTGGCTCGCTCCCTGAAGGCTTTTTCCCCGCCTTCCAAGATTTCGCAAACTTGTTCTCGGATTCGAGGATTCTCGAGCCCCCCACTGTCGTATGAAAGTTCCGGAAGTTGTCCAGGAGTGTGAGGCCCGCATTTCGCCACGATCACTTGGTCAGCATCTGTATTGACCACAAGGTTTGCGTTATGCGTGATTATGATGATCTGTCGCCGTATCTTCGCGACTTTAAAATGTTCCACTAACTCCTCATAGATCGACTTGGGGTCTAGGTTTTCCTCAGGTTGGTCGATGATCAGAGGCCGATCGTCATCGGTATCAAGTACGACGTACAAGAGCAACAGAACAATGCCGCGGGTACCGGGCGACAGTTGTTCAATGTCGACGCCACCATACTGAAGCCTGTACGAGACCGTGATATGAGATGTATCGTACAACCAATCCGAGATGCTTCGAGCCCATGCCGCGAAGTTTTCGCGGTCTGATCGTTCGAATGGCGCATGCTCGATAATCGATCTCTCGTGTTTTTCGCGGAACGATCCCATCGCCTCGGCAACGTCAACGACCGTGCCGCTCTCCCATGCCCAAAGCAACTCCGCTTCTGCAATTGCCTTTAGAGTGCCTTTCCCTTTAAAGGGTCCTATCTTGCGTAGATCCAGCAGGTCCTCACCTTTCCGTGCCCATGCG
>DATJZF010000018.1:0-2180 GCA_035499255.1 Dongiaceae bacterium | reverse complement strand
ACTCAGCTGCTCTCATCAGCTCGCTGAGTGCGTCTTCTTGTCCGTATCTGCACCACATCACCCCACAAAGGAATACGTAATTGCTGTCCATGTTTTCCTCCGTTTGGGTTCGTAGTAAAGCACGGCTGTTACCAAACCTTGGTTGTCGGACTCGAAAGGGGCGGTGAACATGGAAAGTTACCGATGAGCATTGTTTCTCAGCAAAATAGGGGGAGTCGAGATGCTCCTGTAACCCCAACTCGGAGAATCTCGACTTCGAACATTTGCTGAATGCGTGTCAACATCTGCCCGGATGTCAATTTCGCTGTGTCCACCCTATGACATTGAAATTTGAGAGTGACCGGAAGCTGCATCCTAGGACCATCTTTTCAGCGAGTTGCGGGAGTCAGGCATTTGGCCAATGAGGTGCTTTTACCATTCCGCCAAATACCGATTCGAACTGCAGATTTCTCGTGAGATACGAAAATGAGCATCGACACAGCGCAACATCTCCGACTCGCAACGGCGCCGGCTATTAACGGACGTCAAAGCTCATTCGACCGCATCGAAGACGCCATCGCGGCCATTCACGATGGCAAGATGGTCATCGTGGTCGACGACGAAAACCGGGAGAACGAGGGCGATCTGACAATTGCGGCTGAAAAAATCACGCCCGCTGCCATCAACTTCATGGCGAAATACGGGCGCGGATTGATCTGCCTTGCGATGACGCCCGATCGGCTGGACGAACTTGAAATTCCGCTGATGGTGCCCAAGAACGGATCCCGGTTCGATACGGCGTTTTGTGTCGGCATCGAGGCGAGGGAGCGTACGACTACGGGAATCTCGGCTGCGGATCGAGCAACGACGGTGCGCGTGGCGGTCGATCCTGAGACGAAGCCTGCCGATCTGATTCGCCCGGGGCACGTGTTTCCCCTGCGTGCGAAGAATGCCGGAGTACTGGTTCGTGCCGGGCAAACGGAGGCTGCTGTGGACCTCGCCCGCCTGGCTGGCCTTCGTCCTGCCGGCGTGATCTGCGAGATCATGAACGAGGATGGCTCAATGTCCCGAGTACCTCAACTCCGCAAGTTTGCCGAAGACCACAACATATTGATGATTACCATTGCGGACCTGATCACCTATCGATTGCGGACTGAGACCGTCGTCAAATGTGTGGCCTCGACAAAGCTTCCGACCGAATACGGGGAGTTCCGGCTCCAAGCATTTGAGAATCAGATCGACAATCAAACCCACATTGCTCTCGTGCATGGCGATATCGGCGATGGGGAAGACGTGCTTGTGCGCGTTCACTCGCAGTGCCTGACGGGAGATGTCCTCCGTTCTATGCGTTGCGATTGTGGAGCACAACTCGACAAAGCTTTATGCAAGATTGCGACCGAAGGCCGCGGTGTGCTGCTTTATCTGAGCCAAGAAGGACGGGGTATCGGTCTCGCCAACAAGATTCGAGCCTACGGCTTACAAGACGAAGGGTTGGATACCGTCGAGGCCAATGAGCGCCTTGGCTTCAAACCGGATCAGCGAGACTATGGCATCGGAGTACAGATCCTGCGCGAGATCGGTGTGCGCTCCATGCGGCTTCTGAGCAATAATCCACGGAAGTTAGTCGCCATTGAAGGATACGGCCTATCAGTGACGGAATGGTTGCCGCTCGAGATTCCACCGTCCCCGTCAAACCTGCGCTATCTCACCGCGAAGCGGAACAAGCTTGGACACCATCTACATGGGCTTTAGAAGGAGCGTCAGAAACTGCCCGGAAGGAGCGATGACTGGTAAAGCATCCCTAGGCTCGCAATATGAAAGAACCAGCATAACGCACCGGTAACACTCCGGCACCAAGGCAAAGAGAGGATCGCTTTTTCGCCCCCAGGGTGAGTTTGCCTTGGACCCGGGGTCGCCAGCCCCATGCGTCGTACCGCAGCGGCGCCGGTCGCGTTATAGACTGATTCCGACGTCGACGGCCATTCAGAACACCTTTTCTCTTGAGTCGTGGAAAGTCTAGAGCACATCATAGGCGACGCCGGCTGGACCGAAATGTAAGCTTCAGATGGGAAAAGCGCACACCAGAGCCCTCGTTCTGCTGACCAGCATGCTGGCTTGCTGCTCTTGCGCTCGCGCACTAGATCCGTCGCTCGACATCAGTCAATATGCGCACACGGCGTGGACGATCCGCGAAGGATATT
>DATJZF010000017.1:0-5425 GCA_035499255.1 Dongiaceae bacterium | reverse complement strand
TGATTGAATCCTGGGACGTGGATCTAGCGACGTTTAGCATGGAAATTGTGTTAAATCGGCGAGTAGCGCCGGGTGAATCTAAGAGATTTGAGTTTGTTGAAACTGGGCCCGCCCAACCCGAGGTAGAGCCGGGATTCAAAGAATTCCTTGCTGATCGTTCCCTTAGCGGGGCTGCCACCCCGCAAGAACTGGAACTGCTGAGGAATCTCAGGTTCAACGGAAAGCGCCCTACACCCCTTTACTATTACCGGGAATTGCAAAGTCTGAGAGACCCACTTCATTTTCGTGCAGAAAATCGATCGTCGAAACACAATTCGGGACGAAAGGAGCGTTAACGACGCCCTGATGAGGGAGCGCGCCTTCCGCCGCGGCACTCTGACCGATGTTTGTTTGTACGGACTTATACAAACCTGTTTTTCATAAGATGAACATATAGGTTCGCGCTGGATGGTGGCCTTGTGTGATGAGCCACTTCCGAGTAGCCCGTCATAGGCCCGTGGTCCGTCGAAGTGTTGCCGCTGAGTACCAACTCAATGCGCTTCTACAGTCGCATCCCCATGATTCAAGCTACCGCGCCTTGGGCCGGACGCTGCGAGGAGGAATGAGCAGCGTCTTGGCTGAGATACGATAGCGCTCAACTCAGAAGGCGTACAGCGGCGGTTTGATACCCTTCAATCGCAAATAGACCTCCGCTTGTCCCCGATGGTGAGCGGTGTGGGTGAAATAGGACCAGAGCCATTCAAAACCGGTCAGGTTCCTCTTTGGCGGCCCAACGACACTGTCCATGCGACTCGCTGGCATCTCGGTGATTGCTTTGGTGCAGAACTCGAATGACTCCTTTAAGAATTGGATTGCCGTCTCCTTTTCCACGTCCACTTTTACGGTGTCCTGTGTCCATTCTTCGATTTTGGTCGGCAGGGCAGGTGGTGTGAGCCCGCTTGCGTTAGCGCAGGCGTTCCGGTCAAGAGCTGCGATATGAGCCATCAACTCGCCGAAACTCATTTCCTCCGGTGTAGGACGAAAGGTGTATGCATCGGCCGGCATGGCGCTGGCAACGGCAATGGTGAAGTCACCCGAGGTCTTCCAGTGTTTGATCAAAATATCTTTTTGCGAGGTTTGGGCAGCGGTTGGAATTGCAATGACAAGAAGTGCGAAAAACAGGCGTTTTTTCATTTCGCCTCCTAGTGGCCAGCCAAAAACCTCGTTCATGCGGCGTATTTTATCACTCGCGCGCGCTTCTCGCGGCAAGCGGAGCAGGCCTCCTGCGAGCATCGGGCCGATGGATTTCGATAAGGCAATGGACCCTGAAGGTGGAGTTTGGGACAGCGAGAATCCACGGGCTACGCCGATGGCGATAGTGCGGCGAGGACGCGGCAGTCGGAAATGCGACCTTTTCCCGGACAGCCGTTCTTGATGCGGCGCAGTTGCGCCGCGAGCCGTCGCAGGTCAGCGATCTTCGCTTCGATCTGCTTCAAGTGATTTTCCGTGATGCGATCAATGCCCGAGCATTTCCTGCCCGACTGACCAGAGAGACGCAGAAGGTCCCGGAGTTGGTCGAGCGTGAAGCCCAAGTCGCGGCACCGCCGAACGAACTGTAGGCGGCGCAGGTGTTCCGATCGATAGATCCGGTAATTTCCTTCCGTGCGCGGCGGGGCGGGCATGAGTTTGACATGCTCGTAATAGCGAATCGTCACTACCTTGACGCCCGCCGCCTTCGACAATTCTCCGATGCTGAACCGCTCATTTGAATTCATTCGCTTGACCCTATAGCCACTATAGACCTCATGCTCGAATAGCGAGGCTAACATGAGCGGTTGTTACCGAAAAAGGGACCGCTGCGAACGACGCGAGCCGCGTGTGCTGCAAAAGGCCGTAAGAAATGCCGGCGGCATGTCTATCACGAAATGCGCCCTCTTGGGGGCATTGCTACTCTGCTGCACCAGCGTTTTCGCGCAGTCGGCGGATAAGGAACCGAAAGAAGTCGCGGTCGTTGAGCTTGGAGGAGCGGCTGAGCGAAGTCTCACAGAGGGTAACTCGAGTTTCGGTCCGACGATTGCGGTTGAGGTTACGCCGATTGAACATTGGCTGGAACTTGAAGTGGGCGTGACCCCGCTCTTTAGGCGCCACTCAACAGAATGGAGCATCGACCTTCTCTTCAAGAAACCTTGGACCTTTTCCCCGAGATTCGAGTTCATGCTTGGTATTGGCCCGGAGTGGATTCACACAAATGCGTACGGCAAGAAAATGAACTCGGCCGGTGTCGAGGTCGCCCCAGACTTTATGTTTTGGCCATCGAAAAAACACAGATTCGGCTGGTATGTAGAGCCGAGCTACGGCTACAAATTCGGACCGGGGCATGAGCATTCACTCGGAGTAAGCGGCGGACTGCTGATCTCTATCCCCTAGCATTGCATGATGCATCCTCCACGACAGCGTAAACGCAACCAAGGTCGTCACAAGTAAGGGTTCAGTGCCACTTTTGTGCTGAGATGAAGAAAACGCGCACGCGCGGCAGGGTCAGAAACGCCCTATACGAAGCGTAGAGACGGCTTGGCGGGAGACTCTCAAACGAGCAAGCGTGCCGCACTTTCCGATTTACAACTTGCGGCATGCTTTCTGTACCCGTCTAAGCAAACGCCAAAGACAAGGGCGCGGGGCCCGAAATAACCCGCCACGATTGCTCCGAGGGCAGCTCCAACGATCGTTCCGACGAAACGTTCCCAGGAAACTGCGAGTGCCGCTCCCAGCGATGACTGCGTGATGACAATGGTTGTAATCGGAGCCCAGTACGCCTCCGAGAGGCGAAACAACCGCGCGACAAGCAACGAAGCCAGAACCGCCGCCGCGGTCCGCGCGGAATGTACGACAACTGGCCACGGCACGAGTCCCCGTCGATCGTTCACCATCTTCTCTCTCCGCCGCTGCGATGCCGCTTGTGAGGATCGCGGTGGTGCAGGGGGACTCAAATGCGCCGAGTATTGGTCTAGAGCGAGTCCAATGCCTCGCCCGCATGTCGGATATTGCCCTCGATAGTTGCTACCACTTCTTCAATATTACCGGAGAGCACCATCTTGCCCATGGCCAGCGCAAAGCCCACGGCTTGCTCCCGGTCGGCATGAGAAGGGATCGAAAGAGCATTTGAATCGGTCACCACATCAATGAGCGCGGGCCCCGAATGCTGCAGCGCCTTCTTGAGCCCCGAGGTCAAATCAGCGGGGTTTTCGATTCTCACGCCCATCATGCCGATGGCCTCGGCAAGCTTCGCGAAGTTCGAATTCTTCAAGTCCGTTTGATATTCGGGAAATCCCGAGGTTTCCATCTCGAGTTTTATCATCCCTAGAGCGCTGTTATCGAACACAAGTACCTTAACGGGGAGGTCGTACTGCGTCACGGTCAGCAAGTCACCCATGAGCATCGCTAAACCGCCGTCTCCCGACATGGAGATTACCTGGCGTCCCGGATAGGCACATTGGGCGCCAATGGCCTGGGGGAGCGCGTTCGCCATGGACCCGTGGTTAAAGGAACCGATGAGCCGCCGGTCCTTGGTCGACTTAATATACCGGGCAGACCAGACGTTGCACATGCCAGTGTCCGCTGTAAAGATCGCGTCGGGCGCCGCAATTTCACTCAGCGCCGCTGCCACGGGCTCCGGGTGCATGGGCGTGCGTTTTCCCACGTGGTCAACGTACACATTCACTTTTCGAAGCGCCTCTTTGTGTTTGCGGAGAATGGTATCCAGGAATACTCGGTCCGGCTTCGTATCCAACATCGGCAGCAGCGCTTGTAGCGTCTCGCGCACATCACCCCAAATTCCAAGATCGAGTTTGCTTCGCCGTCCCAAACGGTCAACCCGGATGTCGATCTGCGCGATCTTAGGCTTTGTCGGCAGGAATTTGTCGTACGGAAAATCAGTGCCCAGGAGCAGCAGAAGGTCGCATTCGTGCATGGCCTCGTAAGCCATCCCAAAACCGATCAGACCGGTCATTCCCACGTCGTAGGGATTCTCGTATTCAACGAATGGCTTCCCCCGGTAGCTATGCCCGACGGGAGCTTTCAACTTCTCAGCGAGCGCGACGACCTCATCATGGGCATCGGCGCATCCAATTCCGCAAAACAATGCGATCTTTTTCGAGGAATTGATCAGCTCCGCCAATTGCGCCAATTCTTTTTCGCCGGGGCGTACGGACGGCCTGCGACCGACCAGAGAACGGGCTGACCCATCCGGAGGTAGCTCCGCACCACCCACGTCGCCGGGCAGCACGATCACGCCTACCCCGCCTTTTCCAATTGCGCTTTGCATCGCGATGTGAAGAACGCGGTCAAACTGCTTGGGATTCGAGATCAGCTCGCAATAGTGGCTGCATTCCTTGAACAGGATTTCCGGGTGGGTTTCCTGAAAATATCCCGTGCCGATCTCGCTGGACGGAATATGCGACGCGATTGCAAGCACTGGAGCATTGCTTCGATGAGCATCGAAAAGGCCATTGATCAAGTGCAGTCGGATTCACGCCGCGGCAGCCATTCTCGCTTGCCCAGCATGCATAGGCTCGGGAAGCCGAATCTCAAGGAAGCTCCCGTGGGTTCTTGCTGTTACGCCGCCTGGATTGAATTCCGTAGGAATCGGAATCTCACAGAATACTGTCTTGGCGGCGGGAGCATGACCGGCGGCCACCGCCTCCGTACCCTTGGTCTTCGGCCGGCCGTACACGGTCAGACGGCGCGGCGCGACCCACACTTCCACGGTCCCAGGCTCGAAGGCAGCCGGATCCATCTCCACCAACATCGTGTGATCGCAAGTCGTCATCCCAACAATCAGATTGTTCAGGATCTCGCCTTTGGCTTGCTCCCAATCCTCCACCTCGTGGCCACACGCGCGGCCGCGGCGCTCAAAGAGCTCGTAGGCACGCTTCGCAATCGCCGCCTGAATTTTCTTTGCTTGTTCGATGGCGTCCACTTGGACGACCTTGATCCCCGGCCTGCGTTGACTCTGATTTTGTTTGTTCTGCATGACGCCCTCCCGGAAGTTCTGTTTTACACGATTATTGTCCACCTTCCGGGCGTTCCGCTGTCATAACGATGGACACCCACCCGGGTGACGCCCATCACATCGAGCCAGTGGGTCTTCTACGAGAATGCGCTCAGGAGGACACAATGAAAACCGCCGCCGCAACAAAAACTCAAACCGATGCTCGATTCGAGCACATCCTGTTTGCGACGGATTTCTCGGCGGCGGCCGCCGCCGCGATTCCGTATGTAAAGGAAATCGCCGGGCACGACCAATCGAGCCGCTGAAGCCGACTCTGCCGTTCATTCCCGGTCATGAAGGGGCCGGCTACGTCGCGGCCGTCGGTGCGGGTGTGAAACATCTGAAAGAGGGAGATCGTGTCGGAATTGCCTGGCTGCACACTGCGTGCGGCCGCTGCGA
>DATJZF010000016.1:0-5710 GCA_035499255.1 Dongiaceae bacterium | reverse complement strand
AACCGGCCACGGGATGGCCGAGGGCGGCTGTGAGATGCCCATCGAAGGAGTTGAGCGACATCCCGGCGAACAGGATCTGACTTTCGTGAGGATGTTCGCTGAATCCAACGAGCAGATCGGCCTGCCGGCCCACGTTGTGGTCAAGAAAGATTCCCGAGTCGAAATCCTCGCCGGAAAGGTCTTGGTGACGTGGGAAGAAGGGAAAGACGGAATCGAGCTCGGAGTAACTGACGACATCTGGGTAAAGGTCCGCATCGACGGCAAAGAAGGTTGGATTCACAGCGAGGAAGACTTGCAAGCCATCGGCCTGTATCGAGCAGGCTAGGTGGTGGATGTGGCCCCTGTCATTTGCTGAACACAAGCCTGAATTGAGAATGACACAACCATTGCGGGTGGATGACGGAACTCGGAATAATGCAATTGGACGATTAACGCGGTATTCGGACAAGTCCCTTCCGGATATTCGGTTACCCGCCTTATCGGGAGTCGAGTGAGAAAACTCATTTCCTCACACGCGCATTCATGCGATGTAGCTCAAGAATGCTTCCCCCCATTTTGCTCTCGTGCCCGCAAGTCGTGAAACATGAGTGCAGGAACAAAAAATATGTCCTGGAGTCCAAATACACATGCCAAAACGGTACGCGATTTTGTTCTTGCTCGGGATCGTGACCGGGTTGCCCTTAACGCCCGAAACGGCTTTCGCTTGCATCTGCAATCGCGGCTTCTCGGGAAGGACGATGCGAGATGTTGCTGCTTTTTATAGTGAGGGCTCAAATTCAAGAAAGGTAGTCTTTGAAGGGCTCGTAGAGACACAAGACCTTAAGACCGGACCGATTGGACCGCCCATCAATGTGTTGTCAATGACGCCTGGAGGTACACATCGAGCGGTTTCCGTCCGTGTCCTGCACGTGTATCGCGGCCAGGTGTCGGGGAACGTGATCGTTCTGACAGGCATGGGAATTGGGGATTGTGGCTTCGATTTCGAGACAGGAAAACAATACCTTGTGTACGCCGATAGAATCGACGCGGAAAGTTTGTTCACAAGCATCTGCACCGGAACTTCTTCTTCCGAGCAGGCTGGCCCTGCACTTCGATTCCTCCGCGGGGAAAAGCCCACGGCCGACGACCTTTTGGAGCCGGAGGTTTACTACGAAAAGGTGGGATCCAAATCGTATGGCACCGCGTGCGGCCGAGTGACCAAGACCGACGGAACGCCGCTTAACAAGGGTTTAGTCGGTATGACCCAGGTGCGCGTCGAACCCTTTCCTCCAATGGTCGTATCGGACCCAGATCTATCTAAGCCGGACGGCAGTTTCTGCATTCGCTCCATTCGTCCTGGAAGGTATCTACTCACTGCTGAAAGGCCAGACTATGACACCAACTCTCGTTGGATGGGTTTTTACCCCGGTGTCACAAAACATTCAGATGCGGTCCCAATCGAGGTTCATGCGGGGGACGCCTTATCGGACCTGCATTTCAGCGTCCAAAAAGAGCGTGTTTATACGTTGCGATTCCGCATAGTAGCTCCAAATGAACGCCCGCTACCTTTGGAAAAGCTTGGCGTTTCGGTTGACAGTTCCGACCGAGATGAACTGGCCTACCATCTGACGCAGAACAGAGGCGAAAACGGCTGGTACTCCGCAGGCTACGTTCCCCCAGGTCACTACGTAGTGCAAACCTTCATTCAGCCTGACTTCGAGACTGGAACGTTTCCAGCGGAGCTCTCCAGATGGCGCATGGCTAAACAAGAGGTGGACGTCACATCCGACTCAGATATTGTGCTGACGCTATATCCCGCGAAATAAACCTAATGTCCGATAAGGTGACTTACCGGGCACTAGCTAGCCTGTTGATTTAGCCGGAGCCTATGAAGGCTGTACCGGGGTTACCTGGGTCAAGAGGATTTTCCAGTCACCCGCTTCAGATACTAGAATCACGCTCATCCGGTGCATCCAAACGCGGGGTTCGCTGGCGAGGAGGGCGTTCTTCCAAAGAACATTGGTGACTAACAGCTCGCTAGTTTCGGCTAGCGTTGCTTCGACAGTGTAGGTTGCGTTTCTCTTCGCGTAGGGAGCGAAAATAGTTTCAAACCCTCTCGAAATTTCTTCGTGATTCCATCGTTTTCCAGAGGCATCGATGACCTCCGCGTTTTTTGTGAAAAAAGAGACAAGATCCTCCGAGCTGCTCCGGCTAAGTCCTGCAAGGAAGCTCTCCAACGTGACGCGGGCTTCCTCGCTAAGTTCTCCCAATGTTTTGCGACTGGCAATGTCTTTGGTCTTTGAGAGCTGTTCTCGTACTTCCACCGCCTTGAGCCCCCTCGCCGCCAAGATCCGCGAAGCGAGCGTGCCTTCAGCCCTCAACAATCCAATGAGAACGTGATCCGTTCCGACGTGCTGATGGGCGAGTCTATCGGCCTCCTCCACAGCTAGGGCGAGGACTTTTTTACATTCGTTTGTCAACGGTATATCGGCGTAAGTAGAGATGCGCTCACGTGGAGTAATTTGTTCTTCAATTTCGGTGCGAATATTTGCGAGGGCGCTCATTGGTCCCAAAAAACGCCCTAAAAGCGCATGATCTTCTCGCAGAAGTCCAAGTAACAGATGCTCTGTATCAATGTAACGGCTGCCGTACCGACTTGCTTCGTAGCGCGAGAAAAAAACTGCACGGCGAGCCCTCTCGGTGAAGCGCTGGAACATGGTTTGTTCCTCCGCCTCGTCTTACGCCTGGATGCAGAGCTTCGGTAGCGCGGCGCGGAAGGGCTCAAGTGTATGCTCGACTGTGCGGAGGATGCAATTGGGAGCGCGAGTTAGGACCTGCGGACGCTAAGTCCCGATAAACGCGCTAATCGGAAACCGAATCACTGCCGGGGTGCTGGGGAGTGTAGGCGGCCGTGGGATGCGTCCGCGATTCATCGGGTGGACCGGCCTTTCTCGGCCTGTTTGCTTTCCAAGGTGCCCCGCTTGGTCTGAGCGAGGCAGCAGGGCCTCACGGGTTTCGAGGGAGGGGATTTCGGCGCGGGGGCGGATAGGTGGCGCGGCGCGAGTAGCACAGGCCACTCCTGCCTGTGGCTTTGTTTACGATTTGTCGTGGCGGGTTGTGGGGCGGGGGTGGTCGAGAACTTACGAAAGACACTTCCAGGAGTGGATGTGCAACCAGAGGCCGGACGCTCGAGGCTGAGGGTACTAGGTGGACAACCGGGCTTGCGCGGTGCTTAAGCTGACGCTTCGCTGGTGCTAGTCTTAAATACGCCGGGCTGAATCATCAGCCCAGACCCGTTTAGGCGGCATCTCAGAGCGCCGCTTATTCTCCGAATCGCTCAACGAGTAGCAGCTTGATGCGAAACCGTTTGATGGTGATATGTGTTTTGGCTGCGCTGGCGGCTGCGGCGACGGTGGTGTACGCCACCGACTTCGCCGTGATTGTGCACCCCGGAAATTCGACTAAGGCAATGCCGCTGGCTGATCTCGGCAAGATTTTCCGCGGGAAGACCGGGACTTGGGCGAATGGCCGCGCCATCACTCTGGTTCTGCGCGATCCGAGTTCCCCACCGATGAAATTCATCATCGAAAAAGTAATGGGCGTATCGGCGGACGAAGGCAAAGTGGCGTTGACCGACGCGAGTCGCAGCAAGTCGGGCGCGTCGATTGTTTTTGTGTCGACGGATGAGGACGTGGTGAAGGCGGTGGAGGCCAGCACGAACGCCATCGGCATCATTGATGTGTACAACATCACCAGCGGCGTGAAGGTGATCAAGATTGATGATAAGCAGCCATTCGATCCCGGGTATGTGCTGAAGGGACGCGCGCAATAATTTCCACTGGCGAGGAACAATGAGAAACATTTCATTGAAGCGCATATTGAGAATCGGACTTCTGGCGGCGGGCTTGGTGTTGGTGGCGGCCGCGGCGCCGGGCGCGCAGCAGGCGCCGGCTTCGAAGACCGCCAAAAATTCGGGCGCTAAGCCCGCTGCGGCGGCTGCGAAAACGATTCATAACGAAGCGAAGCCGGACAAAGTGCCGATGACCACTTCATCGAAAGAGGCGCGGCACGATTACGAGCTTGGAATGCTGCACCGCGAGAACCTGCTATTCAATGAAGAAGGGCTCGATGATTTCCGCCGAGCGGTAAAGGCCGATCCCGGCTTTGCCCTCGGCCACGCAGCGCTGGCTTACTTCAGCGACGATCCCCACGAAGTAAAACGCGAAATCCTGCTCGCGAAGCAGAACATCGCTCATGCCGTCCCGGATGAAAAGCTTTTGATTCGCTGGATGATCGGGACCAAGGACGGCGATTTGATCCCCGCCATTTCCGCGATGAACGATTTACTGGCGGCGTACCCGCGAGACAGCCAGCTTGGGAACATGTACGGCGAATGGCTGCTGGCCCCGCAGGAGAATTACGAGCGCTCCGAAGAAATTCTCGAGCACGTGCTGAAGCTGGACCCGAACTATTATCCGGCGCTGAACAATCTGGCGTACTGCTACGCGCTGAGCGGCGACTACAGCAAGACCTCGACGTTGATGGAGAAATACGTCGAGCAACTGCCCGGGCAGCCGAATCCGCAGGATTCCTACGCCGAACTTCTGCGGATGGCGGGGGATTTCAAGGATTCGATCGAACATTATCGCGCGGCGCTGTTTATCGCGCCGAATTTCACGACGTCGCAGCTGGGGATTGCTTCGAATTACGCGTTCATGGGCGACCAGGAGCGCGCGCGAGTGGAATATTTGCGCGCGATCGCGATGACCAAGGAACGCACGACGAAATTGCAATATCGCATGCTGTGGGCCATGACGTATTTCCGCGCCAATCAGCAGGAACAGGCTCGTAAGGCGTACAGCGATCTAGCGGCGCAGGCGCACAAGGAAGATCTTGCTGTTGATGAGGCCGAGTGCTATCGCACCATGGCGCTCTTCAATCCCACGCCGGAGGCGGCGCTGAAGGATCTAGACGCGGCGCAGGCGGTGCTCTCACAGAAACACGAATTGGCGCGGGCGGACCGCGAGATGGAACTCGCGACGATTCTGCAGACGCGTGCGTTCATCGCCGTGCGTGCCAGCATGCCCGAGGTGGCGGCGAAGGCGCTCGAGCAGCTCACGCCATTTGCGGAGAAGAGCCGCAACAATGTCGTGCAAGCTTCGTATCACTCGACGAACGGGGCGGTGCTGCTGCTTGAAGGGAAATTTGCCGAGGCGGTTTCGGAATTCCAGGAAGACCCGCGCGATCCGCTTTCGCTGCAATTGCTGGCAGATGCGCAGAGCAAGGCCGGGCGGGCGGCGGAGAGCGCGAAGACGCTTGCCACTTTGGCCGCGATCAATGACGAACGCGTGGAGACTGCTGCGGTGGCGCAGCCGGTGCGCGAGGCGCTCAAGCGAAATAATCCGGCTTCTACGCAGGCGAATACACCGCAGGAATAAAGTCGCTGCTGATTTTGCCTCACTTGAAAGAGACGCCGCGC
This sequence comes from Dongiaceae bacterium, assembly GCA_035499255.1. Classification (GTDB taxonomy): domain Bacteria; phylum Acidobacteriota; class Terriglobia; order Acidiferrales; family UBA7541; genus Acidiferrum. The sequence goes on along the minus strand of DATJZF010000016.1, from coordinate 252 downwards.
TGAAAGAGCGGCGCTACAAAACCCGCACTGCTCGGTCCGCGCGTGAGTGCTGCCCTTGGTTCAAGTCGTGATCGTCGGATGCCGGCAGGGACGCCGGCGCTACTTTGCCGGGAACTTTCACCGCTTCGTAGCGTGTGCTAGACTTCGCTTGCGGGAACAAAAATTCCTGCGGATCGGTGGAACTTCGGGCTCTGTGCAACGATTCCCCGTAAACCCCGCCAGGCCCGGAAGGGAGCAACGGTAGCGGGTCAG
>DATJZF010000015.1:0-52622 GCA_035499255.1 Dongiaceae bacterium | reverse complement strand
GGGGACGGAGAGCTTGAGGTAGTTGGAGGAGAGGGCGGGGGTGACGGCGTTGCGCTCGTCGTGTTCGCTGCGGCGGAGGGTGAGGACGCGGAGTTGGCGGCCGAGTTGCCCGCGGAGGAAGGCGGCGGACTTGGCGTCGCTCAGAGCGCGCAGCTGGCGGGCGCGGGATTTGATGATGCGCGCTGGAACTTGATTCGGGAGAGAGGCTGCGGGGGTGCCGGGACGCGCGGAGAAGGAAAAGACGTGGAGATAGGTGAAGGGATGCTGCTCGATGAAAGAGATGGTGGCTTGATGGTCGGCGTCGGTTTCGCCGGGGAAGCCAGTGATGACGTCGGCGCCGATCGCGGCGTGAGGCAGTTGGTCGTGGATGAGTTCGACGCGGCGCGCGTAGTGGGCGATTCGGTAGCGCCGGTGCATGGCAGCGAGGACGCGGTCGGAACCAGATTGCAAAGGCATGTGAAAGTGTTCAGCGAGGCGCTCGTTGGAAGCGAAGAGGTCGACAAAATCCCGCGTTACATCTTGCGGCTCGATGGAGGAGATGCGCAGGCGTTCCAGTGAGGTTTCCTTCAGGATGCGACGGAGCAACTGGAGCAGATTAGTGCGAGGAGTGAGGTCGCGGCCGTAGGTGCCGAGGTTGATGCCACTGAGAACTGTCTCACGTGCCGTGAATTTGGTTCCTTCCAAAGCGGGCTCGAAGGAGGTCGAGTTGCGGTGTGGAGATTGGCCTGGGTTAGGAGCAGAAAAGCGCACAGGCAGGAATGCCTGTGCCACTGCAGCGAGATTCTGAATTTCGCGAATGACGGCGTCGGGGGTAAGACTGCGGGACTTGCCGCGAACGTACGGGATCACGCAATAGGAACAACGGAGATTGCAGCCATCCTGAATCTTCAGAGTGGGTCGCGTGTGCCCGGCCTCGCCGCCCAGCAAGGGAGCGGAGAGCAGTTCGGAATTGGCAAAGATGTCGCCGATCAGGATTTGGGCTGGCCGCGAAGTGGGAACCGATTCGGTCAGGAAGGAATGGAACGGAATGGCCGAGTCGGGAGCGAGATTCGCTATCGGAAGAAGCGAAGAGGAGTGTTGCGGCGGAAAGATGTGGGCAGGAGAGCCGGGGCGACTTGGACCAGGTCGGGTGCCAAGCTGGGGCGCAGCGTGCTGCGCCCCTACGGGCGAGGGGCGGAGGGTGGCGGTAATCAAGTCAGGAATCTGCGGTTTGTGGGAATTGCCGACGACATGGGTGACGCCCGGAAGGGCGGCTAGTTCTTCGGGGGCGCGCTGAGCGTAGCAGCCGGTGACAATGAGACGTGCAGCGGGGTTTCGGGTGTGCAATTTGCGAATGGCGTCGCGGGCTTGGGCGTCGGCGGCAGCGGTGACGGTGCAGGTGTTGAGGATGACGATGCTGGCCTTGGCGGGATCGGTGACGGGCGTGCAGCCGCGGTCCAAGAGTTGACGTTCAAGCGCGGCGCCATCGGCTTGCGTGGCGCGGCAACCGAATTGTTGGATGAAAAAGCTAGCCATCAGAGACGCCGACACACGGTTTGGTATGCACGAACCTGCACCAACTAGGATAGCGTCACGATCCGCCTACGGGAAGCGCCGGTGAGGGCAAGCCAGCGACCATTGCGACATGCGAGTGCATGCCAACCTCCGGAGGCGGACTTTACTCCCATGCACACCGAAACTAGAATGGATGCCGACACCAGACAATGTGCGCAATGCGGCGACAACGACACCCTTCTGCGCTCGACAACGCGAAAATTTCCGTAGTCATTCCGGTGTACAACGAAAAAAACACCATCGAAGAGATTCTGCGGCGCGTTTTGGAAACGCCGATTCGCAAAGAAGTGGTGATCGTGGACGACTGCTCGACGGACGGGACGCGACAATACCTCGAAGCCATGAAGCGTGCGCAGGAGCAAGGCGAAACGCATATCGATTCCCACGACGGCGGCGACCCGGTGGAGCTGGCCGATCTGCGGATTTTTTTTCAGGCGCGGAACTACGGAAAAGGAGCGGCGCTGCGGCGAGGCTTTGCGGAAGCGACGGGCGACGTGGTGCTGGTACAGGACGCGGACCTGGAGTATGACCCGCGGGATTATGCGGTGCTGCTGGAGCCGATTGTGGATGGTCGAGCTGACGTGGTGTATGGCTCGCGTTTTCTGGCTGGTCCGCAACGCGTGCATTATTTCTGGCACTACGTGGCCAATAAACTTCTGACGCTGCTTTCGGACATTATGACCAATCTGAAACTGACCGACATGGAGACCTGCTACAAAGTGTTCCGGAAGGAAGTGCTGGCAGGGATTACGCTGCGTTCGAATCGGTTCGGATTTGAGCCGGAAATCACTGCGAAGATTTCGAAAGGCAACTGGCGGATTTACGAAGTGCCCATCAGCTACGCGGGGCGGACGTACGAAGAAGGAAAGAAGATTACGTGGAAGGATGGCGTGCAGGCGTTGTGGTGCATTGTTCGGTATAAGTTTGGAGACTAGGGCTGTTTCGGGCTGGGTCTCTGGTGGGGCTCAGAATCCGCTCGTCGGATCGAAGTGAATAGTGGGCAGTGAATAGTGCGGAAAGGAAGAGAGTCTCAGCCCAAGATCCGTCTCCGCGCTAGAATCCACGGAAAGCAAAAAGCGCAACAGGTTTAGTTGGCGGCGAGCAGGCTTACACGGCGGCGGCTTCGGCGTAGCCGTGGGGGTGTTTTTGCTTCCAAGTCCAGGCGGAAGCGATGATTTCTTCGAGGGTGGAGTGTTGCGCTTCCCAGCCCAGCGTTTGGCGCAATTTTTCCTTGCTGGCGACAAGCACGGCCGGATCGCCGGGGCGGCGGGGAGACATTTTGCGAGGGATTTTGCGGCCAGTGACGCGTTCGGCGGCGGCGAGCACTTCCAGAATGGAGAAGCCGCGCGCATTGCCGACGTTGAAGGCTTCGCCGGAGACGCGCTCGATGGACTCGAGAGCGCGGAGGTGCGAATCCGCAATGTCCAGCACGTGGATGTAATCGCGGACGCAGGTGCCGTCGGGAGTTGGATAGTCGGCCCCCATAACTTCGAGATGAGGAATTGCGCCGGTTGCCGCATCGAGAATGCGCGGGATCAGGTGCGTTTCGGTTCGGTGGGCTTCGCCGCGCTCGACGGAAGCGCCGGCGGCGTTGAAGTAGCGCAGACAGGCGTAATGCAGGCCAGTGTAACCGCGATAGTCGCTGAGGATTTCTTCGAAGCGCAGCTTGGATTTGCCGTAAGGATTGATGGGGGCTTTCGGGTGATCCTCCGGGATGGGGACTTGCTGGGGCTCGCCGTAAGTTGCGGCGGTCGAAGAGAAGATGAATTTCTTGACGCCGTGGCGAATCACCGCGTCGAGGAGATTGACCCCGCAGGCGATATTGGCGGCGTAAAACGTGCTGGGTTCGCGGACCGATTTCGCGACCAGCGCTTCGGCGGCGAAATGCATGACGGCTTCGACTTTGTGGCGCGAAAAAACCTCTTCGATTTCCGCACGGACGCCAAGATCAGCGTGACAGAACACGGCTCGCGGCGGGACGGCCGCGCGGTGGCCTTCCTGAAGATTATCGAGAGCGACGACGTGATGGCCACGGGCGATCAGCACTTCGGAGCAGATGCTGCCGATATAGCCGGCAGCGCCGGTGACGAGAATGTTCAAGAGAGCCTCACTACGAGTTATGAAGAAATTCGCGGTTAGCAGTATAGAACGTAGCGGGCTTTGATAGGGAGGGCGGCAGACTGAGGTCATCCTCAGAAGGATGACGCTACACGATTTGCGGGCGGATGACCCTACGGTGTCGCCATGCGGCGCTGGAAGGTGAGCAGGATGAGGTCGGCGCGGCGGCGGACGCCGAATTTGCTGAGCAGGTTGGAGACGTGGAACTTGACGGTGCGCTCGGCGATGTTGAGCTTGTTGGCGATTTCTTTGTTGGAGAGATTCTCGAGCAGCGAATCGAGCACTTCCTGCTCGCGGCGGCTGAGATTGGTGACGGAATCGGTCTTGAGCCGACGGCCTTGATTGGTGAGGATCGAATCGACAAAACCGGAGAGGACCGAACGAGGGACCCAGAAGCCGCCGCTGGCGACGAGCGGCAAAGCGCGGACCAACTGTTCGCGTGCTTCGGTATAGGTAAGAAGGCCCTTCACGCCGAGGCGCAGAAGTTGGTAGCTGTTCGCGTCGTTGTGCTGTTCGCCGACGACGATGAGGCGCGATTCCGGATGGCGCTCCATGATGTTGGAAAGCAGTGCGCCGGTAGCAGGCCGCGCGGCGTGGCCGTCAATGACGTAAACCTGGGCTTCGGGCGGTTCGAGATTGCGCATATCGGGCGCCAGCGTGGATTCGAGCTGCTTAACGGACACCTTGAAATTTGCTTTGGCCAGCACGCGTTCGAATTCGCTGAGCACGAGCGGGTGCGGCGACAGAATGCAGACAGAGAGCTTTGCGGTAGCGCGTTTCGTGGCCATTGACCTCAGACTAGAGAAAACTGTCCCAACGGGCAAGCAGCTTGGAAAGGACTGTTCACGAATTGTTACTGACGAGTACGGAGCTTTTTAAGAGCCGCCGCGGACCGGGATTTTCAGCAGAATTTCGACGATCCGCTCGGCTGCATGTCCGTCCCAAAATGGCGGGATGCGCCCCGCCTTGCCTCTGCCGCTCAAAATTTCGTTGGCTGCTGGAACGATTTTCGTGGGATCCGTGCCAATAAGTTGGTTCGTGCCCTGGGAAATGGTGACTGGACGCTCGGTGTTCTCGCGCAAGGTGAGGCACGGGACGCCCAGTGCCGTGGTTTCTTCCTGAATACCGCCGGAGTCGGTGAGCACGAGGGTAGCTTTGCTGAGCAGGCAGAGAAAATCGAGGTAGCCGACGGGCGGGATGAGGCGCAGCTGGTCGTGGTGCTTAATGCCGGCTTGAGCGAGGCGTTGCTGGGTGCGGGGGTGAACGGGGAAGATGACCGGCACTTGCGCGGCGACCGAGTCGATGGCGCCGAGCAGCTCGGCCAGTTTGCTGGTGTCGTCGACGTTGGACGGGCGATGCAGCGTCAGGACGGCGAAGCGGTGCCAGCCGTGGGAATTCTTGAGCGCCAGATCATCACCGATCGGAGATTGCTGGGCGAGGGGCAGAAAGTGCCGCAGCGAATCGATCATGACGTTGCCGACGAGATGAATCGCGGAACGGGGGCGGCCTTCTTTAAGCAGGTGAACGATGGCGTCTTCTTCAGTAACGAAGAGATATTCTGCGAGCGCGTCGGTGAGGATGCGATTGATTTCCTCGGGCATAGAGCGATCGAAGCTGCGCAGGCCAGCTTCGACGTGCGCCACTGGAATGCCGACCTTTACGGCGGCCAGGGAGACGGCGATGGTGGAGTTGACGTCTCCGACGACGAGTACCAAGTCCGGTTGTCGCTCGAGCAGGACTGGCTCAATGCGCTTCAGCACTTCGGCGGTCTGCGCGGCATGCGAGCCGGAACCCACCTCGAGGTTATAGTGCGGCGGGGGAATACCCATCTGGCGGAAGAAAATGTCGGAGAGGGCTTCGTCGTAGTGCTGGCCGGTGTGGACCAGGATGGGGTCGATGTGCTCCGGATAGCGCTGCATTTCTCGCATGAGCGGGGCGATTTTCGGCAGGTTCGGGCGCGCGCCAACGATGTTGATGATGCGCAGAGGACGGGTCATGAATGGTAGTCGGCCATTTTGGTCGAGGGCAGTATAGCATCCAAGCCTCCGGGAGTGCTGCCGTTCAGTGCGGCTAATGGCCGTTTAACCCTAAGAATCAACGGTTTACTGCAAGGGGTTCGATTTGCAACCCGCTTGCCGCGTAAAATGGAGGATTATCTGGACAGGGTGTGGCGCAGGTGTCTCGCTCGCGCCAGATCTTGCGGCTAGAGGCGCGCAGCTCTCGAGAATATGAGAAATCTTATCGAATCCGGGAAGGCGCTGCGGGCACTGCTCGCGGAGCGGATTCTTGTGCTCGACGGGGCCATGGGCACCATGCTGCAGCAGCGGCATTTGACGGCAGAGGATTTTGGCGGAGCGGCGCTGGAAGGCTGCAACGAGAACCTGGTGCGGACGCGACCGGATGTCGTGCTCGATATTCACCGGAAGTATTTCGAGGCGGGTTCGGACATCGTCGAGACGAATACGTTCGGTAGCATGTCGCTGGTACTGGCGGAGTATGGCCTCGCGGAGCAGTCGTACGAACTGAGCAAGAGTGCGGCCGAACTCGCGCGTCAGGCGGCGGACGAGTTTGCGAAGCCCGGAAGACCGCGGTTTGTGGCGGGCTCGATGGGGCCCACGACCAAGACGATCACGGTTACGGGCGGAGTGACGTTCGATGGTTTGCGGGAGACGTACTACACGCAGGCGAAGGGGTTGGTGGATGGCGGAGTGGACTTGCTGCTGGTGGAGACCTCGCAGGACACGCGGAACATCAAGGCGGCGCTACTGGCGATCCAGCAACTGTCGCAGGAGATTGGCACGCAGATTCCTACGATCATCTCAGTGACGATCGAACCGATGGGCACGATGCTGGCTGGGCAGACGGTGGAAGCAATGTGGGCATCGCTGAAACACGCCAAGCCGCTGGCGTTTGGCATGAACTGCGCTACGGGACCTGAGTTCATGACCGATCACATCCGGACGTTGAGCCAGCTTTCGACGGAGTTCGTGTCCTGCTATCCGAATGCCGGTTTGCCGGACGAAGAAGGCAAATACCTCGAAACACCCAGCTCGTTGGCAGCACAGCTCGAAAAATTCGTGGACCATGGCTGGCTGAACCTGGTCGGCGGATGCTGCGGCACCACGGAACAGCATATCCGCGCGATTGCGCAAATGGCGGAAGGCAAGAAACCCCGCGTACGGCCGGCGGATGCGCATCGCGCCGTGTATTCCGGGATTGAAACGATCGAGGCAGAAGAAACCACCAGGCCGCTGCTGGTCGGTGAGCGGACCAACGTGATCGGTTCGCGCTTGTTCAAGAACCTGGTGGCAGAAGAAAAGTGGGAAGAAGCGAGCGAAATCGCGCGGCGGCAGGTGAAGGGCGGGGCGCATATCGTGGACGTGTGCCTGCAAAGCACCGATCGCGACGAAAAGAAGGACATTCCGCCGTTCTACGAAAAGCTGATTCGCAAAGTGAAGACGCCGGTGATGATTGATACGACGGACGCAGCGGCGATTGAGCTGGCGCTGACCTATTGCCAGGGCAAGGCGATCATCAATTCGATCAACCTGGAGGATGGCGAAGAAAAGTTCGAGCGAGTAGTGCCGATTGCACACGACTTTGGCGCGGCGGTGGTGGTCGGATGCATTGATGAAGATCCGGTGCAGGCGCAGGCGTTTACTCGCGAGCGCAAATTGGCGGTGGCCGAGCGGAGTTACAGGCTGCTGACCGGGAAATATGCGCTGCCATCCGAAGACATTGTCTTCGATCCTTTGGTCTTTCCCTGCGCGACGGGCGACGAAAACTACATAGGCGGGGCGGTCGAAACAATGGAAGGCATCCGGCTGATCAAGCAAGCGATGCCCGATGTGCGCACTATTTTGGGAATCTCCAACGTGTCGTTTGGCTTGCCGGCGGGCGCACGGGAAGTGGTGAATTCGGTGTTTCTGTACTACTGCACGAAGGCTGGATTGGATCTGGCGATTGTGAACACCGAGAAGCTGGAGCGCTTTGCATCTATCATCGCGCAGGAACGCGAACTGGCGGAGAATCTACTGTTCTCGCATCCGCCGAAGGCTGTTCCTGTGGATCATTCGAATGCGGGACTGCTCCGAAATGCACCCGCCGACTGGCGGCAGCAGAGCAAAGCGCAGCGCGCAGCCGTCAACCAGTTTCATATCGCGGCGATCGCCGAATACTTCCGCACCGCGAAGAAAAAAGAGAAGAAGCGCGCGGCAGATCTGCCGTTAGACGAGCGCCTGGCCAACTACATCATCGAAGGCACGCGCGACGGCCTTATTGCGGACCTTGAACTCAAGCGCGGCGGTGGCATCCCACCCTTGGATATCATCAACGGCCCACTGATGAACGGCATGGCCGAAGTGGGGCGGCTTTTCAACGCCAATGAACTGATCGTCGCGGAAGTGTTGCAATCCGCGGAAGCCATGAAGGCTGCTGTTGGTCACCTTGAGCAGTTCATGGAAAAGTCTGACGTAACCAAGCGCGGGAAAATCGTGCTGGCCACGGTCAAAGGCGATGTGCACGATATCGGCAAAAATCTTGTCGAGATCATTTTGAAAAACAACGGCTACGAGGTGGTGAATCTCGGAATCAAGGTGCCGCCGGAAGATTTGATCAAGGCTTATCAGGCGCACCATCCCGACGCAATTGGCTTGTCCGGCTTGTTGGTGAAAAGCGCGCAACAAATGGTGACCACTGCAAGCGATCTCAAAGATGCAGGGATCGCCATTCCGCTACTCGTTGGCGGCGCGGCGCTTTCCGCGAAATTCACGCAGGCCAAGATCGCGCCGAGCTACGGCAAGGCAGTGTGTTATGCGAAAGACGCGATGACTGGTTTGCGCCTGATGAACGAACTCATGGATCCGGCCACGCGCGACAGAGTTCTGCACGAGCACACTGCTTCCGGCAACGGATTTGAGGTGGCTACCACTGTCCGTGTTGCCGAGTCGGCCGTGCCCAAGCGCTCGCCCAAGGTGCGCACCGATTTGCCGATCGCCAAAGTTGGCTATCTGGACCGCAAGGTGCGCCTCGTGCCCGATCTCAACGAGGTCTGGAGCTACGTGAATCCGTACATGCTGTTCAGCAAGCATCTCGGCTATCGTGGTGATTTTCAGAAACGTTTCGGCGAACGCGAGCCGAAAGCCGTCGAGCTCTACGAAAATGTCGAAGACGTGAAACGCGAAGCAGCGGAATTCATGAAGATTCGCGCGGTCTGGCAATTTTTTGAAGCGGAAGCGGACGGCGATGTGACTCATTTGTTCGCTCCTGGCGTAGCTGAACCTTTGCATTCGTTCAAGTTCCCGCGCCAACGTTCCGGAGATTTTCTGTGCCTGAGCGACTACATTTTGCCGCCGCAGAACGGCCAGCGCGATCATCTGGCACTGCTCGTCGTAACGGCGGGTGAAGGAGTTCGGGAGCGGTCGGAGAAAGCCAAGAACGACGGCTACTACTTCAAGTCGCACGCCTTGCAGGCGCTGGCTATAGAATCCGCCGAAGGCTGTGCTGAATGGCTGCATCGCCGCATCCGCGAAGATTGGGGTTTTCCCGATCCGCCGGACATGACCATGGCTCAGCGCTTTACTTCACGTTATCGCGGCAAGCGGTACAGCTTCGGCTATCCGGCGTGCCCAAACCTCGAAGATCAAGCGGGAATTTGGAAGCTGCTGCAGCCGGAAGAAATCGGCGTCCAACTTACCGAGGGTTTCATGATGGATCCCGAAGCTAGCGTGAGTGCACTGGTTTATGTTCACCCGGATTGCACGTACTTTTCTGTCGGCGAAGCTGTCGAGGTCCAATAACTTTTCGAAGACCTGGCGAGTAGCCTTCGTTCGAACTCAGGACTTCTGCAGATCCCACACGCGCCAGAATTCTCTCATTTCGTCGGGTTTGCCGAAGGAGACGCGCACAAAAGAACTCATGGACGGAAACAAGCGCGCGATGGCCACGTTGTTCTTTTTGAAATGCTCGATCACGGCGGTCGCTTTGCGATTGGTCTGCAACATGGCGAAATTCGTCGATGACGGAATAACTTCGATTTTTCGGGACTTGGCCTGCGCAAAGAACTCTTGCCGGTCGTCGGCATTGCGGTTCGCACTGAACTTCACGTAATCCGCATCATCGTAAGCGATCAGGGCACACCGAGCGCCCACCGCATTCAGTCCTTCGGCCAAACGCCGCGAAGCAAGCGCCTGGATCTTGTCCGGTGAACCCACAGCATAGCCGATGCGCATACCGGCCAAGCCAAATACCTTGGAAAAGGTTCGCGCCACGATAAGGCGATCGTCGTTCATCGGCTGATCAAGGAAGGAAACGTATTCGGGGTTGGCGCCGACGAAGTGGTGATACGCCTCGTCCAGCAGCACGTTCGTTGTGGGCGGAAGCTGGCGGACGAAGTTCTCCAGGTCCTTTCGCGGCGTAAGGCTCCCCGTCGGGTTATTGGGATTACAGAGGTATACGAGTCCGGTGGAAGAATCCGCCCGGGCCAGCATAGCCGCCAAATCGTGCGCGTAATCCTTAGTCAGCGGAACTTCGATTACGTCCGCGCCCAGCACTTTGGCATAACGACCAATCGCTTCGAACGTGGGCAGCGCGGTGATCAACTTCTTTCCGGGGCCAAGAGACGCCGCGGCAGAGGTGTTCAGAATTTCACCCGAACCGCAGCCCATCACGATTTGATTTGGCTTCACCGAATGCGAAGCCGCAATTCTTTCCTGTAACGTCGTGACACTCGGGTCCGGATAGCGATTCGCAAATTGCAATGACTGTTGCATTGACGCGATGACCTTCTGGGAAGGCCCATAGGCGTTTTCGTTGCGGCTAAGAATAATCGGCCCGCCGGGTTCGCTCGCCCGGGCGCCAGGAACCAGTTCACTTAGCGCCAGGTCGGCGATGGCAGGCAGCGCAGCGGTGACGGCAGCACCTGAGGCGAAACTGCGGATGAACTTGCGTCGATTGCTAGCCATGGAACCTCCTCGCGAATAGCTACAAGCGTCATAGCAAGGAAACCGATTCCGGGTCAAGAAAAGCCTCAGCCGACTAGCAGAGTGATTTCGATAGATTAGGTATTGAAGGCTCGGCGAACTGCTAGACCGGTCGTCCGACAGAATGATACTCGAATCCGAGCGCCTTCATCTGAGCTGGGGATAAAAGATTGCGGCCATCAAATACGATCGGCCGGGACATCAGGCTGTGGATGCGTTGCCAGTCGAGACTGCGAAACTCAACCCAGTCCGTAGCGATGACCAAAGCATCGGCTTGTGCCGCGGCGTCATACGGGTCGGTGGCACCAACAATCGTCGGCTGAAGCGCACGGGCACGGCTGACCGCCTGCGGATCATAGGCACGGACACTCGCACCGTTGGCGGTGAGCCTTTCGTAAAGCTCCAAGGCGGCGGACCCGCGAACGTCATCCGTCCCTGCTTTGTGGGCCAGACCCAGTAAGGCGATGCGCTTGCCTTTGAGCACCCACAGGGAGCGCTGGATTTTCTGAAAGAAGATGTCTACGCGTTCCCGGTTCACTCTTTCGGCTGCCTCGGCAATTCCGCCGTCTACTTCGAGCCGCCGGGTCAGTTGGCAGACGGCACGGAGGTCGGTAGGCAGGCGAGAACCGCCGAAGCCCAGCCCTGGCTGCAAGAAGGGAGATCCGATCCGCGGATCAAGGCCCACGGCATGGGTGACTTCCTGAACGTCAGCGCCCAGACGTTCGCATAAATCGGCCAACACATTTGCATACGAGATCTTCACGGCGAGATAGGCATTGGAAATTTGTTTGATAAGTTCGGCGCTGTGCACCCGCGTCACAAGCAGCTGGGGCGCAGGCGTGGGACATTTTCCCGAGTGCATCGGACAAGGGAAGCTCTGCCGCAGGAGCGGAGCGTAAATCTCCCGCAGCAGCCGTTCCGTCGAGGGGTCGTTGACCCCCAGAAGGATGCGCTCTGGATGAAAAAAGTCGACCACGGCGGTTCCTTCGCGCAAGAACTGAGGGTTGGCCGCGACCGTGAAGGAAACACCTGGCTCGCCGCAGTATACAGCCAGAAGATGAGCCAGTTGTTCACCAGTCTGTACGGGAACCGTACTGCGAATTACCACGAGCTTTGGGCCGTCGGCCGTTTGCGCGAGTTGGCGGGCGACGCGATCCAGGGCGGAAAAATCCGAGTCGCCGCTCTCGAGTTGGGGGACACCGACGCACAAAAAGATAGCGTCAGCTTCCTTGACTGCTGTCGCCAGATCAGCAGTGAATTTCAGCTGGCCGGCCGAGCGCGCCTGGCAAAACAGTGACTCCAGGTGCGGCTCGTAGACAGGCAATTGGCCTTGTTCCAAGCGCGCGACAAGAGGCAAATCTTGGTCCACGCATACGACCGTGTGGCCGAGCGAAGCGAGACAGGTTCCGGTGACTAAGCCAACGTGGCCGCAGCCTATGATCGCGATGCGCAAAGGAGTTAGTCCCGCGTTTTTCGGGGTCATTGTAGCTTGGCCGGTTGTCCGCTAGACGAATTTGTGCTCTGCGTTGCCGAGGTGGTACTCAAGCCAGCCGGTGACAAACCCCGTCTGGAGCAGAGCGCATGGCGTACCACACCAGCAGCCTGGAACATTGTGAAGGCTAAACTGCCTCAAGAACGGGTCCAGCCGACCGGGTTAGGGGCTACTTGGAGGTGTCTCCTGTCGCATGCTTGGCAGCGGAATCCAAGGTTTGATGGCCCGGGAGAAGCAGCTTGCGGAGGAGGACGGCACTGGCCACCAGCGTGGCACCGATGAGGGCCAATCTGGCGGGTTCAGCGAGGGATTCAAAGAACGCTTGCAGAGTATTCATGACGGCAAAGAAGGGAGCAGCCGTCGTACCAGAAGGTCCCTAGTTTAACTACCTTATTTACAGTAACTTACATCCGAACCAAAGCAGAAATTGGGCAAACGAAGGAAGTGGAATGTCAAATGTGAGCCAAATTGTTCCTTCATCTTTCCGTAGGGTCTGGGTAACGCGTGAGTTATCGCTCGACGTGTGCCAGGGTGCTAACGAACAGGGGAACCTTGAGGCTCGCTGGGCAGGCTCCAAGTAAAGACCTCCCGACCCGCGACAAGCGAAACGTACTGGACGCCGTGGACCATGTAAGTAATGGGAGGCGCATGAATTAGTGCGCCCAATGGCGTATCCCAAATGCGTAAACCGGTATCGGCATCGAGGGCAAAGAACTTGCCGGCATATGCTCCGAACACCAAGTTTCCGTCGGTGGACAGCAGACCGCCCATTTCTCCCCGGACATCATTGTTGCCCTTGGCAAGCGGGAGATCCCAGCGGATGGCGCCGGAGGTCACGTCCACAGCGCGAATGGCGATTGTCACGGGGACATTGGCAGTTCGCTGATAAGAACTTCCGCCAAAATTCTCGCCAAATTCATATTTTGGTTCGCGATCGTGAAAATAAATTGAGGCCGCATCCACGGACGGAACGAAGAGCAGCTTCCGACGAGGATCGAAAGAGCTGGGCCACCAATTGGTGGCGCCACCCGCTGCCGGCCACACGACGGTACCGGAGCGAGTTGGGTGAGAATCCTCACGAACGATAGCGTGCCCCTGAGGAGTGAAGCCGGATGCCCAAGTCTGCTTCGCGAACGGGTGCGCGAAGAGAAAGCTACCATTCGTCCGGTCGAGAGCATAAAAGAAGCCGTTGCGATTCGCCTGGAAGAGCGCTTGACGGACCTGTCCATTGATCGGCACGTCGGCGAGGACGATTTGCTGCGTGGCATCCCAATCGTGATCATCGGCAGGCGTGAATTGATAGTACCAACGGATCTTGCCGCTGTTGACGTCGATCGCGAGCACCGAACTGGCGAACAGGCTGCCGTTGGCGCGATTCTCGGTCGTAAAGACGGGAGCGGGATTGCCCGTACCCCAATAGATGAGCCCGAGCTGCGGATCGTAAGAGCCAGTGGTCCAGGTAGCGCCGCCGCCGTGTCTCCACGCATCACCGGTCCACGTTTCGTTGCCAGGCTCACCCGGGCCGGGAATGGTGTAGCAACGCCAGATGAGCGAACCATCCTTTGCGGAGTAAGCCGCCACTAAACCTCGAATACCAAAGTCGCCGCCGCCCACGCCAACGATAATGCGGTCATCGATGACGAGCGGGGCGCCGGTCATGGAGTAGCCTCCATGCCAGTCCCCGACCACCGCGTCCCAGAGCTTGCGACCGGAGCTCGCCTCTAGGGCAATCAAGTGAGCGTCCAACGTGGGAACCAAGAGCGTGTCATTCCAGACCGCCACCCCACGGTTCTGCGCGCCGCAACAAAGCGGAATGTTATCCGGTACGGGGCGATGGAATTCCCAAAGTGTGTCGCCGTTGGTGACGTCGAGAGCCGAAACGCCTTCGGGGGAGTGAGTCACAAACATCCTTCCATTCGCTACGATGGGAGTGGATTCGAGCGAAGGATCATGAGAATTGAGCTGGGCGGCCCAAATGAGGCGCAGATTCTGAACGTTTTGGCGAGTAATTTGGTTGTGCAAGCTGTGACGATGGGACGAGTAGTTCCCGGCGTGAACGATCCAGTCGTCCGAATGATTGGAGGCCCGCAGCATCTCAGGAGTAATGGGCGCAAACGATGCAAGAGCCGAGTTGCCGTTGTGTCGGGAGAGAGCAACGTCCAGCGCGGTTCTCTTGATAAATGCGTTGACTTGCCAGATTTCTAGGTCGCTGAGCGGCTGCCCCATCATGATGGTGCGGGGACGTCCCCATTTCACGGTGGAAAAGAAGCGCCAGTCGGTCATGTTCGCGACGGCACTCAGCAAGTTAGGGCCGGTGCGACCGGTGGCATTGTCGCCATGGCACTCAACGCAGATGCGGCCGTACACCTTCGCTCCCGCGGAAACCGTTTGCGGATCGCTGAAAAGATTGGTGATCCCTTCGTTGACGTTGGGATTTTCCGCCAGGCCTCCAAGATAGACGGGACTGCCGGGGCGAATCCAGCGCAAAAGCAGGTTAAAAGGGATTTCGGGAAGTTTGCCGGTGATTTTGTACTTGACGACCGCGAGGCGCCAAGCCACGTCGGTCGGAGCATGCGACGAAGCCGCCGCCGTGATAACCAGGCAGATAATAGGCAACGCGAGAATCCAGAGGATGCGTTTGGTCGTTCTCATCGAGAGTTTGGGCTGATCCTGGGTGTGGAACTCAAGTAGGGGCGATGGGGATTTAAGCCAGCACCAAGCGAGGAGTTAGAACCGGCTGGGATCGTCACCCAGACAATGTACCGAGAACGCTAGAATTGGGGGAATAGTACGGCCAGCCTAGTCTGTGTTCGTAGTGCTATCTAACTTCTTGTAAATACCAAGAAACATCAAAACATTGTTACTGGTAGCGCAGAGACAAACGGGCAATGCAGAGGCGACAGGAGCTGATCATAAGACACTCAACCCGCAACAGGCGGCTATAGCCGACATTTGTTTGGGTCACTTGGCTCGATGAGTATAGTACGTCACAGCCTCACCTAGCTCTCGGGCGTAAGCATTGCGGCCCATGATGGCCCAGCGAGTTAAAAACGAAAAAGTACGCATCTTTTCGGAGAACGAGATAGGAGCTCGCGCTATGGATCTGTATTTCGCCCCTAAGTGAACCCAGTTGTAGAGAAAGAGCTTGTCACGCTTCTTCGGATCGAAGAGATTCATCACGTCTTTTATGTCTTTCATGGCGCTGGAAGCGCTCTCATGCATGCGGCGGTAGAAGAGGTGCTCCGGAACCTCGTAAAACTTTCCATACAAGGACATCTCCAGAATCAGAGGGATGTCACCACCAGCGTAATTACGCATCAGGCCGGTTCGGCCGAGGATTTCGCGCCGCGTGAGGCCGTACTGAACGTTACAGAGACGGAGCCGATGAGAGACCTCCTTGAATCGGGTGCTGGGTCTCTCCTGGAGAAGATGGAGGTTCTCATCGTAGTCACGGATAATCTGACCCTCTCCGTCGATAAGCCGAGTGCGTGGATAGGCCAATAGAATGGAAGGATCACGGTCGAGGACCTCGACGCAAAGTTCGAGAAGTTCGGGGCCGACTACGTCGTCCGACGGAGTCCAGCGAAAATATTCACCCTGGGACAACTCGAAGCATCGGCGGAAGTTGCCTCCCGCGCCAATATTCTCGGGATTGCGATGATATTTGACGCGCGAATCCCGCGCGGCGTAGGCGCGGCAGATTTCAGCCGAACCGTCTGTCGAGCAGTTGTCCGTGATGACCAGCTCGAAATTCGTGAACGTTTGACGGAGATTGGATTCAATCGCTTCCGCCACATATTTTTTGCAGTTATAGACGGGCATCCCGACGCTTACGCGGGGTTTGTGATTGCCGTCACCCATAAGAGAACTTGCTCCTTGCCGTAACGTGGCTTCCGATCAGCTACCCAATACGAGCTTCCGGGCGTAAAACCCTTCCGCGAAATTGCCCGGCGAATTCGATTCCAGACCGCGGATACGCATCAGCCCCTGAAACGTATCCGGAGTAAACCAGTGTTTATCGCGCTGCGTCCCAAAGCAAGCCATCAGGTGTTTAATCTTGCGTGCGGCAACGCGCTGATCAAAAGAGACGTACAGATTGGGCGTGCCCAAGTCGCCATCCCATTTGGGAATCTCGTATTCGAGGATCACGTGATTGCGCCAGGTGTTCCAGGCGAGTTGATTAAGAATCCGGTGATCCTGGTGCAGGTCGTGGCGCGCGTGGGTGAAGATCAAGTCCGGCGAAATTTCCTTTTTCAATTCCTCGAAATAGTCTTTGATGTCGGTGAGGACGGCCGGAAAGTAACCGTTGCGGAAATCCTGCACGATAACGTTCTTTTTGGCTGCGCCCTTCAGGAAAAGATCGGCACTTCTGCGCGCCTCGCGATCGCGCTGGTGTCCAGAGCTGAAGACGACCCAGTGAAATTCCAGGTCCTTGTACATTTGAAGGAGCTGAAGGATGGTGCCGCCGCACCCGATCTCAATGTCATCGGAATGTGCACCGAGGCAGAGGATTGAGCGATTGCCACGCGCTTTTTTCGGCAGGCTAAGAGGGAGCATGGATTGGCTCAAGCACCCCCAGCGTGCTTCCAGACTTCCCAGGGAGCGTTGCCTCTGGCGTAGAGTTCGTCGAGTTGGGTCTTGTCTTTGAATGTGTCCATGCAGGCCCAGAAGCCGTCGTATCGGTACGCAAGGAGCTGCTCTTCGGCGACGAGACGGCGGAACGGCTCCTGCACAAGTTCTTCGCCTTCGCGCATGTACTTGAATATGTTTTTGCGGAAGAGGAAGAATCCGCCGTTGATACGGATATTGGTGCGGGTAACATCCTCGATGCCAGTGACCAAATCACCGCCGTTTAGCGTGACGAGGTGATAGCTCCAATTGGGGCGAATGCACAGAAAGCTGGCGGTTTTCCCGTGACGGCGAAAATGCTCGATGTGCTCGTTCAAAGGTAAATCGGAGAGCCCATCGGTGTAATTGGCCATGAACATCTCTTCGCCTTCGACATGTTTTTCCACGGCTTTGAGGCGCTGGCCGATGTTCGAATTAATGCCGGTATCCACGAAAGTGATTTTCCAGTCGTGGATGTCCCGGTTGATGAGATTCATGTTCTTGCCGTCGCCGGTGAGCGTGAAGTCGTTGGAAACGTATTCGTCGTAGTGGACGAAATAATTTTTGATGGCGTCGGCGCGATGGCCCAGGCAGAGAATGAAATCTTTGTGGCCATAGTGGGCGTAGTACTTCATGACGTGCCACAAAATCGGGCGATAGCCGATGGTCGCGAGAGGCTTAGGAATGTTTTCGGCGTAGTCCCGCAGCCGAAGTCCCAAGCCACCGCAGAAAAGAACTACTTTCATCGAGTCATCCCTCTCAACGCGCGGCAGCGCGAGGCGCGACAGCGGTGGAGAAGTAGCTATCTTGCTCCGCGCGGAGTTTGTCGCAAAGGCGATTTTCGGGCAGTGCTACGTCGGCGTAACGGATGACGGAATCTCTGGGAACGTCGTGCTTGAGACGGCAGCCTTCGGAAAGGCCGACGGGCAAGAGACCCTCGGCTTGGACGACGTCGGAATTGTCGATGAGACCATAAGCCATGAACCCGCCGATGCCATCCATGACTTCGCCGGCTTTCAGATCGCGCTTGGCGACGGCGAGAACATCGCAAGCCGGCGCACCGAGAGGAGCGACCGTTGCGTCGTGGAACAAAACAGCGCGGGCGACCGAAGAGCCGATTTGGAGCGGCGGCAAATGGTAAGGCGTGTAGAGGCAATAGAACGGACCTTTTCCGAGTTTGAAGAGATCGAGATAAAACTTTTTGACGGGGTGTTCGGTATAGCCGAGGACCCAGGCTCCCGTGCCCGGTTCAGACCCGAGGACGTAATCCACGAGGCCGCCGTTGAGCAGTTGCTCCGGCGGGAAAAGCTTGGCGGCATCGCGGACGTCCGGGGTCGCTGGGCCGTACATACCACGCTTGCCGGCGCGGAAGCCCATAGCGTTGGCCATAATGGCGCATTCCATGTTGAGCTTGGTGCCGTCGGCGAAGGACGTGATCATCTGGGCGTTCTGCCCGTATTGCTTGGCGCGCTCGCGCTGCGTTTCCGGAGTGCGGTAGCGGTCGAGCATGCCTTTAATATTTCCGGCGGCCACAGGGTTGTAGCCCATGGTTTTGGCGAAGCGATAGAGGTTCATCGCGACGCCTGGCTCTTCGCCGTCGGTGTCCGTAAAAACCACGCCAGCGCGATCGGCATAGACCTTGAGGATCGGGCCGATGGTAGCGTCGAGCTCAGCGTTCATCAGCACGACATGCTTGCCGTGCTCGATAGCCTTCATCGAGACTCGCGCGCCAAATTCAACTTGGCCGGTCGCTTCAATGATGGCGTCAATGCCGGCTGCCTGGCAGACGAGCATCGCGTCGTCCGTGACGGCATATTGCCCGTTGTGGATGGCTTCTTCGAGCTGGGCGACGGTTTCAACGGTCTTCACGGACTCCACGCCCGCGCCACAATAAACTTTTCGAGCGGTCTCGACGGTCCGATTCGCGATAGCGACCAATTTCATTCCGGGGACGCCGGTGATGATGTTCAGCGCAACAGCGCTGGCCGAAAAACCGGCGCCGATCAATGCGACGCGAACCGGGTTGCCTTCGGTTTGGCGCTTCTCAAGTGCGGTATCAACGATTAGCATTCCTGCTCCCTTTGTTTAGCTTTTCAGCGACTGCATCGGCTGAGCCGGATCGAATTTCAGCCTTTGAAGTCGGGCCAATTCTTGTCTAAATCGGAAATCGCGGCGACCGGGAGCGGCCAAGTGATGCCGAACGCCGGGTCGTTGTGGCGGACACCGCTGGCTGATTCCGGGGCGTAGAATTGCGAGACCTGGTAGATAACCTCGGCGGTTTCCGTGAGCGTCTGATAGCCGTGTCCGAACCCTTCGGGAACGTAGAGAAGCTTGTGGTTGTCTTCGGTTAGTTCCGCGCTGACCCACTGTTTATAGGTCGGCGAGTCCCGCCGCAGGTCAATGATGACGTCGTGAATTGCGCCTCTGGTGCAGCGAACCAGTTTGTTTTCCGCGTGTGGCGCGTTCTGAAAATGCATCCCGCGCAATGTGCCCTTTTTCTTGTTGTAGGCAATGTTGCACTGCACAACCAGCGGATTTAGGCCATGGGCTCTGAATTCGTTCTGGCAGAAGGTGCGCGCGAAGAAGCCACGGTTATCTTCGCGCTTTTCAATTTCCAGAACGAAGGCACCTTTCAGCTTGGTTTCAGTGAAGAGCAAATCGTTTCCTCCAGGAAAATCGCGTGACTACGCTCTGGCGGAAGCCAGATCTTGCGAAACAGGAGCGATGCGGCGTAAAGCGCTGTCGATCTTGCCGGTGGCCAGCAGGTTCTTGATGTGGTCAATCCGCTTGTAGCGAATGCCTTCGAAGTCTTCCACGGTGAGTTGGACCTTTTTGTAGGCTTCGTAGAGTTCTTGCGCGCCCTTGGGGATGTCCCACACCGGCTTAAAGGCCGGCAGAACTTTTGTGGCGAGAGTGAAGTCGACGCGATAGTTGCGCTTGTCGGGTTCGGCGCCGCCGGCAAATTCGACGCGGGAGCCGGGCACGGTCTTTTCAACAATTTCGGCAATTTGGCGAATCTGGTAGTTCTGATCGGTGCGGCCGATGTTGACGGCGAGATTGTGGACTTGCTCGCGCGGGCTTTCCATGGCGGCAAGGAAGGCGCGGGAAATATCTTCGATGTGCACGAGCGGGCGCCAGGGCGTGCCATCGCTTTTGAGAAGTACGCGGCCGGTGCACATGGCCCAGGCGACGAGGTTGTTCAGCACTAGATCGAAACGCTGGCGAGGAGAGACGCCATAGGCTGTTGCGTTCCGGAGAAAAGTCGGGCTGAAGTTGTCGTCGGCGAGCTTGCGGACGTCTTGCTCCACGAGGACCTTAGATGTGGCATACGGCGTGACGGGGTTGAACTCGGCGTCTTCGCCGAGGATCTTGTCGCCAGCAGCGCCGTAGGTGCTGCAGGACGAAGAGAAGAGATAGCGTTTCACCCCGGCTTGCTTGGCAAGTTGCGCGAGGCGCACCGAAGCGCGGTGGTTGATGTCGTAAGTGAGATCGGGATTGATGTTCCCGAGCGGATCGTTGGAGAGTCCGGCGAGGTGCACGACGGCGTCAAAGCCATCCAGATCACTGACGGTGACATCGCGAAGATCCTTAAGCAGCGTGGGAAAGGCCATCGGCTCATCGCCGAAAGTGCAGTGCTCGAAGAGGTCGGAATCCAGGCCCACGACCTCATGGCCAGCCTTGGCGAAAAGCGGTGCCAAAACCGTGCCGATGTATCCTCTATGACCCGTAATTAATACGCGCATTCGATGGCTCCTTTGCCGGTACAGCGGATGTGTTCAGAGTTTTCGTGGCAGCGGTGCGCGGCTCGAGCAAGCCGAACACTCGTTCGTACTGAGAATCCAAAGCGGCGCGGCATTCCGGGACGCGGCGCGCAAACTCAGCGCGGATGGCGGCCTGATGCGATTCGATAAAACAGAACGTCTGCTTCAGCGTTTCGGAGCTGCACTCTTCAATCTTGAGAGTGCAATCCTGCTGGCCCATGCGCGCCATGAGGTCTGCCGTTTTCTGGTGATAGGAAACGCCGAGAACCGGTTTTCCGAGCAGATGCGAAACCAACACGCCGTGAAAACGCGCCGCAACAACGAAGTCCATTCTAGCCATAGCAGCGAGGAGATCGTCGCCGGCGTGGAGTTGAGGACTCGGCAAGAGCTGCGCCGAAACACCGGCCCTGCGACGCTCCATGGCCGCAATGACGTCCGCAATGACCGGCGGATCGGCCCGCAATTGCGTCGGGAAGAACACGACGGAATAGCCGCGGTCGATAAGCCAGAGCGCAAAATCAGCGTGCGCGTCAGTGTAAGTGGTATAGCGCGCCGGATCGGCTTCGTGCCAGAGAACCGGGTGAAAAAAGGGTATCGGATTGATACCCACAGTTTTCGCAGAACTAGCAGACAGCGTGGCCGAATCGCCGGACGGCATTTGCAAGCTGTAGGCCAGGTCTGGAACGATCGGGTTTTCGCCGGTAACGCCCAGAGCTTCCACGCGTTGAACTGCGCTTTCCTCGCGAAATGAGCGGTAGTCCGCGCCCCGGAGAGCCGTGCGGAGAAAAAACTTGCTGAGCGAAGAATCGATCCAGCCCGTGCCAATGCTGACGAACGCGAGTTTGGTGCCCACAAGACGAGAGAGCAAAAACCACTTGAAGAAGGTGTAGGGATAAGCCCAGGCGCCGCCGCTGGCGTCGGTGAGTTGGCCCGAGCCCGCAATCAGTAAGAGGTCGACACCTCTGAGATTCTTGGAGGAGCGGACCAAGAAGGCGATCTCTTCAAGAGCCGCACGTACGTTTTGCAGTCCGTTTCGAACCATTTTCAAAGCAGCAAAAAGAAACGGGATCCTTTTCAGGATGGCCTTCACACCGCCGCCCGGCAGGCCAACCGACGAGGTCGCAGTGCCGGACTGGATTTCGATGGAAGCGCCAGCAACTGGTCGAGAAGCGGAGAACTTCCTGCGTCGAATGGGGAAGGCAGGGATGGCATGCCGCGCCCGCGTGTCGTCAGGATTGAAAGTGAAAGCGCGGATTTCCGCGCCGGGATGGCGGCTGCGAATGTTCTGAATTACAGCCTCGATAATGATCTCGTCGCCCATATTCTGGGTGCCGACGTGACCGAAAATCCCGATTCTCTTGATGGGGGACGCATTTGTCATAGCTTCGAGTATAGTGAGTTACTTAGAGCCTCGGCAGTTCAGTCCCTGCTCAGGACTTTTTCTGGGCTACAAAAATCATTTGCCAACCCAGGCCGAGCTTCTCTTTTAAGCGCGATAGCGTTTCATCAGGAATCACCTGAGCAAGGATCCTGTTGAGCTTGTACGAGTTTGTGATGCGCAGGATTCCGCGGCTTCCGTGGGGGATGATGGTGAAGGCGTTGATGACCCGAAAGGAAGGCAAGAGCATCAACTTCAACTGCTGTCGCGTAAGCTCGTGGCGAATATGCTCGGGCGGCTGCTTGTTCCAGCCGACATCGCCCAGGCGGTCGATGATATATTTGTTTCCAGTGGTCACGATGAAATAGCCCCCGGGCTTTAGCAACTGGGCAGCTCGGTCGACATAGCGTTGCTGGTCCTCGACATGGGCTATCACTTCCTGGGAAACGACAATGTCGAAGTAGGCCTTCGGGAGATCTGCATCATAGGCGTTCCCGGCCAAATAGTGAATATCCGGACGGCGCAGTTTGGCGGCGGCGATGCCTTCCGGCGAAAGGTCGATGCCATGGGCCTCCCCGAAATCGGCCAGACGCTCGGTAAACCAGCCGCGGCCGCAGCCAAAATCGAGCATGCGCGGATCAGGAAGATGGAGGGTCTGGATGATGGCGAGGATCTCCTTAGCCCGCCGTTCGGTCCAATCGTTGAGAACCTTTCTGCTTTCCCAGTTCTGCCAGTGCCAATTCCAGAATTTGCGCTGATCGTCGATTGACGGCATGCCGCTGGCAGGAGCTGTCTCTGGAGAATTTGTGGTCGATTCCATAAATACCGTGTCACCTTGAGACGCTGTGTCGAAGTTTGACCGTGCTACGACGCCCCTTTGAAGAAATTTGAAAGGGACGAAGTCGAATATCTCTGCGGGAGGCTTGCGACCCTACCTAGTGAACCAAATCACGTTCTGCGACAAGCGCCCTTAGATAATACTTGGGAAGCAAAAGAGACGCCACAACCAGCTTTGCAGACGTCCCCGTATATAGTTGAAATTAAAAGTCTTAGATAGACTGCACGCAAAGAGCGGGGATAGGCCAAGTGCCCTACCTGTACTCGCAGGTTCCCAATAGTGGCAGGAATTTACACAGGCCGGCGGGGGCGCAGTGGCATTCGGAGGACCTTTGACACAGCTAGGGGACGTAAACCCTTTGTTTGCTGAGTGCCACACCCAGACATTAATGGCGCGTAACGTGCGGACTTGATAGCTCTTAGGGAGAGAATGCCCTTACCGAGTGCAAGCGCGGAAAACCCGCCAACAAGGACCAAAAGGCCCAGCATCGCCCGCAACGTGGTTTCCAACTGGGGGGCGTATGCCTTGGCCATGATGGTAAATTTCTTCCTTTCACCCTACGTCGTGCGCCATTTGGGTAATACCGGCTACGGAGTTTGGACTCTGATCCTTTCCTTGACCGGATACCTCGGGCTGCTTGATCTGGGTGTGCGCGGAGCCGTCACCCGTTACGTGGCCAAATTCCACACCCAGCTGAATCATAAGCAATCCAGCAATGTCGCGTCGTCGGCCTTGGTTATCTTCGCGACTGCCGGCATCCTCGCGATTCTCGTATCCATTCTGATGGCAGTGTTCGTTGTGCCCCGCGTGCACATCCCCGAACAGTTTCAGTCGGCAGCACGGATTGTCGTCATCGTGACGGGCTTAAGCGTCGCGGCGTCGCTGGTGAACGGAGTCTTCGGAGGCATCCTGGTCGGTCTGCAACGCTTCGACCTGAGCAACCTGATCGAAATGACCAACAACCTTTTGCGCGCAGGCACGATCGTGGTCGCGCTGCGGCTCGGCTATGGGATCGTGACTCTAGCTTTCATCCAGCTGGGGTTTACCCTAGTACGGCTGGCGGCCAATCTGACACTATCAAATAAGCTCTACCCAGAGCTACAACTGCGCCTTACTGAGGTGGATCGCGCCGGGATCAGACTCATTTTTTCGTTCAGTTTTTTCTCTTTCTTGCTGCACGTCAGCGGCAGCCTCATATATGCGACCGACAATGTAGTAATCGGAAGTTTCCTGCCCGTTGCGGCCGTAACGTTCTATGTAATCGGGGGAAATCTTGCGGACTACACCCGGGCGCTCGTCAGTGGGATTTCTCAGACGATGACGCCGGTGGCCAGCTCTACCGAGGCGGGACACAACCAGTCAGAGCTGCAACGAATCGTGCTGCTAAGCAGCCGAGCAGGATCGATGGTGATGCTGCCGGTTGCGATTACGTTTCTGCTGCGCGGGAGCACATTCATTGGACTGTGGATGGGGCCGCAGTATGCGGAGCTGTCTGGAAAAGTGTTAAGGATCTTGTCTCTGACCCTGATTCTGTGGGCGGCAAACGCGGTTACGGCAGGAAGCGTTTTGGGGGTCAGCAAACATCGGCCGCTGGTTCCAGTGCTTTTGGGCGAAGGGATTACCAACTTGATTTTGAGTATCATTCTCATCCGCAAAATGGGAATTTTGGGCGTAGCTTGGGGGACGGTCATTCCGGGATTCTGTTCTTCGGTGCTCTTCTGGCCCTGGTACATCAGACGGACGTTTGGTATCAAAATCGCAAAGTATGCCGAATCGTCGTGGGTCAGACCTTGGTTGGGGGCAATTCCGTTTGTGATCGGGAGCTATCTGTTCGAGCACTATTGGCAGGCCAATAACCTGGTGGTGTTCTTCGCACAAGTGTTGATCGCTCTCCCGCTCGCGCCAATCGGTTATTGGCTAGTCTGCTTGGATTCGGAAGAGCGCACCAGATACTACCAAACCCTTATAAGATCGGTCGGCCGGATGTTCGCAGGACGGTTGACCACATAATGGCAAGTTTCAGCTCGGTGCAGCATCCGAATATCGCGAAGCGAGGAGACCGAGATTGCAGAACCGGAAGTCCCGCAGAAGGCGCTGGAACTTTCTAGGAGCGGAACCCAAACCGATGTAGTGACGCAGACGAGCCGACATTTTTCCATCCATCCGCGGCTGCTCGGGATCAATCTCCCACGGATGAAGGTAAACGCAAACTGGCCGATTCTCTTTGTGATTAAGAAAGTTAATAGCCCAACGCGTATACCAATACGGCAGAATTCGGAAATAAGCGCCGCCGGCAATAGGAGAGCGCAAGCCAATAAATTCAAGGGTAGTCATGGGAAACTCGACCAATGGACCGCTAGGCGTATCCACACGGTACGGAGACCTTGGAGAGCTTATGATTCCGTAGTGGGCATGCTTTACCGGGAAGATGCTGGAATCGAAGGCAAAACCCAGCTCGGCGAGAATCTCCAGAGCCCAAAGCGAATCGTTGGTTATAGAAAAGCTGGGCGCGCGGTAGCCGCGTACCGGCGTTCCGCTGCAGTCTTCCAGGAGCTTCTTGGCGGTCAAGGTGTCTTCGCGGAATTCCGAACGCGTCATCTTGTATACAGTTCGGTGACGGAGACTGTGACATGCGATCTCATGGCCCTGGTCGGCCACTTTGCGTATGAGGTTCGGGTAGTGCTCGGCGATCCAACCGAGCGTGAAAAAAGTAGCGCTTTGGCCAGTTTCGTGAAGAAACTGCAGTAGCTTGTCGGTGTTGCGTTCCACACGGCTTTCGCGAGTCTGCCATGTACCATAGTCAACCGAATCGTTGAAGGCGCTTACCTGGTAGTAGTCTTCCAAATCAATCGTGAGGGCATTGAGCATAGGAGATGTGACGAGATATCACGAACTGCGCCACGGGCAAGTCTATGTTATCTGAGATTTATGGCGTCACTGCAGGAAAACACCTGGCTTATTCGAAAGCTGTACGGACGGTGCCGGGAGCATTGCGCCCACTGCATCGTTGACAGACGAAATGTTGCGCTCGATCCCTGGTGTCAGGCGAAAATGGAGACTTATGGCAGGGTTATCACCTTTCCTGCCCATCCTCCGTTTGCGTTGGCTCCAAAGTTCAGGTCTGACAGATATCATCGAGGAGGAATTCAGACAGAATGAGTCTCAATCTCATTCAAGACGAAGAAGCTTGGAAACAGCTAGAGGACCAGGAATTTCGGGCGGCGTGGCTCAAACTATTCGCCGTATGCCCCTGGTCCACTGCATTTCAAACGCCGGAGTTCCTAGTCACCTGGTACAAGAACTATCGGGCAGACTACAGCCCCTTGGTCGTTTGGAAAGAGCCAACGCATGACCAGGCCGGGGGACTTTTGTTCCTAGCGAGGCACGGCAAGACCGGCGAATTGGCACTTGCGGGAACGCATCAAGCCGAATATCAGGTTTGGTTGGCGGAGCCGAAGGAAGGTGAAAGGTTTGTCACCGAGGCCTTGGACGCAGTTAGGGCCAGGTTCCCGGGAAAAAGTCTGACCTTCCGTTATCTGCCAGCGGCCGCGCCCACAGGATGGGCGCGCGGCGCATCAGCGTGGTCTGCGAACTGTGCAATCGAAGCGTGGAGGCGGCCGATCGTCAGACTAAATGACGAAACATTTGTAAAGGACTACCTCGCGCAGAAGAGGAAAAGGAGAAGTACTAAAAGCTACTACAATCAACTTCGCAAGATAGGTGAACTGGAGTTCACAAGAGTGGAAGACCAAGCGGAGCTCCGCGAGGTTATAGACGAACTTATCAGCTACTACGATTCCCGTCAGTTGGCCATGCATGGCGAAGCACCGTTTCATGATGACTGCGTCAAAAGGGAATTTCATCTGGACATGATGCGGCAGCGCGGTCTGCTGCACGTTACGGTATTTCGAGCAGGTGGCAAGATCGTTTCGGCACAGTTCGGAATAGCCAGCGGAAAAGAGCTCATTCTAGCAATGCCGATCTTTTCGCCATTCTTCGCGGAGCAATCGCCGATTACGCTGCACTACCTGTTGCTCGTCGAAAAAGCCGTGGCAGAAGGCTACCAAGTGTTGGACATGACGCCAGGCGAGTCGGGATTCAAGGATCGCTTTGCGACCGACCAGGAGTATGTCCACGTCCTCCGCGTATATTTTTTGCCTTGGCAGCGCCAGCTCCGCACCACTCGATTGGCAGCGGAGGAATTGCTCCGGGCTGTACTGCGACGCGTGAAGATTTCACCTACAGAGGTTCGCGAACGCATTTCTTCGTGGAAAAAGAGCCTTGCTAAAATGAAGTGGCAAGAGGTGCCCAAGTATCTAGGCAACCGCTTCCAGCGAGTCGGCAGAAAAATCTACTCTTTGGATGAGTCGAGAATATATCTAATAGATAAAACAGAAATAGAGAAGGCAAAGAATCTGAGCCTAATGCGTAGAGACTCGGTGGAGGATCTGATTCACTTTGTCCCAGTGGAACACTGGCAGGATCGCCAAAACTTTGTGCGAGAGTCACTGCACCGCATGGAGCGCAAGCAGCACAGCTATACCCGCGTGGAGAACGATCGGCTAGTGCATTTTGGTTGGCTCGATGAGAACCAGAAAGAGGCGGTCTTCCCGGAAGTCGGGCAACGGCTGATGCTTCCACCGGGTACCGCGGTGCTGTACGACTTCTATACCGATCCCGCAGCACGCGGAAAAGGCTTGTACAAAACCGCGATGACGCAGATGCTGCATGATGCCGCTGAGACCGGAGGAGTCAAGCGGATGCTCATTGCAGTCCTGGCTGCAAATAGGGCTTCACGCCGCGCGATAGAGCACGTCGGGTTTGTCTATGCGTTTAGTCTGTACCGCTCCGTGTCTTTTGGGCGACAGCGAACCAGTACGTCCCCGCTACCGGAAGGTTGGACCGCCGTCCCGAATCTGGAGGCTCCGGAGGAATCGGAAACTGGTGAAACGTGAAGGAAGCCGGGCGTATGGACAAACGTCTTTCCATCGTGACCCTGGCAACTATCTTTCCCAGCTGTAAGGATCCTTCACACGGCGTGTTCATCTATCAACGAACAGCACACCTCGCACTACAACCGGGAGTACAACTCACTGTCGTGGTACCCGTCCCATATTTGCCGGGATGGCTGAAAGTCAAAAAATGGGGGAAATACGAGCAGGCCCCTGTTGAGAAAATTGGAGAACTGACAGTTCTCCGGCCTCGATACTTTCACCTTCCAAAAGTCTGGATGCCGTTGCACGGTCTCTTCATGTTCCTGGGTTGCATCTCGGTACTGCGGAAGTTGCAAACCCAGCGTTCGATTGACGTGATTGACTCCCATTTCGTGTATCCCGAGGGATTTGCTTCAGTGCTGCTCGGCAAGCTCTTGCGATGCCGCGTAGCGGTCTCAGCACGGGGAACAGACATCAACGTTTACCCTACGTTTGCGCTCATTCGGCCTCTGGTTTGCTGGACGCTCAAGAAAGCGGACCTCGTGGTTGCGGTCTCTAAAGCACTGAAGGAGAACATGACAGGGCTGGGGATTGCGGAAAGTAAAATCAAGGTCGTCCCCAACGGCGTGGATATCAGTCGTTTTCAGCCGGAAGATCGAGGAGAAGCCAGGCGCCGCTTGGGTATGTCAGAGATAGGCAAGCTAGTCATTTCGGTCGGGGCGCTCATTGCGGGCAAGGGACACGACATTGTGATCGGAGCCATCGCGGAACTCGTTCGCAAAATTCCCAACCTTCAGCTGTGTATTCTGGGCGCAGGTCCCGTTCGCCAAAACTTGGAAACTCTCATTCGGCAGCTAGGCTTGGCCGAGCGAGTGCGTCTGGTCGGAAGACAACGCAATGAAGACCTGAGGTATTGGTTTTCAGCTGCGGACGTTAGTTGCTTGGCCAGCGAACGAGAGGGATGGCCGAACGTCATTACCGAGTCATTGGCATGCGGCACCCCCGTCGTCGCTACGAAAGTCGGCGGTATTCCGGAAATCCTCTATTCCGAGGAACTGGGAATTCTCACGGAACGTTCAGTCGCGGGTTTTGCGTCCGGCATCAGCACAGCTCTCCAGCGGGACTGGGATCGCGCGGGGATAGCGGCGAAGGTACGAGAACGGACCTGGGATGTCGTAGCGTCGGAGATCCGGGGTCTGCTCGAGTTTGATGGTAGTTAGCTGCATACCGCATTGCGGGCGGCGGTTTCGTAAACGGTTTTGTAACGCGGGATCACGATATCCCAATCGCTAGTCTCCATGACCCACTCCCGCGCCAGACTACCGAGCCGCTCTCGCAACGCGGCATCGGCAAGCAACCTAGAAGCCTGTGAACAAAAATCCTCGAATGACTCCGATTGAAAGAGCATGCCGTTTTTTCCGGGTTCTATAAGTTCGCGTATCCCGCCAACGCTACTTGCGAGAATTGGCCGTCCGAGTGCCATAGCTTCTAGCGGCTTGAGCGGAGTAACGAGTTCCGTGATCCGCAGGCTCAGCCTGGGATAAACCAATAGATCCAGGATCGAATAGAACCGGGAAATCTCTTCGTGAGGCACGCGCCCCAAGAAGCTGACGTAGCCGGCTGCCCCGCATTCCGTGATGGCTCGACGGACCAGATCGGCATCGGCACCGTCACCGATGATCAGTAGCTTGAAGCGCTGTCCGCTGGCATGAAGGGCAGCTGCGGCGCGAACCAGCCACGGAATGCCTTCCCAGGGAAAGAGAGTTCCGATAAAGCCGATGGTAGGAATTCCATTGAGTCCGAACTTCTGTGACAAACCTGAGTCGCGAGGCCCCGGGGAGAAACGCGTCGTATCCACACCGTTCGAAATGTGAAAAGCACGCGCAGGGTCAATGCCGCGAGACACTAAATCCGCGATGATACCTTTCGTAATTCCCACTAGAGCGTTCGCATGTGAAGCGACGTGGGTCTCGAGGGCGCGAGCAAGGCGATAGCGTGGCGATCTCGGCGATTGGCGCGATCCGTCTTCCCAGAAGGATCGAATTTCATATACAAACGGCAGTTTTCTCCTACGCGCCGCACGCAATGCGGCCAAGCCGCAGAGAGCAGGCGAGTGGGCATGTATTATGTCAAATGTTTGTTCGTTAAGGAGGGCATCGATTCGCTGTTCGAGCAACTCCGTGACGAAATGTTCGCGCGCGAGGGGCCATCGAGCTCGAATCGCGCGGCTTCCGAAATTCGAGTTCAAAGGAGTACGCCAATGCTGGATTCCACCGAGGACAGTGTCGTGCGACGTCGCGTCATCGAGGCCATGCAGCGGGCCGGTAACAACGAAAGGTTTCCAACCTAACTTTTGCTGACCGGTGACGATGCTATAGCTGCGATGGCTGTAGCCGTCCATGACCGGCAGGGAGTGATCCAATACGTGCAGAACGCGAAAGGGCAAGTCAGGACTCTTTCTTGGCCAAAGCAGCCGGGGTAGGCGAACTGGCAGGCTGGCCCATGGCACCCGGGTCGCGAATCGTCTGCCAGGTTGGGGCTAGTGAACCAAAGAAAAACTTGGAAATGCCGATTAAGGAAGCCAGGTTCACCAGGCAGAAGTAATACGGGAGGTAAAGAACCCTGCTTTGCCGTGGGCGATTTCTCCGAGAATAGCCGGTGAGCGCCAGCACATAGAAGAGCACTTGCACGACGATGAAAAAAAGATACAAGGGATGCCAGTAAAGGGCCGTTGCCGACAGGAACGCCAAAATCATCAGCAGAGGCACGCTCCAACGCAGCAACTTGTGGGACAGCAGAGAAACCCAATGGCGAACCTGCACCCACGGCAGCAAAACCTGTGGAGCGCGCCAAACGGCGTTCAGGCTGCGGCTTATGATGCGAATCTTTCTCTGAAATTCCTTTTCGAAGCTGTCGCCGGCGTCTTCAAAGCATTCAGCGGCGGGGTCATAGATTCCCCGAAAACCCTGAGAAATGATTTGCAGAGGATTGAGGAAGTCGTTGATATCCGTCGGGCGAAGAGGGCTGTACAGGCTCCGGCGAATGGCGTAGATAGCTCCGTCGCCACCTATTACCGACCCCCACAGCGACTCCTTCTTCTTAAGCCACGACTCCAGCTTCCAATAAAGCCCTTCGGATTGCGCGGAAGCTTGCGCATCGTTCGGTTCGCGATATCGGGCTCTGCCTACGACGTACCCGACTCTCGGGTCCGCAAAATGGCGAACTAGCTTGCGGATGGCATCAGGGGAATAGATAGCATTGGCATCCGAGAACAACAATAGGTCGCCGGACGTGCTCGTCACACCAAGGTTAAGGCCGGTACTCTTCCCCAACCGATTCTCCTGCCGGATTAGCCGCACGCCGCGGCCGGCGTACTCCTGGACAATCTCGTCGGTGCCGTCGAAAGAGGCGTCCGAAACGACGGCGATTTCTAGTAACTCCGACGGGTAATCCAAGGTTAGAGAATTCTCAATCTTTTCCCGGATCACCGCCTTTTCGTTGAATGCAGAAATCAGCATCGTAACCCGCGGAAGGATCTTGTCGTCGATGCGATGTCCGACAGGTAGGAGGCGAGCCCCTACCAGCAGGAACACGGGATAGCCCACGTATACGTAGACGATGATCAACACAGCGGCAAAGAACAGAATCTGCATAGAAGTGGTGAACATCGATGGTCAGCTAAACCGGTCTGTATCTTCCGAACGAAAAGTGCTCATGAAATCTAGCGAATCGTCGAGGCGGCGGCCCGAGATGCATCGGCAGCCGCCTGCGACTTGCCAATGAATAACTTCAACGTTCCTTCTGTCGCATCTTTATAAGCGATATATATATTGTCGCTTTTATCCATAACCATACTGCTGTCGAAAAACGTAACGCCCACCGGTACGATGAGCATGCGTGATCGCCATTCAGCGCCATCCCACCAAAGGTGCTCAAGGCCTTTCTTGCTTTCAAAAACGATGTGCAGATTGCCCTTGCTGTCCAGCGCCGTGCTGGTCCGGAACTGCTTCCACGCCCAGTCACCGAAATTCGGAAGCTGTTCAATCGTGGAGACAGTCCATTTGCCCTCAGACAGGCGAGCCAATTTCAGCGACTCCAGATCGTAGTAGACGGCGAGTGCCTCGCCGTCCCGATTAAAAATCAGCGAGGCACCAAATCCGCGCAGATACAGATCTCCCGGCTTGGCCCCGGGAGCATCGACGATGTTTCGTGTCCAGAGTTTGCCGTCGAAGGCCGTATACCGAAGTTGACCCAAAGGGAACTCGATGTAAGCGATGTGGGGATTCCCTTCGGAATCCAGCGCCAGGGAGTTCCATTTTCCAGGCAGGCCCTGCTGGTCGAGGGTTCGAGCGAGCCACGCGCCGTCTTTTAGTTCTGCGTAGCGGAGAAAAACACCACTCTCCACGTACCAACTTATGTGCGGACGATTTTTGGAGTCCATCTTTATTGAGCAAGTATAGGAGACGAGACCTCCGCCCTTGTCAATCTCTTGCGTCTGCCACTGCTTGCCGTCGAAATGGGCGTACTTCAAAACTCGCGGAGCATAGCAAATATGCGGATTCTGGTTGGAGTCGAGGGCGATCTGGCTGGAAAAGCCGCCAAGTCCGTGGTCCAGAGACATCGTGAACCATTTGCCGGATGTAGCAGATCGAAAACCGTACATTAGTTGCCCACCATCGGGTTTGTAGTAGGCCAGATGAAGATTGCTGTCCGCATCGATCGCCAACGAACCGTCGCTGGCCCCTAGATCGATTTGTTCGGAAGACCAGGTCCATTCCTGTGCGCGCGAAGGCTGGGAAAAAATGACCGCGCAGAGGAGAGACGCTGCAGAAGAAAGAATACGAGTCAGCAGCGCACGTCGATACCGGCAATTCGCCACTGACCTCGCGATAGCAGCTGAATCTAGTTCATGAAGCAACGGGCGATTCAATGGGAGCCTCCATCACCACGGCATTGAGACTGGGAATCTCTTCCCGAGCCAGCAACTCCTGCCGGAGCAGCACTTTCAGTATCACCGTGATGCCGATCATCTGATAGATCACATCGAGGTATACGAACCCCAAAAATGCACCGCTGACCATGAAGCCGAGAATAGAAATTTCAATCATGTGCGAATAGTCAACAAGATAAGCGGCGTTGGAAAAGCGGGCGGCCAGTCGTCGAATTCTCCACAAGCTCCAAAAGCATGACAGGATTAGCAGCAGGAAGATTCCAAGTCCAACAAAACCCTGGTCGGCCAGTAGTTGAAAATAAATGCTATGGGGTCCGCTAGAAAGAAATCCGAGAGGCAAAGGGCGGGGCTCGTATTTCTGAAAGACCTGAACATTGGGGAGCGCGTCGAACGATCCACCGGTCAACGGGTAATCGTGCGACAAATTCCATGCAGTTCCCCAGGAAACCAGGCGCTGTTCAGCGGAGGCGTCCAGATCGCCGTTTAGGAACCTGCTCATACGGCTCATCCAAGCGGTAGGCGCGAACGTGATTACAAAGAAGGCGGCGACGACCATCATGAAACCACCCACCAACTTGTGTTTTGTTCGGAAAAGAAGGGCGGCAAGGACTACGCCCAAGCCCAACAAGGCACCACGAGAGTAAGTCAAAAGGATAACAAGAATCGTGCACAAGAACGTAATGCGCAGAGCAATGCGCATCCACCGGCGGTTTTCTTGGCGGATAAGAAAAAACAACAGCGGGAGGCACATATTGAGGGCGAGACCGAATGCATTGTTGTCGGCAAGAAAGGAGTCCGGCGGACCCCAGACACGGGACTCCCCGGAAGTTCTGAGCCCAAACAGGGCGCCTTTGACGGCCAACAGTCCCAAACTTCCAGCTGTCACCAGAATGAGCCACCGCAAGCGGTCTTTGGTAGTTACGAGAATGATCATCACCACCGTGAAGAGGAAAATCTTGCTGACGTGGCTCATTTCGTAGCCTGCGTCGGCCATATTCCCAGTAAATAGCGGAATGCCTGTGGCGTGCAAATAGGTAAAGGCAAACCAAACCCAGAGGAGCAACAACAGGATACTTTCGCGAACAAGCAGAGAACTGAGGGACTTTCGTGCAAACACAGTGCCTGCGAGGGTAGGGACGGCTACAACCGCGGCAACGGGAAAGTCATATGCGAA
This sequence comes from Dongiaceae bacterium, assembly GCA_035499255.1. Classification (GTDB taxonomy): domain Bacteria; phylum Acidobacteriota; class Terriglobia; order Acidiferrales; family UBA7541; genus Acidiferrum. The sequence continues at coordinate 18,834 of DATJZF010000015.1, read as the reverse complement.
AGACCAGCCGAAACGGTGCGGATTGAAATAGGTAACCCAATACCACATGAGCACCCCGCAGTACGGTTCCAGCAGGCAAACGGGGACGGAACCCAGAATGATCACGATGATGATGAAGTCTCGCATAGGAGTTGCAGCTAGAAAGGGCTCCGAGCCGGCACGGGCTCGTCCATCGACGGGCGGCGAAGGTTCTTCTCTGAGCGGAAGTCCTCAGTCGGCGACTCTTCATAAAACATGCGCGCCAACGCAAGGGCGAACGTAGACATGGGCTGTGCGCCGCCGATTTGGAGGCGATGCAATCGAAACGGATTTGTTCTGGCCGTATTGAATCCCTCAGTGGTGGTGACCGCCGTCTGAAATCCACACTGTCGCAGGTATTCCTCGGACGTGGCACTGCGATCGCTCGGTTTACCAAACGGGAATGCGAAGTGCTCCACTTCGCAACGGAGTCCCGCTTCCAGCGAGACTTTCGAGTCCAGCAGCTCCGTCTTGAGTTCCTGAGCAGAAAGCTGCGCAACGGAAGGATGGCTCATAGTGTGCGCGCCGAAAGACATGCCCAGAGTCTGCATCTCGCGCACTTGATCCCAAGTCAGCATTCGGTCTTGCAAGTCACTTTCGGGCACAGGAAGGACGGCCTCAAACTCTCGGCACCACGCTTTCCGTTGAACGTCGGGAATGGAACGAAGATAACAAACAATCTGCCAAGCGGCGGCGAGCCGGTTCAGATGTGAAGTCAGCGCGAACTTTTCGGTATGTTCCAAGTGGATCGTGAGTCTGCGCTGGGGGAAAGCCACAACGGCGGCGAAAATGCGATCGTACCAGGGAGCGGCGCCCGTCTCGACTGACTCCCCAATCAGATACACCGTGGCAGGTGCGTCGTACCGTCGCAGCACCGGAAAGGCATACTTGTAGAGGTCGCGGTATCCGTCATCGAAGGTGATCGCCACTGTAGGAGGCACGTTTGCCGACGAGCGCATTTCCTCGGCCAATTGGCACAGCGAGACGATACGGTGGTGTTGCTGCAGGTAGCGAATCTGTGCTTCGAAAACAGACGGATCGAGTTCGGAGTGATAGGGGACGCCGCCGTTCCCCACGCGATGGTAGCAAAGGATTCCAAATTTTGAGCCGGCTGACTTCCGTAACTTTGGCGAGCGCGTCTTTCGGTCCACTGTCAGCGAGTTGGCTCGCCGAACCAATGGAGTTAGCAACCCCGTGTGATACAGAAATGTTCCAAGTGCGGAACGTAGGATCCGTTTCCCCGTAGCGACGATGGATCGTGTAGTCGAGAGTGTTTCGTCGATCAGACCCGCCTTCGGCGTGGTGTCTCTGGACTCAGGAAACATGAACCGCCTCTCGAGCGCCGTCCAGATGCGACCGGTGCCACAACTCAAGGGCCAGCAAATACCAGACAATTTCGCCATAAAAATTAGGCTGTTGCTGATGGAGCTTGGTCAGGCGATCAAAAAACGCCGGTCGGAAGTACCCCCGCTGCCGCGTGCGCGCATCGGCAGTGAGATCATTCTTGAGTTCGAGCATCTTTGGATTTTGCAGAAGCCATTGCGCGAGCGGAACTCCAAATCCGTGTTTTTTCTTGTACAACACGGCGTGCGGCAGAATTCCTTTCATTGCTTCTTTGAAAATAAAACGTTTTTCAAAACCCCTCAGTTTCAGACCGCTGGGAATTCGCCCAGCGAATTCCGCGAGCCGGTCGTCCAGCAAGGGATAGCGCACATTTACGCCAGCCAACTCCGCCGTCCCCGAGACTTTCCGGATATCGTTGTCGGCCAACGTCATCTTGGCGTCAAGATAGAGAATACGGTTAAGTTCGGACGCGGCGGTCGGCCGATCGAAGTGAGCCTGAGGTACAGCGAGCCAGTCCGTCTCTTTGAACTGAGCAAGGAAACTATCCTCGAAGATTTCCGTGGCGGGATGGCTTAAGAAAAAGTTGTAAGACATGATGCGCCGCGGATTTGGAATATTCGCGCGGCGAATATAACGGCGCGGCAGGCCCCACCTTCCATCGTTTTCGGGAAGCAATCGGCTCAAAGGCTCGATCAGCCCGCGGCGAACCCAGTTCGGCACGGCTTGATAGAGGGCGAAACGCTTGTCTGTAGCGTACCGTTCGTTTCCGCCGAACAGTTCATCCCCGCCATCCCCGGCCAATAGAGTCGTTACACCGTTTTCGCGCGCCAGTTCAGCACAACAATACGAACCGATTGCGGAAGAGTTGGCAAACGGTTCGTCGTAGTACTCGAGAATCCTGTCCAGTACCCGCCAGGCGTCGTCAGGATTTAGAAACTTTTCCGTGTGTATGGTACTAAAGGCTCTCGCGGTCGTCCGCGCAAACCCAATTTCACTAAAGGCTTCCTCTTGAAAGGCGATTGAAAAGGAACGGGTAGGGTTCAGCTTCTCGCTGGTGAACGCGACCACAGAACTGCTGTCTGTCCCGCCGCTGAGAAAGCAGCCCGTGTGCTCTTGCCGGCAGGACTCCAAGTGGCGATGCACAGCACACCGAAGCTCGTCGCGAAGTCCACTTGACCACTGCTCGACGCTTCTCAGTTCCTCGTGATACTGCAAATCCCAATAACTTCGTTCGATGATTCCTCGGTGGGTTACGTCAAGGTAGGTTCCTGGACACAGCTTGCGCGTATTTGCATCGCTAGTCAGCGGTGCAGGCACCGAAGCAAAAAGCAAGAACTGAAGGATCGCGAAGGAATGAGCCCGAAGAGGTTCCTCCTGTGCTGCTCGCACGCATCGCAAACGGGAACCAAACAACAGCCGTGCACCCTCTTTTCGCCAATAAAGTGATCGAATCCCCATTTTGTCTATCGCCAGAATGAGCCGCTCCTGCTTCTCATCCCAAAGAGCAATCGAGAAGGCTCCTTGCAGCCGCGTCAAAAAGTCCACTCCGAGCTTGCGATAGAGTCGCGCCACAATCTCTGCGCTCGAAAGGGCAAGAGCCTCCTCCGTCGAGCAGCCCAAGTACGCGCCAAGTTCGCCGCGATTGACGAGATCCGCATCGACCATGACGTTGAAACCCAAAGATTCCGAAGCCGTCTGGAATTCCCAGCGACTCGACACGCCTAACGCGCAGGCCGGACCCGCATGCAACTGTTGATCTTCATCGTGCCCAGCCCGCACCCGCAGCGCCTCGAGCATGGAACTCAAGGCGCTGGCTTTAAACGTGCGGCCGGGTTCCCAAATTCCGCAAATTCCACTCATTTTGGCTGGTCGCTCGCAAAGACGTGCTGCCACTTCCGGAACATCAACGTAGCCCAAAGTTGTGCAGATCGATCATAGTGTCCCTTTTGATGTTGCTCCCAGATTTTGCGGAGGAAGTTTCTATCCAAGACTCCATCCTCCTTGCCAAAGATCGTTTCCTCCGCCATTTCTTTGAGGTCCGTTTTGAACCAGACGTTAAGCGGTATGGCAAACCCCTGTTTCGGCCGGTAGAGGATGTCTTTTGGAAGTATTGGTTCGAACGCCTTTTTCAGAATGTACTTGCCGGTACCGTTGGAAAGCTTGAGGCCGCTCGGAATGGACGCCGCGCACTCCAGGAACTTGTGATCCAACATCGGGGCGCGTACTTCCAACGACACCGCCATGCTGGCCCGATCAACTTTGGTCAGAATGTCGTCTGTTAAATAGGTCTTGATGTCTACGTACTGAATTCTCGACAGCAAATCGTCGGTCCCGGCGCGGTCATAGTAATGGCGCAGAACATCGAGCGAATCGTACCCAGCCAATCGCCGCTTGAATTCCGGCGTAAACAGCGACGTTTTATCACCGGGCCGGAAATACGAAATGGAATTGAAATAACCCTCGAGGGGCGACGCCGCCAAACTTTGAAAAGTGGCTTTCCCGCGAAAAACCCGGGGCGCCCAGGCCAAGGCGGGATAGTAACGGCCTAGGGGACCGAAGACTGCGCGTCGAAGCGAAGCAGGCAAAAAACTTCGCATTCGGTTTTCGTAGTGATCCAGCTTGTATCGACGGTAGCCTGCGAAGGATTCGTCTCCTCCATCTCCGCCTAGAGCAACTGTGACCTGCCGCCGTGCGACCTGTGAAACGTAGTAGGTTGGAATTGCGGACGAATCGGCGAACGGTTCGTCGTAGTGCCAGGCCAGTTTGTCCACTATCTCCAGGGCGTTGGGCTGAACGATCTCTTCATGGTGATCGGTCGAAAACTGCTGCGCGACGGATCTGGCGTATTCCGCCTCATTGAATTCCTTTTCTTCGAATCCGATTGAACAGGTCGTAACTGCCCGCTTCATCAATCGGGACATGAACGCGACCACCGCGGAAGAATCGATCCCGCCGCTCAAGAAGGCACCTAGCGGAACGTCGCTCATCAACCGAATGCGCGTAGCTTCGCAAAGCTCGTGGCGGAGTCGTTCGCACCATTCCTCTTCGCTCTTGTTTTCGACAACGCCGAAGGACAAGTCCCAATACGCTACTTCTTTGAGGGAAGAGCGTGTCGCCACCAGATAGGAACCCGGCATGACTTTGCGAACCGCACGATAGATAGTTTTTGGAGCCGGAATATATCCGTATGAGAAGTAGTCGCACAATGCTTGCTCGTCCATCTCTAGCGGCAACGACCCGGCCGCGAGCAATGCCTTGAGCTCGGAACCGAAAACAATTCGTTGGCCATCGGCCGCATAAAAGAGCGGTTTCTTCCCGACGCGATCTCTGGCCAACACTAACTTTCTTTCGCGGGAATCCCAGATCGCCACCGAAAACATGCCGCGTAAACGCGCAAAGCAGCCTTCGCCGTATTCTTCATACAGATGCACGATCGCTTCCGTGTCCGATTTAGTCTGGAACTGGTGCCCGCGTTGCAGCAGTTCACCCCGCAGTTCGGTATAGTTGTAAATCTCGCCATTCAGCAGCACCCAGATTGTTTCGTCTTCATTCGCCATGGGCTGATGGCCGCCGGCCAAGTCGATGATGCTCAGTCGGCGGTGGCCAAGTCCGATGCCCGGTCCAACAAACACGCCGCCGTCGTCTGGACCACGGTGAACCATGGTCTGATTCATACGCTGAACCAGGGCCGGCTCAATGTCGGTCGTTCGCTGATATTCGAAGACTCCGCAAATGCCGCACATGGCAAAAATGACTCGCTTTCTCAGTTGCCGCTTTCCTGAAGAGCCGCCTTCAGATAAAGGTCGCGATAGGTCGCTATCATTTGGGACAGGCTGAATCTGACCTCTACCTGTTGTCTGCCGGCTAGGCCCATAACTTCTCGCCGCGACAGGTCGCTCGCCAGACGGACTATCAGTTCGGCCAGACCAGCCGCATCGCCAGGTGAAAAGAAAAAGCCTTGCACGCCCTCTTGGACCAACTCCACGTTGCCGCCGGTACTCGTCAGCAAAACCGGCCGCTCCGTAGCCATAGCTTCCAGCACCGTGTTGGACATTCCCTCGCTGAACGACGGCAGGACAAATATGTCCATCGCGTTTAGTGCCTCCGCCACGTGCGGTGTAGCATCCACGAAAGTGGCGCGTCCATTCAACACACGTGAAGAACGAACGTATGCCTTCAGATTGGTTAGTTCAGGTCCCGAACCTACCAGCAATACGTGCAGGTTAGGTCCCTTCGCCAAAGCCAGTTCCGCGCCTTCGAGCAACGTCCCGTATCCTTTGATTGGAACGATCCTGCCGACAGAACCTACGACCAGGCGATCTTCGGGAATGTTGAACCTTTCACGGAAGCCACGCCCTAACTCTCGGTGGTTAGAAAAAGTCTCGATGTTGATGCCATTGCGAACTATGTGAAATTTCGTGCTGGACACCCAGGATTGCCGGGCGTGGAAGTCGCGCAGGTCTTCCGTAACCGTAAACAAGTAATTAGCTGCCGGATAAATCGCCCGATACATTAACCGCCGCCGTAACGGAAGACCGCGTAATATTTCGAGTTCGTATCCGTGCTCACTGTGAATGGCGAAAGGGACCCGCGCCAATCGGGCTGCGAGTACCGCGTCTAAGGCTCCAAAGTTTCTGGAATGTACGATGTTCGGTCGCACTTGCCGCATGATCCGGGCCAGCCGGAAGAGCGGAAACTGAAATCCGGGATCGGGGGTACCGGCGGAGAAAATCGGCAAACGCAACCCAGCCTCACGAAGGAATGCTTCATCCACCCCGCGGACCGCGCAGATGCTGTGCTGAAATTCCCGGTCGCCGAGCTCTCTGATGACACGAAGGAGCGTTCGTTCTGTGCCTCCTAGACCAAGCCGGGGCACGACGTGCAAGATCCGGATCGCCGTTTCGCCAAGATGACGTCCAGCGAGAGCCGCTGTCTGAAAGGCCGCCTGGCCTTCTTTTCGAATTTCTGAGACGGTCTGCATAAAGTTTGCTCTCGAAGGAAGAGAGCTGGTGCGATGCGATTCCGCAGTTTCTTAAGGGAACCAGCGAATCACACGCGGCCCAACAATCCGAGTCAGACTAAGCGGCATCTGTTTCCAAAGATCTGTCGCCATCTGAAATTTGGGATTGGCTGGCGAAAAATTGGGGACATCTTTTCTTTGAAACAGACGCACCTGATATTCAAGCGGTTCAATTGTCGGGTTCCACTTCTTTTTGAAATCAAAGTTGCCAGATTCATTCTTGCTACGACCGAAATCGAACCTCGTGCAACCACGTTCGGTAGCCAGTTTGATCAGTTCCCACCACAAAAAATTGTTCGCACCGACCTTCTTTGCGGCATCCAGCGATCCGATGTAATACGGCTGCATCCAATCGCGGAAAAGGAATGAAAGGCCCGCCGCCAGCGCAGTTCCTCCTTCATACACAACTGTGAGAGTTACCTGACCGCGGAACTCTTCCAGCAGGTTCTTAAACCATCGCTGCGGAAATGCCGGCGTACCAAGCCGGCGCAGATTAATGGTCATGAGGTGATAAAAGGAGGAGAATTGCTCCAGACCGTGACGAACGCGCAGACCCGCTTTCTCTGCTTTGCGAATCATGTAGCGGATATCCTTCGGGAGAGCGTTATAAGTTGCGATCGCGTCGCCGCACAGTGGCAGGGTAAAAGTTGAATACCGCGAGTTGCGGTGAAAATTGGGTCGGGACTGCGAACGGCGGCTGCGTAGTTCGAGATATTGCACCCGCTGTTCCTGACCCAGGCCCTGCAGCTCGGCGATGAGTCGCGATTCGGTTTCTTGGTCGTCCGCTAGAATCCCACCATACACAGCGAAAGGGTTGGAGATCAGACAGCGCCCTGTCATCCAGTTGGAGATCAGAAAAACGGGCGCGATTCCAGTAATACGGTCGTTGCGTTTGGCAAATACATATAGCGGCCGAAAACCAAATGTCTTTTCAATGGCTCGCTTCCATGCAGCTTGATGAAAGGGCGACCCGTCAGCACGGCCTAAGACGTAGGTGTCCCATTCGAGTTCATTCTGCGGCGTGTATGCATGGGTTGTAATCTCTCCACTCGATAGAACAGGGGCGGAGAAAGACACCGGAATTGTGGCAGGCTCAGGTACGGTCATCTTCGTTGGTGTGATTCTTGTTTACCGCGGCCAAGTCGCTGGCCGCCTGCATCTTGACGGCTTCAAAAGATTCGAATAGCCAGGCTTCATCGGCTCCCAGAAACGAGGCCAACATCTTTCGTTGCTCAGCAGTCGGGTCGCGATATCCGTGGATGATCTTGCTGAGAATCGTCTCGTCCATGCCAATGGCCCGGGCGAGCTTGTTCTGGTGGCTCCAAGTTCGAAATATTTGCAGCTTTAGATTCGGAAACATGTGTCTCACACTCACTCCCGCTAAACTCAGGCCCAGGGTTCGATCCAGCCAATGTTTCGAGCCTAGCTAGTCTCCGTTCCCGTATTTGTACGTGTAGTCCCCGGCCGAGCGGCCGCCTTCGGCGGCGTTGAAAACGACGCCGACGATCTTTTTCTGATCCAATTGCGCGGCGGATTTGCGGAGGACTTCGCGGGTCGTACGGCAGGCGCGAACTATGAACACAATTCCGTCGCAAAAGGAAGAAATCAGCTCGACGTCTGCCAGATTCAGCACCGGCGGCGAATCTACAATCAAAAGATCAAAAGATTCGCGGCTGAACTTCATCAGTTCGTTCCATTTGGGACTCGCATGCAGCTCGGCAGGAGGGAGAGGCGAAGAGCCGGCACCCATCACGTACAGGTTGTCGCTTTCCGTTCTGAACAATCCCTCGCGCGGCGCCGCACTGCCTTCCAGAACGTTGGCCAAACCGGACTTCCCATGCAGGCCGAGAAGGCGCGTCAAGCCATGGCTCCGAGTGTCGCCATCAATCAGCAGCACCCGCATGTCGTGCAGCTGGGCGCAGCACAATGCTAGGTTCGCCGAGGTCATCGTCTTGCCCTCACCCTGGCTTGCGCTGGTTACTACAAACGATTGCAAGCCCTCGGCTGACTTCCGGCGCAACAGCCGGGTCCGCAGTGCACGATAGGATTCCTGCGCCACCTGCAGCCGGTCTCCGTCCAGAAAATTCATACTAATCAGCCGGGCAAACGGCAGCTCCAGCCGCGGAGAGTCTTCGATTTTTGGTGCAGGTGCTACCGGTGCTGCTACCGCAACTTCCGGCTCCGCTACCTCCGAAATCACCGACGCGGATATCGCCTCCGGCGCGTCCTTAACCGACGAGGCCGTACCAGGTCGAGATGTCTGATTAAAGTATTTGCTCATCGAAACTTACCTTAGCTCCACACCGCGATTTTGCTTCATGGATTCGATCAGGGTATCAACAATCGAGGTCGGCCGGGCGGGTGTGCTCACCGTCGGCAGGTTCAGCACTCTCTCGGTCTTCCGGCGCGTGGTGTCTGCACTGACCAGCCCCAATTCCGTCGCCGCTTCCACAACAATATCTGGACCAATCGTATCGACTTGGAACTTGTGTCCCAGACTGAGCGAGGCATCGCAGACCAAATTCACGAGACGCGGCACACCGGTTGAATAGAGGAGCACCTCATCTAACGACTGTTGCGTGAACGGCGAAGTACCAGTTAATCCGGCGAACCGCAGTCTTTCCGCAACGTATGCACTCAGTTCGCTCGGTCCCAAGGGACGCAGATTTGCGCGGCCTGCAATACGCTGTCTCAGGGCGCTCAACTCTGGGCGCTCCATAATGCCGACGAGTTCCGGCTGCCCGCTTAGGACAATTTGCAGAAGTTTTTCGTGATGCGTATCAGCGTTCCCGAGCAGTCGAATCTCCTCCAGTAGCTCGCTGCTCAGCAAGTGCGCCTCGTCGATAAACAGGACGGCCGTGCCACCTCTCCGCTGCGTATCGAGTAACATCTGATGCAGAGCGGCCAAGCGCTTAGGCTTGCTGGTGGACGGACAGCTGACCTCAAAGTCGTCCAACATCATTTCTAGAAATTCGTCGCGAGTCAGTGTCGGGTTGAAGAGCAACGCACTGCGAATGAACATGTTCTGTTTGGCTACATCGGTCAGCATCTGCAGCGCGGTATGAACCAGCGTTGTCTTGCCGGTGCCGATCGGCCCGGTCACCATCACCAAGCCTTTGCGATACAGAATTCCCTCCAGGACCGTTGTAAGCGCGGTTTGGTACGCCGCCGAAAGGTGAAGATAGCGCGGATCTGGCGTCAGACGAAAAGGCTCGTCTTTCAGGCCATAGTGGTTAAGATACATCTTAGAATAAGCCTCCCGCGAGCGTCGAAAGCAGCAATCCCACTGCAAATGACGCCGCTACGGTACCCGCCAGCATGCCCACAGCTCGGAGCCGCGCGGCGGTTCTTTGCTGCGATGTGGCGATTAGCGGAATCCACGTTAGCACTGGCTTGCCGATGATCCGCGCCGCTTCCGCCTCTGACCGCACGCTCTCGTCGTTCATTTCGAAGATCACCGCCAGGGCCATACCCGCTAGCATCCCGCCAAACAGGCCCGCGAGACTGAACAGCTTCCGATTAGGCGCCGCTGGAAAATTCGGAGTGACCGCGGCGTCCAGCACCTCAAACTTCTCGCCCTTCTGGTGGACTTCCAAGGCATAGGAGATCTCCGACGACTTCTGCTTGTCTAGCAGCCCGGTGTATTGCAACCGAAGCGCGTCATAGTCTTGCTGCAGCCGCGCGATCTGTTGTTCGAAGGCAGGTATCTGCTGCAGCTTGGTTTCGTGTACGGCCATCTGCGCCTGCAGCGGTTGGAGCTGCCTCGTTTGCTCCCGAATCTCCTCGTCAAGGCGCTGTATTTGCGCCTCCAGCACGGGATTCCGCGGCGTCTTCGGAGCTTGTTGCACGACAGCCGGAGGTGCGGAGACCTGATCAGGAGTCTTCGCCTTCTCGGCCGCCGCCTTCGCCTTCAACTTGTTCAGCTCATTCTGGGTCCTCTTTACGTCCGGATGGCCCGGCCCGTAGCGCGTCCTCAATTCCGCTAGCCTTGCCTCCTGTTTGGCAATTTCCGCGTCGTAAGGATTGATAGCCCCTAACTCTCCGCCATCAAGATTTACAGTCGGAGCATCCTGGCCGGACAACAACATCGATTCCAAGACACCCTTCTCCCGCTGGTCCTGTTGGATCTTGTCCTGCATGGTCTGCAACTGCGCTCGCAGGTTCGCTAGCGCTTCCAGGTGGTACGGCTTGGACTCCGGTAGCTCGTCCAGGTTGCGAGACTTAATCGCCCGCAATTCGGTATCTTTCTGATCCAGCTCCTTCTTCGTCTCTTCGAGTTGGTCTCCCAAAAAGTTGGCGGTGTCTTTCGCCTGGTTTACACGCGCGGAGGTATTCTCATCGATAAACAACTGGGCTAACCTATTCGCGATCCGCGCGACCTCATCGCGCCGGGGACTGCTGTATGCAATGCGAAATGCGCTCAACTTTCCTGCTCCGGGATTGACCATTTCCACCACGATGGCATTCTGAATGGTACGGATTACCTGCTCTTCGGTTCTCTTGTGGGTTGGCTCCGGATACAGACCCTCGGCTTCAACCAACTTCTTCAAGCGCGTAGGTGAAAGAACTTGCTGCTGCAACGTAGGCAGCCGGCCAGCGATATCACCGGTGTTCATCGCGGGAACGATGTTGTTGGGGACTTGCGCAGAATCCACCAGAATTACCGTTTCTGCCTTATAGATATTAGGTAACCTGTAAGCGAAAACGGCGACGGCCACGGAGAATCCCAGAGCACAAAGAATGATGGGCCATTTGCGCCGTCGCGCAATATCAAGGTAGGCGGAGATTTGAAAATCGCCAAAAGCTTCCGGCCTTTGGATTAGATTTGCCGTCGGTTCAGCCACAGTCTCTCCCAGAATCGAGTTCCTTCGGTCTAGCTCAGCGGGACCCGAGAACAATTTGTTGCAAGCTCACTTCCAGATCAATCGGCCAGCAAAGGAGCTGATGTTGCAATAAGCTGTTTAAAATCATTATTTTATGGGTTGGCCAGCCCGGACGTATTTTCGGCGTCGGCATCTTCGGCGGTGCGAGGAAAACATCTTCCATTCTTGAACCCTTGACTCGACGCAAATGGGTAGATTCGACTCTATTGAGGCGGTGCCAAAACTAAACCGCCTGTTTTGAGTGTTTTATGGTGTCACAGAGGCTAGTGGGCCACGACCATCGCTTTGGGATCCCAGCGCAGGCCAACCACAAAAGTGTTGCGAATGCCTGAAAGTAATTGCTGGGTCGAAGACCTCTGAAAGGTATAGGTATAGGAAGAGTCGAGAAACAGGCTCCTCGCAAGGGCAAATGCGATTCCTCCAGATGCGTAGGATGCCTTGTTCTGGGGGTCTATTCCGGTTTCCCGGTAGATACCAGCGCCCATCGTATAGGTAAACCGAGTCGTCAGATGCAACGTGTACACGGCGTCGGCGCGGTTCCCGATGTCCGGTGTGACAAAGTTCGTATCGGCTCGGCCACGCTCGTAGGCAAGGGCGAGGGTGGAATTTGCGAAAGCCTTGACCACGGAACCTCCCCCCCCAACCGTACGCAGCGGAAGCAGGCCGCCACCATATATCGTTTGCTGGTATCCAATGTCCCCACGGAACCACCAAGTTTTCGAAACCTGGTAGCCATAGTAGAGACCCAGCGATTCGAAATCCGTACCGGCCGCATGAGCGACGCCCGTAGCACGCAACGTTTCGTAGTCGAAGACGCCGCCGATGTTTTGCCTCGGGGTTAGCGAATAGATCAGCGACGCCTTGCCCGCTATGGTCTGTCCGTTCGCCACGTAGTTGACGCCGTTTTGGTTGGTCACGTCCGTGTAGTTGTACGCCGGGGCTACCGTGAGCAGCAGCCGGGGCGTCATTTTGTATGTTCCCGTCACTGTTACTGTATCGGACCAATAGCTCCCGGCATTCTGCAGATAGTTGTTTTGAATGAGATTCCCCGCTTGTTCATCCACCGCGAGGACATCCGGGGGGTAAAGTTGTCTGGAATGAACTTGGGTGAAACCATTATTCAAGGAGATTGCAAAACGGGGAGACAATTGAAAAACCGTGCCCAACGCGAGCGTGTTGTTGAAACCGCCGTTCCCAGCCACGTCGCCGTTCAGAATTGCTAGCTGTGGGATGTATTGAAGAACGATGCCTTGGCCATTCTTCAGTGGATGATCGAAAATAATGGAAGTTCGAAAGACATCAAGATTCAGATCCGCGGAGGGCACCTGATCGAAGGGATGAAGCCGGTCGTAGATGTGGTCATAGGTGAAATCACCAATCGAGAAGTCCCACCATTTCAAAGGTGAGGATGTGCCATACCAAGGAATCGCCTTGCCAGCAGGGTGAATCTGCGTGTCGAGCGGATAACCCGGCGTGGTAGAGGCTGGGCTCTGATTCGTGTCGGCCTGCGTGTTCGCCGTGGTATCGGGAGGCTGCTGTTGCTCGTCCGGTTTGGCCGGGGAATTCGGCGGGTTTTGTGCTGATCCGGGCGCGGAAAAGCACAAAATCGCAAGGACCGACGCCAAGATTCGAGCGCCTGAGTTCAGTGAAATCATCGAGCTAACTCCATTTTTTCAGATACATCCACTTCTTGAGGTCCCGACTACGGCACAACCACCATGTCCCCGGGTTTCAACTCCGGATTGTCGCCTTTACCCGTCAAAGCCTTTTTGTAATTGAAAGGTAGATGCACTTCTTTGCCGTTCTCTTTGCGAAGTACGTAGATTGACTTCGTCTTTGCGAAAGGACCGAGCCCGCCTGCCTCGGCAATCAACTCCAAGACCGTCTTTCTGCCGGTGAGAACATAGGTGCCCTGTTTGGCTACGTTGCCGAGCAGGAACACTTTACGACTGTGAATGGCTTTGACCATGACCGTGACTTGCGGGTCATTCACCAAGGTTTTGAGCTTCTCGGTCAAGAGGACTTGCATCTCCTCGGTGGTCAAACCCACGACTTGGATGTCATTGAGAAGCGGCAGAGTGATCATCCCGTCTGACCGTACGGTCACGGGTTGCGAAAATTCAGGCTCGTGCCAAACCGAAATGGCCAGCTCATCCTCGACCCCAACCCGGTAGTCGCCGGGCGGCTGAGTCGAAGCAGGAGAAGGATCCGCCGACGCACGCTTGGGTTTGCCGTCGGTCGTGGTCTGCTGTGTTTCCAGCGCCGTCGTTGGCGCCACGGGAACGGCTCGTAGAGGAGTGCCCAAGCCGAGAAGAATCAGGCCTGTCACGATAGTCGACGAAACAGTCGACGAAGCTGCGACGCGCTGACTTTGCACCATTTCCTCCTGTATCACTTCAAGCAGGTTAGCGGTTGATTGCATAGGCAGAGCAATGTTCGTGCCAACGCAAAAGGCTTAAATCACTCAAAATAGGCGTGTTATTCCGCCCCTCTTGAATCGCAAATTTGAGCGGGAAGAGTGATTCTCAATTCGTGAAAACTTGTTCATGTGCTGAAGAACTTCCGATTGACCCGGTTCGTCAGTCATTTCGTCCGAGTCTTGGAAGCCTGCGAGCGGGCTTCCAGGCGACTTAAGAGCGCAAACATCTTCAGCATCGCGAAATAGAAAAATGTCCAGCTGGCGAGCAGGGCGCCGTCAAAGAGTCGTGTGGCACGCCGATTCTTTGAACTCGATGTTGGCAAAACCACGTCCACGTTATTTTGCACCCCGACCCGAAAGCATCACCTTCGCGGTTTCAAAAAGAACGGCGAGATCGAGCATGATTGAAAGATGCTTGATGTAGAACAGGTCGTATTCCAGTTTGGTTTTGGTTTCCTCCACGCTTCCGCCGTACTGATATTTCACTTGTGCCCACCCGGTGATTCCCGGACGCACCGAATGGCGGAGTCCATAGAAAGGGATTTGCTCCTCCAAGATGGAAACAAATTCAGGTCGTTCGGGCCGAGGTCCGACGATACTCATATGGCCGTTAAGAACATTAATGAACTGCGGCAACTCATCCATCCTAAATTTGCGGATCCACTTACCAACCCGCGTTACGCGCCTATCGCTAGTGGACGCCCACTGTGGACCATCTTTCTCAGCTTCCTGGTTCATGGAACGGAATTTCAGCATCTGAAAAGTCCGACCGTGCAACCCGGTCCGCTCCTGCCGGTACAGAATCGGAAAGCCCGTTTCTAGGGCGATGGCGATAGCCACGATGAGAAGCAGCGGAGCGAAAACAATGAGAGAGGCTAAGGAGACCAGCACGTCCAACCCGCGCTTGGTCCAGGTCAGCATCTTGGACTTGTTGAATCCGTCCGAGAGTATTAGCCAACTCGGAGAAAGCCTCTCGAGAATGATCTTGCCCGTCATCCTTTCGTAGAAACTGTGCGCATCCTCGACCTTCACGCCAGCGAACTTGAGGTGCAGAAGTTGGCGAACGGGCATGCGACCGCGTCGCTCCAACAGAGAAATCACAACGTGATCGATCTGCTGTTCGCGAACCAAAGCCTCCACATCTTCAACAGAGCCGATAATTCCCGGGTTTACCAAAGATTTACCGATGTTCTCGCCCTTCTCATCGAGAAAACCTACGACTTTGAATTGTAGTTCGGGACGGGACAGGAGATCGCGGGCCAGGCTAATTCCCGTCGGGCCAGTTCCCATGATCAGCAGCCGCTCTAGGCTTCCGAGCGATTGGGCGGGCTCGGCCAACGCTAGCCGCCAGCCTAAAGTCATAGCCACAACGAGAGGAGCACCGAGCGCGGCGATGCCACGGCCAAAACCTAGATCCGGGACGACGTAGTAGAAAACCGAAAGCGTAAGGCAAGAAACTCCAAATGCTTGCAAGAGCCGGATTACCAACTCGCTCTTTGTAGCAATGAGTCTGAAATCATAGAGATCGTTGAAATACAAACAGGTTTCAAAAACCAGCATGGCCACTGCAAAGCGGAGAACCGTTTGCCACGAATTCAGGTAATGAAAAACAGGATAGAAGCCCCCTATGCCCAAGCGCAGAGCGACGGCCAAAAGAAGGCCGGCCGAGATTAATACGGTATCCGTTGCCACCAGTAGCAAGAGTGGAGTCGGAACTTTTTGGCCGCCGATTCTTAGCATCGCGTGGCTGGTTTCCTAGTCGTAGTCTCAGCTCTCAGGCCGTTGTGGTTACGCCAATCGCTCGATGGGATAGGTGCGCTCGCCCAAAGCGAGAGCGTGACGAATGGAGCCCTGAGAGAGTCATCGGCTGTAGCGAGAGAATGGTATGCACTTTCCAGACCAAAAGCCGACGCCGACAAAGCAGCGAAAAATCACCTGGTAAGTGGTTGGCCTCCCCGAAAGAGGTTTTCCCTAAACACCAGAAATCTTGGGAAGACCCGATCTAAGCCTATATTTATCTGGAGCTTGCAGCGTTTCCAGTGGTTCTTTGTGAGCCCCAACAAGAGGGTATGAGGTGAGAAACAAATTTCCCTGTTTTGCCCCTAGTCGGGCCAATTGCCGTTCGATGGGCGATGAAACGGGCCCGAGGCGAGTGAAATCCTACCAAAAGCATGAGAAAGGCCAGGTTTGGCGCACTAGCGTGTGGCAGTCAGGTTGCTCTCCATCTCGACGCAGACTAGGTCTGGGTTTCCACTTCAGGCGAAATGTCGAATGAAAAGAGTGCTCTCCGTCTCTTGCCCGCCGATTTAACGAGCGATCGACCCGCCCTCGTTGAGCTATTTCGCCGTTGCCTTTCCCCGACTTTCAGCGAGCGGAGGTTTGACTGGCTGTATCGGAAAAGCCCATTCGGGCCGGCGCGAGCCTGGGTTTTGTCGGTAGAAGCAACCCAAAAGGTAATCGGAGCTGGTGCGGCGTTTCGCAGGCACATGTACATTGGTGGAGTAGAACGAATCGGTTGCGTTCTTGCGGACTTCTGCGTGGTTCCGGAGTATCGGAGCCTTGGTCCGTCTTTGAAACTGCAGCGGGCGCTGGTGAAAGCGGCACAAGAAGAGTTCGAATTTTTCTACGATTTTCCGAGCCGCAGTATGCTAGCGATCTACGAAAGGCTGGCGATTCTTCAATCTGGTCAAATCGTTCGCTGGGCAAAACTGCTTCGCTCGGAGCAGAAACTCACGGCGATGGTTCGCAACCGCAGACTCGCTCGTGTCGCCGCCACGGTGGTAGATCCCTTTCTGGGTCGCAAACCTCGCACCGGCCCGTATGACATAGAAGTCCATGAAGGAGCATGTGAAGAGGAATTTACGCGCTTCGACCAGCAACTCCCGAAGACTTCTGGAATCCGAACCGTCCGGAACGCCGATTATCTTAATTGGCGATATCTGCAGGCGCCGGATGAAGCCTTTCGCGTCCTGACAGCCAGGCAAAAAGGCCAGTTGAAGGGTTATGCGGTGTGCGCAGTTGGTTCGGATCACGGAGCAATCACAGATCTTTGCGCTGCGGACGATCCGACCGTGGTGAGGAGTCTCCTCGACGCAAGCATAGCTCATCTCCGGACAGAGGGTGCTTCCGTCGTGGTTCTGAATGCGGTCAGTTCCCATCCGTGGTCGGAGGAATTTCGTCGCGTAGGCTTCAGCCAGCGAGATGCGTCACCGTTCATTGCTTTCGTCAAGCCTGGAGCCGGAATACCCGCGGATACCTTCCTGACTCGTTGGTACGGCATGCGCGGAGAGCGCGACAGTTAAATTCAAGGAGCGAAGATGCCAGGAATAGATTCCATGGAGGAACAGATCCGGGATTTCATAGTCAAACAGTTCCCGTTGGCAGCCAAGAAAGAAATTCGAGGCACAGAGAACTGGCTGGAAAACGGGCTGATAGACTCCCTCGGGATATTAGATTTGGTACATTTCTTGGAACAGAATTTTTCTCTGCAGATCTCCGACGACGAGTTGCTGCCGGAGAACTTCGAATCGCTGAACGCCGTTTGTTCATTTGTCAGCCGGAAAACCGAAATCATCCATGATTGAAATAGCGAAATACCGAAGCTTTGCGGAACTTCCGGCCGATTCCAAGAGACTTCTAGAGTCGGGGGGCAAGAACTCGTTCTTTTTTGGATTGCCGTGGTTTGAGACCTTGGTTAACTATGCCCTTGATCCGGGCGACGAGGTGTTTTTGTATCAGGCATTCGAATCGGAGACGCAATCGCCGCTAGCCATTCTCCCTTTGATATATAAGTCGAAGGGGCGGGATTGGTGGAAGCCGCGCACGCTCTCCTCACTTGCGAACTATTATTCGTCTTTGTTTGCGCCAATTTGTAAAACGCCGCTGCGAGAGCAAACAGCGGCCGCGCTCGCGAAGGCCATCGCAGCCGACGCCCGTCGCTGGAGTGTATTGGACGTGCGGCCGTTGCCGCACCCCAGCAACGTTTTCGATGCGCTGATACAAGGACTGGAAGCAGCGCGATTCACGGTGCAAACGTATTTCTGCTTTGGAAATTGGTATCTCGAAGTTGGCGGCCGGTCTTTCGGCGAATACGCACAGAGCTTGCCCTCGACGCTGCGCAACACGTTAACCCGAAAGGAAAAGAAACTGACAAAGTCCGGTCGCTCGAAGCTCGAACTGATCTGCAATGAAGCTGGCCTGGAAGAAGGGATCCGAGCGTATGAGCAGGTTTATCGCTCCAGCTGGAAACATCAGGAGCCATACCCGCAGTTTGTACCGGAGCTAATGCGTGTTTGCGCAAAGCTTGGGGCACTTCGGCTGGGCGTGATTTATGTTGATGACGTGCCCGCCGCGGCGCAGTTTTGGATCGTGCAAAACCAGACGGCGATGATTTACAAGCTGGCGTATGACGAGCGCTTTGCGGATCTCTCGGTCGGTACGATCCTAACCGCGGCGTTAATGAGGCGCGTGATCGATATCGATAAGGTCGCGGAGGTCGACTACCTTACCGGAGACGACGCCTACAAACGGGATTGGATGTCTGGGCGTCGCGAACGCTGGGGCATTTTAGCCATGAATCCACGGACGATTGGTGGCAACTTGGCAATAGCGCGCCATGTTGGCGGAAGAGCGGCGAAGCGCTTACTGCAAAGAGCCTTCGGAAAACATGGACGAGCACCTGGTTTGCAAGAGTACGCGATTCTCGCGCGAGGTATGTCCTCGGATCGTTCGCGATAGGAGAACCACAAGAAATGGATTTTCTCATTTGGCATCTGCTGCGCAACAGCACGCAAAGATTTCCAAACAAAGAGGCGCTCGTACACAACGAGCAGCGGCTCACGTATGCCGAGGTTGCGCAAAAAGTGGAGTCACTGGCGCTGGGGCTGCGGAACCATGGCATTCGTCGAGGCGACCGAATCGGAATTTTTTTGGAGCCTTCCGTTCCGCAAGTCCTCTCGATCTTTGGAATTTCGCAGGCGGAAGGCGTATACGTTCCCATAAATTCGCTTCTCCACACAGACCAGGTGATTCACATCGCCCGCGACTGTGGAATGAAAGCCCTCATCACCACGGCCTCCCGAGCGCAAGGGCTGACGGATGCTCTGGCCCAAATTCCAGACCTGAAGCTCTTGATACTCATCGGCGAAGAC
>DATJZF010000014.1:0-123984 GCA_035499255.1 Dongiaceae bacterium | reverse complement strand
CCTCGCTCCACCGCGCTTACCCAACAGTTCGTTAACTCCTCGCTAGTCCACCGCTCCATCCTCTTGGCGACGCCTTCCTTCAAATGCTGCAACACGGCCCGGTCTTGCAGCGATTGCCGCAGGTGTTCAGATAGCGCAGCCTCGTCTCCACATCGGTAGGTGTAGCCCGTCTCGCCCGGAATAATCATGTCGAGCCGCCCCAGCACCGCGTCACTCAACAACACGGGCAAGCCGGTGAACATCGCTTCCGGCACCACCAATGGGCAGGGATCGTATTCTGACGGCAGGACGAACAAGTCCGCGGCTTTATATGCTCCAGGCAGCTGCGAGTCATTTACGAATCCCAGGATACGCACCCGGTCTCGAATGCCCAATTTCGCAACTTCGCTCTCCACTTCCTCTCGCTGTGGGCCGTCTCCCGCCATGACGAGATACGCATCGGGTACATTCGCCTTGGCAAACGCTCGCACCAAATCCAGAGGCCTCTTCCACGCCTGCAACTTTGCGCAATAAAAGACCACCAGGTCATCGGCCTTTAGCCCCCACGAATTGCGCACCGCTTGCCTGTCGAACTTTGTCAACCGCTCCAGCCAATCGTCCTTATTGACTCCCGAACGGATGATGACGATATCGCTCTCTCGCTTCCCCAACTTCATCGCCAAGTCTTTCACCGGCTGGGACGCCGCCATCAACACATCAATAAAGCGATACACCCATCCGAGGACGTAAGGCTTAATTACCGATTTCCAGCGACTGCCTTCGCGCTGGTGCAGTGAAGTTGAATCCGACGAAATAATCACCGGGATTTTGCGGCTTCTTGCCGCCAAAGCCGTGATCCAGAAGCTAGCGTACATGTAGCCGGTATAAATCACGACCGCGTCGAACCCGCCCGTTCGCACCATCTTCCAGAGGCCTGGATTGTACAGCCCGAAAAACCTCCCCAGACCCGGCCGCGCCGAGCGGTTTGGCACGTGTACCCAGGGGTATCCTTCGAGCAGCGGGGTGTCCCAACGGATCTCGATCCCAAACTCAGGATCCATCCCGGGCTCCGCACCCTGCATGCTGCAATAAGCCACCAGAATGTCCAGTCGGGAATCTCGCGAGAGCAACCGGAGCAGCGAGGAGCCGTAAGGTATGACATGTGTGGAAAGCACGAAAACGCGATAACGGCGATCAGTCACTCTTCACCAGCAGAAAGGGGGGCAAGGCCACTCGGCGGACTACGGCTACGGAATGCATCCTCGAAAGTATACACGGTTTCCGCGGCACGCTAAGTATGCTAGAATGCTCAAGTTCCAGTGAAGGCCCGGCTCATGTGTGCGCTGGCCTTTGGATGGTACATCGTAGGTCTCCGCACAGGTGACCCCGCATCGCACTTAGAATTGAGCCACGAGTCCATTTCTGGGCTGTGGCGGGGTGCCATTAATCTAAAATTGGATGGCCGCTCTGCGGTCACGAGTTCTACAGGGGATAGTTATGTCTGGGCATTCAAAGTGGGCAACAATCAAGCACAAAAAGGCCGCCACGGACGCCAAGCGCGGCCGCGTTTTTACACGCATCATCCGTGAAATCACCATCGCCGCTCGCATCGGCGGCGGCGATCCCAACTCCAACCCTCGCTTGCGCACCGCGATCCTTGCCGGGAAGAACGAGAACATGCCGAACGAAAACATCGAACGCGCCATTCTCCGCGGTACCGGCCAACTCGAGGGCGAGCAGTTCGAAGAAGTGACGTTCGAAGGCTATGGCCCGGGCGGCGTTGGCATGCTCATTCAGGCTGTCACCACCAACCGTAACCGCATCGTCGGAGAGTTTCGTCACCTCATGAGCAAAAACGGCGGCAATTTGGCCGAAGCGGGCGCGGTCGGCTGGATGTTCCACCGCAAGGGTGAAATCACCATTCTCAAAGAAGCGGCCACCGAAGATAAGCTGCTGGATATCGTTCTCGAAGCCGGAGCAGAAGACATGAAGGACGACGGCTCCGCCTGGTATATCGTCACTCCGCCCGAAGCGTTTGAAGCGGTGAAGGAAGCTCTCGGCAAGGCGGGCATTAAGCCCGAGTCTGCTGAACTCGGTATGGTTCCGCAGAACTACATCAAACTCACCGGCCAGCAGGCTACTGCCATGCTTCGCCTGGTCGAGGCACTCGAAGAGCACGACGACGTTCAACACGTCTACGCCAACTTCGATATCGACGAATCCGAAATCCAGGCCGCCGTTAGCGCCAGCTAATCCTGATTTTGTGCCAGCGCTGGAACGGCTGGCGCGCTTACTCACACAATCCCTTGGACCTAGCACGCCGTTCGCCTTAGACTTACAGCATGAGTGCCAGCTCTGCCAGCGACGGCCAACCTGCCAGTCTTCGCATTTTAGGCGTCGACCCGGCAGCCGCCGGGCCCACCGGCTACGGCATCATCGAAGTCCTGGGCCGCGAGTGCCGCGTTCTTCGCTACGGTGCCCTCAAAGTTCCTCCAAGACGACAAAAAGAATCGGTCGCAGCTGTGCTGCGGGATGTACATGACCTTCTCTGCGAGCTGATTCGCGAATTTCAGCCGCAAATCATGGCGGTCGAATCCGTCTTCACCGCACTGAACATGCGCACCGCTCTGCGCCTTGCGGAGGTTCGTGGTGTGGTGCTGCTTGCCGCGGAACAAGCTGGCCTCTGTGTACGGAGTTATTCTCCCCGCGAAATCAAGGCTTGCGTCGCAGGCTATGGCCACGCCGACAAACGCCAGATGCAGCATATGGTGCGCGCACAGCTTGGTTTGAGGGAACTGCCTGAACCGTCCGACGCTGCCGATGCCCTCGCCGTGGCGCTCTGTCACCTGCAGGCCGAACGCTTGGAGAAGCAATTCGGCCTGGATTCCAAGGAACTTCACTCCAGTCCCCGGCAGAGGCCCGGCTCGCTCGTCCCCCGGCCTGCCCGCGCAACAGTCTCCCGCGAGCTGCGCATCCAATCAGACCAATGAACCCTTTCCGCCGCGCCGGTGTGGCATTGCTCTCGCTCTCCCTCGTTCTTCCCGCGAACGGCGCCCTCGCCTCTTCGGCGGGCTCAGGCTCCGCGACTTTCACTTATCGGCGCATTTTCAAGTCCAGCACACCCGAATTCATCGAAATCAAGATCAATGAGGATTCCGATTCGGCCACTTACGACATCCGCCAGCTCGACGAGGATCCCAGCGCGACTCCGTTCGAAGTCAGCCATGCCTTGCGCGCCAGAATCTTCGAATTGATCGGCCAACTACATTACTTCAAGGGCCTCGACCTCGATGTGCATCGGAAAATCGCGAATTTGGGGGAGAAGACCTTTCACTGGGAGCGCGGCTCGGAAGGCAACGAGGTCAAATTCAACTACACCATCAACGCCGAAGCGTCCCAACTCCTTCAAATCTGTGAAGGGCTCGCGCGCCAGCAGGAATTGGTCGATCTGCTCCAGCGCCGGATCAAATATGACCGCCTCGGCGTAAACGATGCCCTATTGCAGATTGAGACTGATTTCTCAAAGGGGGTACTGCCGGAGCCACCCCGGCTCCTTCCTCTTCTCGATCAGATTTCGAACGACTACCGTTTCGTTGACATCGCTCGTCAGCGCGCCAGGGCGCTGGCTGAAAAAATCCGGCACTCGCCGTCAACCTAACGCTTCCGCCGTTTGTGCTGGAGCCGTCAACGTGCGCAGCGATTCTGTGTAAGGCGCCTGTGCCACGCCTCGCTCCGTGAAAATCGCACGGATGTAACGGCTCGGTGTCACATCAAAGGCCGGATGTGCCGCGGGAACGTCTGGCGCTATGCGGACGCCCTGAATGTGAGTCACTTCTTCCGCCGTGCGTTCCTCGATGGGAATGTGCTCGCCGTTTGGTATCGACAAATCCAACGTCGAAATCGGGGCCGCGATGTAAAACGGCACGTTATTCTCTTTCGCCAGCACCGCGATTTGATAGGTCCCGATTTTGTTCGCCGTATCTCCGTTGGCGGCGATGCGGTCCGCGCCCGTGACTATCGCTCCGACCTTCCCGGTTTTCAGAAAATGCCCAACCATGTTGTCCGTGATCAGAGTAAGTGGGATTCCGCCCTTATACAGCTCCCAAGCCGTCAGACGTGCCCCTTGCAGATACGGCCGCGTTTCAGGCACCAACACGTGTAACTTGTGCCCCTGCTGATATGCCACGCGGATCACTCCCAGCGCCGTGCCGATTCCTGCCGTCGCCAGGGCGCCTGCGTTGCACTGCGTCATCACCTGCCCATCTTTGGGCATGAACTCCGCGCCGAATCGCCCAATCGCCTCGTCCGCCGCCACTTTTTCCTGGTGCACGACTTTCGCTTCTTCCACCATCGACTGCCGAATCGTCGGCAAATCTGCGCCTCCAGCTACCAAGGCGTCAAATTTCTGCTTCATCCGGTTCAGCGCCCAGAACAAATCCACCGCGGTAGGCCTCGTCTTGGCTAGTGTGTCGCGGATCTCAGGAAATTCGCTCTTCAACTCCTCTACGGTTTTCGCTGGCGACTTCAGAATTCCGATGGCCACACCCATCGCCGCGGCCACCCCGATCGCCGGGGCTCCCCGAATCACCATTTCGCGAATTGCTTTCGCTACATCACGGTAGTCGGTATACGTGTAGCTGATTTCTTCCGCCGGCAGTCGGCGCTGATCCAACATCACTACACCCTTCGTGGTCCATTCAATGGGTTGCGCTACATACATGCGGCAATTTCCTCTTCTTTAAGTCTAGCTGGCGCGGCCAACACTCAGACAATCTGTCATCACATGGACTCCTTGCGATCGCAGCACCAGGCAAGTCAGTTTGTCTTCGTGAATCCGTGAGTCCCCACAATCGCAAAGAACGAGATCAGCGAGTTATATCCTAAGTGCATCAAGTAGCTCGCCAGCACGCTCCCCGTGCGCGCTCTTACCAGCGTTAACACGATGCCGACCACCACCAACATCGAAACAAGACTCCACGTCCAGCCAAGTTGCGCTCCGTGCATCGCGCCAAAACATAACCCGGTGATTATTATTCCCGGGGCCATGCCGAACGATCGCGCCAGTAGTGGATAGAAATACCCTCGAAACAGCGTCTCCTCCACCAGCGGCGCAACAACCACCGCCATCGCCACGAACAGCAACGCCGTTTCCCGCTGCTTGAACCATTCTTCAATTGGCACGTTCTCCGGCGTTTTCATCTGCGACGACACTACGGCCACAAACAGGGATAGTCCGCAGCCCGCCAAAAAATACACCAGCGGATTCCTCGGTAATTCGCCCGCTTTCGGCTGAATCTTCCGCCATCCCAGAATCCGCCAAAAAGCATGTCCGCGAAGAACCGACAGCGTCACGTAAAGAAAAAAGAACAGCACCGCATACCAGATCACCATGCTGCCCAGCACAAACTTCGGATTGGTCAGCAGATATTTCTCCAGATCTTTCTGCGCCATGTGGTGGCTGGGCGCCAGATAAAAAGCCAGTGCGCTTTGAATCACGAAAATGCTGATGCCTGCGAATACGAAGAAAACTGCAAAGTGTGGCCACGACCAGCTGATTTGCAAGTCTTCCGGTACCGCCGTTCTCGTAACCATGGGCGGCCCGGGCACAGCTTCGTATGCCATAGGAGCGTCTATCGACGGCGCCGGCTCACTGGCCGGCGTGTTCTCCGGGTCGCCATTCTGCGCCGAAGAGAAATCGTTCGGGGGACGCATCTCATCGAACGGGCTCATCGTTTTGGACGCCTTCCGCTGCCCGGCCATCCTGCCAGAAGCCCAGCCGCCACGAGCGGCATCATGATTTCGTGGTGGCCTGTCAGCGCGTAACCTCGCGAAGCGTTTCGTCCTTTCGGATTGGATGCCGCCGTCGGCCTTTTCACAACATTTGTCAACGGCCGGTAATGTTGAATGAAATCGAAGTTTGCGGTCGTAATCGCATTCAACGGGACCCCCAGGTTGCGCACCACCGATACCGCCTTCAAGAAAATCTCGGGCAACACCACCGCCGACCCCCAATTCAAATACACACCGCCTTCCATCTGTTCTACCATCGAGCAGAACAATCGGAAATCCGTGTAGGAAGCGGCACCCAGCGCTCCGCCGTCTGCCGACGGGTGCATGTGCGGTATATCCGTCCCAATCGCCACATGTACTGTCACCGGAATCTTCCTTTGATATGCGCTGGCCAATACGCTCTTCTCGGAAAACCGTACAGGCAAAATTCCGCTCGCCAGATACTGCCCCGCCGCTTCTCCATATCCGATCCGAATCCGCTGTGCCAGCTTCGCGATTTCGTTGATCCCGCCCGATGTTTCCCTCGCCATCCCGAACTCGCCTTTGCCAATCCCTGCCTCGACATCCTCCGAAGTCTTCCCTGCCAGCGCGATCTCAAAATCATGAATCAACGCGGCCCCGTTCATCGCAATTCCCGTAACGAATCCCGCATCCATCAACTCAATCAACACCGGCGCAAGCCCGACCTTGATAACGTGCCCGCCGATGCCCCAAACCGTGGCCCTTTTCCGTCTCCGCGCTTCCTGGATCGCCGCGCACAAGTTCCTAAGATCATGCCCTGCCAAGATATCCGGCAAGCCGTCCAGGAATTTCGCGGCGGCAATTCCCCTCCGAACCGGCGTCGCAAAATCCGCTGTCGTAACTTTGCTTTTTCGTGATGCGAGCGAATAAGTGCGAACGCCACCCAGTGTTATGGGCCGAATAGAGTAAACGCTCATGAAGGTGACATTACTTTACGAAGGAACACCGCATACACGCAAGCGCGTCCGATGCTAGTGCGGCTTGCGATCGCCATTGCTTTGCCCGCTTCCCGGACTGTTCATGTGCAGCACGCGCGCTAATGCCTGGCCCGTATACGATTTCTTGCTCCGTGCGATCTGTTCCGGGCTACCCTGCGCGACCACCCGGCCACCCCCCTGGCCCCCTTCTGGCCCAAGATCAATGATCCAATCCGCTTGCTTAATCACATCCAGGTTGTGCTCGATAATCAGCACCGTATTCCCCAAATCTACCAGCCGTTGTAGCACGTCCAGCAGTTTGCGCACGTCGTCAAAGTGCAGTCCCGTTGTCGGCTCGTCCAGGATATAAATCGTGCGGCCCGTCTGCCGCTTCGATAGCTCGCGCGCCAGCTTGATGCGTTGCGCTTCCCCTCCTGAGAGTGTCGTTGCCGACTGTCCCAGTTGCACGTAGCCAAGCCCGACTTCCACAATCGTCGCCAGTTTCTGCTGCACGTGTGGAATGTTCTCCAGCAGCTTCAATGCCTCGCTCGCCGGAAGATTCAACACATCGTTGATCGAATGCCCTTTGTACCGTACCGCCAATGTCTCCGCGTTGTACCTCCGCCCGCGGCACACCTCGCAGGTCACGTACACGTCGGGCAGGAAATTCATCTCGATGCGCCGCAGCCCTTCGCCCTGGCACGCTTCGCACCGTCCACCCTTCACGTTGAAGCTGAACCGCCCCGGCTTATATCCGCGCTCGCGCGATTCCGGCAGCATCGCAAATAGTTCGCGAATCGGTGCGAACACCCCCGTGTACGTCGCGGGGTTCGAACGCGGCGTGCGCCCAATCGGAGCCTGATCAATCT
Organism: Dongiaceae bacterium; assembly: GCA_035499255.1. GTDB lineage: Bacteria > Acidobacteriota > Terriglobia > Acidiferrales > UBA7541 > Acidiferrum. Next base: position 116,408 of record DATJZF010000014.1, on the reverse strand, counting down.
CGATCACTTTGTCGATGTGCTCGATGCCCAGAATCATCTTGTGAGCCCCGGGAGGTTCCATCGACCGGTACAACTTCTGCGCCAAGGCTCGATACAAAATGTCATTGACCAGCGTCGACTTGCCCGACCCCGACACCCCCGTGACCACCGTGAACAACCCCAAGGGAAGCGTTACATCCACATCCTTCAGGTTGTTCGCGTGCGCTCCCAGAATCTGGATCGATTTCCCATTCGGACTTCGCCGCTTCCCAGGTACAGGGATTTCCGCCGCTCCCGACAAATACCTTCCGGTCAGCGAGGTCGGAGCGTCCGCGATCTCTTGCGGCCTGCCTGTCGCCACCAGGTATCCTCCCGCATCGCCCGCGCCGGGTCCTAAATCGACCACATAATCCGCACGACGGATCGTATCTTCGTCGTGCTCCACGACTAAAACCGTATTCCCCAGGTTGCGCAACTGCTCCAGCGAATGCAGCAGCCTGTCGTTGTCACGCGCGTGCAAGCCAATCGACGGCTCGTCCAATACGTAGAGTACACCCCGCAACCGCGACCCGATCTGCGTCGCCAGCCGTATCCGCTGCGCCTCCCCGCCCGAAAGCGTCGCCGCCGAACGGTCCAGACTCAAATACCCCAAGCCCACTGCTAGCAGAAAATCCAGCCGCTCACCCACCTCCGACAATGGCCGGCCCGCCACTTCCTTCTGCCTCGGCGTGAGCAGCGCCAGTATCTTGTCCACCGCTGGACGCGCCTCCGTAATGGATAGTGCCGTGAAGTCCGCAATCGACCATCCCGCCAGTTTCACGGCCAGTGACTCCGGCCTCAGCCTCCGCCCCAGACACACGTTGCACGTCGTCGCCGACATGTACTGGGTCATCCACTCTCGATACGAATCCGAATTCGATTCCTCGAAGTTCCGCTCGAGAAACTTCAAAATTCCCTGGAATCGGAAACCTTTCTCGCTACTCGATGCCTTCGCCCCTACCTCTCCCGGCATCCTCTTACCGCCCGATGGTGGATACCCGTACAGCAGTAGGTTCTGCACTCGTGCGGGATACTTCTCGAACGGCGTGTCCAGGTGAAACCCGTGCGCGTATGCCCCCAACTCCAGCGTGCGCTTTAGGATCGCCGAGCCTGATCCCGGCCCTAACCCCCCATCAAACAGCGGTCGCGTCCAGTCCACAATCACCTTTGCCGGATCGAAGTCGTATTTCGACCCCAACCCATTGCATGCTGGGCACGCTCCATAGGGCGAATTGAAGCTGAAAGACCGTGGTTCCAGTACCGGTACGGACAAACCGCAATCCGGGCACGCGAGCCTCTCCGAAAAAGTGTGCTCCTTCCCTCCCACCACCGCTACCGTCACCAGCCCCTGCGCCAGCTTCAATGCTGTTGCAATCGACTGCTCCAGCCGCGATGCGATCCCCTGCTTGACCAATAGTCGGTCCACCACAACTTCAATCGTGTGGTTCTTTCTTTTGTCCAGAACGGGTGTCTCGTCCAGCGGCAGCAACTCCCCATTGATCCGCACGCGTACAAATCCGTCCTGCGCAAGCTTCTCCAACTCCTTACGGTACGCGCCCTTCCTTCCGCGCACGATCGGCGCCAGGATCATTACGCGATCGTCCGCCTTGCATAGCTCGCCTTGCAGGATCGCCTGCACAATCTGTTCGCTCGACTGCCGCGTGATCGCCTTCCCGCAATTCGGGCAGTGCGGCACACCCACCGATGCATACACAACCCGCAGATAGTCGTATATCTCCGTGATGGTCCCCACTGTCGACCGTGGCGACCGCGTGGTGGTCTTCTGCTCAATCGCAATCGACGGCGACAGCCCTTCGATCACATCGACTTCCGGCCGCTCCATCTGGTCCAGAAACTGCCGCGCGTATGCTGACAGTGACTCCACGTACCGCCTCTGCCCCTCGGCGTAAATCGTGTCGAATGCCAGCGACGACTTACCCGAGCCCGACAAGCCGGTAATGACCGTCAATGTGTTTCGAGGGATTTCCAGACTGATATTCTTCAAGTTGTGCTGCCGCGCCCCACGCACAACCAATTTGCTCAGCGCCATTCTTACCGCTCCCCCCACAGAGAGCCCTGGCACCCAGTGAGTAGACTGGGCCCAGCATAATCAATCACCATAGCAACAGCCCGAACACATGGTCAAGTCAGCACGACAAACAAAGGGCTTTCACTCTTTCGATTTGCGCCTTCGGATATGCATCCGACGCTCATTCCCTATGCTGCTCGTTGGAGTGCAGTCGAAAGAGAGCAACCCTTCAAGTGCTTTGGGCCGCTCTTGGCGAACGGAAAAAAATTGCCATCCAGTACTACACGTAATTTTTTCCCCGGGAGTACTTCGTTTTTACGTGGTTTCGCACTTTAATCTACTGAAAACGAGATACTTATAAATGGCAAAACGTTTGCATCTCTCCACGCGTGGGGGAGACGAGCCGAGGATCCCTTTAGGGGATTGAGGGCTGGGCCGGTTCGTTCTTCCCCTCTTTTCTTTTCTGCCGACAGTTCACGACGTTTTCTAAATTCTGACGTCGGCTTCAATCCTCACACGAATTCCACCGTCATCAAAGCGAAGGATATCTGTCTTGATTTTGACTGTGGTCTATCGGCTGTAGATTGGCGGCCCGAAACTCGGGATCAGCTGGGGAGGCTTGGACTGACCTCGACGTTTTGCGTCATCGGAAAACGCACGCCGCGGTAATCGACCCGCGACGCGTAATCGCTCAGCGTCATGAACAGCAGAATCGCCAGCCAGAAGATCCCCGCGATGATCACCAGCTGCGTCCGCTTCGGGCTGAACTTCGCGTGCATGAAGAACAGCACCACCAAGGTGGCTTTCAACGTCGCAATCGCCAACGCAACCACGATATTGAACCGGCCAAGATTCACATACGCAGCGGCAACGGTGAGCCCAGTCAGAATCGCCAGCGTCGAAATGATAATCACGTACGTCCCCGGCGCTACGATATGTTCGTGGTGTTGAGGTTCCGAAACTTGGTCGCGGTCTGTCACGCTCGTCTCCTACTTGTGCCTGTCGATTAAATAGAGTAGCGGGAACAGGTAAATCCACACGATGTCCACAAAGTGCCAGTACAAGCCGACAATATCCACTGGCGTGTTCCACTCCGGCGTATAAATTCCCGCAAATGAATTCTTCAACAACCAGAACAGCAGACCTGCCCCGATCACCATGTGTAGCGCGTGCAATCCGGTCATCCCGAAATACGCTGAAAAATACAGCTGAGCATGCGCATTCAAATCGGGGTCGGCTTGCATTGCGGCGTCAATCTCTTTCCGCTCAACCTCTAACTCCTCCGCCTCCACGTCTTCGCACTTGGAGGGATTATTCACGCAGTAAGTAATGTCGAAACTCTTTCCGGGCACCAAATGGTGGTGGAATTTCTGTGCGTACTCGACATATTTGATCCCGAAGAACACAAAACCGAGCAATATCGTCAGCGACAGGAACATCTTCAGCAGGTCTTTCTTTCCCGTCTGCGCCGACCAGACTCCCATCGCCATGGTAAAACTGCTGGCTAGCAGCACGATGGTATTGATCCCGCCCAGCTTCAGACTCAGCGTATTGCTTCCCATCGCAAACGCATGGAAGTACGTGTGGCGGTTGATGGTATATGCCAGCATGATCCCGCCGAAGAACATCACTTCGGTCACCAGGAAGATCCACATCCCCAGCGACGCCGTGTCCTTCTGCTGCTCCAGCGTGTTGAATTGTCCGTACAGCGCTCCGGTGCGATGCACTCGGCACTCCTCTATCGGTCAGTTTCAGGCGTTGTCAGCCCGCCTGCTCCCAGGCTTGCCCCGCGTGTTTCCACGAAGGTCCAAGCCCGGACAACTCTAGTCGTGGCCGTGAGCCGGAACCACTCCACCGGCGGGATGCCCGGTCGGCTCATCCAGTCCAAGATCCGGCCGGTTATGGAAGTCATACGCTTCCCACGTCACCACCGGCGTGACCTCAAAATTTTCCGTTGGCGGTGGTGAAGGCGTCTTCCACTCGAGTCCCGTTGCAGGCCAAGGATTGTCGCCGGCAACTTTTCCGTAGAACGCCGCCCAAGTCAAATAAATCATCGGCAACAGGTATCCAACGGCCAGGATGGAGGCTCCTGCTGTCGACATCACGTTGTACACCTGGAACTCCGGCGGGTACACGTGGTACCGCCGCGGCATTCCCAGGTAGCCAATCACAAATTGCGGGAAGAACGTCAGATTGAATCCCACGAAAAGAATAAACGCTGCGATTCTCGCCAGCCACTCCGGATACATTCGCCCGGTTATCTTTGGCCACCAGAAATGCAAGCCACCGAGGTAACCCATAACCGCACCACCCACCATGATGTAGTGGAAGTGCGCTACGACGAAGTACGTATCGTGAATGTGAATATCAGTGCCAAGGCAACCTAGGAATAGGCCGGTCAGGCCGCCGATCAGAAACAGGCCAAGAAATCCGAACGCATACAGCATCGGCGTATCGAACGAAATCGATCCGCCAAACAATGTCGCAGTCCAGTTAAACGTCTTCACCGCCGACGGAATCGCCACCAGGAACGTCAGGAACGAAAACGCCAGTGCCGCATACGTCGACTGGCCGGTTAAGAACATGTGGTGCGTCCAAACCAGAAAGCCAATCACTGCGATTGCCAAACTCGCTGCGGCCACGAAGTGATATCCAAAGAGTTTCTTGCGTGCGAACGTCGGTATCAGTTCGCTGATTACGCCCATCGCCGGCAGAATCATGATGTACACGGCGGGGTGTGAGTAGAACCAGAATAAGTGTTGAAACAGGATTGGGTCGCCGCCCATCGCCGGGTTAAAGAAGCCCAGGCCGAACAGGCGCTCCATGCCGGCCAACGCTAGCGTGATCGCGACAACCGGAGTACCCAGGATCATCACCACCGAAGTCGCGTAGTGTGCCCACACAAATAGCGGCAACCGGAACCAGGTCATTCCCGGAGCCCGCATCGTGTGCACCGTCACCAGGAAGTTCAATCCCGTCAGGATCGACGAAAATCCGGTAATGAAGATTCCCACTACTGCCGGGGCCACCGCTGAATTCGAGTACACCGTGCTCAACGGCGTGTAGAAGGTCCAGCCGGTATCTAACCCGCCTGTCACCATCGAGTACAGCGTGAAACACCCGCCCACAATATAGATGTACCAGCTCAGCAGGTTGATCTTCGGAAACGCCAGATCTTTCGCACCGATCATCAGCGGTATCAGAAAATTGCCCAGAATCGCTGGGATCGACGGGATCAGGAAAAAGAAGATCATCGCCACGCCGTGCATCGTGAACATCTTGTTGTACGTGTCTGCGGAAAGCAGGTAGCCATCTGGCGTCAGCAGGTGCAGGCGGATCATCATCGCGAAGAAGCCGCCAACGAAGAAGAAAAATGTCACTGATGCCAGATACAACAGCGCGATGCGCTTATGGTCGGTGGTCAGCAGCCAGGAACGAATCCCGTACGTCTGGTTCAGGTAATGTTTCTCGGGAAATTTGTGCGTAATCGCCATCGGTGCAGTGCTCATGCTATTTCTTCCCTGCCGGTGCGGCCACAACTCCGGCGCCCTTCGCAGGCACCGGCTGCGACTGCAGAGACTTGATGTACGCGGTCAGACTCAAAATCTGCTCTTCCGTCACCAAGCCCTGGAACGTGGGCATCACCGGCTGATACCCCGCCACAATCTTTGCCTTTGGCTGCAGAATCGACTCGCGAATATACGCGTCATCGGCAGTCACCGTGGTCCCATCGGCCAGCCTGACGTTACCGCCGTACACGCCATTCAGGGATGGAGCCCGGCCAGTTCCGTTGGCCAGATGACAAGTCACGCAGGCTAGCTGGGTAAACAGCTTTTCCCCCGCCGACACCGGATTTACGTCGCCAGTTTCATCAGACAGCCACGCCGCATAATCCGATGGCTCCATCACTGTCACCCAACCCGTCATCTCGGCGTGGTTCGTGCCGCAATACTGCGAACAGTACAATCGATAACGGCCGACTTTTGTGGGACGGAACCACAGCGTGTTGTACCTCCCCGGCACCACGTCCATCTTCACCCGGAACGATGGCACATAGAAATTGTGGATCACGTCTTCGCTGCCCAGGACTAACTTGATGTTCCGGTTCACCGGAATGTGCAGCTCATTGATTTCGCGCTTGCCATTGGGCTGTTGCAGCTTCCACATCCACTGCTTGCCGATTACATTGATATTCAGTGCATCTTTAGGAGCGGTTCGAAAGTTCACATAGATGACCGCGCCCCATGCAAAAATGCCGATCGCCAGCACCAGGGGAATCGCCGTCCATCCGATTTCGAGCAGCATGTTCCCCTCGACGTCGTCACCAACTTCATTCGCCGAAGTTCGCCGGTACCGGAAGGCCGCGTAGATCGCAAGCAACGTCACCATTACTGCGAAAAACAAACAGGTCAGCAGGATAAAAGCGAACAATGCGTCTACATGCGGAGCAATACTTGACGCTTGATCCGGAAAGAATGGCATCGATGACTGCACGGCTCTAATGTGCTCCTTGCGCCGACGAATCCGCCGCGCCTTTTCCGCTGCTGCCGGCGTGAGCGTCGCGCCGGCGGAAGATGACAAACCCAATCGCCATACACAGCAGCGTCACGACTCCACCCATGCGGATTACGGTCAGGATCGTGGCGCTATAACGGGCTCTGGTCGGGTCGTACTGGTAGCAAAACAACAGGAGATGATCGACGGGCGTCCCAATCTTGCCGGCCGATGCGTCTACCAAACCCAAACGCACGTTGCTCGGTGGAAATTCCACGCCGAAGAAATACCGCGAGATTCGACCATCAGGGGTAAGCAGCAGCAATCCGCTGGCATGGCCAAACAATTTGCTTTTTTCGTCGTAGCTGAAGCGGAAATCGGCCGCCTTGGTCACCGCATTGATCGACTCGGTAGTACCCGTCAGAAAGTGCCAGCCCGCTTCGGTGGACGGCCGTGCGAAACGCGACAGCGCCTCATGTTTTTTCTTCAGCGCTTCATCCGGCGTATCGTTTGGATCAAAACTGACGAATACCACTTCGTAATCTGTTCCGGGGTTGAACGAGATCATCTTTAACGTGCCGACAACTGCCTGCTCAACTTGATTGCAGAGCATCGGACACGTGAAGTAAACAAATGCCAGCACCATGGGCTTCTTACCGGAATACGACCGAAGCGTCACGGCCTGACTGTTCTCGTTCAGAAATGGCGTATCCAGCGGAATCTGCGCATTCAATTGCGGATCAAATCCCACATTCGCCAAGGCCGGCGGCAAACCATTGGACGATTGCCCCACATTATCCGGGATCATCTGGGCATAGCTCACGCCGCTGCATATCAGCAGCGCCGCCAACAACGACAAAATTGCGCGAACTTTCATCGACTTACTTGCTTTCCTCCACCTTAATGGCCGGAAAACCTTTATCCACAATCAACTGCATGGCGTCTTTCACCGGAATCTGCGCGATTCCCGCCTGCTTGTCGATCCATTCCAGCTTGTTATTCGCGTCGACGTCCGCTTTGATCTTTAAACGGTAATCTTCCTGCGGGTCGATCAAGTGCCCCGGCATTTCTTGCAGTCTCGGTTCCGGCGGCATCATGACGTTCGGATCCATTGTGGCGCGCGACGGCATCGGCGCTTCATGCGTGCTCACCCAGAAGTGCCCCAAACCTTTGTAGATGCCATATACCATCACATAAGACAGCACGATCACGATGCCTAGATAGAACAAGAACTTCAGAATCGGCGAAGTCTTGACGTCGCGTTGCTCAAATGCCACGTCCGCGTGAACCGGCCGCCCGTTCGCGGTCGTGCCGTGCGAATGCTGATCAGTGCTCATGCGCAATGGCCTCCGCTAGTTTGGGATCGCCCAGAGGCAACAGCGGGCGCTGTTTCAGATTCATCGCAAAGAAGCCCACCCACAACCCGATCAATGCTACCGGCACGACGATATCCAGCCAACTCGGCATCGGGTGCGAAGTAAACTCCGGTCGCGTCATCCAATACAAGTCAACAAGACGGAACACCAGCATCCACACGGCGACCTTCAAAATAAGACTTGGGGTCTTCTTCACTCTTGCGGATAACAGAATCAAAAACGGCAACGCAAAACTGAACAGCAGTACAATCACCGCTACGTAACCCCAGCCCCCATAAAGTCGCGTCCGGTAAAAACTGATTTCTTCCGGCTGATTGCCTGACCAGATAATCAGCAACTGCGAAAAATCAAAGTAGGCCCACAGCATATTGAATGCGAACAGCCACTTCCCCAAGTCATGCAAGTGCCGTTTGTGGATGAAGCTGTAAACCGGCGTTTCCGAGAGCGCCACCACCACAATAATCATCAACGCCATCGCCGCGATCGCCTGCCCGGCGACAAAAATGAACCCGTAGATCGTCGACGCCCAGTGCGGCGAAACCGACATTACCCAGTCAATCGCCGCAAACGTCATCGCCAAGACATAAAGGATGACACCGGGGCCGGACCACTGCTTGAATCGCCGGCGCAACTCGCGATCATCACGCTGCTCATCCTGCTGCTTTGACCATTTGTTGAACAACCACATCAGACCGAGCCAGATAACAAAATAGATCGCCGCTCGGACCAGGAATCCGCCTTGCGTCAAATAACGCTGCTGAAACTGGGAAAGTGGTTCCTCGGGATGTAGCCACGCGCTGTAAAGCGTTTTCATCCCAAGAATGATCGGAACGAATAGAACCAGGATCAACGGCACGTTCCGCGAAGCCGCCTCGAGCGGTCGCCGCAGGATTACTCCCCAGCGCCCGCCGGTCAGGTGTTGCAGCATCAACAATCCTAGCGACCCCAGCGTCAGCCCAACCACCAGCATGTAGCTGAACAAATACGCCTCGTAAAACTTGTCGGGCGACATAAACGCGCCCACGAGCGACAGCACCAGCGCCGCTCCTCCTACAATCAAACCAAGCGACTGAACGCGGTTGACGCCTGCTGGCGCCTGATAATCTTGCGCGTTCATTTCGCGGCTCCTCCAGACATCAGCTTCTCCCTCACACCCGCAGGCAAATCGGCCGCATGAGCGTTGCGGCTCACCTGAAGTGCTCGCACATACGCAACGATCGCCCAGCGATCCTTAGGCACCAATTGCGCCGAGTATCCGTTCATCGCGCCAAATCCGTTCGTAATCACGTCGTAGATGTAACCGTTCGGCTCGTTTCGCAGACGATCCTGATGATACGACGGCGGATGCTTCATTCCTCGCAGGGTCACCATCCCTTGCCCGTCGCCCTGCAAGCCGTGGCACGGCGAACAGAAGATTCCGTAGCGCTCCTGCCCGCGTTCGAGCAACTCCAAAGTCACTGGCAACGGGAACGCATTCGACTCCTTAGGCACCGCCAGGCTGTCGCTCTCAATCGACCCGCGCGCCACCGTGTTGTCCAGCGCCGGCCGTTCTGAACGTCCATCCTGAAAGAAATCCGACGGCGACAATGGATTCTGCCGCGGTTGGTTCGCCATATCCTGCCGCAACGTGTAGTTGCAGCCCGAGAGCGCAAGCAGGCTCGCCGCCAACAGAAGTGAGGATTTACTCTTCATCCTTCACCTCGGTAACGTGCTTCGCGTTGAGTTCCTGCAAAAATCTCGCGCTCTCTGCCAGTTGGAATTTCGGGTCGCGCGCTTCGATCACCAGAAAAAACTTGTCCGTCGACGCGTGAGAGAACCGCTCTACATTGAACACCGGATGATGCGGCTGCGGTAGCTTGTTCAGTGCGATCATTCCGACAACCGCAAAAATCGCCGAGAACAGTACCGTCAATTCAAACGTCACTGGAATGAACGCCGGCCAGCTGTTCAGCGGCCTGCCTCCGATGTTCAAGGGATAGCTGATCGCCGAGCACCAATATTGCAGCCCGAACCCGGTCAGCGCTCCAGTGACACCTCCGAACAAGGTGATATACGGCACCGCTGTCGAGTGGAACCCGATGTGTTCCGACAGACCTTCGATCGGAAATGGCGTGTAGGCTTCGACGTGCTTGTAGCCCGCCTCACGCGTCTTCTTTGCCGCTGCTATCAACTGCTCCGGCGTATCGAACTCGCCCATCACTCCATGTAGATAAGTGTGATGTTCGCTCATTTGTGTTCCTTATTCGAATGCGAGCCGTGCTCTACCAATTCGCGCATTTCGGCAATCGCAATCGCAGGCAATCCGCGCACAAAGAGGAAAACTAGCATCACAAAGAATCCGAGCGTTCCGATGAACGTGCTATAGTCCCAGAACGTTGGGGAATACCGGCCCCATGCGGAAGGTACGAAGTCACGCGTCAACGAAATCACCACGATGACGAATCGCTCCAGCCACATTCCCGTGTTAATCACCAGCGACATCACGAACAGCGCCGCGATGTTCCGCCGCACTTTTTCAATCCATAGCAGCTGCGGTGTCAGGATATTGCAGAGAATCAGCGCGTAGTAGAAAGGCGCGTACGGTCCATGCAGCCGCTGCTCCGCCAGGAATACGTCGAACTTATTCCCGCTGTAAAACGCCATGAAAAACTCGACGAAGTAGCCGTACGCCACGATCAAACCGGTTGCCAGCATCACCTTCGCCATGTTTTCCAGGTGGCGCATGGTGATGAAATCTTCCAGCCCATAGAACTTCCGCAGCGGAATCGCTAGTGTCAGCACCATCGCGAAACCCGAATAAATCGCGCCGGCCACAAAGTACGGCGGAAAAATCGTCGTATGCCATCCGGGAACGATCGCCACCGCGAAGTCAAAGCTCACCACGGTGTGCACCGAGAGCACCAGCGGCGTCGCCAGTCCAGCCAACAGCAAATATGCTGATTGGTATCGATGCCAGTGCCGCGCGGAATTTCGCCAGCCCATCGACAGCATTCCGTAGATCACTTGCTGGTAGCGTTTCGTCGCCCGATCCCGCAATGTCGCCAGGTCCGGCAGCAATCCCACAAACCAGAACAATAGCGAGACCGTACCGTAGGTCGACACCGCGAACACGTCCCAGATCAGCGGGCTCCGGAATTGCGGCCAGATCCCCATCGTGCTCGGGTATGGGAACATGTAGTACGCCATCCACGGACGGCCGGTATGGATCAGCGGGAAAATACCTGCGCAGGCCACCGCAAACAGCGTCATCGCTTCCGCGAACCGGTTAATCGAAGTGCGCCATTTCTGGTTCAAGAGAAACAGAATTGCGGAGATCAATGTCCCCGCGTGGCCGATACCGATCCACCACACGAAATTAACGATCGCGAATCCCCAGCCGATCGGAATATTGATACCCCAGATGCCGACGCCCTTGACGATCAGCCACCCAATCGACGCGAACAACACCATGGTGATCGTGAATGCCAGCGTGAAACCCGCCAGCCATCCAATTCCCATCGGCCGCGTCAACACTACCGCCGCGATTTTGTCCGTTACCGACGCGTAGGTATGCCCCGGCTCCAGCACCGGATCGAGCCGGCGAATGTGTCCCGAATTCACAGGAGGTTGCGTTACACTCATGCCTTTTCCAGCTCCGGATTCGGATTGCGCACCGCCGCCAAGTACGTGGTTCGCGGGCGCGCGTTCAATTCGCCGAGCAACGTGTAGTTCCGCTGCTGAGCTTTCAATTTCGCCACCTTGCTGTTCGGGTCGTTGGCGTTGCCGAAGACGATCGCTTCGGACGGGCAAGCCGCTTCGCATGCCGTGACGATTTCCCCGTCCCGAATCGGCCGATTCTCTTTTTCCGCATCAATACGCACATTATTAATTCGCTGCACACAATAGGTGCACTTTTCCATTACGCCCCGGCTGCGAATGGTCACTTCCGGATTCCTCAGCAGCTTCAGTTGCGGCGTGTCCCAATCCTGGAAGCGCAAGAAATTGAACCGGCGTACTTTGTAGGGACAGTTATTCGAGCAATAGCGCGTACCGATGCAGCGGTTGTAGACCATATCGTTCAGGCCTTCCGCGCTGTGTACCGTTGCTCCCACTGGACAAACCTGTTCGCACGGTGCGTTTTCGCACTGCTGGCAGGGCACCGGCTGGAAGAAGGTCTGCGGGTTGTCGAGCGCCGGCTGGTATTCCGAAGGATCGCCCGTCGATTTTCCGCTCGTCGCCGATTCTGAATTCGTGTAGTAGCGATCCACGCGGATCCAGTGCATCTCGCGCCCGCGCATCACTTGATCCTTGCCCACCACTGGAATGTTGTTTTCCGCGACGCACGCCGCCACGCATGCGTTGCAGCCGTTGCACTTCGTAAGGTCGATGGCCATACCCCATGCATAGCCGGGATAAGCGAACTCCTTATAAAGCGAATTTTCTTTCGCGGGCAGTTCCGCATGCTCATGCGCAAAATCCGGATTCTTCCGGTATTCGTCGAGCGTTGCCGTGGCCAGAATTTGCCGGCCTTCCATGTTGAAGTGATACTGCGTACAGGCTAATGAATAGCTGTCGCCGGTCGGCGTTACCTTCCCGCCCGTCGCCGTCCACAACGCATTCGATGTGCGTACCACGTACGCGTCGAATCCCTTGTTCGTGCCAGTGTATCCGGCTCGGCTTCGCCCGTACCCGAGAGGCAGCACCACTGTGTTGTTTTCCTGGCCGGGAACCGTCCAGACCGCTGCCGTCACCTTGCTGCCATTCAGTTCCACATCCGCCAGTGGCGACCGCACCTGTCCGTGCTCGCCTCCGCGCGACTTCACCTTGTAGCCGAACTGCTGCTGCTCGGCGTACTTGGCGCTCACCAGAGCAGCATTGTCCCAGGTCAGCTTCGAAACGGGTTTTGGCAATTCCTGCAGCCAGCCGTTGTTCGCAAATCGCCCGTCGTACACGTTGGGGTCCGGCCGGAAGAGAAATTCGATTTGATCCCCTTGTGCAGCCGCCGCAGCTGGCAGACTCGCCGCGTTGAACTTCAACTCCGCCGCGATTGGCGCCGCTTTCGTCCCTTCGATTACGCCGTCATTCAGCCACTTGCGCCATCCCGCATCGATGGATTCCGGCAGGCGTGTCGAAGCTTCTGCCCAATACGCGCGCACCGAGTCGTAAGCCGGCGTTCCCGGCTTGTCGCTGAAAGCCGCCACCACTTCATGCGCGGAATGTGTGTAATAGAGAGGTGCGATCAGCGGCTGCACGATACTTGCCGTGCCGTCGAATGCCCTCGCATCACTCCAGCTCTCGAGATAGTGCGACTCCGCCACATGCCACTGGCACCACGCGGAAGTCTCATCAAAATAGGTGCCCAAACGAATCGTCGTTTGCACCTTTTTCAGCTTGCTTACAAAATCGAAATCGTGCGGCGCGTCGTAAACTGGATTGCCGCCCAGAATGACCAACGCATCCACCTTGCCCGTATCCATGTCCGCGCAGAGTTCGCGCAGCGAGTCGATACTTGCTCCGCCGCCGTCCGCGGACTCGGTGTAATAAAGCGTATTCCCAACATTTCCGAGGCTCGCGTTGATTGCATGGGCCAACGCGTGTACCGCTGCCGGCTGGTATTCGCCTGGGACAACCAGCGAAGCGCCGCGCTCTTTCTGCAGTTCCTTGGCAATCGTCTCCACCCATTTCGCAGCTTCACCGGAAGCGCCTGCGCCGGAACCAATCCCCAGCTTTGCCGCCAGCGCACGTGCAAACAACTCCACCTGGCTCGCGCGCATCGGCAAACGATGATCCGCCGACGAGCCTGTCACTGAGGGCGTCGGCTCGACCACATACAACCGGTTCATCGTGCTATTGGGCCCTTCCAGCTTGCGCCGCCGCGCGAATTGCTTCGCATAAGCCAAGTGTCCCGGTCCGCTAGCAAGGAAATCGGAATCTAGCGAAACAATCACGTTGGCCTTACCGACGTTGTAGACCGTGTTCACGTACCTGCCAAACGCCAGCTTCGACCCGTCCCGCGCTCCATCACCGGCCGCCGGTTCCCATTGGTGCCACTTCGCTTGCGGATACTGCGTAAGCAGTTTCCGGATCTGGCCCACCAATGTTGGCGACGTAATGTTCCCCGAGAGAATCCGGAGGTTCGAGCCTTGCGTCGCTTTCGAACTGGTAGCCAATGCTTGCGCTGCATCCAAAAATGCCGACCATGAACGAATTTCGCCGTACTGTTGCACCGATTGCGACCGGTCTGGATCGTACAAATTCAAAATCGACGCCTGCACCAGCGCGCTCGTGCCACCCAGGCTTGCTGGATGATCCGGATTCCCCTCGATCTTCGTCGGGCGTCCCTCGTGGCTTTCTACCAGCACTCCAACGGCATCCGCCCCAAAAGGCATCGCTGTGGCATAAAAATTCGGACGGCCCAGGGTCATCCCATCCGGCTGCTTCACATAGGGCACGATTTTGCTGACGTCCGGCCGTCCGCACCCCGCCATTCCCGCCAGCGCTAAGGAGGCCCCCATAAGTTTCAGGAAATCGCGGCGATCCACGGCTTCATCCCACTCCGAAGCATGCCGCGGGAATTCGCGGTGCAACAGATCCTCGAATTGTGGATCGTCAGCCAGTTCTTCCAGCGTCCGCCAATATTGCTTGGCCGACTTCGCTTTCAACTTTTCGCGCAGGTCCGCCAAGTCCAGACGGTGCTCACGCTCCGCCAAATCGGCTTCTTCCTCCCCATGCTCGTGGAGGTCCACTCCATCTACCGATTCGGGGGTCGGCGCGCCTTGCAATATGCGTAGCTGCTTGTCTTTTGCCGGATCGTTCATATCGCTCATCAGCGGTGACAGGTCGAGCAACTTGTCAGCTCGTTCACCGTTCGAATTTTGTAGTCAGCCACCAGTCTTTTGCCCATTTCTTCCTGATCAGGGGGCGCTTTCCAATCCATGTTGAAGACCTGATCCTTGGGCCGAACATTCTGTTCGGGATGTCGATGGCAATTCAGGCACCACTCCATCGTCAGGGGCGATGCCTGGAAAATCAGCGGCATTTGATTCACGGAACCGTGGCACGACGAGCACCCGATCCCTTTATTGATGTGAATGCTGTGGTTGAAATAGACGTAATCCGCCAGCCGGTGTACCTTCACCCACTCGATCGAGCGGTCCGTGCGATAGCTGTCCCGAACCAGTTCCAGGTATCCGACATTATTGAAGAGCACGGAGTGGCAATTCATGCAGGTTTTCGTGGGCGGAATGCCAGCGTACGCCGAAGTTTCCACGCTCGTATGACAGTAGCGGCAATCAATTCCATCGTCGCCTACGTGGTGTTTGTGACTGAATTGAACCGGCTGCACACGGGTCAATCGCTGGTTCGTAATGTATGGGGATCTCGCAACCAGTAGCACTCCCGCGAGAGCTAAATTGGCTAGAACCACCAGCGCAAGCACAGAAAATCGCGCGATTAAATTTGCACTACGGTGAAAAATCTGGGCCATGTCGAAATTGTGCGCTTGAGCGTACACGCTCTCCGCGATGCCGTCAAATCAGAGCGTGAACTACTCCCGTGCCAGACAGCGCGCGTCTGGGTCAAAATGCGACCGAATAGTGTCTATCAAATCTTTACCGAATGCAACTTTGTTCCCGGCTTACTCGACTCGATTTTTCCGTCACAAAATCCGTCAGAAACATTCCATTCAAACCACAAGAAATAAAATTCCGCATCGGTTTGTCTTCAGCGTTCGGGAGGGGGGCCGGTTTCGTGCTTTCTTGGGCGATAAAGATTTTTTATGCACCAACTAATTGCATTCCATTTTGGCTGATATTCCCCGCGTGCTATTCTTGGATACTCTCCGCCGCGGGCTCCGCGGCAGAGCCGAAAGCCGCTTCCGGGTCCGCTGCGTTTCAGCTGGGGCGTGGTCCAACCGGTAGGACACCTCACTGTTAATGAGGATGGTGAAGGTTCGAATCCTTCCGCCCCAGCCAATCTTTCTTGCGACTCACCCTTTTTGCGTCGGGAAACCCGCCTCCAGCCAGCCTTTCCACCCGCCGTTCATCGACTCCACGTTCGTATAGCCCATCTTCTGCAGGTTGTCCGCGCTCAGCGCCGAGCGGAATCCGCCGCCGCAATACAGAACGATCTTCGCCCCTGTGTCCGGCACTCGCGCCTCGATATCTCTCTCGATCACTCCCTTGCCCAGGTGAATTGCGCCGGGCAGATGCCCATTTGCCCATTCATTGTCTTCGCGCACATCCACCAGCAACATCTTCTCCCCACCGTCTATGCGGCGTTTGACGTCCGCCACATTGGTCTCCTTCACCCGAGTCTTTGCTTCATTCACAATCGCCAGAAATTTTGGTGCATGTGCCATGAGGATCGCCCCCGGATTATTCAATTTCCACCCAGAAGCATAACGCAATCGCAGAAAAATAGGCGCCCTGAGCATCAGGGCGCCTGAAGACGTCTTGCCGAATTCACTTAGCTATTGCTTGGCAGCTTCGTCTGTTTTCTTCCCGAACGACCGGACCAGGTTCACCAGGTTCCACCGCACTTCTTCCTTCGTGCGGTCCCCTTCGCCACCCACCATCTTGCCCCGGCCATTTGTGATGATGTAGAACAACGCGCCATCCGTATACTTCGATAGCGCATCCGGACTCCGCCAGTCACTAAGCTGCAACTTCATCGAATCCGCTAGATCGCCTTTGCCGTCGCCTTTTTCCCCGTGACACATGGCGCAGTGATAGCCGTATAGCTTCTTCGCCTCCGCCAATCCCTCCGTCGTAGGCTTCACCGGATTCTTCTTTGCCGCGTCGTCTGCCGGCACAGCACTGGGAGGCGCTTCTTGTTGAGCCTCTTTTTGTTGGGCGAGCGCCACGCCAAAGGTAAGGAGCAGGGCCGCACTAACGAACACTAGAGCACGTCGCATAAGTACCCCCTGATTGCATAGGAGAGCAGTCCGAAGGACACCCTTCGGCCACTTTGCCTCCTCCTACCTTCCTCCATTTGCATCCTGGGGCGCTGTGCGCTGTATCACGTTTGTTTCTAGTGGCCTGAGACGTCTTTTGGACCTTCTGCTACCCGTTGATTCGCTACTACTTTGCGACACACCTGGAACGGTGGACCCAGGTACAAAAAAGCGGGCAATCGTGCGCAGAACCATGTACGGGCTGCCGATGGGGATAATCGCTCAAATACCAGCGCTTCACTCACAACACCCGCCAGAGCGGGCACCAAGCATTATCCTGCGCGCTCGCGCTAATCCATGTCCCGCCAGTTCGGTCCCGTGCACACCTCCACAACCAACGGCACCGCCAGTTCGTACACGCCCTCCATCTCTTCCTTCACTAGCGTCTCCAGCGCTTCCTTTTCCTTTGTCGGAGCCTCAAAGAGCAGCTCGTCATGCACCTGCAGAATCATGCGCGCAGCCAGCTTCTCTTTGCGCAGCCGCTCATCTATGGCAATCATCGCCAGCTTGATTAAATCCGCCGCCGTCCCTTGCAGCGGGGAATTCAGGGCCGTGCGTTCGGCAAAGTTGCGTAATTGGACCTGACTTGCGTTGATTTCCGTTATCGGCCGGATTCGCCCAAACAGTGTTTTGGCCACTCCCGTCTTGCGCGTTTCGATCAGGACGTTGCCGAGGTACGCCTTTACCCCCTGATATCTTGCGAAGTACGCATTGATGAATTGTGCGGCTTCTTGTTGCTCGATCCCCAGTTGCTTCGCCAACCCAAAAGCGCTCAACCCGTAGATGATTCCGAAATTAATCGCCTTTGCCGCGCGACGGTGCTCCGCCGTCTGTCCCAAGGGGCCGACACCAAAAACCTCTTGCGCGGTACGCGCGTGGATGTCCTCCCCATTCCGAAACGCTTCCATAAGAACCGGATCTTTCGAAAAATGGGCCATCACTCGCAATTCAATCTGGGAATAGTCCGCCGAGAGCAGGATCTCCCCCTTCTTTGCCACGAACGCCGCCCGAATTTCCCTGCCCAACTCCGTCCGTATCGGGATGTTCTGCAGATTCGGGTCGCTCGAACTCAGCCGGCCGGTCGCGGCTCCCGTTTGCGAGAAGCTTGTATGCAGTCGCCCCGTCTCTGGATGAATCAGCTTTGGCAACGAGTCCACATAGGTGGACTTCAGCTTCGCAATTTCGCGATACTCGATGATCTTGGCGGGCAGCTCGTGCAGCTCCACAAGCTCCTGTAAGACATCCGCGGCGGTCGAGCGAACCTTTCCTCTCCCGCGCTTGTACGGCGGCTGCAGGTTCAATTTGTCGAACAGGATTTCCGCCAGTTGCGTCGGCGAATTGATGTTGAACTCCACGCCTGCCGATCTCCAGATCTCTTTTTCCAGCCGCCGCACTTCTTTTTCCATAGAATCGGACATCTTTGCCAGCGCCGCTGGATCGACACGGACTCCCACGCGTTCCATGTCGGCCAGAACTCCCGCAAGCGGCAGGTCGATTTTTTCGTATACGTACTCGAGCTCCTGTTCCTTGACCTGCTCGCGCAGAAGCGGCGCCACCCTCTGCAGAAAATCCGCACGTTCCCCGGTTCCTCCGCCGAGCGGTACGTTGAATGTCCGGAATACCACATCTGCAAAATCATGTTTGGCCGTGGTCGGCCTCAGCAGATATGCGTACAAAAGCGTGGCGTGTTCAATGCCCGCCGCCCTTCCCCCCAGCAGTTGCAGCAACTTCGGGTCGTGAACAATCTTTTTTCGCTTGCTATCGGCCAGCACTGCTTGTGCTGCCTTCAGCGCCTCGCCTTTTTCGTCCGCCCAGATCGCTCGCCCTTCGCCCGGCTTGGAAGAGACCTCAATCCCCGTGACTGATGTCCCAAATCCCTCCGCTTCGCGCTCGTCTGTCGCCAAATTCATCCACAGAGCGATGGCAGATGCCGGCGGAATACTTTTCAGATAAGCGCTAAGCTCCCCCGCATTGGCCAGTTGCGCGTAATCCTTCTTTTCATGGGCGATCTTGGCGCCACTCGCAGCGGCGGTCACTGCACCCCCGGCCACAACGCCTTCCGCGGCGCCGCCTGCCAGTAGCTCTTTCAACAGTGAATTGAATCCCAACTCCCGGTAAAGCGTTTCCAGCAGCTTTACGTCCGGCGCCCCCATCTTCAATTGTTCGGTATGGAGCTGCAACGGCACTGCCGTCTCAATTGTCGCGAGCTGCTTGCTCATCAGGATTTGCGGTTTCTGCTGCTGCAATGCCTCGCGGTAGCGTTTGTTCGCAACTTCGTCCGCGTGTTCCAGCGCGCGCTCCACCGTGCCATATTTCTGAATTAGCTCCGCCGCGCCCTTTTCCCCAATGCCCTTGGCGCCCGGAATGTTGTCTACCGTGTCGCCCAGCAGCGCCATTAAGTCAACCACCTGGTTCGGTGGCACGCCGAGTATCTCTTGCACCTTCTTGGCATCCACGATCGTATCGGCCTTCGCGCCACCCGACCCAGTGCGCAGCACGCGCACCCCCCCGTCCACCAACTGCATCATGTCCTTGTCGTTCGAGATGATCAGAACATCCAGCTTCTTTTCACGCCCCTGCTTCGCCAGAGTACCGATCACGTCGTCCGCTTCATAGCCATCGAGCTCCACAACGGGCAGCCGCATCGCCTCACACAAACGCCGCACAAATGGCAATTGCACACTCATCTCATCCGGCATCGGCGGCCGTTGCGCCTTATACTTTTCGAATAATTTGTCGCGAAACGTGGGCTTGCTGGTATCGAAAATGATCGCCAGATACTCCGGCTTGTAGTCTTTCACCAACCGCCGAAGGATATTCCCGAACAGGAAAGGCACATTGGTGGGTTTGCCGTCCGGACCTCTCAGCCGCATCGGCATTGGCGCGTAAAACGCACGGTAGACATGCGCCATCGCATCCACAAGAAACAACTTCTTCGGATTTTCTTCTTTCGCGGCCATCGCGCGAGTATAGCAGGAGTGTGCGCCCGCTCTTTTATCCCCTAAGCCACAACGCCGAGTGATCGCCCAACTTCGGCCAGCGTGTCCGCGGCTTTCGACAAATGCTCACGCTTATGCGCCGCGCTGACGATCGCCCGCAAACGCGCTTTTCCTTCCGCAACCGTCGGGTACCCCACCGCGGGCGCAAACACGCCGGCCTCAAACAGCTTGCGCGAAAACTCAAACGCTTTTGCCGCGTCGCCCACGTGAATCGGCACAATCGGCGTCTCGCTCACCTTGAACTCGAATCCGCGCTTCTTCAGCTCTTTCTTGAAGAATTTCGTATTCGCCCACAGTTTCTTCACCAGCTTCTCGCCTTCGGCCGAGTCCAGCAACGTGAACGCCGCCTGGCACGCCGCAGCAGTAGCTGGAGGATGCGAAGTGGAAAACAGAAACGGTCGCGCCCGCAAATACAGAAAATCAATCAAGTCCCGCGACCCGCATACATAACCACCCATCGAGCCGATCGCCTTGCTCAAGGTGCCCACTTGAATGTGTACCCTGCCGTGGCAATCGAAGTGATCCACCGATCCGCGTCCACCGCGGCCCAGCACGCCGCTTGCGTGCGCATCGTCCACCATCATAATGCAGCCATACTTTTCGGCCAGGTCACACAACTTGGGCAAAGGCGCGATATCACCATCCATGGAAAACACGCCATCTGTGATGATCAGCTTCTTTCCCGGAAAACTGGCGTGGTCTTGAAGGATCCGTTCGCAGTCCGCCGCATCTTTATGCTTAAACACTTTGATGGTTGCCTTGGAGAGCCTTGCCCCATCAATGATGGACGCATGATTCAACTCATCCGACACAATCAAGTCGTCTTTTCCCAGGACCGCCGACACGGTCCCGGCGTTCGCGGTGAATCCCGACTGGAACACCACGCACGCTTCGACATGCTTGAACTTCGCAATCTGTTCCTCGAGCTCCATGTGCAGCTTCATTGTCCCCGCAATCGTCCGCACCGCTCCCGCACCAACTCCTAATTTTCGGACTGCCTCAATGGACACCTTCCGCAACGCCCGATGCGACGTGAGCCCCAGATAATTATTCGAAGCCAAATTGATCACTTCGCGCCCATCGAACACGCACACAGGCTTCTGTTCGCCTTCCAAGACTCGTAATCTCGGCGCCACACCCTTGGCGCGCAAATCCTGCAAGGTCTCCGTTACGTACTGGAGTGGATTCATCTTTGTCGCTTGTGTACCGGATTCGCTCATCATCGCCCTCCTGGCCGCACGGCAGTTTTCGCCATCACTTCTTCATGCCGTTCGGATACATCAGAATTTTCCCGGCCAATCCGTCGCGCAGCTTCGCAAACGCGGCTTCAAAATTCTCTAACTCCATTCGTTCGCCAAATAACGGCTCCAGGTTCACCCGGCCTGCCTTCAACAGTGCCGTCATCTGCACCCACGTTTCGTACATCCGCCGCCCGTAAATACCCTGCACCGTTGCGCCTTTAAAGATGACGTCCTGCACCAGGTCCAACGGCACATTTTCCGTCGGAATTCCCAGCAGTGAAGCCCGCCCACCTGCGCGCATCGCTTTAAATCCCTGCTGAATCGCCACCGGATTCCCGCTCATTTCCAGCAGCACATCTACGCCCGTTCCCCCGGTCCCCGCAAGAATCTTTTTTACAGGATCTTCGGTCAGCGGATTCAACACGAAATCCGCGCCCATCTCTTTCGCGAGCGTCCTCCGGTGTTCATTCGTCTCCGTCGCAAACACCGTTGCACTTCCGCACGCCTTCGCCAGCGCAATCGACATCAGCCCAATCGGTCCGCATCCGGTGACCAATACCGTCTGCCCCGCGATCGGCCCCGCCAGTACCGTATGCACGGCGTTTCCGAGTGGGTCGAGGATTGCTCCGTAGTGCTCCGCTATTGCAGGATCAAGCTTCCAAACATTAGTCGCGGGAATTTTCACGAACTCCGCAAATGCGCCATCGATGTCAATTCCAATGATCCTCAGGTTCTGGCAAATATGCGCCTCACCCAAGCGGCATTGGTGGCAATGTCCGCAGTTCAGATGCATCTCGGCACTGACGAAATCGCCCGCCTTCAGCGCCGTCACTTCCTCGCCAGCGCGCTCCACCACGCCACAAAATTCATGGCCCAGCGTCACAGGAGGTTTGATGCGGCCCTGCGACCAGCGGTCCCATCCGTAAATGTGCAAATCGGTTCCACAGATCGACGCAGCTTTCACCCGCACCAGCACATCGGTTGGGCCAATCGAGGGAACCGGAATTTTCTCGAGCTGTAGACCTTTCCCCGCTTGCGTTTTCCGCAACGCCTTCATCGTCGCAGGCATTCAGGAGGCTCCTTGCCAGGCAGGTTGCTCTTGCGCAGACAGTAATGCTAACACAGCCCTCAGATTCGCTTCAGTGAGCTTACGCGCCTCGACTCTAGCGCATCGAACATCGAGTGAAAGATTCCACCATCTTCGGACGTATCATTATTTAAGCCTATGGCCGAACCGCAACCCGCCGTCCAGTTGGATCGCGTTTCCCGGCATTACCTCATGGGAGAAACCAGTGTCCGCGCCGTCGACGAAGTTTCGTTGACCGTCGGTCGCGGCGAGTTTCTCGCTCTCCTCGGCTCGTCCGGTTCTGGTAAATCCACACTCCTCAATCTCATGGCCGGTTTGGATCGGCCCACCGCCGGTTCCATCCTCGTCAACGGCTCGAACCTCGCCTCCCTGTCATCTCTGGATCTG
This sequence comes from Dongiaceae bacterium, assembly GCA_035499255.1. Taxonomy (GTDB): domain Bacteria; phylum Acidobacteriota; class Terriglobia; order Acidiferrales; family UBA7541; genus Acidiferrum. The sequence goes on along the minus strand of DATJZF010000014.1, from coordinate 93,845 downwards.
GCTCGATATCGCCGCAACACTGTTGGCATGATTTTCCAGTCCTTTAATCTTTTGCCGCGTATGACGCTCGAAGAAAACATCGAACTTCCTTTGCGCTTGGCCGAGGTTGATCGTTCGGACCGCTCCTCTCGCGTGCGCGAGGCCTTGGAAAGAGTCCGCCTCACGCACCGCATCGGCCATCGGCCTGCCGAACTTTCTGGCGGGGAACAGCAACGCGTAGCGATTGCTCGCGCGCTCGTGAATCGCCCGAAACTGCTTCTGGCCGATGAGCCCACCGGCAATCTCGATTCTTCGACTGGCGAGACCATTCTGGGTCTGCTTCGCGATTTGCAATCTCAGCTCGGTATGACCATCGTCATGGTCACTCATGAACGCGCTCTAGCAGAGCGCTTTGCCGACCGCCTAGCCAGTATGGGCGATGGCAGGCTACTTGGCACATCGCCAGCAATGAAGGTAACTGGCGAATGAAAGCGCGCGACCTGACCGATCTGGCTCTTCGTAACCTTCGCGAAGCGATTCTTCGCAATGCCCTTACCACCCTCGGTGTCGCCGTCGGCGTAGCCTCTCTTGTGGCTATGCTCTCTCTCGGTGTCGGCTTGCAACAGCTCGCCTCCAAACGTCTCTCGCAAAGCGGCCTATTCGATACCATTTTCGTCACGCCCAAAAACAGTTTCCGCGGAATGGGACGCCCGCAACCCCGCGAGACCGACTCCGAAAAGCCGCCACGCCAACTGGATGAAGATGCCCGCAAGGAACTCGAGAAGCTTCCCAATGTCATCGAGGTCTACCCGCAAATTCGCTTCTTCACCGAGGTCCGCTTCAACAACAAGCCCTACGCTACGGTTGTTGCCGGCATGCCGGATTCTTCCCGCAATTCCGGTGCTTTCGACGGCATGCAAGGCAACTTCTTCTCGTCCACGTCGGCCAACGAAGCGATTCTCCAGATAGAATTCGCAAAAGATCTCTCGGACAAGCCTCCTTCACTTGTGGGCCAAGAGCTTACCTTGCGCTACGCTGAACGCCAGGCGATCCCCACAGCCGGCTCCGGTGATTCCTCCACGGCGCCGGGTGACTTGGGCAACGGCTTCTCCGTGGTTCCAAAGGAACTGAAGCTCAAGATTATCGGCATTGTCGAAACCGAACCCGCCGCCGGTTACGGAGGTTACGGCAATGCTCGCCTTCTTATTCCTCTGCAGACTGCAACCACTTTGCGGGCCGCCCAGGTGAACGATCTTCGCGATATCGTTCGCGGCGAAACCTCGAACAAAATCACCTTCTCCTCGCTTTCTGTCCGCGTCAAATCCCCTACCCAAGTCGAATCTCTTGAGGCTTCCATAAAGAATCTTGGCTTCAACGCTTTTTCGCTTCTCGATGCCTCCAAGTCTCTCCGTACCTTCTTCTCAGTCTTCGACCTTCTGCTCGGCATCTTCGGCAGCCTCGCCCTCGCCGTCGCAACGCTCGGAATCGTTAACACGCTCGTGATGGCTATCCTCGAACGCCGCCGGGAAATCGGTGTCCTCAAGGCACTAGGCGCGGCCGATTCCGATGTGCAGCAGCTGTTCTTTGTCGAAGCGGGCGTGATGGGCTTCCTCGGCGGGATTTCTGGAGTGACCCTTGGCTGGATCCTTGGCCGCGCGATTTCTTTCGGAACCAACCTTTATCTGAAACGACAGAGCCTCGATCCTATTGAGCTCTCTTCCGTTCCTTGGTGGCTCGTCCTACTCGCTTTGTTTTTTGCGGTCCTTGTCAGCCTCAGTGCCGGCCTCTATCCTGCTTCTCGTGCCGCGAAACTCAACCCTGTCGACGCCCTGCGCTATGAATAAGTTCCGCCTGGCTGTGCTGTTGCTGGGGATTTTCACGACCCCACTCGCCGCCTCCGCCGCTACCGGCCGTGTCGAGTGCAATTCCCTCCCCAGCAAAATCCTCGCGCGATCCATCCGCTACTGCGTAGTCCTTCCCGCCTCTTTCGACCAGCAAAAATCCAGGCAATTTCCGGTACTCTACTTTCTTCACGGTCTCGGCGATGATGAGCAGACCTTCATCCACTCCGGCGCATTCAACCTCGTCGAAGACATGCGCGAAAAAGGCGAACTGAGCGACTTCCTCATTGCCACCCCCGAAGGCGATGCGACCTTCTACATTAACGCCAAGGACGGCAAAACACGCTACGAAGACTTCCTTCTGCAGGAGTTCTTTCCCGTCATCGAAAAACGGTATCGCGTCGCTTCCGGCCGCGCGCATCGTGCCATCGCGGGCATCTCGATGGGCGGCTACGGCGCACTGCACCTGGCCTTTACGCATCCGCAGCTCTTCATTTCTGTGGCGGCGCACAGTCCTGCCCTTATCGAGAAGCTTCCAGAATTTCTCGGCCCTACTCCGAATTCGCCGCGTTCCCGCGTTCTCGGCCAAGTCTTCGGCGCTCCTCCCGATCCTGTTTTCTGGAATCGCAACAGTCCCATCGCGATGGCTCGCACCGCGAATCTCACCGGCCTGAGAATCTATTTCGATTGCGGCGATCGCGACGACTACGGTTTCGAAGCCGGCGCTGCTGCCCTCGACAAGGTTCTCACCGGCCGGCACATACCTCACGAGTACCACCTCTACCCCGGCCGCCACGATCCCGCGTACTTCGCCGAACATCTACCCGCTTCATTGCGTTTCGCTTCCCAATCCTTCCCGAAGTAGTCCCATCGCGCGATTCCGGTGTAACATTTCTCCTGCACCGGCAATTGCCGGCAGATGGGGGATCTGTGAACCGCCGTTCCGCCTTGTTGCTTTTCCCGCTGCTTCTCAGTGCACTCGCCTCGACCTTCGCCCAGGAGAAATCCACCAACACTCCTCCGCCGAGCCCGACCTCTGGCCCTCGCATGGAGTTTCTTGACGAGGTCTCGTACTACGAGCAGCGTTTCCTCCGCCTCGCGGATGCAATTCCCGCCGAGAAGTTCGCGTGGCGTCCGGGCGAGGGCGTTCGCTCCGTTGGCGAAGTGTATATGCACGTTGTCGCCGCCAATTATAATTTTGCGCGCATGCTCGGCACTCCAATTCCCGCAGGTGTTGACACGAAAGCCCTGCTCGCTTCGTCAAACGATAAGGCCAAGGTCATACAAGGCCTGAAGGATTCCTTTGCTCACTTCCGCGTGGCGATCTTGAACATCAAAGATTCCGAACTCGATAAGGAAATCAAATCCCCCCGCGGACAATCCACCATTCGTGGGACTTTCTTCCTGATTTCCGGCCACTACGGCGAGCATCTGGGCCAGTCCATCGCCTACGCCCGTCAAGTCGGCATCGTCCCTCCTTGGACCGAAGAACGGCAGCGTCAAGAAGCTGAGAAATCGAAGCCTTAGGGCATGGGCCTGGCTCTACATGATTCCCCGCGTAGGCGACCATCCCGCCCCGTCTCTGCTAACATCCACTCCTACACCCACACGGAGGCGGCATGCCCTTTGCTCAGCGGCTCGGAGAAGTGCGCCACGGCTTCGAGCGATCCTTCTGGGTCGCCAACATCAGTGAGATCTTTGAACGCCTCGCTTATTACGGCTCCTTCGCGTCCCTCGCCAACTATCTCCACGAAACGCTCAGCTTCCCTACCGAACAAACCGGCACTCTCACTGGAATCTTCGGCGGCATGGTTTGGTTCCTCGCAATTTTCGGGGGCGCGGTCGCTGACCGCCTCGGCTTCCGCCGCGCACTCTCGCTCGCTTACTTGATTCTTTGCGGTTCGTATTTCCTGTTGGGCTCGATCAGCGCCCCATGGCTTTCGCCCGTTCGCAACTTGCTTCCTCTCGGCGTCTTTGTTGGCTTCATCCTCATCTTGCCCGCCCTGGGTGTTTCCCTGGTCAAACCCTCCGTCGTCGGCACCACGGCCAGCGCGTCGCGCGAAAATGTCCGCTCGCTCGGCTACTCCATCTACTACACCATGGTGAACATCGGCGGGTTGCTCGGCCCATACACAGGTTCCTGGGCAAAACACCATCTCGGCGCCGGCAAGATTTTTTTGATTGCTTCGGCTGCCGTCGGCGCGATGTTCTTGTTCGTCCTTCTGTTCTTCCGCGAGCCAAAACGCATCGACTCCGCGCCCGCCCCCAGCCTCTCTCAGACCGCGAGCAATTTCCTCACCGTTGCCGCGAATCCCAAATTCATGCTCTTCCTGTTGATCTTCACCGGCTATTGGATTGTCTTCTGGCAACAATGGATCGTCATGCCCGTTTTTCTCCATCAGTATGTCAACAAGGACATCGACGTTGAGCGCATCCTGATGACAGATAGCATCATCGTCATCACCTGCACCATCCTGCTCAACTTCCTTACCAAGAGAATCGCCGCGTTCACTGCCATCATTCTCGGCACTCTCATCACCGGAGTTTCCTGGCTGATTCTGGCGATTCATCCCACCATGTGGGGCGCGGTCGTCGCGATCGTCGTTCTCGCCATCGGCGAAATCATTCATCAGCCGCGCTACTACGAATACGTTTCCCGTCTCGCTCCCGAAGGACAGCAAGGCACCTACCTGGGTTTCGCGTTTCTTCCTTTAGGGATTGGCTCGCTGATTGGTGGATGGTTCGGCGGGAAGGTCCTTCACTACTTCGGCGAAGTGCAAGGCAAGCCCCAGCTCACCTGGTACGTAATCGCCAGCGTTGGCGTCTTCACCGCGCTCCTGCTGCTGATGTACGACCGCATCGTCAAGCCCAGTCAAGCACAAGCTGAGAGTTAAAGTCTTTAAGCTGTGGACTGGTGGCTGTCGGCTGTCTTAATTCACCATACGCCGCAGCGATTCCAACGCCTGCCGCGCCAGCGAATATCTTGGCTCTACGTTCAACGCTTCCTGGAAGCAGCGCATCGCCTGCCCGTACATTTCCTTGCCCAAATATGCGCGCCCTAAGTTGTAGTGGGGGAAATGGCGAGGCTCGTACCGGCGCGCATCCACCGCCTGCTGCAGCCAGGGGATCGCTTCGTCGAACTGCCCCAGCTCAATCATGTACGCGCCAATATCGTTGTAGGGATTGCCAAAATCCGGGTCCAGCTCGATGGCGCGCTTGCACTCCGCAATCGCATCCAGCAGCTTGCCCTGAAAGTGATAGGTCCAGCCTAAAAACGTGTGTGCTTCCGCCGTGGGATGCAGCTCTAAGGATGACTGGTACAGCTCCACCGCGCGCTCGTAATCGCCTTCCATCTGCGCTTGATACGCATCTTGCAACACTTCCCACGCGCGAGTCAGGAGCTCCTGATTCATGACCCTATTGTGAATGGCGGTTCTCTCTTGGGTCAAAGGTACGAAGGTTCTATTTGTGCAAAAGGCGCAACTGTCCCTTTTGCCGGGCATCAGTGGAAATTGGGACAGAGAATAGAGACAATGTTTAAGTCGATTTAACGCTTGCATCGGCACTGGGGGATATGGTGAATCGTTTCGTGGGCATCGCAGCTTCGGTCGCTCTCTGCAGCACGCTCCTCGTCGCCACTTCGATACTGGCGCAAAGCTCCGGCAAGAAATCCGCGCCCAGCAATTCCGCCGCAGTGGGGCGGGGCAAGTCGCTCTTCCAGCAGAAATGCTCCATCTGCCATTATGACACCAGCGATCAGAAGAAGATCGGCCCCGGCCTCAAGGGCCTCTCCAAGCGCGGCACCTTTACCGTCAACGGCAACAAGATCACCGACGACAATCTGAAGACTTGGATCGAAAATGGCGACCAGCTTATGCCTCCCTTCAAAGACGTCCTCGAAGAGAGCCAGGTCAAAGACGTCATCGCGTACGTGAAGACGCTGTAGCTACGCCGAGACTCCGCTCCGCCAACCATTACACGATTCAGGCCTGCGGTCTCGTTGATTCTGTAAACTGTCTTCAGGCACTTCGCTCCCGTTCTTAGTGTCGTTCCAAATGTCCGTGAACCCGTGCTCTTCGCTCCGGCACGAACCTTCATCGAGTAACCGATTGCTTACGAAACGGAGAGCCACATGAAGCTTCTGCGTTTTCTTGCTGTGATGTGCTTTCTACCGGGAATTTGCTGCGCCCAATTGCCGGAATACTACCAGTCCATTAACCGAGTCACGTGGCTCACCCGCAATATCAACGCGATTTTGCCCACCTGGATCGCACTCGGACTAACCGACGTCCGCAAGGACGAGAACGTAAAAGGCGTGGGCACGGATCATGGCAAGCCCGCCACCATCCATGCCAGCCAAGCCACCGGGCGGCTCGGCAATCTCACCATCACGTTTGTTCAACCCGCCGACGGCGCGTCGAACTCGTACACCGATTTTCTCGTGAAGCATCACGACGGCATTTTTTCGGCGGTCCACGAGGTTCCCACCAAAGAAGCGATGGACCAGGAAATCCAACGCATGGCCAGCCTCGGCGTAGCCGTCCTGCAGCAAGTGACCGTCGAAATCGACCGCACTTCCGTGACTTACACCTACTTCGACACCGAGCCACAGGGCAAATACGTTCTCGGCCTCGTCTACTGGCCTGGCGGAGCGCCGCAGCCTCTCGCGCAGAAAGCCGTCTCGCACCTCGCGCCGGTGGTTCGCGACGCGGCTGCCGCACGCGCTTACTGGCAAAAGCTCGGCTTCCCCGGTTTTGAATTGGTGCATGCCACGCCGCGTAACGATTCGCGCTATCTCGGCCAGCCTCTTTCGCTCGCGTTCGAAGTGGGCTTCCAACGGCTTGGCCCCATCAGTCTCGAATGGATTCAGCCGCCATCGACACCGGCCAATATTTATGACGATTTTCTGCAGCGCCATGGCGAAGGCATCCAACACATTGGCATGCCCCTGGACGATCTCTCCAATGCCACCGCCGCCTACGAAAAGCTTGGCTTCTCCGTCTGGCAAGCCGGAGCCTGGGGCGATGTCGGCAAGCCCAATTCCGGCCAGTACCACTACATGGACACCGACAAAATCGGCGGCGTCAGCCTCGAACTGATCCACGCCTATTAGCACTCCGGCCCGGGCCGAGGTCGTCGATAAACCACAGTCTACTCGGGTCGAGGAGCCGACATTGTTATGCAATCAAGTTGCTTCCGCTACCGCTCCCTGGACCCCAGCCTCGGTTTGAACTTTGCGATATACTGCCCGCTAGCAGGCACGGGAAAGCCTAATCCAATCCTGCGGCTGTAGGTCTTATGACGCCTTCAACTGTTTCTTCGGACTCCGTTCTCATAAACGTCATACTCGCTACCCTGGCGATTGGTCTGCCGGTAGTGATGGTGCTGCTGATTCGTTTTCTTTGGGACCGCAACGTGAACCTGGGCCGGTCAAAGGATCTGGACAAACTCATTTGGCAGTTACATCGAATCGCGAGCGCTATGGAGCACCAAATGAACCTGTCCTTTCCTCCGGTTCAGCCCGGCACGGAAGAACCCCGAGACCTGGCGTATCTGAAAGAGATTGCCGCCGAACCGAAGGCGGCGGCCCCTGCAGCCTCCCTAACTTCTTCTCCCACAGAAACGGTCAGCCAGCAGCAAGGCCCAGTGGTTCATGAACAAAGTCCTGAGACCCTCCCACCGCTGCAGGTAAGTTCTTCCGAAACACCCAAGCGGGCAGGCGTCAATTCGATGTTTGATCTGTAAGCGTGCAGCTCCTACCGATGAGAGTAAGCGAGTGATTGAACCCCTTGACGTATACCGGGTCAACGAAGACAAGCTAAACGTATGGATCTCCGGCACCGTAACACTGGTTGATGCGCTCGAAACAATTCGCAGAAAAGGCCCAGGTGAATACCTGATCGTTTCACAACGTACGGGACACGAGTATTTGTACGAAGTCGCCGTGGATGGACACGTGGTTTTCAGGAAGCGGACATAGCTCGTGACACTCAAGATCGGCGCAACCACCTGGTCCTGCGGTTCAGGTAATCAGTTGGAGACGAAATGTCGGCTGGTCCTCCCCACCCGGGCCGCAGCGTTCTACAGTCGACCGTAGGAGCCCGCCGCCATGACCCTGATCCTTTCCCGCAAGGCAAAACCTCTTCGCGCCCGCTGCTCAGGCCTTGCACTATTTCTCCTAACGAGCATTGTGGTTGCTTGCGGCTCTCCCACCAAAAACATCGAAATCGCCAAAGACAGCGTGGGGATGTTTCACGCTCAACTAGATACCGAGCAATACAGCGCCATCTACGCCGCCACGGACCAGAAGTTCAAGGCAGCGTCCACAGAGGCCGACTTCGAAAAACTTCTGCGAGCGGTTCACAACAAGCTCGGCAGCGTGCAAACGTCCAACCTTCGCAACACCGGTGTAGCTTGGTACTCCGGCCAGGGCGCCACCGTCACTCTTGTTTACGACACCCAATTCTCGCAAGGTTCCGGCACCGAGCAGTTCCTCTGGCATATCAAGGACAATCAGGCTGCCCTATACGGCTATCACATCAATTCGAACGACCTGGTCACACAATAGCTATGGAGCGCGGGCCAGTTGCGTCGGCGAGCTAAAGACTGGGGCAAAGCCGTTTCCCGTACGCAGGCGTAAGAGCTAGACTGGCTGCTCACAGCCTGTCGCGCGCTGCGTCTGAACAACCACGAGGTCGAGCTGTGTCCACACTACTCACACGCCGCTCATTCCTACAAAAATCCGCGACCTCCGGCGGCGGTCTCATTCTCGGGTTTCACTTTCCCGTTCGTGGTGACCTTGAGAACTCCCATGGAGCAGCCTCCTTCGCTCCCAACGCCTGGCTCGAAATTTCCGGCACCGGCACGATAGCCATTTGGTGTGGGCGTTCGGAAATGGGGCAGGGCGTGCAGACTTCTCTTCCCATGCTCGTCGCTGAAGAACTTTGCTGTGATTGGCGCCGTGTGAAAGTGATTGAGGCCGATCTCGATTCCAAGTATGGCAATCAAATCACCGGAGGCAGTGGCAGCGTCCGTAGTTCCTTCAACGAGCTACGTAAGGCTGGCGCCGCCGCACGCGAAATGCTCCTCGCGGCCGCCGCATCCGCATGGACCGTTCCCACCGCCGAATGCCGCGTGGAGAACGGCTCCGTTCTTCACGTTCCTACGCAACGAAAACTCCCTTATGAACAACTTGTCGGTGTCGCCTCCAAACTCGCAGTTCCGACTGACCCGCCGTTAAAGAATCCTGTCTCGTTCACGTTGATCGGCAAGCCCACCCGCCGCACGGACGCGCTTGCTAAGGTCACCGGCGCGGCGAAATTCGGCATCGACACCTCTCTTCCGGGAATGCTGATCGCCTCGATGGAGCGCTGCCCCGCTTACGGCGGCACGCCCCGCAGCTTCAATGCCGATGAGCTGAAATCACTGCCCGGCGTCCGGGGCGTCTACGAAATCCCCTCTGTTCACATGACCCATCAATTCGGCGAATCCTCGGGGCCCGGCAGCCGGAACTACACCTGCTCCGGCGTCGCGATCGTTGCGGATTCCACCTGGGCGGCCATGCGAGCCCGAAATCGCTTGAAAGTGCAGTGGAACGAGCCTGTGCTGATTCGCGAAAGCACGGAGACGCTCCGCCAGAAGATGATCGAACTCGCTGGCAAGTCCGCCCCGGTAATTCGTAATGATGGTGACTTCGATCGCGCTCAGGCCTCCGCCGCAAAAACCGTCGAAGCCAATTACGAAATTCCCTTCCTGGCTCACGCCACCATGGAGCCCGTCAACTGTACTGCCCATTCCTGCGACGGCGAATGCGAGCTATGGGCGCCTACCCAGATTCCCGACGCAGCGGCCGCCAGTGTTGCAGAGGCTCTCAAGATTCCCAAAGACCGCGTCAAGGTTCATGTCACGTTAATTGGCGGCGGCTTCGGCCGCCGTCTCATTCAGGACTACGCCGTCGAAGCCGCGCTGATTTCCCGAGCCGCAAAAGCCCCAGTGAAGCTCTTTTGGACTCGCGAAGACGACATCCGCCACGATTTCTATCGGCCTGCTGCGTATCACGCGCTGCAAGCCGGAGTCGATGAAAAAGGCAATCTCATTTCCTGGAAGCATCGCGCTGTCTCGCCTTCCATCGGAATTTTCTACAGCGGCTCCGGCATCTCTGCGGGTGAGGCCGCCGGAGTCGATTCCCTGGATTTTCCTGCCTTCTCCGTTCCCAATCTCCGTCTTGAGTTCGCTGTCGCGGATTCCGGCATGCCTCTCGGCTACTGGCGCTCGGTCGATGACTCGGGCAATCAATTCGTGCGTTCCTGCTTCCTGGACGAAGCGGCTCACGTAGCAGGGCGCGATTCCGTGGAATTCCTCCTCGCGGCCCTTGGCCCGTCGCGCAAAATCGATCTCGGCCCGAACAACGGCACCATCGACGTCGGTCGACGCCGCGCCGTTATCGAACTGGCTGCCGAAAAATCACAATGGACGTCGCCGATGCCGCCAGGCAAAGGCCGCGGCCTCGGTTTCATGTACGGCTGGGGCACCTATGTGGCGCAAATCGCCGAAGTCACTTGTGATTCGAAGCGCGGCACTTTGCGTGTGGAGCGCGTCGTCTGCGCCATTGACTGCGGCACCTGCGTGAATCCACTGGGTGTCGAAGCCCAGATGCAAAGCGCCATCAACTTCGGCCTCGCCCAGGCTCTCAAGAGCGAAATCACCGTTTCGAACGGTCGCGTCAATCAATCCAATTTCAATGATTACGAAGTCCTGCGCGTGAACGAAGCCCCGCCGATCATCGACGTCCATATCATCACGAACAACGAACGGCCGGGGGGTGTGGGTGAACCGGGTGTTCCGCCGATTGCCCCGGCTGTGGCGAATGCGATCTTTGCCGCCACTGGCAAGCGCCTCCGCAGCCTCCCGATGCGCTCCGCCGATTTGACCTAACTTGGACTTATATAGTGCCGGCTTTTGGGCGGCGCGTCCGTGCGTAGCTTGGTGGAAGCGAAGAATCTCTCTGGCCTCGACTAGATGCTCGCCAGTTGCGCCCGGCGGTCGCTGGCGTAGGAGCGGAGCGCGGCGTTAGCAGCTGTGATGGTAGCGAGCGCATCGGCGACGCGTTCCAGAACCGCACCGCGAATAACGACGTACATCTCGTCCTCGGCTAAACCGGTGTAGACCCGATTGCCGATACAGCCGAGGCTGGTGATGGCTCCATGCTGCAGCGAGGCGGGCAGCGCCATGCACGTGGGGCGCCCCAGCGCGGCCACACCCACACCGATTCCGGCGCGGTTCGCGGCCTCATGGAGCAGCATCGCAGCCGCGGGCTTCACCGCGAAAAGCACTACGTCCGGGACGCTAGCAGCATCAGCGAGCGGTGAATAAAGGATCGCTTTTGGGGGCTTGGACAGCCGAGGGATCTGCGGCACTTCCTCGGGCTTGACGTAGCCCAGGTCGAACATCATCTTCAAGGTCTGCTCGGTTTCCTTTTCGCGATCCGGGGAGAGGGAAATGTTGTGCGTGTAAGCACCCACGGCGCAATTGAAATGGTTCTCGGGGACGGTATAAAAGGTTCGGCCCGTGGCAGCCAGCCGCCAAAAGGAACAGCCGGAAGGTTCCGTGCCATCGAATTTCTGGACGCCGGGGGGAGGCGCATCGAGGAATGTGACGGCGACGGGATGGCGGCCGGTGGCAATCACATTGCCGAACCTCCGCTGCAGCTCCTGGGCGTTCCATGTGGAAGTCATACGATTACTCTCCTTAAATCGTGTGAGTTAGGAAGAATAGCACGCCAATTTTGTGCAGCAAGCGGGACAGAGGCGCGAAAAGCCGCATAAACGCTGGACTTTTGCACATGCCCCCAAAAAAGTGGCGTTTTCCCTTGATTTTTGGCGGTTTCGGCCTTGCATTGAAACATCGGCTTCGTTATAGTGCGGAACGGCCCGAGTTTTTCACTGCAAAATAGGGTTTTTTTCACTCGGACTGGCCTCGTGTATTCGGGGTGGACAGAACAACCAGGAGGATAAGCAGACTAAATGGCAGCCAAGCCACTGAGCAAGACCAAAATCGTTGCACACATCGCCGAGAAGGCGGGTACGTCGAAAAAGACGGTGGCAACTTTCTTTGAAGAGCTTCACAAGCTGGCCGTGAAAGAAGCCAAGGGAGCGGCGGGCAAGTTCGTCATTCCGGGAATTGGCCGAGTTGTGAAGGCTCACCGCAAGGCGCGCATGGGCCGCAATCCTCAGACCGGCGAACAGATCAAGATCAAGGCAAAGACGGTGGTCCGCCTGCGTCCGGCGAAGGTCCTGAAGGATGCGGTGTTGAAGTAGATTTTATTCTTTGAGAGAGAGAATTCCCCCGGCCGGCCTGAGCTTTCAGGTTTTCCGGGGGACTTTCTTTTTGGTGAAGTGAGCTTACAGGGACGCAAGGCCCTCGTAGAAATGGGCGATGGACTTGATGCCGCCGTAGTAATTCTCAAGGGCGAGGTGCTCGTCAGGAGCGTGGGCGTTTTCGTCGGGGAGCCCGAAGCCGATCAGGACGCAGGGAACTCTGAAGGTGTCGTGCATCTGCGTGACGAAAGGAATAGAGCCGCCTTCGCGGATGAAAACTGCCTTTTTGCCGAAACCCTTCTGGAGAGCTGCCTGCGCAACTTGAAAAATTTCGGCGTGATACGGCGCGACCCAGGGCTTACCAGTACTGAGCACTTCAAATTTGCAGTGGACCGTTTTCGGCAACAACTGGCGCACGTGTTTCTCGACGAGCCTGGCGATCTTGACGGGGTCCTGGTTGGGAACCAGGCGCGTGGAGAATTTCGCGTAAGCCTTTGAGGGAATAACCGTCTTGGCGCCTTCGCCCTGGTAGCCGCCCCAGATGCCGTTCAGCTCGAGCGTAGGACGAATCCAGATGCGCTCGACCGTAGTGAAGCCCTCTTCGCCGACATAGCCGGGAGCGCCGACTGCGCGCTCGAAATCCCTTTTCTTCCACGGCAGCTTGTTCAGGGCTTTGCGCTCTTCGCGATCGACTCTCGCGACATTGTCGTAAAAGCCGGGCACAGTGATGCGTTGTTTTTTGTCGTGAAGCCGCGCGAAAAGTTCGGTGAGGATAGTCAGCGGATTTGGAACCGCGCCGCCATAAACACCGGAATGGAGGTCGCGGACAGGTCCGGTGAGTTCGATCTGGTAGTAGTTCATGCCGCGCAGAGCGTAGGTGATGGAGGGTACACCCTTGCCGAGCATGGAAGTGTCCGAAACGATGAGCGCGTCGGCGTTGAGTTTTGGTCTGTTGGCCTGAACGTAGTCCCACAGGCTGACGCTGCCGACTTCCTCTTCGCCCTCAATGAGGACTTTGATATTGATGGGAAATTTGCCGTGGAGCTGGTGCAGGGCTTCGAGGGCTTTCAGGTGGATGTGCACCTGGCCTTTGTCATCGGCTGTGCCGCGGCCATAGATGTTTCCACCGCGAACTTCGGGCTCGAAAGCCGGGGAGGTCCAGAGGTCCAGCGGCTCCGGGGGCTGAACGTCATAGTGGCCGTAGAGAAGGACGGTTGGCTTGCCGGGAGCCTCGAGAGATTCGGCATAAACGAGGGGGTGAAGACTGGTGCGAATGACTTCAACCGTGGAAAAGCCTGCGGAGCGAAGGCGGTCGGCCACCCAATTGGCGGCGCGGTCGATGTCGCCCTTGTGTTCGGTTTTGGCGCTGACCGACGGAATACGAAGAAATTCGTAGAGTTCGGAGAGATGCTGCTCCCGACGGCTTTCAATCAACTCAGTCAAATTCATAGGCCCCTCAGACGCTATGGTTCGTTTTCCGCTAAGGTCTTAAAGAAGTCCGAGAAAATGCGACGGAATGACCGCGGAAGCAAGGCAGATGTGCCGTAGCCGTTATGAATCTATTTTAAAGCGTAGAAGGAAGAGGGCACAAGTTGACGGGATAGTATCGCTGTGGCGGAACACCTGTCCTTTGGGGCAATTGACCGGTCTTTAGGGTGGACCGATGATGGGCGCATGGCAGAACTGCTCAAAACCGGCGAACGGCGCAGCCAGCGGATGTTTCATAAGACGAAGCTGCAGGCGCTCGGACGCAGCCAAGACGGGCGCAAGTTTCGCGAGATTTGCGAGACGGTTGTTGTCAGCGCACATGGGGGACTGCTCGTGCTGCGGCACGAAGTGGTGAATGGCGAAATTCTGGTGCTGGTGAGCCCAGAGACGCAAGAAGAGCAGGAATGCCGCATCGTCTATCTCGGTGATACCGGTGAGCGCGGCAACCGCGTGGGAGTCGAGTTCCTCACACCCGCGCCCCATTTCTGGGGCATTGATTTCGACTTGAGTCAAGCAAGTAACTGACCTTCCCGCATACCCGGAATCAGCCTGCCAAAGTCAGGGGCAAGGCGCATTGCGTTACGGCGACAGTCGCGCCACCTTGGATGCATGGCTACAAAACGTTCGACGAGCAGTAAGCGACGACGGCCCCTAAAGGGCATGTCTTCGCGTTTCGCCAGGCAAGGCTCTTTGCCTCCGAATCAGGACCAACACAAATACCCCGATGAAGTCTACGGCGATACCGAAATTCCGTTTCGCAAGCCGTAGGGCAATGGAGGGACGGATGTGGCGGTGCTGTGATGGATTTTGCGGCACGAGCAGCTGATTGCGAAGTCAGTCGGCAAGTTTTTGATCATGAGGTGATGTATGGCGAGTCTGAAGGGTGTCCGGGTAGCGATCCTCGCGACCGGCGGTTTTGAACAAGATGAATTGATGAAACCGCGTCAGGCACTGAACGAAGCGGGTGCGGAAACAACGGTGGTTTCGCCGAACGGGGGAGAAATCCGAGGGTGGAAGCACACGGAATGGGGAGACAGGATCAGTGTGGACGAAAGTCTGAAGAATGTAGCGCCGGAGCACTTTGACGCATTGCTGCTGCCCGGCGGCGTAATTAGTCCTGACAAGTTGCGCATGGAACCGAAGGCAGTGCAGTTTGTGCGATCTTTCTTCAACGCCGGGAAACCTGTGGCAGCGATTTGTCACGGGCCATGGTCAGTGATTGAAGCGGGTGCCGCATATGGCCGGCGGATCGCCTCCTGGCCGTCCCTGAAAACCGATCTGCGAAACGCCGGAGCTGAATGGATTGATGAGGAAGCCGTCATTGATCGAAATTTGGTGTCAGCCCGCAAGCCGGACGATATCCCGGCATTCAACAAGGCGATGATCGAGCTATTCGCGAGTTCGAAGGAGCGTGGCGCAACTCTGAGGGCGCCAGGAACGCCGTCGGGAATTTCGGAGCACAACGGCGACGCGCAAGTGCACGCGCGAAGAATCAAACAAATGCTGGACGATCTTGCGACGCATGCACGCGAAGATTCGCATAAGATTTCGGACCCGAAAGCACAGGCCCTGTTCGAGACCACTTCGGAGACCTTGCATGGGCTCATGAAGGCCTACAGCCACTATGAGGAGCATGGAGAGCGACAGGGCGCTGAGTTCGAAAGACACTGAGGCCTGGAATTCCGATTAAGGTCAAGAGGAGGGAGAGATGGCACGTTATGGCAAAAGTGCGCAGAAGCGTGTGGCGAGCGCGATGCGAAGGCGGAAGCACGGAACACTGCTGTCCGGAAAAGCAGGCAAGGGCGGAAGAGTAAAAAACCGGAAACAGGCAATCGCCATCGGTCTGTCGGAGGCACGGAAGAAAGGGGCGAAGGTTCCGGCGAGACGCTCGCGGCGTCGAAGCTAAGTACTGATCGGACCGGGCAATCTCGATAGGAATCCAGAATGCTTGGCGAAGTTAGTCAGATTGCTTCCCGGGCTTGGAATACAGGCTCACCAGTCGGGCAACGAGAACCGCCAAAAAGAGTTGGCCGCCGACTCCTTCGATTATAGCCAGGCCACGCGCGAGGTCTGCACGCGGCGCAATGTCGCCGTAGCCGAGAGTGGCCAGCGTGACGAAGCTGAAGTAAATGGCGCTCGTCTGCGAAAACTCGCCGGTTACCGCAAAGGTGCCTGGACTCAGCTGTTCGAACAGCCAAAATAGCAAACCCAAGTAAATGCCCGCCAGCAAATATGCGCTGAGGGCCGCATACAGATGCTCCGCATCAACTTGGGTGGCACTCATCGCGAAACGCAGTGCTGCCGCCGCCGCAAGCAGCCCGATGAAAGCCCAAATTCCAAGAGTGATGGTCGATAACAATCGATGATCGAGCAAATCCGATACAGGGCGCGCGAGCCACACGACGAACATCGCAGCCAACAATGAGGGACGGGTGCGGACGGCGCTGACCGGGAGTATCGCCACAAGGAGGCTGGCCGCGAGCAACAGCTCCATAAGTGTTCCGCTCAAGTGCAGGGAATGAAGAACCGGGGACAGCACGAAAGTCAGGAGCAAGGTATAAAACAGAATTTTGTAACGGCTCTGCAAGTAGTTGCGAAGGAGAACCCCAAGTTTTCCGCTGGAAGAGTCCATCGGGACGCAAATTCCTCCTATTGCGCATCCGCCGCTTGAGCCGGAGCGGGAGTCTGTCCCAGCCACGCGAGGGCAAGCCTATGGCCAACCGAAAGAACGACGGCTCCAACGAATAACCCTACGAGCCCGAAGGCAACGAATCCGCCGATGGCGCCAAGGAACACGACAACAATGGGAACCGCAGCGCCGCGACCTAGTAAGAGCGGCTTGAGAACGTTGTCGAGGAGGGCAATAATGACGCACCAAATCAAGAAGACTACCGCTTTGGTGGTGCCGGAAATGGCGAACATGTAGATCACAGCGGGAATGAGAACGATGGTCCCAACCTGGAGCACCGCTGCGATGAGAAACACCACGGCCCACAACCCAGCAGCAGGAAGACCCGCCACAAGGAAGCCAAGTCCCGCGAGCACGGATTGAATGAGAGCTACGCCGAGAATGCCGGTGGTGACACTCCGAATGGTGGTTCCCATCAATTGCTGTAATTCGGGTCCTCTCTCGCCGAAGATGCGCTTGCACAACAAACTCGTCACCTGAGCGGCAGCCTCAGCGTTCGCGAGAAGAAGTCCAGCCACAACGACGGACAGGGCGAATTGCAATACGGCAAGCCCGAGGCCTGCCGAAGCAGAAAACAAACCTGGGACGATCGCTTTGATCTGGGGAGTAAGACTTCGGACAGCGTCCGTCAGGTCAGTCGATGCCCGGCTCCATAAAGAATTTAAAGGAGTCCCAATAACGGGCCAAGTCGCGACGCTGGCGGGAGGCGGGGGGACAACTAATGTTCCACCTTTGGCGTGGGCCACGAAGCTTTGGGCGCCGCTGACCAGCGTTCCTGCAAGCAGAATCACAGGAACAATCAATAGAGCTAGAAAGACAACCGTGAAAAGAGTTGCCGCGAGCACACCGCGGCCGCGCAGCATCTTCTGGAAACTTTGGAAGCTTGGATAAGCAGCGACCGCGATGATAATGCCCCAACTAAGGAGAGGGATAAAGGGGAGAAGGATCAACAGACATGCGGCCGCTAACAAAAACGTCAAGCCAATATGAATGGCGGTTTCAAGCGGGGCATTCCTTGAGGTCTTGTCGATCGCTGAAAGCTGGATGGTCACAGTAAAAGCCCCCTTGTGGCATGGAGGTTCACGAGCGTTTTCTCGGCACGCAAATACAGTTCATAACGACCAGGAACTCTTATTGATCATCATTGTCGCCGTGTGGAACGGGAGCCCAGGACTTATCGGGATCGAAGCGCTCCATCTTCGCAAATTCCTCCAGCGTGGAGGGACCGAAGTCCCTCTCATAAACAACGCCGTCCTGGCTGACGATGAAGGTTTTGACACCGGTCACGGCATACTCGGCGGGAGCGGCCACGAGCGCAAAACCACCAATCATCACGCCTTTGACAACATAGTCCAGCTGCCCCATCGGTGCGGCAGGCCCCTGCCCGATCAAGATCTTGAAGAAGTAGCCGTGATAAGGTTCCGCGCCGGTCGAGTAGCCTTGCTCGATGGCGTGGGCGATCTTTTCCCCAATGGGTCCGGCCCAGCTTCCATCGTCGTTTTGCCAAGCGAGACCATCCTGCTTGCCT
Organism: Dongiaceae bacterium; assembly: GCA_035499255.1. GTDB lineage: Bacteria > Acidobacteriota > Terriglobia > Acidiferrales > UBA7541 > Acidiferrum. The sequence continues at coordinate 76,004 of DATJZF010000014.1, read as the reverse complement.
GGTGTGCTGATGATTTTCTGTGCGTACTGATTGACTTCGTATTCGCTGCGTTTACGGAATGCAAAGTCATATTGGGCTTCAACATATCCGCGGCACACATCGATGGCGTCCAGTTCATTGCTTCCGATTCTTCGATAAAGGAGTTCCTGGCGGCCGGCCTCCGGATCGAACGACCACCGATCGCCGTGTTTGACGATGGGCACGGGGAAAGGCCAATCTTCGTTTCCAACCAGAAGAAAAGCGCGGCTTCCCGTTTTCGGGTCGACGGTGACATTGGTCTTTTCTCGCGCTTCCGCAGCAAAATCCAATGCGCGTTGCTTGTCTTGCGGGAATTCGCCCGAAAAGACGATGTCTTCTCCGCCGGGGCCAAACATGGCGGCGAGAGCTCCGACGTCAAACTTGCCGGCGGCTGCGATCAGAGCGTCCGCCGCGCCCTTCGCAGAATCGAAAGTGCGGTGCGTACTGGCAACAGGGGTTTCCGTTGGCTGCGCCTTCGGCTGTTGCCCGCAAAGCCATGCAGGGACAATGAGGAACACAGCGGCGGTGAAAGTCGGCGGAATTCCAGATCGCAGGCATTTGATAATTTTAGTAGTCATTTTGTCGCCCTCGAAGAAATCTCCGCATCAACTACCTGCGGCGTCCGCCGCCACCACCTCTGGCGCCACCACCTCTGGATCCCATGCTGGACGCGCCACGGCTGCTGCTGGATCGCGCGCTTGCGCCGCTATAACCCTTTGAACCGCGAGAGCCTCCACCGAAGGCATCGCGGTTGCCGCCACCGCTGCGCGAGAGATCACGGCTGCCGATACGGTCGGCTCCGCCACTGGCACGGTTTCCTCCGCCAATTCCGCCGGAAGCGCGATTGCCTACCCCTGCAGCGGAATTCCGAGCGCTGGGCATGTTGCCGCCTTGGCGGCCAACCTGTTGCCGAGCATTGGCTTGGCGATTGGACAAGGAGTCTCCGCGGGTGGTGCCGCCGAAGCGGTCGGCGGTTGCGCGGTCCTTATAAGGAGCACCACCGCGGTGTTGCGGATTGTGTTGCCATTTGTTGCCACCGTTTCCGCGCCCTCCAGCGGGCTGAGTTGACGCGCGATTGCCGTTGCCGCGATTGCCTGTGTTGCCGCGGTCGCCGCCCTTAGGCTGAGGCCGGTCGCCGCGATTGATGTTGTTGTTGCGGTTGAAATTGTTGTCGACGTTGATGTCGATGTCGTTTCCGCCCCAACCGCAACCCCAGCCCCATCCACCACTCCAGAAAGCGCCCATCATCACGCCGACGCCGAAAGAAATCGCGACTCCGGCGGCATAGTATCCATACGGCGGGTAATAAATGGGTGGGTAGGGATAAATCGGTGCGCCATAGACAACCACCGGATTGTAAGAAGGGACGTAAACAACTTGAGGATTGGACTGCTCGATGACGATGACTTCTTTCTTTTCAATCACCTTGGTTTCGACTTTTTGCTGCTCGTTGGACTGGAGATTGCCTTTGTCCTGTGCCTTTTTGCGCATGCGCTGTACCGCATCCATCACGTCGCTCTGTTGCGCGAGAAAGGCGTTACCCAGGTCGGCGGTCCACTGGATGTCGTCGGCTAAGCGCTTGACGACGTCGGGCAGTGCCGCCATGGCCTGAATGCTGGGATCCCAAGGCTGCTTGGCAACGGCATCAGCAAGGGCTTTGTCCTTGAGCCCAGAATTCTTGGCTAACCACTGTTGCAACTGAATAAGTTCAAGCGGATAGGTGGACGCCGCAAGAGTTTGGGCCAGCAAAGGATCGGGATAGAGCGCGATGGGTGCAACCAAGGCATCCAGTTGGTCAGGGGGCACTTTGGGGGGAGTCGTGTCGGTTGTGGTGGATTGCGTTTGGGAAGCGGGTCGCACATTTGCCAGCAAGTCGCCAGGTAGGATGGCGACTGCCGAGAGGATCGCCAGATAACGGGAAATTTCACGCGTGAACGTTCGCTTTCGGTTCATAGGAACCTTCTTTTTCGCGACTGTTTTAACCGCAAGGATTCGTGCCCCAAGTTACATCCGGGGTGGCGGGGCGGCGATACTGGTAAAACCTACAGATGTTGGCTTAAACGGCCGCGCACTTTACTTATTGAAGGAATACCGAGCCAAGCAATACGGCCAAGACAACCGCCGAGACTACGGTGACCAATCCGGGCAGCAGGAAACTATGGTTGAAGAGAAATTTGCCGATTTTCGTGGTCCCGGTCTGGTCGAACGAGACTGCGGCCAGCAACGTACCATAGGTTGGGAAAAGAAACACACTGTTTGCCGCCGGGTAGAAGGCCACCAGCAAGTAAGGCTGTAAGCCGATTGCCAGCCCAACCGGAATCAGGATGGCCACTGTGGCCGCTGCGCTGAACAACATGCTCGAAAGAATAAAAAGCCCAGCCCCGAATGCCCAGGCATGGCTTTCTACAAGTTGAGAGATGCCGCTGACGATGGTATTGCGGTTGCCTTCGAAAAACGAAGAACCCAACCAGGCGACGCCAAGAATGGAGATGACCGCGGACACTCCGCTGTTCATGATCGTGCCTTTGAGCATCTTGTCTGGCGAAGCCTTGAAGAAAATCGTGGTGAGCGCGGCGATCGCCAACATGACGATCATGATGGCGAATCCCATGCCGATTTGATCTGTGTCGACCTCACCGTTCGTGACGGTCTGATACATCGGCCGGATCTGTGGAAACATTCCGATCAAGACGACGACAGCGATACCAGCAAGAAATAGGATCGTGGAACCTCGCGCCCTGGCGATTTCGGCCTGCGGCATTTTTGCGGTTTGCTGGGCTACCGCCAGTTGGCCAGAGGCGCATCGTTTCCGGTATTCCGGATCGTCGTTCAATTCTTTTCCTCGCCAGGCTACGGACAAGGCGCCAAGTATGACAGCGATCAGCGTGGACGGTATGACCACCAGCAGCATGCGCGGAAGCGAAATATTTTTTTGAACCAGAAGACCGATCATCGCCACGGTCGCAGCGGAAATCGGCGACGCAATCACACCCTGGAAGCCCGCGATGACGCTGATGGACATGGGGCGCTCGGGGCGAATGCCAGCTTTGCGGGAAACCTCGGCAATCACCGGCAGCAGCGCGTAAATCACGTGGGTGGTTCCCGAGGCAAAAACCAAGAGGTAGGTTACAACCGGGGCCACGATAGTTATGTATTGCGCGTGGCGCCGCATGACCTTCTCCGCGACCGCCACAAGATAATCGAGACCGCCAGCGGCTTGCATTGCCGCGAGCGCTGTGATCACGGCGATAATCATGCCGAGCACGGCTCCTGGCGGCCCACCGGGCGGCATTGCAAAGACGAAGACGAACAGTGCAAGCCCGAGGCCAGCTACGGTGCCCAGCGCGATCCCTCCCAAGCGGGCGCCGACCAGTATGCAGGCCAGAAGAATGCAAAGTTCGATCCAGATCATGGGCGAAGACTCCGACTGTGCGGGAATCAATAGGTCTGGAAGAGTTGCTGGAGCTCAGAATTGGTTCTGGGCTTCAGCAGCGCAAGGGTCAGGAGGATGCGTGATTTCTGCGGGTTGAGCTCGTCGGATGCGACGAAGCCCATTTCGTCATCGTTCACTTCGACGTTGCGGCCGACGGAGCCCGTTGCGACACGACTGCTCCGCACCACGACCACACCTTTCTTGACGGCCCTTTCCGCCGCGTCCAAGGAAGCTTTGTTCATGTTGCCGTTCCCGACTCCGGCGATGATGATGCCTTTGGCCCCATTAGCTACGGAAGAGTCAATCAAGTCCGGAGACATATCCGCGTACGCATAGAGAATATCTACACGGGGCACGGTGGATAAGTTGGATACATCGAATTCGCTCCCTAACGTGTGTTTCCAGCTGGGGGAATTGTAGAAATCATTTTTCCCGTAGGTGGACACACCCACCAGGCCGCGCAGGGGCGAGAGAAAGGTCTGAACGGCGGTCGTGCTGGTCTTGGTGAGGGAATGCGCGGCGTGGATCCAGTCGTTCATCACGACTAGGACTCCGCGCCCTTTGGCATTCGGGTCCGCGGCGACAGCAACGGCATCGTAAAGGTTCAAGGGACCATCCGCGCTGACGGCGGTAGAAGGCCGCATGGAGCCGACCAGGACTACTGGCTTATCGCTCTTGACGACAAGGTTCAAAAAGAAAGCAGACTCTTCCAAGGTGTCGGTGCCATGAGTAATCACGACGCCCGCGACCGACTTGTCGGCCAGCACTTCGTTGCAACGTTTTGCGACAGTCAGCATGATGGCGAAAGTTATGTCCTGGGAGCCAACATTGGCAATTTGTTCGCCCTTGATATTGGCGAGGTCGCGAATGCCCGGCACGGCGGCCAGCATGGCGTCAATGGTGACCGCGCCGGAGGTGTATCCCGCTTGGGTGCCGGAAGCGGCGGCTCCGGCGATGGTTCCGCCGGTGGCCAACACGACGACCGTCGGGAGATTTTTGCTCTGCGCCGCCGCGAGCGGGACATGGCAAACGCATAAAAGAACTGCGAAGAATCGTGAACAATATTTCATGGTGGAGAATCGCTCCTTTCGAGAAACGGTAGCTATCTATTCTGATACTTCTCCTTCTCGAGGCCTGTCAGTTTCGCGGGATCCAACAGTTGTTGAATTTGCGCTTCCGTCAGGATGTGTTTCTCCCGAATGATTTCGAGGATGCCTTTGTTGGTTTTGTACGCTTCGTTGGCGAGTTCCGTGGCTTTTTCGTAGCCAATGATCGGATTGAGGGCGGTCACGATGCCGACGGTGGTCTCCATGTAGTGGTCGAGGATTCGGCGGTTGACGGTGATGCCATCGATGCACTTCTCGCGGAAGGCCATCGAGGTGCGATAGAGCAAAGCCTGTGACTCGATCACCGCGAGCCCGGCGAGAGGTTCATAAGCGTTCAATTCGAGCTGTCCGGTGTGCGCACCGAGATCCACGGCGTAGTCGTTCGCAATTACGCGAAAAGCCACAATGTTCATCAGTTCCGGCATCACTGGATTCACTTTCCCCGGCATGATGGAAGAACCCGGCTGCAAAGGGGGTAGATTGATCTCGAACAGCCCCGCCCGTGGACCAGAGGCCAGCAGAATCAGATCGCTGGCAATTTTCGACAGCTTAATGGCTAGGCTCTTCAGCGCGGCCGAGTAGACCACGAATCCCTGCTGGTCCCAAGTGGCCGAAATCATGTCCGAAGCAGGAACGATGGGCTTTCCGGTGAGTTCGGCGAGGTGCGCGGCGCACTTCTCCGGATAGCCTTTCGGAACATTGATTCCAGTTCCGATGGCGGTCGCACCCATGTTAACGGTGTAGAGATATTTTTCCGCATCTCGCAGCAGGCGGATTTCTCCTTCCAGGGCGTCGGCATATCCATAAAACTCCTGTCCCACCGTCATGGGTACGGCATCCTGCATTTCGGTGCGACCCATTTTGACAACTTCGAGGTTGGCTTTGCCTTGCGCCTTAAACGAATTCGCCAACTCCTGCAATTCCTCGATGAGCTTGTCGTTTCGTAGCAAGAAAGCGATTTTGATCGCAGTCGGATAGGAGTCATTCGTGGACTGTGCCATGTTCAAGTCGTCGTGCGGATCCACGAACTGGTACTCGCCTTTTCTGTGGCCAGAGAGTTCCAGGGCGATGTTGGCGATTACTTCGTTGGCATTCATGTTTGTAGAGGTTCCCGCGCCCCCTTGGTACCAATCGACCTGGAATTGATCATGGTACTTGCCAGCGAGTATGGCCTTGCACGCCTTTTCGATAGCCGCCAGTTTTTCGGGCTTCATCGCCCCCACATCGGTGTTAGCTCGCGCAGCGGCAAGTTTTACGATTGCCCAAGCCTCCACAAATCCCGGATAGTGGTTGATGGCAACACCAGAGATTTGAAAGTTTTCCAATGCCCGGGCGGTTTGGACGCCGTAGTAGGCATCGGCAGGAACTTGCTTTTCTCCGAGAAGATCGTGTTCGGTGCGGACGTTCTGCGCATGCGTGGAGAAAGAAATCAGGAATACCAGGAGGATCGTGAGACAGGTTTTAATCAAGCTCATAAATAGCCTCAGTGCAACGATTGATTGAGCAAAGCAAACGGCGTGCGAAAGAGCTTGGAGTTCAGGAGAGCAAACCGTCTGTTCGACAACTCAGCGTTCATTCCGTGTGTTGGCGACCGGCGAACGATGCATGGCTGTTCCTTCTCCGTCGCCACGCCTCAGGTTGTCTGATGTTGCGTAGCCTGCCAGGCTATTCACACTGGCAGAACTAACAGCGGCTTTCTGGTGTTCAGTTCTAGCGCGTCGGGGGAAGGGATCCAGAACGGTCGGTCCATGAGGGTGTAGATTGGGGGACTGGATCCCTCCCAAGTCAGGTTGCCGCAGAGTTTCGCACTCCCGAGATACAAACGGAACTGAAAGAAATGCCAGAGGTAAGCAGTTGCACGGGAAAAGTTGTTTACTTCACCAGAATTTTGGATTTGATGGCAAACTGCACTAGTTCCGCGGAAGTGGTCAGGTTCAATTCCTCCATGGCCCTGTACTTATGAAAGGCCACGGTCCGCTCTTTGATTTTCAGAATGTCCGCGGCTTCTTTCATGCTTTTACCCTCGGCGAGCAACTGCACCACTTCGCGCTGCCGTGGAGTGAGGACTTTAGCCTGTCCGGTAGCGTCAGGATTGCGAATGAAGGCATCCTGCATGCCTTTTGCAATCAACGGCGTGACATATGTCTTTCCTTTGAGCGCGATCTCGATGGCTCGCAGTAACTCCTCAGCCGCGGAATTCTTCAGCAGGTAAGCCGAGGCACCTGTACGCATGGCTTCAACGGCAAGGTCCGGGTCGTCGTTCATGGTCAGAATCACGAGCCTCACGGTTGGCATTAGTTCCTTGAGACGCTGGCCAGCCTCGAGTCCGTTCATGAGGGGCATGCCTATGTCGAGGATGACGACTTCCGGTTTCAATTGGGGAGCGATATCAAGCAGAGACCTGCCATCGGCCACAGCCCCGACGACATCGTAATGAGGCTCGAGAAGTTTCCGGAAGGCTTCCACCAGTATGGTGTGATCATCAGCCAGCATGACCCTGGTGCGTGACATAGAGTTCTCCAATCCCTACGGAAAGGACTCTGCTGCCGCCAAACCGATCAGGTGGCAAACAGTGGCGGTCGCCGGTCGCGGCCGGCATACGTCGTCCCACCGGCGACACAATTTTCGCAATGGAAGCTAGCAGGTATCGGAATGCGACAGATACTGTCGGTTCTTACAGGGACCGATTTTTGTCGGAGCACTAGGCATAGGCTAGGAATCAAGAACTTGCTGCCGCTCTTTTCAACGCTCGCAATTTGCTTACGGGAACCTTGAGCTCGACTGACCCGCAATCTTCACACACCTGAATGTCTTGGCAGACGTAGATAGGAACGAGCTTGGCCGCTGACAAGCTAGAAGAACTAGCCGTCAGCTCTCCACGTAGAATTAGCTGATTCTCCGATCCACACACCCTGCATGTCATTTGTGCCTCGAAACCGGCTGGACTATGTTTAGAAGATTCTAACACCCCGGGCGAGGTTGCCCCAAGGTACTCTGTCAGAGTTGACAGTTTCCAAGTGGGCCGGGAGATAGCAAGTTCACGCTGTATGGACACGGTGCGAGTGCTTTTGGCAGACGACCATCCTCACTTTGCAGAGATGCTGGAACGTCTACTTCTTCCAGGTTTTGAAGTGATTGGAAAAGTGCGTGATGGACGAGCGTTGGTGGAGTCTGTATTGCGGCTTAAGCCGGACTTAATTCTCACGGATATTTCAATGCCAGTTCTGAATGGGATCGACGCTATCGAAGAACTCAGAGGAATGGGCAGCACGACCAAAGTAATTTTCGTGACGGTGCATTCCGATGCCGAGTTTGTGAAAAGCTGTCTCGCAACCGGGGCGTTAGGATATGTGGTGAAGCCGCGTATTGCCCTGGATCTAGCGCCCGCCATTAGACAAGTGCTGGCGGGTCAAGTGTTTGTCTCAGAATCCGACGCGGAAGGATGACCCGTATTCGCGCGTCTGGCGCCTCTTGATTTCAGTTCGTGGTCTTCTCGATGATGTGAACAAAAAAGGCGGCCTGAGCCGCCCTTTTCGTTTGGCGTTGTTCGCCTAAAATGGTTTTCAGGCCAATTTCCGAACCAGCATGGAAACGAGCGAGATCCCGCAGAGCAGCGTTCCCAAGAACCCAAGCAGGGGCAACTGACTGGCGGTCTTAGGCAGCTTAGCCGGAGCCTGTTCCGCCGGGGCGGCTGGCGCTGCTATGGCCGGAGCTGGCGCTGGAGGTGCGGCGGCAATCAGGATGGGTACATCCGCCTTGGGAGTTGGGGGTGGCGGCGGCATTTTGCCAGTGCGTTTCACCTGTTGGGTAACCACGGTTTCAGGAACTTCAGTTACCCGCTGAGCCGAGACCACCATTCCCTTGCGGAGTGCAAAGACATCGGTGTCCTTGCCCTCGACCGTAAATTTCTGGCCATTCGGAACCTTGAATTTTTGGTTTTGTCCGTTTTCCAAAGTGAGAATCACCCAATTCGGGGGAGAAACCTGCCACACCTTGCCAGTCACGGTTTCTACCGTCGTGACAACCTTGGGTGTTGTTGTGGTGATGGTCTGCTTTTCGACTTTCATGCCCGGCTTTATCTGATGTACGTTTAACGGTTTGCCATCCACCAAAACGGTGACGCTGTCAGGGACATTGTTGAAATGCCTGAGTTCGCCATCTTCCGTCTTTATGACTACGTCGTTGCCCGAGACATAGACGACTTCACCGCGCTCGACCTTAACCTCGTGGGTCGGGTCGCCGTGAGCGACCGTCTTGCTGGTTTGCACTTGCGCCGCCACTGGCCAGAACGAAGCTAAGCAAACAGCTCCTCCGACCAGCAGGCCTCGCATCATGCTTCGCGAAAGACCGAGTGACTTCATCGTTTCTCTCCTTTTGTGTTCTCGCCAGTCCTGACCCGACAATTGCTGCCTAATCAGGCCGACTAGAATTTTTCATAACCGCGGTCACGATGTAGCGTTGCGGTGCGCTTCCGACGAAGTAGAACGGGAAGCAAGTGACCAGCGTAAGAGTAGGCACCGTAGTTGGAGCCAGTACGTGGGTGTCTTCCGGATTAACGACCTGGGTTTGCGTGACGACGTATTCTTGGGTTTTTCCTCGTTCTTCCAGTTGGATGAGATCTTCCGCGTGAATATCTTTGAGGACGCGAAAGAAGCCATCGCGATGTCCCGCGATTCCCAAATTCCCCGGCTGCCCGATTTGGGCGGTACCCAGGATTCGGCCCACTCCGCGGTCGAGGGTGAGATCATCGGTGCCGTTGAAAACGGGAACTTGGAGTTTCAGAGCGGGGATGCGTAGAACGGCCAAAGGCAGATCGTTCTTTTGCGAAAGGCTCTGGATGTACGCCGCGATGCGTTTCGAAGACCACAGTTGAAAATCGACTTTGGAACCGACAGCGGGATCAACAGCCGGGGACAGATTTTGGGCCGAAGCTCCAGCCACGTTTTCCTGGAATCGGGCAATCGCTGCGCGGGAAGCCGCGGATTGATAAATCCGGGTGCTGCCCCAGACGAGAATGAGCAGCAGTCCGAGGGCGAAAACGATTCGTTCTGCCCGACGGATGATCGGACCCGCATGGGAATGCGATACCGGAGCCTTCATGTTTCCGTTTCCCACCTTGTTACAATTACTGTCCCGCCGGCGAAAGAAATTTGGCTTGGATCATTGAGCGTGCTTTTCGCGGGCTGTTCTTCGGGCAAAGGTAAGGCTAATAGGCTTCGACGCTGAACTGTCAATACTTACAGGGCTTCTGGACAGTGGCACCGCATCTATCGAGAAATGATTGCGTTGGTCTGTCGGATACCGAGACGGGCAGAACGTCGAGCCCCTGTCATTTTTGGCAGTGTTGCGCAAACGCTTTGAAACGTATACCGTCGGCAGAGTTACCCCAGGGGTGACGAATGAAAATAAGTGTGTCAACTCGCCTGATCGCGGTGCTGTGCGTCGGTTTGCTCATTTGCGTACCTTCCGACGGGAGCTGGCCAATTCAACAGCAGGAAGGAGGCGCGCCACCCGCGGAAGAGCAAAAGATACCCAATGACCAGCTTGATTCCTTGGTGGCACCCATCGCGCTTTACCCCGATCCGATGCTGGCGCAAGTACTAGCTGCATCCACGTATCCGCTCGAGCTGATTCAACTCCAGCAGTGGCTTTCTAAGAACACGGGGCTTAAGGACAAAGCACTGACCGAGGCCGTTCAGAAGCAGCCGTGGGACGCCAGCGTCCAAGCCATGGCGGCGTTTCCCGACGTGGTGAAGCGGCTGGCGGACGACATTCAGTGGACCACCGACGTGGGCAACGCCTTCCTGGCGCAACAATCGGACGTGATGGACGCAGTGCAACGCATGCGTGCGAAGGCCAAGGAAAAAGGCAACCTGAAAACCACGGAACAACAAAAAGTCGAAACCAAGGTGATTGAAAAGAAAGAAGTGATCGTGATTGAGCAATCCAATCCCGAGGTGGTGTACGTGCCAAGCTACAACCCGACGGTTGTATACGGTCCACCGGTCTACCCTTATCCACCTGTCGCGTATCCGCCGCCGGGTTACTACGCCGCTGGAGTGGCCATTTCTTTTGGTGTTGGGATGATGGTGGGAGCGGCGATGAGCGGCGGCTGGGGATGGGGCTGTGGCTGGGGACACAACGATGTGAACGTCAACGTAAACAACAATTTCAACCGGAACACGAACATTCAGGGTGGAAATCGCACCAACGTGAGTGGCGGAAACCGGACCAATGTAGGCAGCGGAAACAAATCCTGGCAACATAATCCCCAACATAGGGGCGGAACACCTTACGGTAATCGGTCCACGGCGAGCAAGTATGGTGGCACGGCTCGCGGAGATTCCATGAGCAGCCGTCAGGCCAACGCACGGCAGCGCCAGCAAACAGGCGGAGGCAATCGGCCTTCCGCCGGTACGAATGATCGTGGCGGACGCGACGCGGCCAGCGATCGAGGTGGGGCCGGGGACCGTGGTGGTGGGGCTGATCGTGGAGGAAATCGGCCGAGTGCATCGACCAACGATCGAAGCGGAGGCCGGGGTGGAGGAGGCGGCGAACGAGTCGGCGATCGAAGCGTGTCTTCGGGCTCGAACGCAAGCTCCAGGGGTGGAGCGTTTGGCGGTTCTTCCAGCAGCGGCGGCAGCGCGCGCCAGAGCAGTTCGAGAGGTTCGTCGAGTATGGGAGGCTCACGCGGCGGAGGCGGTTCACGTGGTGGCGGCGGAAGGCGGAGGTAACCATGATTCCGGTACGGAATGATATGTTCAGGCGTACGTCAATGCTGCGCTATTGCTGTGTATTGTTCTTCGCAAGCGCACTCCTAATCCGGCCAGCGTGTGCGCAAACAACGCAGGCTAGTGCTTCGGGGCAAGCGTCGCAACAAAAACTCTTCACGACGCCACAAAAAGCGGCCGATGCTCTGATTCAGGCCGCGACCACATATGATGTGCCGACGCTGAAGCAGATTCTTGGTTCCGGATCCGAAGACCTGTTTGAATCGGAGGATCCGGTTCGAGACAAGAACAACGCAACGGAGTTTGTGACCAAGGCGCAGCAAAAGACGGAGATATCCGTCAATCCGAAAAATTCGGCGATGGCGACACTACTGGTCGGCAACGATGGCTGGCCCTTGCCCATTCCCATTGTCCGCAAGGGTAGCGAATGGAGGTTTGACACCAAGGCCGGTCGCGAAGAAGTGTTATTGCGTCGTATCGGATCGAATGAGCTGGATGCGATCACAATCTGCCACGGCTATGTCGATGCCCAATTGGAATATGCGATGGAGAAACACGACAATGCGGAAGCGAACCAGTACGCGCAACGTGTCATCAGCACGCCGGGCAAGCACGACGGGCTGGTGTGGAAAAATCCAGACGGAAGTCTCGGCGGACCGATCGCGGAGGAAATTGCAGACGCCTTGCAACAAGGCTACACCGATAAAGCCCAACCGTATCACGGGTACTTTTTCAAGATTTTGAAAGGTCAAGGGCCTGCCGCTCCCTTGGGAGCGATGGATTTTGTAGTGAACGGAGTAATGATCGGCGGGTTTGGGCTAGCCGCCGCGCCGGCAGACTACCAAGTTACTGGAGTACAGACCTTCATCGTCAGCTATGAAGGTGTTGTCTACCAGAAGGACTTGGGTCCGGACACCTTGAAAGCCTTCCGCGCGATGGAAGTCTACAACCCAGACAAAACCTGGCATCGAACAGACGACACCTGGTGAAGGTGTTCGTTGCGCTCGATGAAGAGTCGAAGTTTCAGTTCTATTCGCAAGGAGAGGGAAATGAAGAAGCTCGCATTACTTTTTCTGGTGATGTTTGCATTCGGGGTGGGTGTCGCGAAGGCACAAGATGTTCGCTACGACTTCGATAAGGACAAGGATTTTTCCAAATACAAGACCTATAAATGGGTGCCCATCAAGGATGCGGATCAACCGGACGCACTCACCGCCAAGCGCATCACCGATTCGGTAGACGCCGAACTGGCGGCGAAGGGGCTAAAGAAGACTGACGGCGACGACGCGAATCTTTATATCGGTTATCAAACTGCAATCGGGACGGAGAAGCAGTTCACTTCCTACAACACTGGATGGGGCTATGGTCCAGGCTGGGGCGGGGGCTGGTATGGTTATGGAGGCGCGATGGCTACGACCACGACCTACGGCTCGACGTCAACGGTGTATATCGGACAATTGGACCTGAGCATGTATGATCCCGCGACGAAACAACTCGTTTGGCGGGGCGTCGCCACAAAAACACTCGACCCGAAAGCCAAACCCGAAAAGAAAGATAAGAACGTGGCAAAGGCGGTTAAGAAGCTGCTGAAGAAGTTTCCACCGGAACAGAAGAAGAGCTAAGTCGAACCGATTCAGGCCAGACCCTCTGGGAAGCGGAAAACTCTGGAGCGTGGCCGGTACGCTTGGGTGTTTACGCTTCCCGTAACAGCCTTTGCTCGCGCGTTGCCGCAACCGAAAACACTTTCCCTTAAGTCAGGACGGCCTCGATAGACGGATGAACACTACTCTTCGCGGAAGACGTCAACGGTTGCCGAAGGTCCAGCTCAGCCCGATGTTGGTGCCGTAGTCGCTTCCCGAAAAGGTCGGCGGGGGTTGCGTGTCCCAGTTTCCATAGAAAGAGATATTGAAATTAAGTTTGCTCCAGATCTTGATGTAGTACGCCGAATTCATATTGAAATGCACGCGTCCGGGATCGGATAGGGCCGGCAAGAAGCTCGCGGTCAACGTGAGATTGGTCCTGTCAAATTTGAATAGCTTAAGCTGGCCGACGAACCAGGCGGAGGTTACGTTCTCGGCAGGAGCGGCGAGCACCCCTTGTGAATAAGCGATTCGCTGATAAGCGACTCCCGCGGTGAGCGTTATCGAAGTATGATTCGTATTTTTCAGGTATCGGCCAATCCCGCCGGCGTAAGTGGATTGCAAATCGATTCCCTGCTCAGAGCTTTGCAGGAAGTTGGTTGTGCCCTTGTAGTACCACTGATTCCATTGCATCAATCGAAAAGCGGAAGCATCAACCTGATTGCGCGTCGACGGAGAAGTGCCTTTGCTAGAGGAAAGCGTGGAGTCGAAGCTCGCGGAAGCGGCCCACCGCTCGCGAGGATAATCGACGTCGGTGGACAGGCTATATTGCGTGGAGTCGTTACCTTTGTTGTAGATCGCGCCGAGCCCCACGCTACCATTGAAGCGATCCCAGAAGCTCTTGAATCCCTGGTCCATTTTTGTGACGTCGACCCGCGGTAGTTCGACCTTTTCGCCGGCCGGTTCGATCACTTCGACCGAAACGGGACGCCCAGCGTCGGTCTTGGGCATAGAAAGTGTTCCCGAGTAAACACTGCCGTCCGCGGTTTTCACCATAAACAACTGGCTGCTTTCGAGATGATCCACCTTGAACCAGTCGATGGAAATGGTTCCCAAAGCATAGTCGAGCTTGACGTAGAGCACGTCCGCGATGAGGCTCTTGATTTCACAAGTCAGGTGGTCGCCATTTCGCATTACCAACACGTCTGATTTTTCTCGGGCCGCGAGAGGCCGGCATAACAAAAGGAACGCGCAGAAAAACACTATGCGGACCTTCATAACGCGTGTCCCCTTCCTGGTGAAATGTGAGTCGCTGGAACAGACAAAAAGACGCAGCACTGCGGCGAGTGTAGCACGGTGTCCGTACCCCGTTTTGGGCCCGCCGACCGCACACCTGCCGAGAGGGCTAGCGCACAGGGAATTCGCTGGAGCCGACCAGAGAATAAGGATCACGCGGCTCGTACATACTGGCTTGATGTGCCGCTTCCCAGTCCCTTACCTTGCGCCGCGCTTCATCGAACAGCCGCGCATAGTTGCCCTTGCGGACTTTTTCGCTCGCCTCGGGGGACAGTTTTTCCCAGAGGGGCTGATACAGATTGTAGATCTTCAAATACTTTTCTTGTGTTGCAGGTGCAACTTCGTCAGTGCCGAACAGAAACCGGTCGGGATATCGGTTGATCAAACCGGCGACGATTTGCAAGCTTTCCGGAGACGCCACGATGTATTTCGCTACTTCGTCCCACGAGATGTCGAAGTAGACGTTGCGCATGGCTGGGTCGCCCAGGATACTCTCCAGCATAGCGGTGTGCTGCTTGACCGGCCTGACGATCCGACCTACGCCGCAATGGGCCCAAATAATCGGGCCGTTGGGATGCCTTCTTAAAAGCGCCTTCATTTGCTCCAGATAAGCGGGATCGGCACCTTCTTTCGGGAAGGGGACATCCACATCGTTGTGAATGAGTACCACCAAGCCGGTTTCGGCCGCAAAGTCCAGGATGCGATCAAGTGCGGGATTCGTCAGGCTCGCCGTTTCACCTGGGATCTTTCCGGAAACAAACTCTTTGTGAATGGTGAACTCACCGATCCCTGAAAACACCCCCGGAAAAGTCAGCAGCACGCGGCGAATGTGGTCCGCGGCATACATGTCGGCCGGATTAAAACCCGTGATCATGGGATCAAAGCGGGTTTGTTGTATTGGAGACAGCGACCGGTACGCGATGGCGATGTGCGCGTCGGTGAAAGAGTAGTAGTAGAGGGGCGCGTCGGTCTGCAGATAGTACGTGGGCGCAAAGTCACCGGAATTCTGGTAGGACCATTGTTGCTGCAATGGAATCCCAAATAGGGCCACTCGGCCAACCTTAGTTCCCATGATCGCCAGGAAATCATGGATGTCCGTGCCCCTCTGAATGTAATTCGTGAGATGGAAATGTACGTCGTTCAATTCAGACTGATCGGGTACCGCTTGTGCCTGTGCTCCGGCATCGCCAAGGAAGAATACAACCAAGCACAGTCCGAACATGCCGGCCTGACCGAACTTGATCCAGGGTCGCTGCAGCATAAAGATCCTCTCTAGCCTTGGAGCATTCGCCTACGTTTCAAAATGCGAGCTCAAGATTGGTGTGAAACACAGGGCCGGTTCCTCCCAATGCAAACGGAACCGCCGTATATCCCACGGGTGAGTGATACAGATACAAGAACTCGTTGTTCCAGCGGACGACGCGGTTATGAAACGGAAAGTAGTTAGTCCCAAGACGAAAGTCATAGGGGTTCCCGTACTTGCCAGTCAGTGTCGAGCCGCCAAGATAAATCTGAAGCGATTTGGGGATGACCATTGCTGACGCCTGTAGCTGGAACCCGTGGGAGAAAACAGTAGGAAGCCCTGCCGTACCCGGGCCCTTGAAATTGTCCAGCCAGCGCCAAAAATACTCTCCTTCGAGCGAATATCCGTGGTACTTCAGGCCCGCATCGAAGGAAGTCATCTTGTAAGTCACATCGCTAACCGTTATGCCCGGGCCGAAGATGTTGGGGGTGAAGATAACCGTGCCGTCCTCCAGACGGATTTGGGTATTTTCAAATTGATTGCTGCTTGGCTGTTCCTGAGCATCTTCGTCGCTCCGGCTGAAGTGAATGCCCAGGCGCGTGGCGAGACTTTCATGGTGCTCAAAATCTCCAAATCCCGTCCCGAACTCCCCGGTCGTCGGTTTCCACACAAGGGAGCCCGAAAAGGTGTTAAAACCGTTGTTCAGTTGCGCGGCGCTGACGCCGAGAGTGCTCAAATTGTTGGCAACCATCGCGATGTAGTCCACTTTGCTTCCGAGTTGGCCCCAAGCCCAGACTCCAGAGCTGTAGGATGGCCGGAAGAACTCATCCGCGATCAGCCTCGTATCCACTCCGAGCCAAAAAGGAAAATTGCCTTCGACGCTGCGAGTGCCTGGCAAGGAGCGAATGCCCACGCCTACGTTGAATGTCTTGTTAAACGAGTAGTTTAAATTCCCGGCAAGAACAACCTGGGCTCCCAATCCCTGCGAAGCGTTGGAGGTCCATGCGTAGAGGAAGTAACGAAATTTTTCGCTCATAATCCAGCCGAGAAATTTGATCTGCACTTTGTTGAGCTGGAAGTCTTGGCGCTGCTGAACATTTTTTACGTTGCCAAACGCGTCGGTGTAAGTCGGGTTAAGGCCAAGTTGATTCAGATACCGGCCATAGGAATAAATGCTGATGTTGAGATCGCCTTTGTCAGTGTCGACTATTTTGTAGCCGAAGTTCGGAGTGTAACGACCCCATTTGTAGGGTTCCTCCTCTTTTACGGCGTTCTGCGAGCTTAGCGCTGGCTCTGCCGGGTCAGCGGCACCCGTGGAGGTACTCACCCCGGTGACTGCTGTAGCTTCAGTTGGTAATGACGCACTTGGCGCCGCAACAATTTCCGAGCTCTGCGGCTTAGCATCCAAATGCGCTTGCTTGGCCAAATATTCGCGCAGCAAGTTGATCTGTTCCACGAGCTCCTGATTCTGTTTTTCGAGTTGCCGATTCTTTTCCACCAACTGGTCAAGCTTGCTTAGCAACTCGGAGGCAGCCTTGGCGGACGCCGCCGCGTTTTCCGTCACTGGCACCACCTTCTGCGCGCAAGCGAAACCTGAGGTAATCGTTAAGCCAACAATCACGGCGAACAGCCACAGGCAATTCAATCGTTGGAAGCGTCTCACTGTGCTTTCTCCAATCGTGAGATTTTGGCTTTCACTGAGCCAAATTCAGAGGAGGCCGGACCGATCAGAAGAGGTTCTCCGCTCGCCGAGCCGGCCGGCTAGGGTAAAGGCGCGAGCTCTTACTTCAAACCAACGGAACTTGGAGAATAGAGGTTGTAGTCCAGTTTGCTCGCGACATACTCGATGACTTTCTGCGCTTTGACGCTGTTTCCAGCTTCGTCGAGCGGCGGCGCAAATACCGCGATGGCTCCTTTGCCAGGAGCAATCGCTACAATGCCACCACCTACGCCGCTCTTGGCAGGAAGGCCAACATGCCAGGCCCATCCGCCAGAACCGTCGTAGAGTCCAGCCATAGTCATGGTCGCAAGGACGTACGGAATGTCTTCCGCCTTGATGACGCGCTCACCGGTGGCGGGATTGACGCCGTTGTTAGCAAGCGTCGCGCCCATGCGCGCAAGCTGCGTTGCATTGACGCCGACGGAGCACTGCTTGGTGTAAACGTCCACGGATTCGAAAGGATCGGCGTAGATTCGATCGTATTTAGCCAAGAGGTAGGAAAGCGCTTTGTTACCGGTGTTGGTCGCGGCTTCCGACTTGTACACCTCATCGATCAGGACCAATTTCTCTCCAGCCGCTTTGCTATAAAAGCTGAGGATCTTGTTCCATTTCTCATCTTCCGTTTTCGCAGGGATCAAACTCACGGTGGCAATGGCGCCGGCATTGACCAGCGGATTTCCGGCATGGGAGGGCATGTCCACCACGGCGATCGGCGAATTGAATGCGCGACCCGTCGGCTCCATTCCGATTTTCTGAAAGACCTGCTCGGGGCCGAGTTCCTCAAGCGCCAGTGCCAGCGAATAGACCTTGGAAATGGATTGGATCGAGAAGGAGTACTTCACGTCGCCGATTTCCAGAATCTGATTGTCGGTGGTGACCACGGCAATTCCAAACATCTTGGAATCCACTTGCGCGAGATATGGAATGTAATCGGCATTCTTCCCGCTGGTATCGCCCTTGAACTTTTCGTAGGCTTCACGCACGATCGCCTCGACGCGCGCGCGGTCCGGGGCTACCGGACTGCGTTTCTGCGCGAAAGCGGGGACCACACACACCGTGGCTAAGAAGTACGCGATCACTACGAGGCTGCCAACTCGAGTGCTTGCTTTGCTCATCTGCTTCCTCCACTTTTCCGTAATTGTCTAAATCGACGAAATTCAACCTGGGACCTACCACTCGAAACCTTTGCTCCAGTCGTAGCGGAAGGAGAACTGCATCTTGTAGTCGTTGTAGTTGAATCCGTCGGAGAAGTTGACGCGGCGGCCGAATTGGAATTCACCGCCCATGGTGACTTGCTTAACGGGGTGATAGAGCAAGTTCGCGAGGGCGTAGTGACCCTGATGATAAGCATTCGATGCCATGGCATCGGAGTTCTCGATGTTCACCATGGAATAGCCAGCCGCAGTGCTGAACTTTTCGCTCCAGTTGTGATCGAGGAAGGCCACCACGCCGAGTACTGGAAGGGGCACACCCTTGATCGGAGTTACAGGATTCGAAAAATTCGTTTTAACGCCAACGTCCACGGGCGCATCGTTCATGTAGTTTTCTATGGCTTTCCCGTAGACCACGGACATGCGCGCCGTGTCGTTTTTGGTGATCTTGACGTTCGAACTGGTGTTCACACCCCACCCGATGGCGGTGCCGCTCAAATTGAAGGCAGTTCCACCCTGGTCCACCCAGGCGATCTTTCGCACGATGGCGCCGACTTGGACGTAACCCCAGTTTCGGGCGAGCCGCGCGTGTCCGCTCAAGTCGGGCCACTTGAATTGAGGTGCGATATTTTCAACGGCAATGCGATCCGCATAGACACCTCCGTCGGCACTCGCACCGGGCCGTTCGAGGGCAATCATGACGTTGCTGTTGCCTTGAATGGGCGTCCAACGAACCTGCACGTTGCGGAAGAAAACCATGCCGTTGGGTCCCCAGTACTCCAAAGAATTCGGAAAGACGTCGATGTCCATGAAAGGACTCCACGTCTGTCCCGCACCAAAGTGACCGAGTTCACCCCAGGCATGGCGCAGGCGGAAGGTGGTCTGACCGGCATCCACGCCAGTACCGAAAAGCTCAAACTCAAAAATAGTTTTCAGCTCACCCAACGGTGTTGCTGTGGAGCTTTTGACGCCGAATCGCGTCTGTCGCACACCCCAGAAAGTGCTGCCATTCGGACCGTATTGTCCGGTGGCCGCCGGCAACTGTGTGGGGCGCTCCGTATCAGACCAATCTGGATTAATGGAGCCGAAGTTATAGCCACTGTCCAGCATCGCAAAGCCGTAAAAATTGAGGGAATTGGACTGGGTCGCTTCTTCGCTGTGCTGTTCAGCCTGACGCGTCTCTGTGGTCGCTTGGACGCCCGGGCCCGGTATAGCCGTTGCCGCAAGATCCGCCGCTGGGGCTTTTGTGGAAGTCGTGCCAGCTTTGGCCGCCTTCATTTCCTCTTTCAGCTCGTTCAATTCCTTTTCCAACAGCGCAATCTTCTGCTGCATCTGTTGGAGATCGGGAGTCTGGGCCACTTGTTGTTGCGCGAATCCTCTTTGCTGCGCGCCGAACAACCCAAACACAGACAATAGAATCAGGGATATTCGAAGTCGGTTAAACAACATCCGGAGCTCCTTTTCTGACACACGGACCACGGCACTATGTCGTTAGACTAGTCATGGGCCAGGCTTTCACTTAGACCTGAAGTTGTTGTGCCGTTGCACGCAACATAGGCAAGCTGGAACACACCGCAAACTGGCAGAACTTACAGGCGAGAGCCTTGGGCTGATCCGAGACATATGCGCGTTGGTGCTACACTCTGTCCGGCAATCGGCCACTGTCACTATTAACAGTTTTTGTTCCCGGTACTAGCTACTAGTCTGCACTCCATTTAAGTCGAGCTTCGCCAGCAAGAGGAGTTGCCATGTCTTCCAAACCCCCAGCCTCAGCGTTTACAGATTGCACGGAGCAAAAGCGACTCAACGACGCCCGCAATCTCGGGATTCCCTGGAAGAAGTGGGGGCCGTACCTCAGCGAACGGCAATGGGGAACCGTCCGTGAAGACTATAGCGCTGATGGAGACGCGTGGAACTACTTCAGCCACGACCAGTCGCGTTCGCGCGCCTATCGTTGGGGCGAAGACGGGATTGCCGGTATCTCCGATGAGAAGCAGCAACTCTGCTTTGCCCTGGCTCTCTGGAACGGTCACGACCCGATCCTGAAAGAACGCCTCTTCGGATTGACGAACAGCGAAGGCAATCACGGCGAAGACGTGAAGGAATATTACTTTTACGTGGACAGCACGCCGACGCATTCCTACATGAAATATCTCTACAAATACCCACAGAGCGAATTTCCGTATAGCAATCTTGTGAAAACGAATCAGAAACTTACTCGCCATGATTTCGAATACGAATTGATTGACACGGGCGTGTTCAACGGCAACCGCTACTTCGACGTGTTCGTCGAGTATGCAAAGAGTGACCCCGGGGACATCCTGATTCAGATCACCGCGTACAACCGCGGTGCCGAAGCCGCGGTGCTTCACGTACTGCCAACGCTGTGGTTCCGGAACACGTGGTCCTGGGAGAAGAACAGCGTCAAACCTGTGCTTCGTCAACAACAAAAGGACGCGATTCACGCAACTCATCCGGAACTCGGGGAGATGACGCTGTATTGCGACGGGCAACCGGAACTCGTTTTCACGGAAAACGAGAGCAATCACGCGAAACTCTGGGGCCAGACCAACGCGTCACCCCACGTAAAAGATGCGTTCCATGAATACGTGATTGCGAAAAATCAGGCTGCCGTAAATCCCGACAAACGGGGAACGAAGGCGGCGGCGCATTATATTCTGGAAGTTCCCGCCAATGGTTCGAGGACTGTGCGGTTGCGTTTGACCACTCAGACGTCCATCCAGCAGCCGTTTGCGAAGTTCGATTCCACCGTTTCCGAACGGCTCGCTGACGCCGACGAGTTTTACAACAAAATCACTCCGCATAGCTTCACGGAAGACGAGCGGCGGGTACACCGGCAAGCGCTCGCTGGAATGCTGTGGACCAAGCAATACTACTACTTCGATGTGGATCGATGGCTGGACGAGCATGGAGCGCACCCCTTGACGGGTGGCGAGCAGCAGAAGGCTCGAAACTCGGAATGGTTCCATATGTTAAACCGTGAAATTATCTCGATGCCCGACAAGTGGGAATACCCCTGGTACGCCGCGTGGGACCTGGCATTTCATACCCTGGCGCTTTCGCTGGTTGATTTCGATTTCGCAAAGGAACAATTGCTCTTGATGCTCCGGAACCTCTACGCCCATCCGAACGGGCAGATTCCGGCGTATGAATGGAACTTTAGCGACGTTAATCCGCCGGTGCATGCTTGGGCCACGCTGTTTCTTTATAACGTTGAGAAAGAACTGGGCCGCGCCGACATCCGGTTCCTGGAGCGCTCCTTCCAGGGCCTAATGCTGAATTTCAACTGGTGGGTGAACCGCAAAGATCCGGAAGGCCGCAACGTTTTTGCCGGGGGCTTTCTGGGTCTCGACAACATCGGCGTATTCGACCGGAGCGCGAAACTTCCGACGGGTGGCAATCTCGATCAGGCCGACGGCACTGCTTGGATGGCGTTTTACTGTCAGAACATGCTGGAGATCGCCTTGATCCTTACCGAAGCCGATCCGATGTATGAGGAGATTGCATTTCGATTCATCGAGCATTTTCTATGGATCACCTATGCCATGGACCGTATTGGAGTAAATCGCGACGAGATGTGGGACACCAAAGATGGCTTCTTCTATGATCTTCTGCACTTCCCAGACGGAAATGTTGTGCGCCTGAAAATTCGTTCTATGGTCGGGCTTTTGCCGCTTTGCGCCTCTACCGTGTTTGAGAATAGCCGAGTAAAAAATCATCCTCGCCTATTGGAGCTGATAGAGCTGTTCAAGAACAGGCATCCGGAAGTGGTAAGACATATCGCACCAGCCGATGACAAGTTCATCGGTTTCAATGGCCGGCGGCTGTTGTCGGTTTGCAATAGAGAAAAGCTGGAGCGGATTCTGGCGTACATGCTCGACGAAAACGAATTTTTCAGCCAATATGGGATTCGCTCCCTCTCCCGCTATCACTTGGATAATCCGTATGTTTTCCAGGTTGAAAATCAGGAGTACCGGGTTCAGTATCTTCCCGCGGAATCTGACACGGGAATGTTTGGCGGAAACTCCAATTGGCGCGGACCCATTTGGATGCCTGTCAATGCGCTGCTCATTCGGGCCCTTTTGAACCTTTACCAGTTTTACGGCGACGACTTTAAGGTCGAGTGCCCTACTGGCTCGGGTAATCGGCTGACCTTGTATGAAGTGGCAAGGGAAATTTCACGCAGACTGGAAAGTATGTTCTTGCGCGATTCGAAGGGAAACCGGCCCGTCTACGGCGGCAACAAGATCTTCCAGGAAGATCCACACTGGAAGGATTACATTCTTTTTTACGAATACTTCCACGGAGAAAATGGCGCCGGCCTGGGAGCCAGTCATCAAACTGGTTGGACCGGAGTGATTGCGCGTTCCATGGATCTGTTCGCTCGCGTGACGCCGCAAGACGCGCTCCAAGTTTCCAAAAGCGAGCTTGCGGCGCGCATAACACGTGAACAAGTAGCTGGGCGATGAAAGCGCGCTATTCCCACACACGTGAAGACTCTGGCTGGCAGTGAATTGCTGCGTTTGATACGCGCCATGCACAAGTTGGTGCTGTATTCTGGGTTGGTCTTTTGCGCTGCCACGCCGGGATTTGCACAAGATCTGGCGCCGCGAGCTTACTTCGTTACTCCGGTGCGTTCGAACGCAGTGACTCTGGCGTGGTCCTTTTATAACGGGTCGGTCGACTTCAACGGAGTGGTGCCCATCGAGGGTACGCACGGAACCTACAACGTTCCGGTTCTCAGCTATTACCACGCCTTCAGTTTTTTCGGGCGCTCAGCAAACTTTGTGACAGTCCTGCCTTACGGCGTCGGAAATTTCAGTGGCAACGTGGCCGGGACCAACATGAGCGTTTATCGGTCCGGTTTGTTGGATTTCAGCGCCCGGCTCGCCGTGAACCTGCTGGGGGGGCCAGCGATGGAAGGGCAGCAATTTCTAAAATGGAAGCAGAAGAGGATCCTCGGCGCGAGCCTGAAGGTCGTCGCGCCAACCGGGCAATATGATCCAACCAAGCTCGTCAATTGGGGCATCAACCGATGGGCGTTCAAACCCGAGCTTGGATATTCTCAGCGTTGGGGAAACTGGGTGCTCGATGCTTATGCTGGGGTATGGTTTTACACGGAAAATCCCCAAAGCTTTCACATCCCCTTTCCAGTGCCGCAAACCCAGGCGCCCATCGGCAGTTTCGAGGGGCACTTTAGTTATGATTTCAGTAATTTGGTGGGACGGAAATTGAGAGGTTGGGTTTCGCTGGACGGAAACTTCTGGTGGGGTGGAATTGCTTCGCTCTATGGAATACCCAATCCCGATACCAAACAAACCAGCTCTCGGGTTGGCGTAACCGTGTCGGTCCCCTACACCAGACATCAGTCCATCAAAGCCTCCTACAGTGGCGGCACGTACAGCCGTTTCGGCGGCGACTACCAGAATTTTCAACTGGCCTGGCAGTACACCTGGATCGGAAGACACTGGTGATACAAGGAAGCGGCGACTCCCGTTCTCAATCCTTTAGCTGGCGATATGCCGGCCGCTGGGGTAAGCTTTCTCCAAATTCGCGGAGATCCTGACCCTAATCGCTCGAATGAAGGTGGAGTTCCTGCGAGCGACAGGATGTGATGTCGTGGCGTTTGGAAAGAACGATAAATCAGGTCCAGCTTTCGTTCGCCCGTGGGTTGGGCGCCGTACGCCTAACACCTGGCTCTTGCAGCCATGCCTGCTTCTCGTTCTTCTCCTCCCACAAGGCCCAACCGCGGCGCAAGTCAAAGAAGTCCGGCGAGTTCTCGTTTTCTACGAACTGGGATTGTCGTCACCCGCGGTCAGCCTTCTGGATCATCGGCTCTCAATTGCTCTGGAGAATTCTCCTTATCAGATCGAGCTGTATCGTGAATATCTGGAAACCACGCTCTTTCCAGGCCCCGAGGAGCAACAGGAGATTCGTGACTCGTTCATCCGCAAGTATAGGGAGCGCCGGCCCGACCTGATCATCGCGTTTGGACCTTCCTCGCTGAGGTTCATGACTGACATACACGAGAAATCTTTTCCGGGCGTCCCCATAGTCTTTGGAGGCACCTCGCCGGAAGAGGTAGACAATCCGAAGCTCGATTCTCACTTTACGGGTGTGTGGCAGAGCTGGAAGCCTGAAAAGACGCTCGAACTGGCGTTGCGGCTAAAACCAGACACAAAGAATGTTTTTGTTGTGGGCGGCACTTCGTCGTTTGACAGACATCTGGAGGTGATTTTCAAGGAGCATCTCCGAGAGTATGAGAAAAAACTAAATCTCTTTTATCTGGTCGACCTCGACATGCCAGGTCTTCTCGATCGCGTAGGACATTTACCGAATCAGTCAATCATCCTCTATACCCACTTGGGCCAGGACGGAAAGGGGACCAAGTACATCGGGGCATCTCAATCGGGTCCAATGGTTGTCGCGGCCGCAAATGCGCCTGTTTTCAGTCCCTCGGACGTGGATTTAGGTTATGGAGCCGTAGGTGGAGATCTGGAAAGTTTTGAAAAAGAGGGCAATATTGTGGGCGGTGTCGCGCTGAGGGTCCTTGGCGGAGAAAAGCCGCAGGAGATCCCGATGGAGAAGGGTGCGAACGTCTACATGATCGACTGGCGAGCCATGAAGCGTTGGGGACTAAACGAAGGCAACCTTCCTCCGGGAAGTGTCGTTCTCAACCGGGAACCGAGCCTATGGCAGCAGAACAGGAGATACATGATTCCTGGAGTCATCATTCTCCTGGCCCAAACGTTTGCGATTCTTGCTCTTCTGTGGCAGCGGTCTCAAAGAAGGAAAACAGAAGCGGAACTGAAGAGGTCGGAGAATAAATTCTCCAAGTCGTTCCGACAGAGCCCCCTTGCGGTCATCATCACGAGACTGCGCGACTCCTATCTGCTTGATGTTAGCGAATCTTTTGAACAGCTAACGGGTTGGCAGCGCGAGGAAGTTATTCACAAGATGGCACCCGAATTCGATTTATGGATGAATGCCGAACGCAGGGCCGAATTCGTAAACAAAGTTCAAGCGCAAGGCCGCGTAAGCAATTTGGAAGTTCTCATTCGGAGAAAAGACGGTCAGACCCGCACGATGCTGCTTTCGGCCGAATTGATTGAGATGGACGGTGAGCGGTGTGCTCTTTCCGTGGTCGCGGACATCACTGAACGGAAACTCGTTGAAGACGCTCTGTCAAACGTCGGCCGCAAACTCATTGAGGCGCATGAAGAGGAACGCAGGTGGGTTGCAAGGGAACTCCATGATGATCTAAATCAGCGGCTTGCCTTACTGGCTGTCAATCTTGATGTGTTGAACCGCGAACTTCCTCCGTCCGCAAGCAATGCCATAGTTCATACGGCGGAGATCAAACACCAAATCAGAGAATTGGGGATGGACGTTCAGGCGCTTTCCCACCGGCTGCATTCTTCGAAGCTCGAATATCTCGGCTTGTCCGCGGCTGCGGGTGCGTTTTGCCGGGAGTTTTCCGACCGCAAACAGATACCAGTGGATTTTCGCTGCGAAAACATCCCGAGATCCTTACCGGAAGAGGTCTCTCTTTGCTTGTTTCGCGTGCTTCAAGAAGCATTGCAAAATGCCGCCAAACACAGCGGTTCGCAGAAGCTCCAAGTGTCGATCACCCTTGAAGCGGACCACCTCCGTTTGACTGTGTCGGACTTTGGCAGCGGATTCAACATGGAAGATGCTCTGAAGACCCTCGGGCTGGGCATAACCAGCATGAGGGAGCGGCTCAAGATCGTGGACGGCGAGCTACGAATTGATTCGCGAAGTGGCTGCGGAACCGTCGTTAGTGCCAGGGTGCCTTACCATGAGAAGAGCGTGGTTGCGCGCGCGGCGAGTTCCGGAGCCTGAGTCACGTGCAATTCCCGTTCAAGCTCAAAAATGGCCGGCGGCGACCAGCAATCAAAACCGAGAGTGTCACAAATTCGCCGCTAACTCGCAGAGTACGCTAAGATTAGAAACGGAGGAGTGGGTGAGCGGTTGAAACCGGCGGTCTTGAAAACCGTTAGGCCCGTGAGGGTCTCGGGGGTTCGAATCCCTCCTCCTCCGCCAGCGTTCAGTGGGATTGAAGCCGCTCAGATTGACCGTAAGTGATGGCTCGGCGCACATTCGCCAGAGGCGCCTTATCGTTGAAGGTTACTGTGTCGCCGCTGCGTTCGACACCTAGATCCATCCACAGGGCAGGCAGGTCCACGTCGTAGGGCTGATCTTTCATTTTGTCGTAAAGCGGTACAAGAACCGCAACACCGGCTGCTTTATCTCCAATCCGCAAGGCGTCCGTGAGTTTCCAATCGCTTCGAATGTCCCCACCGGCATCGAGAATTCCTCGCAGCGCATCGTCGAGCCCTTTGCGGTTGTTCGTGTGCCTATGGATTTCGACATCCGCTAGAAAGCAAAACAGCGCGCCGCCCCAATAGGTACGCGCCCAGGTGTGGGTATGGTCGAGACCTTTGTCGTCATCTTCCGGCAAGCCTTGATGGAGATCGCGCATCACTTCAAACCACATCTGATGTACGTCTAGATTTCCGGCCCGGACACGCGCGATCGGCTCAACGTATGTCGAGAGGCCTTCCTCGATCCAATGATGTTCATCGGCTACTGAGGGAAACGCCAGATGTACCATTTCGTGCGTAAGCATCCAATCTGTTTCTAATCCGGCCTTTATCGTTTTGGTTCCGACGTGAATGCGAATCGAACCGCCGTCGGACTCCGGGAAAGTCTTTCCCCCGCGTATCCCACGTCCGTCCGTAGGTATGATCCGCAGCGCGACATGAGGTACCGGGTAGCGGCCGTAATAGTTTGCGACCGAATCGGAAGCCGAATGCGCCCATTCCAGCAGATCCTGTTTCGAGACGCTGAGGGAATCGGGACGATCGACCTCGATATCGATTCGTGATGAACCGACTTGATAGCTTGTTGCGAAGTCGTCAAAAGGAAAATGGTTCGTCGGGAACAGCAACAGCAGTGCGGCGAAGCCGGCAAACAATCGGAACGGGAGTAATCGAGGGGGGAGACGGCAGTTCTCGAAGAGCTTAGGCATTCCTCAATTGAGACGCGCGCCACATCTCAACGGTGTCGCTTTATTTGGAGAAGAGCTTCAAATTGATGGAATCGGCCATGATTTTGTAGCCGGCATCGTTCGGGTGGAGGTGGTCGCCGCTGTCAGCTTTAGAAATGAGGCTGGCAATGTTGTCGGGATCGCGCGTGGCAGCGTCGAGGTCGATAACGGCGTCGAAAGAACCACTGGTACGAATCCACTGGTTGATGGTCTGGCGGGCGAGTTCGGTACGAGGCGTTGAGTAGCCTGCGCCGGCAAAGGGCAGGATAGTGGCACCGTAGACCTTTATATGGTGGGAATGGGCGCGGACGATAAGCTGTTGGTAAGCGAGGATAACGTCACGAGCGAGGGCATCAAGATCACAATCGGATTTGCACGTCCCAATGTCGTTCACGCCTTCGAGGATCACAAGCCAGCGAATACTCGGTTGTGCGAGGACATCGCGATCGAAGCGCGAGAGCGCGTTGGGGCCCAGCCCGTCGTGAAGGAGACGATTCCCGCCGATGCCTTCGTTGAGCACGCCGATATTTCGGGTGTGCTTGTTGGATTGGAGGCGCAGAGAGAGATTGTCGGGCCATCGGCCATTGCCGTTTGTGGTTGAGCCCCGGCCATCGGTAATGGAATCTCCGAGAATCGCGACGGAGGAAGAGGATTTTGGGGCAAGCACATCGACGCCGCTGAGGAAATACCAGTGGTCAATGGATTGTTGTGAGGGGAGCGTGGTTTCGGTAACGGCATCGCCAGGAGTGAAATAGGACGTGGCGCGCGAGCCAGCATGAGTGGTGACGCCGTCGGGCATACCCTTCATGTGGATCGTTACGGCAAGATCGGATAGGGGAGCCAAGTCAAAAGGGACAGGATCCGAATAGATCAGAGCGCCTGAAGGAATTGTTACGGAGGATTGCTTGCCGAAACTGAGCGGTCTATCGGATTCCGGCGCGATGGCTCCGGCCTTGGCGCCTTTCGCAATATGCGCAACGGTTATGGTCAGAGGAGTCTTTCCGAATTCGTTGGAGAAACGGATGCGGAGCGTGGTTCCGCCGATCGAGACGTGAACGATTTGGCGGAGAGTAGTGTCGGAGAGGTCGGGAGTCGGGGGAGAGACGGAGGAATCGGAGAGTTGAGGAGAGCATGCCCAGGTTCCAGTCCATGGATCGGTGGTGCCTGCAGCGAAGGAGGAACCGGGCGCGGATGCCGCAAACAACGCAATCGATGCTATGCCGATCCGGACCGCGAAGATCTTCAACGGCACACCTCTTCGAGCCAAGCGAGACTCAGCGGTGGGTTGTGAACCGGCGCAACATGGCGCGAGGCCAAAGACTTGTCGAGAAAAGTGCCGTCATATTTGGAGGGAAGGTCGGGATGCATAGAGTAAGCGGGATCACTGGCAGCTTCGGGCAGCGTGATCAGATGGAAGCCGCGCTGATGGAGAAGTTCGAGCAAGCTGGGAAGCATGACTGTCTGGAAACTGCCCACATGGAGAAGCATGATGTGTCTAATGTCGCGGCCGTACAAGAGCTCGGCGTCAGCAACACTCTGCTGCAGAGAGAGCGCGGCGCCGTCGACGTAACCCTGTTTTAGTTTCTCGATTCCCTGCTGGTTGTTTTTGGCCAGGCAGCGGGCGTAAGGTTCGTTGTAGGCGTAATCGCCGAAACTGACGGTGACTTCGGCGACCTTGTAGCCGTGCCCGGCGAGAAACTCATTGATAGCGCGGTGTTTTTCGGACGTGTCGCCTTCGTGGAGAAATGGGAAGCGCAACCAGCGCCAGTCGTTGTTGCCCATGGCATCGTTCAACGTCGGTTCATTGGCCAAGAGATCTTCTTCGAACCGCTCGACGGGATTTGCGTCGAGATCCATATGAGAGAAGGTGTGATTGCCGAGCGGAAATCCGGCATCACGCCAGAGTTTCAGAAATGGCGCGCTGGCGGGCTCTGTCTGGAGGCCTTGCGCATTGACGAATCCGTAGACTTGGGGGGCGTGCACGGCTTGCAGACTATGGATGATGCTGTCGGCAATATCGAGCCGGGCCATGCCTGGGGGCAGCGAGCCATGCACGGGAAGATCGTCGAAGGTCAACGCAACTTCGTGAGTGGTTGCAAGAGGTTCGGCGAGCGCTGGACATTTGATGTAGCGGCTCGCCCAAGTGAGGAAGGTTGGCCAGTTAGGACCTGTGGTGTGGCCACCGGTGTGTTGACGGAATGCGATATCGCCGTCGATGAGCGCGGTTTCGATGGGAGGGAATTCGGTGCTGCCCAGATCTCTCTTGCCGAGTAACTTGTAGACGGGCCCTGCGCCGACGCCGCCGAGAAACATACCCTTGGCATCGACCCAGCCGCCTTCGACTTGTTGCGAGCCACTGCTGATGAAAACGGGACGCGGTGCGCAGAGGGCGATGAGTTCGTGCTGGTCGACGGGCAAATCATTGACGGTGAGCGGGCCGGCGTACTGAAGGAAATTGCCGGCCATCCAGTGATATTCGGAGGTCGAGGCGACGTTCTCAACTTGCTCGCCAAAATTCCGCCGCCAGATTTTTGCGCCGCCGGCACCGGATGAGCCGATGAAGCCGATGGCGAACCGAGGATCGTAGGCCATGGTGACGAGAGCGGCCTTGCCATAACGCGAGAGGCCTTCGATGCCAACTTGTTTAGCGTCGACCGCTTTGTCGGTTTCAAAGTAATCGAGAGCGCGGCTGGCGCCCCAAGCCCACGCGCGCAACGCACCCCAGTCGTCGAGTTTGCGCGGTTGTCCTTTGTTGACAAGGCCGATGATGCCTTCGGTCAGGCCAGCGCCGTTATCGGCTTGGACAGTGGCCGGAATGAGAGTGGCGTAACCCCAACCCATGCGGGCGACTTCTTCTTGCCACTTGGGCCCGTCGCCGAAGAGAGCCTGGAGTTGCGCTTCCGAGAGACGCTTCTTGATAGCTTCCAGCGCTTCCGCGCTCAGGCCGAATTCCATCATCACGGGAACGGGGCCAGTGGCTTTGGCGGGCGTGCTCAGCGTGAGTTGAATGTCGACGGTGATGAGCGGATAGGAAGAATTATCGACATGGCCGACGAGCTTCTTTGTGACGACCGGAATACCGGCGACAGTTTCGTTCGTGGTGCTGACGATTTCCCATTTTACGCCAGGAGTTTCTTTTGGAACGCGGCCGTAGATCTCCCGGTTGAAGAGCTCGAAGATTTCCAGACGGCGCTGGTCCCACCATAGTTGAGGCATGGCGACACGCTTGCCATCGCTGAGAAGCAACGGGTCGGGAAGCTTAATGTTCGCGGACACTTTGGATTCGTCGAAATTGGCGGCGCGCGGCGATTTGGGATCACCGTCGGGGCCGTTGCGCAGAGAAGCGATGTGGAGAAGATCCATGAGGCGCTGATGATCCTGCTCGGCGGTGAGATGAACAACGGGAGGATTGGAGACAGCGAACGCGCTGACAATCGTGAATGCAAGAAGAAGAACGAACGAGAGAGGCGGTCGGCAAGGCATAACAGAGCGATTGTATAACGGAACGCCGTTAACGTTAACGTATGGGGGAAGTGTGAAAGCTTTCGGGAGGGCCGAGATAGCTCGGCTTCACGCCGTGGAGATCGATGACGAGTTTCTGCAGAACCACGGCGGGATCGACCATCCAAAATTTCAGGGTGTGATAACCGGGCGCGGCTATTGCGTGAGTGGAAGTGGATTTTCGGACGCTGTCCTTCACGGCTGTGGACCATGCCTCGGCGCTGCGGTCGGCGAGCGCGTCGATGACTTGGGGAGGCTGATCGTCGAACGAGATAGCGTAGCGCAGGCCACGGCCCGGAACGAAATTGAGCGTGGGATCGAGGCTGGCTTCGACGCGTACATCACCCGCGGTGAAGAGATACATCTTGTATTCCAGGCAAGGAGCATTTTCGCCTGGCTGTGTGCTTTCCGCTGTAACCGGGAACGGAGTCATTGCGGAGCCGGTGCGGCCCAAGTCGTCGATTTTTTCCCAGCGAGCGATGGGCCGGTCGATCTTCTTTGTGTAGTGCGGAGCGTCGATGGAGACGTAGCCGTTGGTTTCTACGAAGCCATCGAGTGTTTGCGGCGCAGGATTCGGGGGCAGGAAGCTCACAACGTTGACCGAGACACTCTGACCCGTATTGCTGGAGATGTTCACGGAACCCTTATTCGTTCCTTGCGGAGCGTGAACCCAGTCGATCGAGATCCAGAGTCGGGTCTCCTGATCGACTCCGCCCTGAGATTGACTGAGGAGGATCCAGGGATCCGTAGTAGTGGCGCGAAAGGTAAATGGAGTTTTGCCCCGGTTAAAGATGTCGATGTAAGACCGCGGCTGTTGGAAGACATCGAATGGCGGAAGCATCGCTTGTTCCGTGGCGCCTGGCCAAGCGAGCGTGGATCCGTCGATAGCCACGCCCATCGACGCAACTTGCGGAAGTTCGATCCGCGTGACCTTCGGCATGTTGTTGACAGGCGGCTCTTGCCAGTTGGTATAGCCGATGTGGGTTTGATCCATCATGTGATCCCACTTGCCATTAGCGAGGCTGCGATTGTAGTAAGCCGATAGTTCAGCATCCTTCTTGAAGAGGGCCTCCACTTCGTCGGCAAATGCATTTGTCCCTGCGCGCCCTTGGTTGGCATAAAGCTGATTCTTCGCAGCGTCGACGTAGAGCTGGTTGACAACGGCGGAGGCTTTGGTGGGATGCAGAATGAGTTCATAGAATGCGTCTTTTTGTTCGGGCGGTAGTTTCGTGTACAACTCCTCAGCTTGTTTGGCGACCGCGTTGAAATCGTCGACGATGCGATCGGCCTCGCCGTAATTCACGAGGCTGTAGGTGCTGGGTTCGAGAAGCTCGGGCTTGCGACGGCCGTTGTATTTCGCATACCGCGACAGAATGTCGGCGATCTCGGCGGCGTGGGCGGGGCCGAATTCGCGGGTGGTCCACAATTCGGTGAACTCACGGATTTTTTCTTTCGGCCAGCGAGACGGGCTCCAGGCAAAAGAGAGAAAAAACTCGATTGGAAATTCCATGGGCTTCAGATCGCCCACGTTGACGATCCAGACGCGGTCAGCCCCATAGTTCAAAGCGAGATTCATCTGCTCCCAGACTTTGGGAATGGGATTGGTGTTGATCCATTTGTAGTTGCGAGGATCGCCCACATAGTCGAAATGGTAGTAGACGCCGGCGCCGCCGCGGCGTTTGCGTTCTTCGGGAGTGGGAAGACGGCGGATGTTGCCCCAGTTGTCGTCGCACCAGAGGAGGGTAACGTCGTCAGGAACGCGCATACCCTTGTCGTAGTACTCAAGGACTTCCTTATAGAGCGCCCAGTCCTGCATGACAGTGGATGGATCGCGGTGGTAAGTGTCGCCAATGATTTTGCGCTGGTCCGCAACGATTTTTTCGAGGAGCGAGATGTTGGCGCTGTCGGACATGGGGAGGTCGCCGTCACCTCGCATTCCGATGGTGACAATATTTTCGTAATTCTTGTTGCGTTGAAGCCCATGCGTCCAGAATTCGTGAAGGACATCTCTATTTCTTGAGTAATCCCACGGACCAGCGCCGTGACGCTTCCATTCCTGCTGGGCGCGCATCATGGGCTCGTGGTGAGATGTGCCCATGACGATGCCATATTCATTAGCGAGTTTGGGATTTTCAGGGTCGTCTTCGTTGAAGGCGTTGTTCCACATAGCGGGCCAGAGATAATTACCCTTCAGGCGGAGGATCAACTCGAATACTTTTTCGTAGAATTCGTGATTGTAGTTTCCGAATTTTTCTTTGACCCAGCCGGTGAGCGCGGGGGCCTCGTCATTGAGGAAAATGCCCCGATACTTTACGGCCGGAGGTCCCTGGGAGTACACCCCGGGCTTAACGGCAAGCGTGTCGTGATGTTGAACGGGAACATCGGCCCACCAATACCAAGGGGAAACGCCGATCTGCTGCGAAAGATCGTAGATACCGTAGATGGTGCCGCGATTGTCGCTGCCGGCAATGACCAGAGCGTTCGAACCGGCCGGTTCATTGGGGACTCCGGGAAAAAGATTGGGGACCGTTTCGACTAAAAAGGACTCCCATTTTGAGGCAATCGTGGACACATCCAGTTTCTTGTCGCGGATGACGTGCCCGAGAAGCGCGCTTTTGCCTAACGTTCCAACCACGATGATCGCAGGCGCTGATTTCTTAGCATCATGGATGACGTTTGGAAGACAACCGGTAACCTTGTCGATGTCAGATTGCAGATCGGCCACCGCACGAAGCACTCCGGGGTCCTCGTAGGCATCCACATAGATCCGTGTGCACTTGCCTTGCTGCGCGATGAGGAAATCTCCGGTTTTATATTTTGTCTCGATATAAGAAGGCTCGCCTATCGCCAAGGCGTTCGAGCAAACGACGAGCGATCCGGATGCGAGTGCGAAAAACGGGACGATAAGGCCCAGCGCTATCGATCGAAGTGCAGGGGATTTATTAGAAAAATAGTGCTCCATCGGCCGTCATCGATGCGTGCTGGCTAGATGCTTCGCGGATTCGTTATCGGCCATCTGTCGAAGCGCCGGATAGATACGGCGGAAAGTCTGATAATTGCGTTGCATCAGCGAACTGGACTTCGAGTCGGGAGGCACGCGAGTCGCTACGCGAACAACGGCATCACAAGCTTCGTCCACGCTGGACCAATAGCGCGCGCCGACACCAGCCAGAATCGCGGCGCCATAAGCCGCGCCTTCTTCCGCTGCAAGAATTTCGACGTCCTTGCCATAGACATCCGCTTGAATCTGACGCCACAACGGAGAGCGAGCGCCACCACCGCCTAACCGAATTTGTTTCGCGGGCACATCAATTTCCTCAAGAATCGTGAACGTGTCTTTCAGGCTGAAAGCCACGCCTTCGAGGACGGCACGAATCAAGTGGGCTCGCGTGTGAGACGCGGTCAGGCCGATAAAAGCAGCGCGAGCGTTGGGATCGAGGTGAGGGGTACGTTCGCCCATCAAGTAGGGCGCCCAGAACGCGCCGTCGGAGCCGGGGCTCACGCGAGCAGCCGCTTCACACATATCGTCGTAGGGATCGCGACCGGACGGCTGTGCGCTCCAGAGTTGATCGCGGAACCAACGCAGCGAGAGTCCCGCGGCCTGGGTTACTCCCATGACGTGCCAGCGATTCGGAATCGCGTGGCAGAAAGTGTGTAAGCGACCGTGCGGGTCTAGGGCCGGCCGATCAGTCGCCGCAAACACAACTCCGGAGGTGCCAATGGTGGCGCTGACGGTGCCGGGGCGGTTAATGCCAATGCCAACCGCTCCCGCGGCCTGGTCGCCTGCGCCCGCGACGAGCGGCGTTCCGGCGACAAGCCCTGATTCTTTTGCGCCGGCCGCGGAAACTTTGCCGCAGATTTCCTGCGACTCGTAAAGTTTCGGGAGAATTTTCGAATCAATGCCAATCTTTGCGAGCACTTCACCGGCCCACTTGCGATTCGTGACGTCCAGCATGAGCGTGCCAGAAGCGTCAGCAACATCAATGGCGGATTCTGCGCCGAGGCGCAGCCGTACATAATCTTTGGGCAGCATGACTTTGCGAACGCGCGCCCAATTTTGGGGTTCCTGTTCGCGGACCCAGAGCATCTTGGTCAACGTGAAATTGGTGAGAGCGGGATTGCAGGTAAGTTGAATGAGGTGGTCGCGGCCGAAGAGTTGGTGAAGCTGGTCGCACTGTGGCTGAGTGCGCTGGTCGCACCAGATGAGTGCAGGACGGATGACTTCATCGTTTTCGTCGAGAAGAACAGCGCCGTGCATCTGGCCGGAAAAGCCGACGCAGGAAATCGATCCTGGCGCTACATTGGCGGCTTGTAGCGCTTTGTGGATAGCGATGGTTGCGGCGCGCCACCAGTCGCGTGGATCCTGTTCCGCCCAAGCGGGTTGGGGGCTGGCAAAGGGAGCATGCTCCTCGGTGGCCGAGGCGAGAATGCGACCGGTTTCGTCGACGATCAGTGCGCGAGTTCCGCCGGTGCCAACGTCGATTCCAAGGACTGGCATAATACCCAACTTTCCACGAGGTGGCTGCACAGCCTTGCCCCGACGCTTCCGCGAAAATCTACACGACGCTGCCGCTGCCTAGCGTTGCTTAGAAGCAGACGGCGAAAACTTGACGCAGTAAATCGCGCCGATCAAGGTGAGGAGCGCACCCCACCACACGCTGGCGTGAAGATTGAAAAGCACTACCGGCTGCTGCGGAGGATGAATGCTTTCGTAGATGCCGGAGCCGAGAATGAGTACTCCGTTCACCAAGAGCGAGATGCCGATGAAAAACCAGATGGAAATGCCGCCGCCGCTTCTCATAGCGCCTCACCAGAAAATGATATTGGCGATTACGAATGCTACACCCACGACGAGTGCCCAAAACCACGGACGATGCAGAGTGGAAACGTAGGTCTCGGAGGGAATCTCGGTTGCGCCGTACACAAGCCCCTTCAATTCGGCCTCAGGTTTGGGCTTGGTGAGCAGACTGACCACAACGGTGATCAAGGCACACGTGAGACAGGACCACAAGGCCCGGTACATGTTTTCCGCCATGTCGCGGGCGTAGGGCGAGAGGGCGACGTAACGCAGTGCGGTAGGGTCAACCTTGACCCAAGCCCACATGCCAACTGACGCAACGGTACCGGAGAGGAGGCCCAGAAAACCGCCAGCGGGCGTGGCGCGCTTCCACAACATGCCGAGGATCACGGTGGCAAACAAGGGAGCGATGAAGAAGCTGAACAGCGCCTGGACATAATCCATGATGCTTTTGAAGTCCATCACTAAATAGGCGGTGCCGATGGAAATCGCCACGCCGACGATGGTGGCCCAGCGCCCCATGGCGACGTAGTGCGAGTCGCTGGCGTCTTTTTTGATCAGAGCCCGATAGATGTCGTATGTCCAAACCGTGGTGAAAGCGCTTACGTTGCCAGCCATGCCGGACATGAAGCCCGCGATGAGAGCCGTGATGCCGAGTCCCAAAAGGCCGGGCCCGCAGTAGCGCGCAAGCATCAGCGGTAGCACTTCGTTATAGCTGTGGCCGCCCGTCGCGATGGCTTGGCCTTCACCCATAAGTTTCATCGGCAGAACCGCTATCCCGAGAAGGCCGGGAAGAATGACGATAAAAGGGACCAGCATTTTGAAACCGGCACCAATGATAGGAGCCATTTTTGCCGCGCGGAGATCTTTCGCAGAAAGCACGCGCTGCACGACGAGAAAATCCGTGGTCCAGTAACCCATGGAAATAACAGCACCGAGACCGAAGACGATGCCGGTCCAATGAATGCCCATGGGATTGTCGCTGAACTTGCCGAGTGTGCTCCACAGGTGGGTGTACTCGGAGGAAGCATTGGTGGCGATGCGCGCTTTCAGGCCGCTCCAGCCGCCAGCCTCGACGAGGCCGAGTATGGGAATCAGCAGCGCGCCGGCCCAAATAAGGATGAACTGCAGCACTTCATTGAAAATCGCGGATCGCAATCCTCCAAGGGTTACGTAAATGGCGACCGTAACCGAGGAAACGAGAATGCTGATGTTGATGTCCCAGCCGAGGATGATCTTGAGCACCAGCGCCATGGAATACATATTGATGCCGCTCATCAATACGGTCATGAAAGCGAAACTGATGGACGAAAGCGCACGACTGGGTTCGCCAAAACGGAGTTTCAAGTAGCCGGGAACCGAGTGCGTCTTTGAGATGTAATAGAACGGCATCATCACCAAAGCGAGGAACAGCATGGCCGGTATGGCACCGATCCAATACCAGTGCGCTGCAAGAATGCCGTACTGATAGGAGGCGCCGGCCCAGCCCATCAATTCAAGCGAGCCGAGATTTGCAGAGAGAAACGCCAACCCTGCGATCCACGCGGTCATCTCGCGGCCGGCCATGAAAAAATCTTCACCGGTGTTGGCTTGCTCCTTGAGATAGAAACCGATCGCGAGTACAAGCGCGAAGTAGAAGACAATAATGACCAGATCGACGGCGGAGAGATGAACCAAGGAAGGCACTGAATTCGCAAAGAAAAGGCTGATCAAGTTTTCACTCCGGCGCCCAACGAGGGCGCAACCACGCCTAAGCCTGAAAGAGAAGCCGGCCTTTCAGGTTTCCCTTAGCTACAGAGTTGCAGCTGCGAATGCTTGACGTACTATACGACTCGTTAACGTTACCGACAAGAGAGTTTTGGCATTTTTTCCGCCATCTGCCACGGTTTCCTTACAGAACAACAATCCTCCTTCAAATTACATCAGCGAGCTGGCTTAGGAGCCTGACGAATCACAGCATAATATGCCGGCTTCGGTTTGGCGTCGCGGCCGAACAAGAGCGGATAGTCGGTGCGGCCCTTGATAGGCCAGTCATTTCGCCAGGAGTCTTTGTCCGCGACTCCCCAGAACGTCACACGGGTCACCAGCCCGCAGTGCTTCGCGTAAGTGCCGAACAGGTCTGCGTAGCGTTTTGCGAGAGCCTGCTGAACGGTTTCCGGCAGACCGCTGGGATACGGATTGAGCTTGGGATCAGCCTCTGCGTGCAACGAAACGTCGGCGATCTGATCTTTAGCGGGCCACGGCAACAC
Organism: Dongiaceae bacterium; assembly: GCA_035499255.1. Taxonomy (GTDB): domain Bacteria; phylum Acidobacteriota; class Terriglobia; order Acidiferrales; family UBA7541; genus Acidiferrum. The sequence goes on along the minus strand of DATJZF010000014.1, from coordinate 38,087 downwards.
GTCGACATCAAGCTCCGTTATCATGACTTTCACGCCGAGCTTCCCAAATTCGCTGATCGTGGTGTCGATTTGATCGGTAGTCGGAGAGTCCAGACTGACATGATCCTGGAGCCCCACGCCCGTGATCGACACGCCCCTCTCTTGCAGTTTGCTGACAAGCCGCAGTCCCCCTTTGCGTTTGGCCTCGTTCTCCAGCGAATAATCGTTGTAGTACAGCTGAGCGTGAGGATCGGCTTCGTGGGCAGAGCGGAAGGCTTGTTCGATGTAGTCTTCACCGATAATCTTCAACCAAGGCGATTCGCGCAGCGATCCATCCTCGCTTAGAGCCTCGTTCACCACGTCCCATCCCTGAATGCGCCCTTTATAGCGGCCGACGACAGTGGTGATGTGATCACGCATGCGTTGAAGCAATGCGTCGCGGGTTAGGGGTTTGCCGCTCGCGTCTTCGAAGACCCATTGGGGGACTTGCGAATGCCAGACCAGGTTGTGCCCGATGATGAACATATGATTCTGTTCCCCGAATTCGACGTACCTGTCGGCCAGAGAAAAGTCATACGTGTTCAGTCCGGGATGAACGACTTCCCACTTCAGAACATTCTCGGGAGTGATGGAATTGAACTGCGCTTTAATGACGGCGTCTTCTAATCGGTCGCTCCCCGTAAACTGGTTAGAGTTTAGAGCGGCGCCGACGAGAAAGCAGCCGCGGTAGGCGTCTTTGAGAGCGGGCGGCCTCTGCGTGTTAGCGTTGCCGGCCAGAGCCAAAGACACAACCATTAGCCATAAAGGTCTGCGCATCGCGCCTCCTATTGTGCAGCTGCGGTGCCCTTGCGGCGTTCCGCGAGCTCATTGGCAATGGAACGGTTCTTCTCGCGATTCAGCGGGTAAAAGAAGAGGCAAACAGCAGCGGCGAAGAAAAACAAACCAGCGTAAATGCTGGCCGTAAGTAGAATCCCCGCTTGTGTATGCGCCGTCTGTACGGCGGCCTCTGAAACCAAACCGTAGGCCGAAAGCAACCATCCAGCGATAGCGCCGCCAAGCGCCAGCCCGGCCCACAAGGCAAACACAACACCGGCAGTGACCGTTCCCGTCGCACGACGGCCCGTTTTCCATTCACCATAATCAGCGACGTCGCCCATCATTGCCCAGAGGATTGGGCCGGAAAGGCCGAAAGAGAACTGGCGAAGCACTTCCACGGCGATGATGACGTAAGTTGCTTGTGGCGGAATCAGATACAGCGCCGCATTGAAGATGCCCGTGAGGAGCATGCTCGCGATGAAAAGTTCGCGTTTGCCTACACGCAGAGAGACCGCTGTCGAACAGGCTACGCCGACAAGTAATGCGGCGAGGCCGAAACCGCTAAACCAGGCGAAAAGGTTCACGTTGCCGGCAACAAATCGGAAGAACGGCAGCATGACATTGCCACGGACCAGAATCGCGCTGAAGTAGAACAGGGTGACCAGAAACAGCACGATCCAAGGCCGGTTGCGGAAAAGATCCGAGAGATCCTGGCCAAGCGAACTTTTCTGCTGCGGATCAGGCTGAATACGCTCTTTCGTCGTGACGAAAGCAACGATGAAGAAGATGACGCTGAGTAATGACAGCAGGCTCATAGTGAGCTGATAGCCTTGTGCGTCATTACCACGCCCGAAAAATTTGACCATGGGAATGGCGAGGCTCGCGATGATGAAGCCGGCGCTGTTAGCCGCGATCTGGCGATACGAGGAAATGCTTGTCCGCTCATCGGGATCCTGCGTCATCACCGCAGTCAACGAAGCGTACGGCACGTTGTTGACGGTGTAGATCACGCGCAGAAGAATGTAAGTGGTCCAGGCATAAATGATTTTTGCGCCGGAACTAAGCTGTGGCGTGGTGAATGTCAGAACGCTGATGATGCCGAAGGGGAGCGCGGTCCAGAGGAGCCAGGGCCGGAATTTGCCCCACTTGCTGGAAGTGCGATCCGCAATGACACCCATCACGGGGTTGAAACAAGCAACGCCTAACCCGACGACCAGGAAGAGGGTTCCCGCCTGGCGCGCGGTGAGGCCGAAAGTATGAGTATAGAAATCCAACTGCAGGGCCAACATGGCCTGGAAGACAAAATTGGCAGCCATGTCTCCGAGCGCGTAGCCGAACTTTTCACCAAAGGAGAGTTTCTGGATCATAGGCGCCTCGCATGATCTGAAGCCGATTTACTTGGTTACGGTGAGAGTTACTTTGGTCAAGTCTTCATCGCGGGAAGAATTTCCAACCATGATGGAGAAATCTCCCGGTTCCACAACGTATTTCATGTTGACGTCGTAAAAAGCGAGCAAGTCTGGATTGACGTCAAGCGTTACGGTTTTCGTTTCGCCAGGACGCAGAAAGATTTTCTGGAACCCCTTCAGTTCCTTGACGGGTCGAGTAACGGAGCTGACCAAATCACGGATGTACATTTGCACGACCTCCGCGCCCTCGCGTTTGCCAATGTTGGTCACGTCTGCGGAGACGCGCGTAGAACCGTTGGCGCGGATCTTACTCTTTTCTAAGCGGACATTCTTAATGGTAAAACTGGTGTAGCTCAGACCATAACCAAACGCGAAGAGTGGCGACACATCGTCGAAGAGATAGCCTCGACGTGCGGACGGTTTGTAGTTATAGAAGACGGGCAAGTGCCCGGCGGATCGCGGAATCGAGATCGGCAACTTACCCGAAGGGTTGACATCACCGAAGAGAACATCGGCGACAGCATGGCCATTTTCCTGGCCTAAATACCAGCATTCAAAAATGACCGGCACATTCTGAACCAGATAGTTAATTGAGTTCGGACGCCCACCATAATAAAGGACAACCACGGGCTGGCCGGTGGCGAGCATGGCTTTGACAAGTTCTTCCTGCCTGCCGATCAGGTCGAGGTTTGCGCGGTCACCCATGTGATTCAAGCCCCAGGCTTCGCGCGAAGTTTGTTCGTTCTCGCCGATCGCGAGAACAATTACATCGGCCTGTTTGGCTACCTGTACAGCGTCGGCGATCTGCTTAAGATCTTCTTGCGGATCGCTGGGCACAACCGCATCCTGATTCCAATTGCCGCCGATGGTGATCTTGCACCCTTCGCTGTATACCACCTTCGCGCGGTTACCTACACGCGATTTGATGCCCTCTAGCACGGTGACTTCATGCTTCGGCACACCGCTGTAACCGCCAAGCAGTGTGCGATCGGCATTGGGACCGATGACGGCGATCGTTTTGTACTTGCTTAAATCGAGCGGGGCGAGCCCTCCCTCATTTTTGAGGAGAGTGATGACTTCGCGAGCGGACTGTCGAGCGAGTTCGCAGTGATTTTCGCAGCCGACAACGCGCTCGGCTTCGTCCGGATCCACGTAGGGATCGTCGAATAGTCCCAGCTTGAACTTCCACAGGAGCATGGGTGCGACGAGCTCATCAAGCTGCGATTCCTTGAGTTCGCGCTTCTTGACCAACTCAACAAGGTGGGCATAGCAGTCCGTATCTGCCAGTTCGATATTCACGCCCGCTTCCACCGCCAGTTTGCAGGATTCTTTTTTGTCGGCCGCGACGAAGTGCCCGTGAGTGTCGGGCCGATAGCCAAGTTCCCAAACCGCAAAGTAATCGGAGACCGTGAATCCCTTGAAGCCGAATTCCTTCCGAAGCACGTCGCGGAGCAACCAGGTGTTCTTGTGAGAAGGTACGCCGTCTAGTTCGTTATAAGACGGCATGACGCTGATGGCTCCCGCTTTTTGGACGGTTTCTTTGAATGGATAGAAGAACGTCTCTCGCAGAACGCGCAAAGAAACGTTTGCGGGAGCGCAATTCATACCGGACTCGGGTTGGCCATGTCCACAGAAATGCTTAAGGGTGGCGATCATGCGCTTCTTGTCGCGAAAAGTGGCGTCCCCCTGGAAGCCACGGACCGCAGCAATCCCCATCCGTGAGACGAGGTATGGATCTTCGCCATAGGTTTCTTCGACGCGTCCCCAGCGGGGATCGCGGGCCACATCAACAACCGGCGTCAGCGCTTGATGCGCTCCCCGCGAGCGCGCTTCCAGAGCCGTAGCCGTAAAGATGGCCTCGATGAGAGCACTGTTGAAGGTCGAAGCGAGAGCGATGGGCTGCGGATAACTGGTTCCACCAACGGCGGCATGGCCGTGTAAACATTCCTCGTGGAAAATTACCGGGATACCGAGTCTCGAGTTCTCGAGAAAATACTTTTGAATGTCATTCGTGGTTTCTGCCATTTGACGTGCGGTAAGACCCTTGCCGGCGTCGCTTGGGCGACCGACCTGACCAAGCCCATGGCCATGCTTGAAAGACTTTCTGGCCTTGACCGGATCGAATTTGCCGTCGTCGTCGAGAAGAGTTTGCGGTTTCTTTTGCCACACTGAGAACATCTGCGCAGCTTTTTCCTCGAGGGTCATGCGAGATAGAAGATCTTTGACGCGCTTCTCCGCAGGAAGGGCAGAGTTGCGATAAGGCACGAGGCGAGACTTTGTGCCGCCGCCGTTGTTCGAGCTGGATGATTTGGTGCTGGCTGCTTTTACGCGTTTGTGTGGGGCCACGAAGAATCCTCCCAGAGGAAAGTAGCGTTTCGTACTGTCGGCCAAGCGAAACGAAGAGCAGGAGCCTTGCGAAAATCTCCGAAACTACGGTGGTTTGAGCGACCCGGATTGTGCTAGTATACCACTATCGTTAACGTACACGGTAAGGGTCCTGTGCATTTCCGGGGTTTTTGCCCGATCGTTTGAGGATCATATCCCGAGCGGATCCGAAGCACTTCGAGGCGTGTACGATGCCGGCCACCCGCCGACGGTGCAAGGCGGGTGGCCTGGCGAATCCGCAGGTCGAGGCAACACAGCACTCCGTCCCCCCAGGTGTTCTTCGGCATCCCGCAGAGGAGGCAGCCTTTCATGAAAACAGCCAATGATGCATTCCGACCGCGCCCCGAGCATAAATTTTCATTCGGATTGTGGACCGTGGGAAACCGGGGGCGGGATCCGTTCGGTGATTTCGTGCGGCCGACGATGGACCCGACTGATCTGGTCAGAATGCTGGCGGAGGTAGGGGCCTGGGGCGTGAACCTGCACGACAATGACTTAGTTCCGATCGATGCAACACCGAGCGAACGGGACTGCATCGTGAAGAAGTTCAAGGGCGCATGCCAGGCGCACGGGATCGTTGTGCCCATGGCTACCGTTTCTTTGTTCTTTCATCCTGTGTTTCGCGATGGAGCTTTCACCGCGAACGATCCGGAAGTGCGGGCATACGCGGTGCAAAAGACGATGCGCGCCATGGACCTGGGCGCGGAGCTCGGCGCGAAGATTTTTGTGCTCTGGGGCGGACGGGAAGGGACCGAAACCGATGCGTGCCGGCGCGCGGACGACGCGGTGAAGCGCTTGCGCGAGGCCGTCAATTTCCTCTGCGAGTACAGCAACGATCAGGGCTATGGGTATCGGTTCGCGCTCGAAGCGAAGCCGAACGAACCGCGCGGCGATATTTACATGCCCACCACGGGGCACTACTTGGGATTTATTGCAACGCTGGACCACCCGGAAATCGTCGGGGTGAATCCGGAGTTTGCACACGAACAGATGGCGGGCTTGAACTTTATGCACGGGGTAGCGCAGGCGTGGGAAGCCGGGAAACTGTTCCACATCGATTTGAACGACCAGTCCCCGGGACGGTATGACCAGGACCTGCGATTTGGGTCCGCGAGCGTGAAGCAGACCTTCTGGCTGGTGAAGTTTCTTGAGGATGTGGGGTATTCGGGGCCGCGCCACTTTGACGCGCATGCGTATCGGACGGAAGATTACGAGGGTGTGAAGGATTTCGCGCGCGGGTGCATGCGGACGTACTTGATGATGAAAGAAAAAGCCGCGCGCTGGAATGGAGACGCCGAAATTCAGGCGATCCTCAAGGAAATCGCAGCTCCGAATGGACATCTACCATCGACAGCGCGGTATTCAAGGCAAGTGGCACAGGCGCTTCTTGGGCACGGGTTTGACAAAGACAAAATGATGACCAAGCGATTGCCGTATGAGCGGCTGGATCAATTGACGGTGGACATCCTGTTAGGCGCGCGGTAGAAGAGAAGAGACTGCCGCTACCGACTCAGTTTTTGTCCGGGGAACTGGGCGCAGGAGCTTTTGCACTGTTCATCCGATCGGCGAGGTCATCCTCCACTTTTTTCTGCAAGTCGCGAATTTTGGCAAACTCCTTTTGTGACTCAGCGGACTTGCCCATTTCCTTGTACAAGGTGCCGAGACGGAAGTGAACGTCGATCTGATTGGGATCGAGTTTTTCGGCCTGTTGCAAGGCCCGAAGAGCGTCGTTGTAGCTCTTCTGAGCGGTGTAAACAGAACCCAAATCCAGGTAGGCATACCGAATGTCCTGACGCAAGCGAACTGCGTGGACAAGCAGCGCCTTCGCTTTATCGAGATTGTTTCGTTTCAGCTCGACATCGCCAAGATAGGTAAGCGCTTGGGGATTATCGGGGTCGATGGCGAGCTGCTTTTCGAAGTTTTCAGCCGCTTCGTCATATTGCCCGGTCTTCCAATATAAATATCCGAGACCAAAGAAAACATTGGGGGCGTTGGGATCCGCCTTTGCGGCGATGTGAAATTCGGCGATGGCGTCGTCGGTCCTTTTCAAGCCGTCTAGGGCCTGCCCCACCAGGATGTGGACGCTGGGCGAATCGGGATTTCGCGCAGCCAGCCAGTGGAATTCGTCCAGAGCGCACTCGAATTTCTTGCCGGAGAGGCAGCTTTGGGCGAGCAAGTTGTGCAGCTCGACATTATCGGGATCTGCGTTGGAGGCAGCGGAGAGATGCTCTACGGCTTCCGAGAAGTGGCCCGTGGCGTAGTAGCAGATGCCGAGCAGAATGCGCGCCTGCTGGTTCTGCGGGTCCGAACGGAGGACGGAGCGAAAGGGGTCGACGGCATCCTGAAATTTATTCTGCTTAAACTCGGCCAGTCCGAGGTTGAGCTGAATACCGGGTAATTCGCCATTCAAAGCAAGCGCTTTACGATAGGCTTTCGCGGCTTCGGAGTATTTGCTCTCTTTCGAAAGCAGCACGCCCAGACTCGCATAGGCGCCCGCGTCCTTGGGATTTGCCGCAAGCCAGCGGCGCCATTCTTGTTCAGCTTCGGGGAGCTTGCCTTGCTGCTCGAGAGCGATAGCCTGGTCGGGACCTTTGGTTTGGGCGGAGGCGGCTGGAGGCAGCATCAGAACCAGGGCCAAGTAGTGGAAAGCGGGGCGGGCCTTCCGGCGAAAGCGAGTTGGAAACAAATGCGTCATCTTCCAATAATTTAGCAGGTCCGGAACGGCATGCAATCACTGCTGTGGTTCCAGGTTGACGCGAGTCGGACTCAGAACTACTCTGTCGCAGGCTGATTATGTCGAGACCCTCGAAACGAACTGGTGGGGCCCAAACCGCTTGGTTAGCGAGTTTGGCCGCAGGTGCGCTGTTGTTTGCTGCTCCGTTGGGGCGTTGCCAGGACAGTGGCGATCAGGGAACGATGATTCGCGGGGACCGGGCGGAGATTTCCGTAACAGTGCGCGACAGTTCGGGTGCGATTCTGACAACCCCAGCGTTCGTCAAACTCTATGAAAACGGGGTGCCGACCGACCAGGCATCCACTTCACATGGCCGTGCCTTTTTCATACTTCAGAAATTTGGAGACTTCACGATCGTGGCGGAAGCGAGCGGCTATAAGTCCGCGCAGAAAGATCTCACAATGGTGATTGCTGGCAAGGCAGAGATTGACATCTCTCTGCAGCGGCAGCTGGCATCCAATGAGAGTACGGTGGCTCCCAACAAGCCGATCCTGGCGCCCAAGGCACAGGAGGCAATGTCAAAAGGCGCGCAGGCTTTGCGGGAAGGCAAATTAGCCGAAGCGGAAAAACAGTTGAACAAAGCAGCAGGACTTGCCCCCGGCAATCCTGACGTGCTCTACGTGCAAGGGATATTGTTTATGCGGCAACAGCGCTGGGATTCCGCGGAGACGGTGCTGCGAAAGTCGGCCCAGATCGACCCGAATCAAACGCGCGTTCTCTCCGCGTTGGGTCTGGCACTTTGTAATGGGAAAAAGTACGAACAAGCGATCTCGGTGCTGGAAAAGTCGGTGCAATTGGAACCTACTGCGCCTTGGGAGACGGATTGGGCGCTGGGTAAGTCCTACTACGCACAAGGACAGTATGAGCAGGCCCTCAAATTGGCCGAGCAAGCGCACAACGCCTCTCGCGGATCGAGCCCGCAAGCCGAGCTATTGCTGGCACAGTGTTTGACGGCAGCGGGGCGTTATGAAGATTGCGCGCGGGTCCTGCGCGAGTTCCTGAAGAGCAATGCCGCGGCGCCAGAAGCGGCAACAGCGAAGCGTTGGCTGGATAACCTGGCGGCAGATGGAAAGATTCGCTGAGTTCGGCTCAGTCTCACCTTTTACCGATTGACGGACGGCGGCAATCAGATCAAACGAATGAGTACGAAAACTGGGTTGTCGCTAAGTGCCGCGGACGACCTCGGACAGCCGTCCCTACAAAAAGAAAATAGCGGCGCAATGCCGCCGCTACAAGACAACGGGAAGAGGGCAGTACAGACAGTGGGTTTCTACTTGGCCTAACATAACAGGTGGAACAAAAAAATACGGCGTGCGGGGGGTGATCCGCACGCCGCGTGTTGAGTGCTTGCGTTGTTAGGCTTAGAAGTACAGCTTCAAAGCCAGCTGAATAATTCGGGGATCATATGTGGTAGTGATCTTGCCGAAGTTGTTGCTGGTTTTGAGAGTTCCAGTGTTGTCGAACGACGCGGATGCGTTCACTCCGCCGTTCCATGCCCCACCCTGGAATTGGGTGTGGTTCCAGATGTTGAAGAACTCCGCGCGGAACTGGAGATAGCTTCCGCGAGTCTCGCTGAAATTGAAGTTCTTGAAGAGCGACATGTTCCAGTTGTCGCGGCCAGGACCACGCACGGAGTTCGCTTTCACGTTACCCCATTGGCCGGCAGCCGGTGCGGTGTAGATGGAAGTGTCAAACCACTCATTGAAGGTGTGTGGGTCGTGCGCTGTCCCGGAAACATCCGGCCGGATGGAGCAATTTGGAACAACGCTGCACACGTTATTAGTGTAGCCTACGCCGCCGCCACCGTACGCGATGTTGATGGGCACACCAGAGGAGGCGCTGACGATGCCGGAAACTTCCCAGCCGCCGAGCATGATCTTCTCTGCTTTATTGTCGCTGTGGGCAAAGAACGGCAGGTCATACACGAAGTTGGCAAAGAACACGTTCGGCTTGTCAAAGAAGGACGGGCCCCAGTCAAACTTCCAACCCGCATAAGGATTGGAAATGGTGCCGAGGTCGCCGCCGCTGCTGCCGGTGGTCCATACATCATAGCCGCGCGAATAGGTGTAGCCGACCTGATACGTCAGGGCGTTCTTCATCAACTGTCCACGGATGGACATCTGGATCGAGTTGTATTCGGCGTTGGCTTCGTTCCTTGCCAGGCGGATGCCGTGATAGCCGGGATAAAGAACGTCGCTGTTGTAGCTCGTCAAAGTGCCAAGCTGATAGCCCGCCAGGTTCGCCTGAGGAGCGAGGTTGATCTCCTCGTAGAAGCTTTGATGGCGATTCTGCGAACCAACATAAGCCACCGAGAGGACCGACTTGCCGATGGATTGCTGGATACCCAGACTAAACTGAGTGCTTCGCGGCGATTTGTAATTAGACTTGTCAAGTCCGGTCACGTTGTTGACTGGGATGGAAACGGCCGGGGTTCCGCCTCCTCCGTAGGGATCTGTGAGGACTTGCGTCGTCTGGTTGAACAACACGTTGTTGAAGTTGACGCTGGCTGCGGTCGGGACAGTACCGGCGTTGTTGTACACGTCGTTGCCCTGCACGCGTTCGTTCATGATGCCGTAGCCGCCGCGGATAACGGTCTTGCCATCGCCACGGAGGTCATAAGCAAAGCCGAGGCGCGGTTGCCAATTTTGCCAGGCATTGTTGACGCAACCTCTGGGGTTGCCGTTTAGGCCGCAAATCCCGATGCCGTTGGTGTAGAAAACAGGGGACCCAGGCAGAGAGGTGTTAGTGAAGAGTCCCGGGCTGCTGGGATCAACTGTATTTCCACCCACCGAAGTCAGCACCGCAGTCTTATTCGGATCGTATTTGTCCGGATAGAAGTTGGCCATGTTGTTGTTGGTTTCGTAGGTGTGCGGAATGCCGTCCCACCGCAGACCGAGGTTCAAAGTCAGGCGGTTGTTAACGCGCCAGTTGTCCTGAAAATACAAGAAGTAAGAGTCATTAGGCCAGTGCCCTTGCAGTTTAATGGCATCCTGGGTGTAATTGTTGGCGAGACCCAGCATCCAGTCCGCAACATCGTTGCCGGTGAATGAGCCGTTGAAGTTGTAATTGCCTTGGGTGTTCTTGAACCAGGTCTGGACTTTCGTGTAGAGAGCCCAACCGCCACCAAAGCGGAACTGTTGACGGCCCTTGGTCCAGGAGACGTCGTCGCGGATCTGATAATCATCGGCCTTATTGGTCCACGGCATCCAGTTTACGGTGTATTGGGTGTTCAACTGCGACAAGTTAATTTGCGGAATGTTGGTGGCGCCTGAGTCAAAGTACCCGCTCACAGTGAATGGCGAATTGTACAAGCCAACCGGGGTGATGTTGATACGGTTGCCGTTGTAGTTGAAGGACGCCTCATTCACCAATGTCGGGTTGATGGTGTATGTGGTGTGGATGACGCCCGCATAGGACGGATTGCCAAATGTATTGCCGATCGTGGGCACGCTATCGCCGCTCCACATGGTGCGGGCGTAGTTCTGGTTGATCTGCTCGGCTACGAAATGGCCATACACGCTGAACTTATCCGTGAAGTTATGATCGATTCGAACAATTTCCTCGCGTACGTCAGTCGGCGAACTCACCGGCAGGACGAACTGGCCAGCTGAGTTCGTCGGCGCCGGGAAGATGCCGGCACCATACTTCTGACCGGAAACTGTGGCTATTTGCTGGACATTGTGATCCAGCATGCAGCTCGGAATTACGTAATTACCGCTTCCGTCCTTGGGAAACGCCGCTCCTTGCACAATGCCTGCCGGGAGAGCGCCACCCGGGCAGTTCCTCGCGAGGACTGATGCGCTCACCATGCTTGCGTCGGGAACGGTGATTGCGGTGCTGCCAAAATTTCCCGTGTAGTTAGTGGGATCCGGCACGTTCGCGGTGATCGGCGAACCGCCGTTAATGATCTTGCGCCATTCCATGTTGTAGAAGAAGAAGGTCTTCTTCTTGTCGGGGTTATAAAGCTTGCCGAAGGTTACCGGGCCGCCCGCATTGAATCCAAAGATGTTGTAGCGAAGCTCCGAGACCGGAGCCGGGGCAGGATTCGTGGGATACCGTGCATCCAATGCGTCGTTGCGGAAGAACTCCCATGCCGACGCATGAAATGCTTGCGTTCCAGACTTGACGACCGAGCTGATGGTACCGCCGGAAGAGAGACCATACTCTGCGCTATAGTTGGACGACAGCGTTTGTGTTTCCGAGATGGCGTCCACCGAAGGCATAACGCTGGAGTTGGAGCTGGATCCGCCGCGGTCCGCGTTCTCACCACCGTCCAACAGATAGAGGTTGTGGGTGGGGCGGTTGCCGTTGAAGCTGATGTCGCCATTACCACCAACCGGAACCGGCAGCTGTGTATCCGGCGTGAGGCTGCTCGCGCCAGTAGTTAGTTGCACATAGCTATACAACGTTCTGCCATTGGTAGCGAGTTCCGTGATCTGGGTACCGCTGATCAGGGAACTGACCTCGCTGCTGTCGGATTGGACCTGCAGCGCGTTCGCTTCAACGGAGATGGTTTCTGTCTTTGCGCCGACCTTCATTTGAGCATCGACGCGATCACGGTCGTTGACGTTGAGCACGACGCCATGCTGCTCTTCCGTCTTGAAACCGGGAGCAGTGATTTTCACGTCGTACTTGCCAACGGGCAGGCCGGCAGCAACATACTGCCCGGCGTCGTTGGTGTTATAAGTGCGAACAGTACCGGTGCTGAGTTGCAGAATCGTCACTGTTGCATTTGGAACTGCTGAACCAGTGGGATCGGTTACCGTGCCGAGGATCGTGCCCTCTTGGGCCGAAGCCAGGCAAGGTAACAACAAAACGACCAAGACTAGGATTACCCAGCGAAATGACCAACCTGCGGCCAATGCTGTTTTGAAGCACTTCGAGCAATACTGCATATCTACACCCCCTGCCCATCGTGTGGATTTCAATGGGACAACAACTCGCATGAACCGTTAACGTTAACGGTTGTAGCCGTTTTATTTGATTTGTCGATACATGTCAAGCGATTTCTGCATCGAAAACCGCACTTTTTGCAAAACAATAACGATATTTCTGATATGAAAAACCGGATTCTCAGATATGCAATTCGTTCTCGGACTGACGCATCTCGCGGAAAAGGTGGAAGTTAGAGGCCATAATTACGCCCGGGCTTAGGTAAACACTTGGGGGTAAATCCATTTTGTTGGAAAGATTGTCGGCAAGCAGTCGAACCGCGATTTGGCTTTGCCGAAAAGGGTGCTGGTAGATGGACGCTGTGATCGTGCCCTTATCGAGATGCGTCGCCATTTCGGGAAACAGGTCGGTCGCAACAAGTTTTACTCTTCCGGCGAGTCCTCTGCGCTCCAAGGCTTGGCACACTGGCAAACAGTTCACGGTATTGACGTACAGCCCGGCCAGATCGGGAAAGCGTCCGAGCAAATCAAAAGTTTTCTCAAAGCTCTCAGACTCGTCTTCATGCCCTTCGATCACCGCCACGATTTCGCTGCCACTTGAATATTTCGGAAGCGCATGCGCGAAACCGTCCGCTTTTTTTCGGTGATCTTCCGCGGAGAGCATACCGGCGATAATCGCGACTCCGGAATTCGGCGGAACGATTTTTGCCATCAATTCACCGGCCAAGCCGCCATTCAATTTAGGTTCGACACAAACAATACTGGAACGGCGGCTCTGCGGAGCGTCCGTAGAAACACAAACCACGCGAATCCCCTTGTCTTCGGCTTCATTGATGAGTGGAGTGAGACCCGCCGGATTTCCCGCGGTCAGGATGATGCCATCGACTTCTTCTTTCAGCAGTCCCTGGACCGCATCAGTATCATGTTCTCCCAGCGAGTGAACGGGCCGGTGGGCGAATTGAATCCCGAGATGCGACGAACGCCGCTCTTCATCGAGAATCCCGCCCCACATCTGATCGTAGAAAAAATGAATTTCGCGAGGAATGCACACACCGATGCGGACATTCGCTCTGGCGATCGATAAAGCCCGCGCGGCAAGGTTAGGGCTGTACCCGATTTGATTCGCAATCCGGAGGATTTTCTGTCGCGTCGACGGGTTGATTCCCGGCCGTCCGTGCAACGCGCGGTCCACGGTGCCTATGGAGACGTGAGCCAACTGGGCGATCTGGTGAATGCCTTTCCGCTTCTTCGAATCTTTAGGCATCGGTCTACTCTGTACAACTAAGGCATACGGCGGCTATTCCGGAAGTTGCTTCTGACCCGTAATTACGAAAGCGGTGTCGACCACACCAGCGGTAGTGCCGGGTTGACCGCCGCCGATGGATAGACTGTACGTTCCAGCCGAAATCAGGATGAGCCCGTCGTCGGAGACGTGGCTCAGATCGCGCGGTTGGAGAGTGATGCGCACATGTTCCGATTTCCCGGCGGGAATCTGTACGCGAGTGAAACCGCGGAGCGCGCGAATCGGCGCACCCGGCAGCTTGGGAAAGGTTAAGTACACCTCAACCACTTCGTCCCCGCTGCGCTTGCTGACATTTTTCACGTCGGCCTCGACGGTGAGCGGCTCGCCAGCCTGCAGTTTCTTGGACGAGAGTTTGGCGTTGGTGTACTCGAATTTGGAGTAGCTCAAGCCGTAGCCAAAGGGAAAGAGGGGCTTGCCGGCAAAGTACCGGTAAGTGCGGTTGGCCATCGAGTAGTCCTCGAACGGCGGAAGTTGATCGGCACCCGTGTAGAACGTTACGGGAAGGCGCCCGGCGGGGTTGTTCACGCCAGAGAGAGTTTGAGCAACTGCGCGGCCTCCTTCTTCGCCGGAGTACCAGGCTTCGAGAACGGCGTTGGCATGTTCTTTCACCCAGTTGACGCTGAGTGCGCTGCCGTTCATTAGCACGACGACCAGAGGCTTGCCCGTCGCGGCGACAGCCTCCAGCAGATTTTGCTCTGGCTTCGGCAAATCAAGGCTGACTCGGTCGCCCCCGCCAAAGCCTTCTTCGCTGACCGCCATCTCCTCGCCTTCCAGTTCGCTGGTGATGCCGACGACCGCCACGATTACGTCGGAGTCCTTGGCTGCGGTAATGGCATCGGGGGAAGGATTGGGGTCGCGTTTGGCCCAGACGAGCCTCGGCTGTTCTTTCGCATCGGCATCCGGACCGTACTCCACTTTGATAGTGTACGGGTGACCCGCTTGCAGCTGGGCACGTCCCAGTTTCGTTTCGATCCCGTTGGTGTGAAACGACATCGCGGTCACCTTGTCGTCGATGGTCACCCGCAAAAAGCCTTGTCCGGTAATTCCAAAATTGTAGTCGCCGCTTTCCTTCGGCGTCAGCGTGCCTTCCCAGCTCACGATCACGGACCCAGTGCCGGAAACCTCGGGCGGCAAGGAAGTAGCCGCGCCTACCGCGGTTTCGGAACGCGTCGCCAAGGGCGCGGGCAACTTGCCGGAACCGAGCAAAGCCAACATGTCACCCATGGAATAATAAGTAGCGGTCACGCCGGGTTTTCCGTTGGTGGTAATCAGTTCGGCAGGAACCGGCGAAGCTGTCTTGCTGAGGAATTGCGTGCCGGGAACGAACTGCAGCTTGGCACTTGGGAATTCGGCGCGAAGGCCTTCCGCCACAGAAACAATCTGCGTGGGAATCCCGTTATAGTTACCCAGCAAATATTGAGTTTGTTCGGCAAGCGGGCCTACGACGGCGATCTTGATTCCCGTAGTTCGCAGCGGCAGTGTGCCGTCATTCTTCAGGAGAACCATCGATTCGTTCGCCAACTTCAATGCCAGTGCACGATGCTCGGGTCCGTCCAGCAGTTTTTCATCGATCTTCGAATAAGGAACCATCTCCGGAGGATCGAACATGCCGAGTTGCATACGAGCGGTGAAGAGCCGCCTGAGCGCGAGGTCAATGTCGCTCTCTTTCAGCAATCCTTGTTTCACCGCATCGATGTAGGGGGCGTAATCGTGGTTGTCGCTGACTTTGGCTACAAAGTCGATGCATTCATTGTCCATGCCGCGCTTCAGGCTGATCGCTGAAGCTTCGGGCTGGGTCGGGGAAAAGTGATGCCCATCAAAGATGTTGCGGACCGCGCCACAATCGGAGACCACGTAGCCTTTGAAACCCCATTTCTCGCGGAGCTGGTCAACCAACAGAAACTCGTTGACACAGGCAGGCTGGCCATTAATGGAGTTGTAGGCGCACATCACCGAGCCAGCTTTGCCTTCTGTCACAGTGGCGCGAAACGCGGGCAAATAGGTATCTAGCATGTCGTGCTTGCTGACGCTGACGTTTGCTGCATGACGCGTAGATTCCGGACCGCTGTGCACTGCGTAATGCTTGGGAGTGGAGATGGTGCGGTAGTACTTCGGGTCGTCACCTTGCATGCCGGTGACGAAGGCTACGCCAAGACGCCCGCTGAGGAACGGATCTTCACCGTAGGTCTCCTGCCCACGCCCCCAACGCGGATCGCGGAAGATATTGATGTTCGGCGCCCAAAAATCGAGCCCTTCAAAGATGTTGCTGTGCCCGGCGCGAACGTCTTGAACGTGCTTGATCCGTCCTTCGATGCTGATGGCGATGGCCATTTTGTGAATCGCGGGAGCATCGAAGGTCGAAGCCAATCCGATCGGCTCCGGAAACTCGGTGGTTCCGTTGACGGCTACGCCGTGCAGCGATTCGCTCCACCAGTCATACGCCGGGACGTTGAGACGGGAAATTGCGCGCGCCTGATTGACGAGTTGCGAAGCCTTTTCTTCCAGGGTCATGCGCGAAATCAAGTCGTCAACGCGTTGCGAGGTGGGCAAAGACGGGTTCAGGTAGGGAGGTGGATCGGCCGCAGCGGGAGCAGAAGACTGCGCGCAGAGTCGTAAAGCACCGGCTGTGAAGACGCCCAGCAAAACAAGCAATGCCATGCAGCTTCGAGAAATTCGATTCATGGAAGTCTTCTCCTGGTTCGAGCCGCGTCGAATCCTCCGTCCAAACGCGACGGCGCGGATAAGCCCATAAGTCTGGTTGTCGGATCTGTCGTGAACGCTGGCAGGTCGACGCACCGTTTGCGCGCCACGCCAAGTCTTACCGATTCGGCCTGTCGCCGTCAACCCGGAAAGTGCGCTTTTCGCTGTTCGTAAACGTTAACGTAGCCTCGGAAGTGGGTTTAGAATCGCAGTAAGCGCGGGACAGAAGGCAAACCCGCTGGTCGTGGCAAGGATCATGAAAAACAACATATCGATTTCGCGAATGGCTGTGACGATGTTTGCAGTGATCGCTCCGTTTCTCTCGCTGTCCGCTTCCGATTTGCAGCTGAGTGCCAGCGACGCGCTGGAAACCCACGGACTGAGCATATTTTTGTTTCACAGCAATTATCACAGCGTGTTCGGCGATCAGAAAATGAGCGGCCTGGAGCTGGTTTTCCACGAGCAACGCATCGCCACGAATGGCGATGTGCGCTTGTCACCCACGCCAGCGCAGTGGGATCCCATCCCGCAGTTCAAAGCTCGCACACGCGGCTCATCCGCGAACTCCATTTCCGCGGCTTGCAACTATCCGGATTTCGGGCTGAGCTACCACATTGACGTTCGGCCGGAGGAATCGGGCATTCGCGTGGCCGTTCAGCTCGATCAGCCGCTTCCGCAATCCTTGATTGGGCAGGCCGGATTCAATCTGGAGTTTTTGCCGACCACGTATTTTGGCAAGTCGTATTTGATCGACGAAAAATCGGGGATGTTTCCACGCCATCCGGATGGTCCGATGTCGCGTGACCCGAGGGGAAATGTAGAGCCGCGGTCACTCGCCGAAGGAAATCGGATCGTGCTTTCGCCGGAAGATTCACTGACGCGCATTTCTATTGAGTCTGAGCATGGCCGGATGATGTTGTTTGACGGACGAAATGTGGCGCAGAACGGTTGGTTTGTCGTGCGTACGTTGATTCCGCCGAATGAGACGAAAGATGTAGTGGTCTGGCACATTCGCGCGAAAGTGGCAGAGGGCTGGGTCCGTCCGCCAGTGGTGGGCTACAACCAAGTCGGTTACACACCGAAGCGAAGCAAGGTAGCGGTCTTTGAGTTGGACCCGGCATCAGACGGGCCGAAAACAGCGAGAGTTCTGAAGCTCAGCCCAGACGGCCAATATAAGGTTGCGTTCCAAGGCGAGGTCAAGCCTTGGGGCAAATGGATGCGTTATCAATACGTGCGGTTCGACTTTTCCGAGGTAAGCGAAGCGGGAACGTACGCCATCGAATATGCGGGAAGCATGCATGGCCCCTTTCAAATTGGGCCCCATGTTTATCAGGATATCTGGCGGCCATCGCTGGACATTTACCTTGCGGAGCAAATGGATCATGTGAAGGTGCGCGAGGGCTATCGCATCTGGCATGGCGCGTCGCACCTCGATGACGCCCGGCAGGCTCCCGTGAACTACACGCACTTCGATGGTTATTCTATGCCGGCGAAAACCGACTCGCGTTTTTCCCCGGGCGAGCACATTCCTGATTTGAATGTGGGCGGATGGTTTGACGCCGGCGATTTCGATCTGCGAACGCAAACGCAAACGCGCGTGATCACGGACCTGGTGCTCGCCAAGGAAGTGTTCGGAGCCGACGGCGATGACACGGCGATCAACGAGAAAGCGCGCTATGTGCAGCTTCACACGCCGGACGGGCAGCCGGACGTCGAGCGGCAGATCGAGCATGGCGTGCAGTTTCTGCTGGCGCAATACAAGGTATTTGGCCACGCGATTCCGGGCATCGAGGAACCGACGCCCGAGGAGTACACGCACCTCGGCGATGCCGCTTCCAAGACGGACGGAAAGATCTATAACGCGAAGCTCGGACCTCAGGAATCGGACGGCCAGTTTTCCGCCGCTCCCGATGACCGCTGGGCATTTACAACGCACGTCACGGCGCTGAACTACGATGCTGCATCGTCTCTCGCGGCCGCGAGCAGGGTGCTGCGGGATTTCGACGAGACATTGGCCCGGGAGTGTCTGGACACGGCCACCCGCGTTTGGGAGGAAGAACACAAGAACACACCGGTGGAGTTCCATTCGTTCAACACAACCGGTGGCGACTTGAGAGAGGAAGAAATCAAGGCAGCGGTGGAACTTCTGCTGGCTACAAAGGGCGAAGAGGCCTATCGAAAGCGTTTACAGGAACTCGTGCCAGTAATCACAGAACGGTTCGCGATGGTTGGATGGACCGCGGCACGGGCGGTACCGCTGATGGATCACGAATATAAGGATGCGCTGGCAGGCGCGGTGCGGGCTTACCAGGCGAAGTTGGACGAGAACCTTTCAAAGAATCCTTACGGCGTGCCGATTACGCTAGGCACGTGGGGTGGTGCGGTATCGGCATCGGATTTCGCGGTACACATGTATTTCCTGCACAGCGCGTTTCCAGAAATTGTGGGTGCGGAGTACACCGTGCGCGGTCTTGATTATGTGCTGGGAGTGCATCCCGTTTCCAACGTGTCGCTGGTGTCGACCGTGGGTACGCACTCAAAGCTGATCGGTTACGGCAACAATCGCGCCGACTACACGTTCATACCTGGTGGCATGGTTCCTGGGATAACCGTGATCGCGCCGGACTTTCCAGAACTCAGCGAGGCTTGGCCTTTTCTTTGGTATGAAAATGAATACGTCCTCGACGCCGCGACGTCGTTCATTCTGACCGCCAACGCCGCCAACGTCCTCGCAAAATAGCACATAGGACAAGAGAGCAAATCCCCAGGGGCGTAAACCGTCTTCGGGATGACAGGTTCGGATCTCTCCAGCAAGCTGAAGATCTCATCTGCAACAGTTGATGATGTTTATTGACATTCTGCAACATCTGTTGTATTCACGTGTTCCCGGTGAACAATTCGGCTGCACCTTCGATGGGCCTGACCAAGTTGGAACAACGCTTCCAGAAGGCTGGGGTGCGTCTCAACGCGAATCGGAAGAAGTTTCTGGCTGCGATTCTGGCGAATCCCGACGACACGTTTTTCCTGTCATCTCGTCAATTAGCCCGGCGATACAACGTCGATGCCGCCACAATTGTGCGGACCATTCAGGTGTTGGGGTACAAGAAATTTTCAGAATTCGCTGCGGATCTGCGGTCTCATTTCGTCACTCGAATTACGCCTTACACCATTCTGAAAGCCGCGAGTCGAGAAAAACAGTCGCTTCCCGAGCGCATTCGCCACAGCCTCGAGATGGATGGTCGCAATCTGCAACATCTGCAATCGAATCTCGTTGCCGAACGGATCGTCGCCCTGGCGAAGGCAATCAATCGCTCGAACCGCATTTTGGTTGTAGGGATTGACCTGGCTGCTTCACTCAGTTGGCACCTGGCCTACGGGCTTATGTCGATGGGATTTGCCGCCGAGGCTCCGGTAGGAAGCAGCGGCAACATTCAGCGGCGCGTAAGAACCCTAACCACAGAGGATTTATTGGTCGCCATCAGTTTCGGCCAGTGCCTGCGAGAGACGGTGGAGGCCGCGATTCACGCAAAGGAATTGAAGGTGCCGACCTTCGGGATCACCGATAGCGAAAAATCGCCGATCGCACGCGTGTGCGCAAATTCCTATGTGGTTTCGGTGGCCAGCCCTTCGTTCGTTGGGTCATACGTGGCACCGATGGCGATGCTTGGCACGGTGCTAGTGGCGGCGGCACACCTGCAAACGTCGCGCTCACTGCAGATTCTCAAGCGGAGCGAAGAACAGGATCGCAGCGGCCGGCGGTGGTATCGCGCAGTTGAAGAGTTCCAAAGCACAGGGGAGTAGTAACGAAGAGCGAAAGACCGGTCTTCGTTGGTTCGGGCGTGTTGTAAATGAAGGAGGGTTCATGACAAGCATCTCTACGGGACTGTTCAAGGCCAGGCGGCCGGGCGTGCTTCGACATTTGATGCTGGCCCTTGCGGGACTGGCGTTTGCGGCTTCCATCGGGTCGCGCAGCTTGGCGCAGACGTCATCGACAGGAGCGATCGCCGGACAAGTCTCCGACGCAAAAGGCGGCGTGGTGGCCGGCGCGAGTGTGAAGGTTATCAATGAGAGCACGCTGGAGACGACCACGTTGGCCTCTCAGTCTAACGGAGCATTTCTGGCTCCCTTGCTGGCACCTGGACGGTACAAGGTCGAGATTGCGAAGCCGGGCTTTAAGACGCTCGTGCGCAGCGGAATTATCGTGGCCGTTACAGAAACCGCGCAAGTGAATCTGCAGATCGACGTCGGACTGGTTACGGAAACGATTGAAGTCAACGCCCAGGCGGACGTATTGAACACGCAGGATGCGGCGCTGGGCCATGTCACAGACGGGCAAATGGTGCGGGATTTGCCTTTGGTGAACCGCAACTATACGCAGATTGTCGGGCTATCGCCGGGCGTGGTCGCGGATGTGAACAATGCGAGCGATCTGGGTCGAGGCAATTCCGGATTGAATGCGGTAGACGGCGGGTTTTCCGCACACGGCGGGGCGACCAACGACAACAATTATCAAATGAATGGTTCGCAAGTGAACGATCTCATGGCCGCCGGTTCATTCAGTGGAGGCGTGCCGATTCCGAACCCCGACTCGATTGAAGAGTTCAAAGTGCAGACCAGCCAATACGATGCCGCTTATGGCCGGAACGCGGGCGCGAATGTCAATGTCGTTACGAAAACCGGCACGAACGAATTCCACGGCACAGTTTTCGAATTCGTGCGCAACAACATTTTTAATGCGAACGATTTCTTCCTAAATAGCAATAACCAACCGCGCGCCGACCTAAAGCAAAACCAGTTCGGTTTCAGTCTTGGCGGACCAATCGTTAAGGAGAAGCTGTTCTTCTTTTCTTCGTATCAGGGCACGCGTCAAATCAATGGTTTGGATTCCACAGCGGCCTGTCTCAGTACCTTTATCACTCCACCAGAACTTGCCGGCATGCCTGATCGTTCCGCGACTACGCTTGGCGCAGCCTTTGCCGGGAAGGCGGGTGCGTTTGGGATCCCCATAGCTCCGGACGGGTCAAATATCTCCCCCGAAGCTCTCGCACTTTTCAATCTCAAGCTCACGAACGGCAACTACCTCATTCCGGCTCCGCAGAACACGAGCAACGGGCAGTCGTCCATCACGCAAAACTGCACTTACAACGACGATCAATTCATTCTAGGAGCCGACTACGAAATTTCTCCACGGAGCAGGCTTTCGGCTAGCTTTTTCTATGATAATGGCGCGCAAAACGCGACATTTCCTTCGAGCTTAGCTCCGATGCTGCCGGGTTTCTCCCAGCCTATCAATACTTCTTTTAGAAATTTTTCTATTAACTACACGACGACCATCAATCCACATTTCGTAAATCAAGTGGTCTTTGGGTATAACCGGCTGAACAACATGCTGGTGCAGAGCGAGCCGCTGGTGACGACGGCTGGTTCGAACACCCCGATTCCTTTCTCCTATTCGGCGATCGGTGTAAATGCCGCCGGAAATGACAACACTTATCCTGGCATAGCGGTAGTTGGTCAATGGGATTTGGGCGGCAACGGCCAGGGCGCAAGCGTCATCCAGAACAACTACAACCTCTATGATTCGGTTTCTTACCTTCGTGGCAAGCATTCGTTCCGCTTTGGGGGCGGCCTCTCGCAGCAACTCATCGACTTTACGGGATTCCACTTCGTCGGGTTAACCGCGAACTTGGATACGATCGACTTTCTGGAAGGCTATGTTCTTGAATCGCAAGATTTCATCGGCGTGCCTGACCGCAACTGGACCGGCAAGAATATCGACCTATACGCTCAGGATGACATTCGCCTAACATCACGTTTCAACCTCAACTTGGGCGTGCGCTATGAGCGACAGGGTGTGCTTGGAGATAGCGGGGGGCGCGCATCGATTTTCAACATCGCGCTCGCCGATCCAAACCCACCGGCATCCGGTTCAGTCGCCGGTTACACGGTTGCTTCGAATTTCCTGGGAACACCGCCACCAGGAGTCGTCCGGGCAAAAACGTCTGCTGCCATCAACGGCGACGGCCAGAACGCATGGGCCCCCCGGATTGGCTTTGCCTGGCAACTGCCACGGACGAACCGTTTCGTCCTGCGCGGCGGTTACGGAATTTTCTATACGCGCACCACGGGCCAGCCATTCCTTCAACTCCTCGCATCCCCGCCCTATGGCCTGATTCAGACGCAACTCATAGTGCCGTTCAGTGATCCGTTCCCAGTCCCCCAGGCGACTTTCCCTTTCTATCCACCATATTCTGCAACCACTTTTCCCCAATTGACGCCAACTACCTTCGCCGCGGATTTTCGTCCGCCTATGGTGCAAAGCTACAGCCTGAACCTTCAATCGCAGCTTGCCAGCAACCTGGTGCTGGAAATCGGATACGAAGGTTCGCGCGGAACACACCTCCTGCAGAATCGTCTATTCAACCAAGCGCTCTCAGCGAGCGCTGCAAACCCGGTGCGAGGCGAAACAGAGAACACTCTCGCCAACCTGAACAGTCGTCTCCCAATCCCTGGTTTCAACCCTGCGGCTGCTACCATAATCGAATCTGCTGGAAACTCCTCGTACAACGGGCTGAACGTAAGCCTCAACAAACGGTTCAGCCACGGACTGCAACTGCTCGCGTCTTACACCTGGGCGCGCTCACTCACGGCGGCCAATGGCTATAGCACAGGCCCGAATGGAGCGATGCTGGTGGGCAATCAGAACGATCCTAGGTCGCGCTATGGTCCGGACGCGTTCGTTCGGCCACAACGTTTCATCGCCAGCTTCGTATATGAGTTGCCAAATTTGCACAGCGACTCGGGTGCGGTAAAGAGGTTCACGAATGGTTGGTCGCTCTCCGGGGTCGTGACCATTCAGTCCGGCCAATACCTCACGATCACGGATGCGAATACGATGAACGCGTTCGGAATTGCCTCTCCGATGGGCGATCGCCCCGAACTGGTATCGGGATGTACACCGGGCCAAGTCGCATCCAAAGGTTCCGTTACCAAGCGGATCTATGGCTATTTCAATTCCAGTTGCTTGACGGCGCCGCCGACCATCACCTCTGACGGAGGCACAGATTTCGGCAACCTACCGGTTGGTGCCGTTCGAGGTCCGGCGCAAAACAACGTGGACCTGGCGATATTGAAACGCACGCCACTCCCGTGGTGGAACGAGAAGTTTACGCTCGATTTCCGCACCGAGTTTTTCAATGCGTTCAATACTCCGCAATTCTCAAATCCGGACTTAAATGCGGGTTCCGTAGCACCAGACCCTTCGACCGGAGCGACCGTCTGGGCGCCTAGCTCTTCGTTCGGCACAATCAAATCGACAAGCGTCAACCCGCGGATCATTCAGTTGGCCTTGAAATTGGTGTTCTGAAAATTGAAAGCACGGCCGATGTTTGAAAGAAACTAAAGGAGAACAGCATGTCTAACGCCCATGCCCGGAAAGTGTCGGCACTCTGCATCGCGTTGGGAGCCATCGCTCTTTGGTTCGGCTCGCTTTATGCCCAAGCTCCAAAATCTCCTGCCGCACCGCCTCCCGCGCCAAAGGAAACCTCGACGTCTGCCGCAGCTCAATCTACAGCGGCGCATGAGCTTACAGAGGCAGACCTAAGCGCATTCCTGGATGGCTATCTTCCACCACAACTCGCACAGGACGACGTGGCCGGCGCAGTCATCTGCGTTGTAAAGGATGGAAAAGTCTTATTTGTCAAAGGCTATGGCTTCTCGGATGTCGAAAAGCGCGTTCCCGTCACCCCAGACAACACTCTGTTTCGGCCCGGCTCGATCTCGAAGCTGTTCACCTGGACCTCGGTCATGCAGCTGGTCGAACAAGGCAAGCTCGATCTGAACAAAGATGTAAACGAATATCTTGATTTCAAAATCCCCGAAGCGTTCGGCAAGCCCATCACACTTGCAAACATCATGACGCATACATCGGGATTCGAAGAGACTGCCCGCGACCTGTTCGTGGCGAAAGAATCGCAAATGCAGTCTCTTGGTGACTACCTCAAGGCCCACATCCCCGCGCGCATCTTTCCGCCAGGGGTCGTTCCGGCCTATTCCAATTACGCGACGTCGCTTGCTGGTTACATTGTTCAGCGGGTGTCCGGGAAGCCGTTCGATCAATACGCAAACGAGAACATCTTCGTCCCACTCGGCATGACCAAGACTACATTCGTCCAGCCGCTGCCTGCGAATCTGGCGCCCCTTATGTCGCTCGGCTACCGGAAGTCCTCAGGCAAACCGAAGCCCTTTGAACTGGTCGTTCCCTATCCCGCTGGCAGCGTGTCGACCACAGCGAGTGACATGGCGATCTTTATGATCGCGCACTTACAAAATGGACAGCTCGGCGACAGGCAGATTTTGAAACCCGAAACCGCAATAGAAATGCACGCCAAGTTGTTTGCCTCGGACGACCGCATGAACGCTATGGCTCATGGCTTCTACGAAGAAACGCGCAACGGGAAACGGATCATCGGGCACGGTGGAGATACCGAACTCTTTCACAGCGATCTACACCTCATCCTGCCCGAAAATGTCGGCTTTTTCGTATCGTTCAACAGCGCAGGCGATGGCAAGCATTCGCTGCGTGGCCCATTGTTCGACGCCTTTCTCGACCGCTACTTTCCCTACACGCCGCCCGCTCCACAGAAAATCGCAGACGCCAAAGCAGACGCCGATCGAGTCGCCGGCTTTTATGAGGGCAGCCGCCGCTTCGAAAATTCGTTCCTGAGCACGCTCAATCCGCTCGGGAATTTGAAGGTCTCTCGCAACGAGGACAACACGATCAGCGTGGACATGCTGAAATTACCCAACGATCAACCGATGAAACTGGAAGAAATCGAGCCCTTCCTTTATCGCGAGGTGCACGGGCAGGCCAAGGTCGGTTTCAAGAAGGATGCCAGCGGGCGCTGGCAGTTCCAGCTCGACTATCCGTTCTTTGTTTTTCAGAAAGTGGGATTCCTCGACGGCAAGTACTTCAACATTTTCCTGCTGGCATTCGGTCTCGCTATGGTTTGCCTGACCCTAATCCTCTGGCCGGTCGGGGCATTGACCCGGCGTCATTATCAGCGGCCACTGGAGCTGACGCCTGACCAGAAGCGCCAGCGACTGGTCGTACGCATCGTGTGTCTTCTATTCCTGGGATTATTGGCCGGGTGGATGGTCGCGATCTCCATGCTCGACGACATCTCCGGCTTGAACAGCCTACCGCCGTGGATCATCGTACTCAGCTTGCTTGGCGTCATCTGCATCGTCGGAACCATCGCGGTGTGCGTCAACGGCGTGCGCTTGCTCAGCACGCCAGGCGCATGGTTCTGGAGCAAACTCCACGGCGTGCTTCTTGCGCTCGGCTGTGTTTGCCTGGTCTGGTTCTTGATCGCCTGGAAATTGGTGAATTTCAACACACACTTCTAAAGCAGCGTGACAAATCGAAAGAAGCATGAAGATTGAAGCCATTGGTATCCGTGAACTTCGGATGCGACTGAAGCAGCCCTTCGAAGCCAGTTTCGGCTCGACGCAGGATCAGCGCATTCTCCTGGTGGAAGTGCATTCTGACGGCCTAAGCGGATTCGGTGAAATCACCGCCGGAATGGGCCCTTTCTACAATCCCGAGACCATCGGCACGGCGTGGCACATATTCTGTGAGTATTTAGCGCCGCTTTTCGTCGGACGAAACATTAATGGCCCGGAAGATATTCCGTTGCTTCTCGAGCCAATTCGCGGCCACGAAATGACCAAGGCGGGACTCGAAAATGCCGTCTGGGACCTGACCGCACAGGCGAGGGGAGTTTCTCTGGCTTCTCTTCTTGGAGGTACACACGAGGAAATTCCTTGCGGGGTATCGCTCGGCATAAAGGCAAAATTGCACGACTTGTTTACCCACGTCGAGCGCGAACTGGAATCCGGCTACCAGAGAATAAAAATCAAGATCAAACCAGGGAAAGATGTGGAGGTCGCCACAGCGCTTCGCAAACGGTTTCCTGACGTGAAGCTGATGGTGGATGCGAATTCCGCTTACTCGCTGAACGACGCGGACCACCTCCGCAGGTTTGACGACTTAAATCTGATGATGATTGAGCAGCCGTTGGAGTGGGACGAGATCTTCGCGCATGCAAAACTTCAAGCGCAACTGGCCACGCCCATTTGCCTTGACGAGTGCATCCACAACGTCCGGCAGACCGAAGCCGCCCTCGATCTGCCGGCGTGCCGCATCATTAACATAAAGCTCGGTCGCGTAGGAGGGCACATCTCCGCACGAAATATTGCGCGTCTGTGCGCTGCGCGATTGATTCCGGTCTGGTGCGGAGGCATGTTGGAATCCGGTATTGGGCGGGCACACAATATCGCGATGTCGTCCTTACCGGGGTTCACCCTGCCAGGCGACGTGAGTGCGAGCCAACGGTATTGGGACGAGGACATTATTGACCCGGAAGTGGAAGTGTCACCACGGGGTACCATTACGGTTCCCAACAAACCAGGTCTGGGATATCGCGTGCGGCGTGAGCGTGTCGATTCGCTCACAGTACGCTCAGAAACGTTTCGCGCGGCGGCAGTGTCGGTCGCGTAGTTGGAATGAAGTAAGTGGGAGGAAGCCTTGTTCCACGCACGGAGATTGCCTCGGCTGATAATTGTGCTCGCAGGAACCTTAGTACTGCTGTTATTCGCAACCTATGGCTGGAGCCATCGAGACCCCAACCAAACCGCTGGTGCAAAACAGTTCGACATCCTTATCAAGAACGGGCACATCCTCGACGGCACCGGCAGCCCTTGGTATGCCGCAGATATCGGCATTCGCGGAGACAAGGTGGTGGCCATCGGAAAACTCGATGCCGGGTCCGCCGCGAAGGTCATCGACGCATCGGATCGCATCGTGTCCCCTGGATTCATCGACATGCTCGGGCAATCGGAATATTCGCTCCTGATTGATAACCGTGCTCTGAGCAAACTCTCCCAAGGCATCACGTCCGAAATTACCGGCGAGGGCGGTTCAATTGCTCCGCAAACCGACAAGACTCTGGCCGCGCTGAAACCAGTTCTCGACTACTACAAGCTGACCATCGACTTCACGACACTCGACCGCTACTACCAGCGGCTGGAGCGCCAGGGCACTCCACTGAACATTGGAACTTACGTCGGCGCGACGCAGGTTCGCGAAGCGGTCATCGGTGATGATGATCGCGCGCCCACGCCGGCCGAACTCGACCAGATGAAGTCGCTCGTGGAACAGGCAATGAAGGATGGCGCGATGGGCGTTTCCACTTCGCTCATCTACCCCCCCGCACACTATGCCAAGACCGAGGAACTGATCGAACTGGCCAAGGTGGCGTCACACTACGGCGGTCTTTACGCTTCGCACATGCGCAGCGAAGGCGCGTCGGAAATGGCTGCCCTCGATGAGGCAATTCGCATAGGCCGTGAAGCGCGACTGCCGGTCGAAATCTTTCACCTGAAAGTCAGCGGCAAGTCCCGGTGGGGCAGCATGCCCAAGGTGATCGAGAAAATCCAAGCCGCCCGTGATGCTGGGATCGATGTTCGCGTCGATCAGTATCCTTATATCGCGGGGGCTACGGCACTTGCTTCGTCCCTTCCGCCGTCGTATGCAGATGGCGGGATGACAAAATTGCTGGAGCGCCTGAAGGATCCCAAAATCCGCGAGCAGATTAAAAAGGAGATGAGCGCGGACCAAACCGCCTGGGAAAATCTCTACCGTGATTGCGGCGGCGGATCGGGAATCATGATTTCCGGCGTCGTGAATCACGACTTGAAAAAATACGACGGAAAACGCCTGTCAGAACTGGCACAGGCTGAACGAAAAGACGAACTGGATGCCCTGTTCGATTTCATTCTGGGGGACAGCGGGCAAACCGGCGCGGTCTACTTCATGGCCAGCGAGGAAGATCTTCAATACGGTCTGAAGCAGCCGTTTACATCGATCGGACTCGACGCTTCGGAAATGCCTCTCGATGGCCCCCTATACGAGCCGCACTCGCATCCGCGTGCGTTCGGCTCTATGCCGCGATTTCTGGGCCACTATTCGCGCGATCTGAAGCTCGTGCCGCTTCCGGAAGCCATTCGCCGGATTACCTCCATGCCGGCGCAACGCGAACATCTTGCCGGCCGGGGACAGATTCAGATCGGATATTTCGCCGACATCACCATTTTTGACCCCACAACGATCATCGATGAAGCCACGTTTACGGAATCTACAAAGTTGTCAAAGGGAGTCGACTACGTGTTCGTCAATGGCCAGCTTGAATATGATCGCGGCAGATTGACCGGCGCGCACGCTGGCCGAGCGTTGCGTGGTCCTGGCTGGGTTTCCAGAACGGAAGCGACCCACTAGCGCTCCCAGTTGCTTCGCTTGCTTCTAGATTGGCGAGTGGAAGACGCGGCGACAGCCGCCCTCGCCGATTTCGGCGGTTCGTTTAAGCATCACGATCTGGGTGTTGCGCACTCACGCCAAGCATGTGTAGTACGCGGTCTTATTGGGTCTTTGTAGTTCTGGCGGAGAGGGGGGGATTCGAACCCCCGGTAGGAGTTTTGGCCCCTACAACGGTTTAGCAAACCGCCGCCTTCAGCCTCTCGGCCACCTCTCCGGCGTTTACTTTCAATAGCTTACCACAATTGCTCAATTCACCTGCTGAACATTTGCTGAACACGTTTTCAATAGGTCCAAAGTCGCTTCCATGCTCTTCATCGCCGCCAATACGGCGGGATCAAAAGCTTTGATGTAGCGCTCTTTGGTTACGTGCGGTTTCGCGTGTCTCAGTACGCGCTGGACCACTTTTTCGTTGGCTCCCAGCTCATACAAATTCGACGCAATGCCGCGCCGGAACGGGTTTACCCCTGAGAGTTAGGTTAGACTGACGCGGGTGAACTACGGAGCCCTCGTTTGAACGCGTCCAGATTCGTGTTGATAGCATCTTTGTTTCTCCACGCCGAAAATGCCGTCGGCCAGTCGGTTGAGAAGGAATCCGCCGCCGTTCTTGAGCTGGGAGGAGCTGCCGAGCGGAGTCTGACCGAGGGTAACTCGAGCTTCGGTCCGACGGCCGCGGTTGAGGTTACGCCGATTGAGAAGTGGCTAGAGCTTGAGGCGGGCGTTACGCCGCTGTTTAGACGTCACTCGACGGAATGGAGTGTGGACCTTCTTTTCAAAAAACCTTGGACTCTTTCGCCCAAAATAGAGTTCATGCTTGGTGTTGGCCCCGAGTGGATTCACACAAACGCGTACGGCAAGAACAGGAACTCGGCTGGTATCGAAGTTGCGCCAGACTTCATGTTCTGGTCATCCAAGAAGCATCGATTCGGTTGGTATCTCGAACCGAGCTACGACTACAAGTTCGGACCAGGGCATGAGCATTCGGTCGGCATAAGTGGTGGCCTACTGATATCGATCTTCTAAGTCGATACCCTCGCTCGTCAGGGTTTGCTGAAAACCTCGACGAGGTTGGATAGGTCAGTGCAGACCAGTTCTTGAGGCGCTGTCCATGGGAATGACAAAAGAGAACGGAAGGTTCTGATCCAGCTCGCGGGTTTGGGGCCCAGTATCTCGCTATTCTGTGCGGCCCATCACGCCCGAAGCTCTAGCGACGTGCCAGAGTCTTTGCAGGGCCATGGTGTATCGTAGTCGATTCCGCGCTACGGCAGCTGCGACCACGCTTGGAGCGTTGGTCCTTCAACTTCTGTTCTTCGGTGGTACGTCTCTGTCACAATCTCAGGAACCCACCGCCCCAAATGAACGAGCTGAGCGTGGCGCGCAACTGAGCGTCCAAATCTTGGACGAAGACGGAAAGCCAGTGTCCAGCACAGTCTGTCTGCGCAGAGAAGGTGAGTTGGACACCTGCTCGTCTACTGACCGCCTTGGGATCGCCACCTTCTTCCACCTCGGATCTGGCTCATACAGAGTCATTGTCTTCAGGGCCTCGCAACAGATTTGCACCGATCAAATCACCATTTCCGACCATCTCGGCGCGCAGACTGAGACCATCCGCCTGCCTGGTTCCAAAGTTACATCCCCGACTATTTCCGTACGGGAACTTGTGGTTCCGGAGCGTGCAAGGAGGCTGTATGAGGCAGGGAAGACAGCTCTGAACAGAGGCGAGTACTCCAAGGCGGAAAAGTCGTTCCAAGCAGCATTGTCTATCTATCCTAACTTTCCACGCGCACGCAATGCCCTGGCCGTCGCGTACGTTCAGCGGCACGACTTCACGAGTGCGATGGGCCAGTTAGAAATCGCCATTGACCTCGATCCGCGATTCGGCGAAGCGTACTTCAACTACGGAATTGTCCTCATGGGTACAGGCAGATATGCTGACGCCGCCACTCACCTTGCCATAGCTCTCGACCTTGAGTTTTCGCCCGACCATGTTGCTCACCCCCTAATCTCGTCCGACATTCATGCAAATCAGCCGGATGCTGCAATTACAGCTCTGCGGACAATTCATGAGAGAAACTTTAAGCATCACGCGTCTTTGCATTGGGAGGTCGCCCAGTTCCTTAACACCCTTGGCCGCGGTCAAGATGCGGAAGCGCAATACCGGCAATACGCCTCAGTACGCCTCCGCAGCTAGATCCAGCACCATAGGATGCTCAGTCATTTCGCCAGGTCGTCTTCATTGTTGATTGGCACTCTCCTCTCGTACTTCCGCCCGTTCGTCCGGAGCCAATGGTAACTCCTTTAGCGGTTCAAAGTTGGAAAGCAGGTCGTGATCTTCCAAAACCGGCAGATCTTGCATCAATTGCTCGTCGGCAAACTGCGGATCGCTCCACGGAAACGCGGGCGTGCGAGGATGTTCGTAGAAACCGAACCAGAGAGTCGAAACCAAAAGAACGCTGCCGACAAGCGCCACACGTGGGGAGAGTCTCAGCCTAGGGAACCAGCTTTGCTTCCGCGGCTCACCAGCCACGCATGCACGAACACGGATATCAAAGCCGGCCGAAGGTTGGATGACCGGCAGTTCGTCGATTAGTTCGGTGACGGCACGGAATTCGCGCATGCGGAGTTGGCACGAGGCGCAGGCCATCAAATGCTTTTCAACGTCGGCTCGCCGGCCCTTCTCCAGCCGACCGTCGATGTAAGGCAAAATCTCGCTGACCGTTCTGTTGCAGTTCATCAGGCCTGCTTTCCACATCCTCGTTCCTTCATCTCGTTTCCTGTCCGACAAGTGGGACTAGCTCCTAAACACTCCGCGAAAAAAGTGGCCAGTCGACGCCCGCGGCAGCAAACGGGCGGAATTCAAGATGAAGGTCATTTCCGAAGAAACGTGGATGAATGCAGCCAAGAGCGGATTCAGAAAGCCGAGGGCGGCCAGGCCAATACCAATGCCGTCCACCGCAAGGGTGCCTACGAAGTTCTGCATAATGGTGCGACGACAAAGGCGGGCAATTGCAAGCGTTTCTACCAGCTTTGACAGGTCGTCGCCGATCAGAACGACGTTCGCGCTTTCCCGTGCCACATCGGTCCCCGTCCCCATGGCGATGCCTACGGTCGCCTGCATCAAGGCGGGAGCATCGTTCACTCCATCACCGACCATGATTACATTCTGCCGCGCCTTGGTGAGTCGAGAAACAAATTCAAGCTTATCTTCGGGTAGAAGTTCCGCGGCGACCTCATCCACCCCGAGCCTGCGCCCAATGTCTTCCGCTACAGGTTTGCCATCGCCGGTGAGCAAGACAGTTTTCATTCCCATGGACTTTAGATCGTGGATGGCCTTGGTTGCTTCCGGGCGAAGCGTGTCGCCAATCAGGAGCGTACCCAAGAGGATTCCGTCACGGGCTACAAAGACTTCAGACCCGGTTCTGGAATTGGTCCTCGGAGGCAACGCAATGCCGTGGCCCGCAAGAAGCAGGCGGTTTCCAGCTAGAACTTCCGCGCCACGGAGTCTTGCAACGACTCCCTTGCCGGGTGTGTATTCGAAATGGTCCGGCTCTTGGACGTCGACACCGAGTGCTGTCGCTTTTCTTAGCACAGCTTTGGCCATTGGATGTTCGGAGCGCACTTCCGCTGTCGCCGCCGCTTTCAGCAAAGAAGCCTCGGAGGTTCCTGGAGCAGTCCGAACCTCGACGACCTCCGGAGTTCCATACGTAAGGGTGCCGGTTTTGTCCAAGAGCACGGTGTGGATGTTCGCGAGCGATTCCAGATAGATGCCGCCTTTGATGATCGAGCCGTGTTGCGCAGAGCGCCCAATGGCGCCGAGAATTGCCAGCGGGGTGCCCGCGGCAATCCCGCAAGCTCCGGCGACGATCACGACGGAAATAGTGGACCGCACATTATGGGTAATGAGGAAGGTGAGTCCAGCGGCAGCCAGAGCGAAATAGACCAAATAGCCAGCCAGGCGATCGGCGATTCCCTGAATCGGGGCTCGCGATTTTTCGGCCCGTTCGACGGCATCAATGATCTTTCCAAAAGTGGTGTCGCGGCCCAGGCGGCTGACCTGAATTTCGAGCGCCCCCGATTGGTTGATAGTTCCGGCAAAGACGGAAGCGCCAGAGGACTTTTCTGCGGGCATCGACTCGCCGGTGATGGTTGACTGATCCACGAAGGAATGGCCGCCCGTAACAATCCCGTCAACGGGAATGTGCGCACCTGGTTTGACAAGGACGGTATCACCGGCGCGGATCTCGCTGGTCGCTATTTCCTGCCAGGAACCGTTGCGGCGAACCATAGCAATGGTCGGCAGTAGGCCGACCAGGTGACGGATGGCACTGCGCCCACGGCCAAGGGTCAGCCCTTCCAGAACTTCCGCAACCAAGACAAAGCCGGTGATGACCAGCGCGGTGAAGAACTCGCCGATGGCCAAAGCGGCCAACAAAGCGATGGTCATCGAGAGTTCCATGGTCATTTTGCGTTCGACGATGTTCTCAACGGCCTCTTTGAAGATCGGCCAGCCGCCGATGAGCGTCGCTGTCATGCCGATGATGCTGATGTGCGGGAACGGCTCCCAAATGCGAAACCAAACAACGAGAGCAGCTAACCCCACAAAACCAATTCGAATCAGGTCCTGCCATTGGGGACCGCGTTCATGGTCGGCCGCCACGTGTTCTTGACGCTCTGAGTGGCCGAGGCCTGTGGCGCTTGCAGCACCCATAACCAATCCTCCCAAGGGCTGGACATGCCTATTTCAGATAGGACTTCACCATGGCGATTACTTCGTCGGCGGCAGTCATCTGTCCCGAGGTGGGGTGGTGTTTTCCATTCAGCACATGGCTGCGGATGTGGCCTTCAAGCATCTCGGCCATCAGACTGTTCATCGCTCCCCTCGCGGCGCTCATGACTTGCAGCACCTCCGAACAGTCACGCTCCTCGTCGAGAGCTCGTATTAACGCCTCGACCTGGCCATGGATGCGTTTAGCACGGAGAAGCAGGTTCTCTTTCTCTTTGATTGTGTGACTCACACCCCCAAGATATACCATACCAGGTATGGTATCAAGCTCTGGGCCCGGGGTTGCCATTTTTGCCCTTGCTGTGCGTATTGATCTTGTGCCGGCGAATCTTCGTGGTACCATCTAGGACTCTCAGCGTGGCGCACTGATCGCGTCCAGTGAGAAGCCTAGGCGGGAAGCGCGATGCCTTTTGAAGGCAAAATCATGGGGAAGCACGCGAGAGCCCTGGCCCTCGTGCTAGCAGTAGTGGTCGTTGTGCTTCTCACGCAGGTTACCGTCCACACCCACGCCAACGGACAAAACGAGACGACCTGCCAGGTTTGCCAGACTGCCCACCTCGGCCAGGTCCTGCCGTCAACGTTGCCGTTGTCTGTTGGTCCTCAAGCCGTGGGGTATGTTGAGCGTTTTGTCGTCTCGTATCACGACGAGTTTTTCCCCCACGATTCTCGTTCCCGCGCTCCCCCTACGGCGTAATCCAGAAATACTCATACCTGATGTGTTTGGTGGCACGCTAGTGCGGTCTCGGGACGGCGCAATCGACATTCTTCCCGACGACCATCCCAACAACTAACAACATTGCCCGACTGAGGGTTACGAGGAGATCGGTTTATGGTTATGAAGAAGTTGTGGATTTTGGGTTTGATTTTCTGTTTTTTCGCGTGTGGCATCCCCAGTTGGGCGCAATCCGGAACAATTGAAGGCACAGTTAAGGACCCGTCGGGCGCCGCGGTCGCAAAAGCCACGGTCGAAATACGGGATGTGGTGAGCGGATATCAGCGTACCACCAACACCCCAGCAGACGGCTCTTTCCGTTTCGCGAACGTTCCATTTAACGGATACCACCTGACAGTAACGGCCAACGGATTCGCCGCGTATAGCCAAGATGTGGAAGTACGCGCGAAGGTGCCGGTCAGTGTGCAAGTGCCGCTAAAGATTGTAACGAACGCCACTACGGTGACTGTCGAATCGAGTGGCGCCGACCTAGTGGAGAACGAACCGACCTTCCATACTGACGTGGACAGAGGTCTGTTCGAGAGGCTGCCACTGGAAAGCCAATCGTCGTCGCTGAGTTCGCTAGTCACGCTTTCATCGCCCGGGGTGGCCGCGGATTCAAACGGCCTGTTTCATGGATTGGGGGATCACGCCGAGAACTCGTTTTCACTGGACGGTCAGCCCATCACCGATCAGCAAAGCAAGGTTTTTTCAAACCAGATTCCGATCGATTCGGTGCAATCCCTGGAAGTTATCGGCGGCGCTCCGCCGGCGGAATATGGAGGCAAGACAAGCCTGGTAATCAACGTAACGACACGCTCGGGCCTAGGTCAGACAACACCTCATGGAAACGTGACGACATCCTATGGAAGTTTTGGCTCGGCGACACTTGGGTTTAACCTGAGCTATGGTGGAGAAAAGTGGGGCAACTTTATTTCCGCGAGCGGATTGAATACAGGTCGTTTCCTGGATGGACCAGAGTTCGGCGTTATGCACGATAAGGGCAACCTGGAAAATCTGTTCGACCGGGTGGACTATCAGGTCTCGAAAGCCGACGCGCTTCATTTTAATTTAGGATTGACGCGGTCGTGGTTCCAGACACCTAATTCATTTGATGCGCAGTACGCGACGCCATGGAATGGAGTAGTGGTCGCAAATGGCGGTCTTGACCCCTATGGCAACGTGGTAGGGCCGACAGACCAACGGTCGAAGATCGGAACAATCAACTTCGCTCCAACCTGGAATCATTTAATCGGCTCTACAGCAGTCTTCACGCTGGGCGGTTTCTTTCGCCGGGATACCTACGACTACTATCCTAGTGGAAATCCATTCGCAGACCTCGGGCCGTCGGATCTTCAACAGGAAACTGTCGCCCAAAATCGAACACTGAGCAACGGCGGTGTGTTGGCGAATGTGTCTTACGTGAAGGGGATTCACAACCTGAAGGCCGGCATCGTGTATGAGCAAACGAGCCTTACCGAGAATGATCATTTTGGGATCGTCGATCCCACGTTTAACGCCCCGTGCCTGGACTCGCAAGGATTGCCTGTATTTGTGGGCAATCCCGGATTAAACGACCCGAGCCAATGCGGTTCAGCCACCTCAACAAATCCGAGTCTATATCCGGCACCCTTCGTGGCGAATCCCGCTTTTGTACCGATCTTGGGTTGCATCGACCTAACGAGGCCCACACCATCGCCTGCGGACGGGTGCAGCGGGACCTCGAGCGCCACGTATTTATTTGCTGGACATAAAGATATAAAGGAACTGGCTCTCTACATTCAGGACACGATCAATTTGAAGAACTGGTCGTTTAACCTAGGGATTAGGGGTGATGTCTACAACGGCTTTACGTCACAGTCACAAGCTGAGCCTCGCATCGGGGTTGCTTACAACGTTAAGCAAACCAACACCGTGCTTCGCGTGTCCTATGCAAGAACTCTGGAGAGCCCCTTCAATGAAAACCTGATACTGTCCAGCGCAGGATGCCAGAACATAGTGGTCGCGAATCTTTTCGCACTGGCGGGGGAAGGTTGCACCGACCCAAATACCGGCTTGGTTAGCACCGCCGCTAGCAATTTGCCCGCAGGCTATCGCAATGAGTTCCATGCCGGATTGCAACAAGCTTTCGGAAAATACCTTGTGGTAGACGGTGAGTATATCTGGAAATATACCCACAACGCTTACGATTTCAGCGTCCTGGGCGCAACGCCGATCACTTTCCCGATCGCCTGGCACAATTCAAAAATTCCCGGGTACGCAATAAGAGCAAGCGTGCCGGACTTTCACGGCCTGACGGCGCTGGTCGTCATGTCGAGCGTGGCTGCACGCTTCTTCACTCCCCAAATTGGGGGTGTCGGTGCGGTTCCTAACACAGGAGAGTTCGACGTCTTTCGCATTGACCACGACGAAAAATTTAATTCAACGGCTCACGTGCAATATCAATTTCCCAAGCGCGGCCCCTGGGTTGGCTTCAATTGGCGATACGATAGTGGTCTCGTAGCGGGACCCGTGCCTTGCGCAGGAGGCAATTGCAGCAACGGTCCGGCAGGTAGCGATACCGTGGTAGACGCGTCGATCTTGAGTCCGGATCAACAGTATCAAGCTGGACTTTTCTGCGGTTCGGTACATGCCACTCCTTTCACCCCCATCAGCCCTAATTCCATTTGCCCTGCGTCGCAGTACGGTTCCACACTGTTGCAGATACCGGCCGCGGGAACGGAGAACGACGACCATAATCCTCCGCGTGTAGGCTCGCGCAACTTGTTCGACTTAGCGATCGGGCACGATAACCTTTTCAACGGCGACCGTTTCAAGTGGAGCGCACGATTCACCGTGATAAACGTTGCGAACCGAATCGCGGTGTATAACTTCCTTTCCACTTTCAGCGGCACGCACTACGTGACGCCTCGATCGTTAACCGGGGAAATCGGATTTCACTTCTAATATCTTCCGCGTCCGTCGTGCGTCCGGACGTGATGTACGCGGCTTGGAATCAAGGTGGCGACATCCAGCTAGCGCGTTCGCTGAACTGGGGAGGGAGTTTCGAGCAGCCGATGCGCATTTCTGACTGTGCAAATGAGAAGAGACAAAGCCCATGGAAGAGCTTCTTCGTCGAGTACGAGACGCTAGAAGCAATCCCCGTGTCGCGTCCCAACCGAAAGATCGTGGGCGCCGGTCGCGATATTCCCATCGAAGACGTCCAGCAGACGCAAGTGCTCGACTGGCTTCGCGCCGCACATTCGGAATATGGCGATCGCCTACCTCACGCAAATCCGGCAGAGGATCAGAAACAGTGAATCCATGCGGAAGTTAACGATTTCGGTAATGGCAGTTGTCGCCCGAAGGCGAGGGGGAAGATGTATTTCTGCCCGCTACGTGAACAGTGCCACTCCGCTTTTGTGGGAATGTGCCAAAGGACATCGATGGAGCGCCGTTCCGGGGAGCATCCGGAAAGGAACGTGGTGTCCGGAGTGTGCGGGGGTGCGACCCGGCACGCTCGAGCAGATGGTGAGAATCGCGCGATCTCGTGGCGGTCGGTGTTTGTCCCAGTACTACCTCAATGCCGCGACGAAATTGAAATGGCTGTGCTGCGCGGGTCACCACTGGCGGGCCACCCCGCTTCAGGTGAAGAAGGGACATTGGTGTCCGTTCTGTGCGCGTGTCTCTCCTCTGACGTTGGCTCTCTTGCAGGAGATGGCGTCACGCCGAGGTGGTCAGTGTCTTTCGGTGGTTTATATGAATTCGTTGCATCCCCTCCGATGGAAGTGCAGTGTGGGCCATGAGTGGTTCGCGAAGCCCCGGTCGATTCGCGCGGGACACTGGTGCCCGTTTTGTGCGCAGAACCGGAGGCTGAGACTTGAAGAAATGCGACAGATTGCACGAGAACGAGGAGGGCAGTGCCTGTCGACGAACTACAAAAACGGGGCCACGCCTTTGTTGTGGGCATGCCGGTTCGGACATGTGTGGAAAGCGCCTGCGGCACAGGTAAAGAGCGGCCG
>DATJZF010000013.1:0-35393 GCA_035499255.1 Dongiaceae bacterium | reverse complement strand
CATTGCCCGGAGCACGGACGCGAGCGCGTTTTGATCGCGGATGACGTGGATTATTACCGGCGCTGCCGCGAGGTGTTCATCAAGAAGCCGGAAATGCCGGTGGTGTACAACACGCCGGTGAAATGGGGTTGCCCATACGATTGCGGGCTGTGCACAGATCATGAGCAGCATTCGTGCTTGTCGCTGGTGGAGATTACGGATTCGTGCAATCTGCGGTGTCCGGTGTGCTATTCGTCTAGCGGGCCGGAACGTGTGGAGCACCGGCCGCTGGCGCTGATCGAGAAGATGCTGGACGCGGTGGTGCGAAACGAGGGCAAGCCGGACGTGGTGCAGATTTCGGGAGGCGAGCCGACGCTACACCCGGACTTTTTCGCGATTGTGAAAATGGCAAAAGCGCGGCCCATCCGGCACCTGATGGTGAACACGAACGGGGTAAAGATCGCGCAGGATGAGGATTTTGTGCGGCGGTTGCGGGACGCCGATCCGGATATTGAGGTGTATCTACAGTTCGATTCATTCGAGCGCGAAGCGCTGCTGGATTTGCGCGGCGGGGATTTGCGGTCGATCCGGGAGAAGGCGCTGGAGAATCTGAACAAGCACGATATTTCCACGACGCTCGTGGTAACGCTGCGGAAGGGACTGAACGACGGCGAGATCGGCAAAGTGGTGGAGTACGCGTTGACGCAGCCATGCGTGCGGGGCGTGACGTTCCAGCCCATCCAGAACGCGGGAAGGGTGGAGCGATTTGATCCGGCGGTGGATCGACTGACGCTGACGGAAGTGCGGCGGAAGTTGCTGGAACAGACAAGCGTGTTTCGCGCGGAAGACGTGATCCCGGTGCCGTGCCATCCGGATTCGCTGGCGATGGCGTACGCGCTAAAGATCGAGGGGAAGACGGTTCCGCTGACGCGGTTCGTAGAGCCAGACGTGCTGATCAATGCGGCGGCGAACACGATTGTGTATGAGGAAGAGCCAGGAATCCGGGATTGCCTGTTCAAGCTGTTTGCGACGAACCATTCGCCGGAGTCGGGCGCGACAACACTGCGGGAACTGCTGTGCTGCTTGCCGAAGGTGGCGGCGCCGGCGGAATTGAACTACAAAAACATCTTTCGCGTGTTGATTGTGCATTTCATTGATGCGTATGCGTTCGACGTGCGGTCAGTGAAGAAAACATGCATTCACATCGTGCACCCGGACGGGCGGCTGATTCCGTTTGACACGTACAACTTGTTTTACCGCGACGAGCTGGAGCGGACCCGGCTGGCGCCGCTGCGAGGGATGTCGACGCTGGTTCCGTTGACAGTGCGGAATGGAGCGGCAATACTTTGAGGCGATGATCGGACTGCTGCGCGGGCGGTTGCTGGAGAAAAGACCAAATCAAGTGATCCTGGATGTGGGCGGCGTGGGATATCTGGTGGCCGTGCCGCTGTCGACGTTTGCGGCGTTGGGCGAGTTACACGGCGAAGTAACGCTGCTGATCCACACCCATGTGCGGGAGGATGCGCTGGCGCTGTACGGATTTTTGTCGGCGCGGGAGAAGCATTTGTTTGAGTTGCTGCTGGGGGCGTCGGGGGTTGGGCCTTCGCTGGCACTCAAAATTTTGTCGGGAATGAATGTGGAGGAGTTGGTGCCGGCGATACGGACGGGCGATTTGGCGCGGCTGACAAAAATTCCGGGAGTGGGACGAAAGACCGCGGAGCGCATGGTTGTGGAGTTGAAGGATAAGTTGGAGGCCGTGGCGGCGGAGGCGGAGAAGCCAGCGGCGGCTTCACCGGCGGGGGTGGAAGCGGATGTGCGGTCGGCGTTGATCAATTTGGGATACGACGAACGCACCGCCGAGGCGGCGGTGAAGGAAGCGAAGGGGCAGGCGGGTACGGGAAGTTTTGAGAAATTATTGCGGGCGTCGTTGAGCGCGGTGAGCGCTCCGCAGAAGCGGTAGAAGAGCAAAGCAAAACCGAAGAGAAGACCCATCCTTTCTGCAAACACCGCAGAAAGGATGGGGCACCCTCAAGCACAGCTGATATTCTTGGAGCGAAATGGCTGAGTTCAGTCAGAAGAAGGCATTTGCGAGGCGCGGCGGGGAGGATGGGGAGCCGCGGGGGCGGATTGTGTCGGGCGCGGCGTGGGAGGAAGATGCGCGACTCGACGCCAGCGTGCGGCCGAAGACGCTGACGGAGTATATCGGGCAGAAGAGGGTGAAGGAGAACATTTCTATCGCGCTGGAGGCGGCGCGGAATCGCGAAGAGGCATTGGATCATGTGCTGTTGTATGGGCCGCCTGGACTGGGAAAAACGACGCTGGCACAGATCATCGCGAATGAATTGAATGTGCCGATCAAGACGAGCGCAGGGCCGCTGCTGGAGCGCAAAGGCGATTTGACGGCGATACTGACCTCGCTGGAAGCGCGAGAAGTCTTTTTCCTCGATGAAATTCACCGGCTGCAGCCCGCGGTGGAAGAGGTGCTGTATCCGGCGATGGAAGATTTTCGGGTGGACCTGGTGATCGGGCAAGGGCCGGGCGCGAGGATTCATCCATTTCATTTGAACCACTTCACGCTGGTGGGAGCGACGACGCGCGCAGGGCTGATTACTGCACCCTTGCGCTCACGATTCGGAATCGTACACCGGCTGGATTTTTACGAGCCGGAAGATCTGCTGATCATTCTGCACCGGTCGGCAAAGATTCTGAATATTCAGATGGATGACGCCGGGGCGCAGGAGATTGCCGGCCGCTGCCGGGGAACGCCGCGGATCGCCAACCGTTTGCTGCGGCGGGCGCGGGATTTTGCCGAGGTGCGCGCGGGTGGAAGGATTACGCGCGAGGTGGCGCAGGAAGCCCTGCACATGCTGGGAGTGGACAAGCATGGGCTCGATGAAGTGGACCGGAATTTAATGATCGCTTTGCTGGACAAATATGCCGGGGGCCCGGTAGGTTTAGGGACTCTGGCGGCGGCATTAAGCGAAGAAGAAGACGCGATTGAAGAGATGTACGAGCCGTACCTGATGCAAATCGGAATGCTCGACCGCACTCCCCGCGGGCGGGTGGCTACACAACGAGCATACGAATATTTCGGCCGGGAGTTGCCAAAGAGGCAGCCGCGGCTTTTCTAGCGAGGTGCCTGTGACCTCTCTAATCAAGGGGAGACAATTCCAGTTGTGGGAATACCACGTAAGCCACGGTGCGCTGCTGCTGCGGAGTCCGGAAGGCGTGGGCCATCGCGGGACCGTGGACATTATTTGTACCGGGGTGCAATACGTGGCGGTGCCACGGCACGTGGGCGAGATTGAAGTGGCGGAAGCGACGGCAGAAGAAGTTGCGGGGGTGGAGAAGATTCTCGGGAAGAAGATCCGTCTGCCCGAACAGGTGTATGTGCTGAAGAATTCGCACGGGCGATTTCCGCTGGTGGCGGTGAGTTTGAGCATTCAGGAACACCGGGGGAGTGTGTTCAAGAGCCCGTTGTGCTGAGGGATTTGCTTTTCCGGGGCGGTGGCGAGAAGAGGGATCCTTCGCTTCGCTCAGGATGACGGATTTTTGTGGTGATTAAAGCATAAGCCAGCCCAACCTACCATCACGGGTCGGTTGAGATTCTTCGCCGCAGGCTCGTCGGCTGCGCTCAGAATGACAATCTTTGCTCGCTGGGTAAGACCTCTAGTTGTGCTTGACGAAGTCGCCGGGGTGATTGGTTAGCGAGTTATAGACGGTTTCGATAAATTTGTCGGCGTCTACGAATTCACCGGACCATTTCTTCCACGGGTCGAGAATCTTCTCCTGCTTCATCTGGTCGACGGTCTTGTGTTCGTTCATGGCTTTCTGAACGGCGGCCGTGGTTTCCTTCAACATCTGAACGAACGCGCGCACATCGTCGAGGTTGGAGAGGTCGCCATGGCCAGGGATCACCTTCACATCCTTAGGTAACTCACTGGAGACTTTTTCCATGGCGGCGGCCATGCCTTGAACGCTGCCGCCGCTGGCCACGTCGATAAACGGAAAGCCGTAGCGCACGAAGTCGTCACCCATGTGAACGACATTGTTCTTAGGGAAGAAGATGACCGCGTCGCCATCGGTGTGGCCGGCGGGAAAATGAAGCGCGCGGATGTCTTCGCCGTTGAGGTGCACGGTGACGTCGTGCTCAAAGGTGATGATGGGAAGAGCGGCTTTGTCGGCGGGCTTGAGCTCCATTTTCACGGAGCCGCCGTTGCCGGCGACGCCGCCGGTTTGCAGGCGCTTGCGGACATTGT
The DNA here is from genome assembly GCA_035499255.1 of Dongiaceae bacterium. Lineage (GTDB taxonomy): Bacteria > Acidobacteriota > Terriglobia > Acidiferrales > UBA7541 > Acidiferrum. The sequence goes on along the minus strand of DATJZF010000013.1, from coordinate 31,155 downwards.
CCTGAGCGATAACGGTCGAGCCGGAATTGGCAAATGGCGCGTTTCCGCCGGTGTGATCCCCGTGGTAGTGGGTATTGATAACGAAGCGTACGGGCTTGTCGGTGACGCCGAGAGTCTTTAAGGCGGCCTGAATCTTGTCCGCGAGAGGAGCGAATTGGTCGTCCACAATGACGATGCCATCGTCGCCGACGGAAGCGGCAATGTTGCCTCCGGCGCCCTGCAGCATATAGATGTTGCCGGAGACTTTAGTAACCTTAATTTCGACCTTGGAGAAGTCCTGATTCTGCGCACGAGCAACGGAGAGCCCAGAGACCATCACGAACAGAAAAGCAGCGATTAGAGTGGACACACGGGCGACGAGGGTACGGTTGCACATCAATACCTCCAGTTTTTTTACGCGAGGAATTCTATCACTTTAAGTATTTTGAGCGGGAAAACGGAGTTCCTGAAGAAGACGCAAGAAACGTGGCTCGCCACGAAGGTTATCGAAATACTGCGCCGCCCGAGAAAAGGTCGTCCCGGAATTGAGCCAGAGCAAAAGGCCACTGCGTGCCGCGAGACAGCGTTCCAGCCAATCAAGGGAATCGGAACGATGGTCGAGGATGGCATGCTGTGCGGCGATGTCGAATGCAAGCCCATGCCAGCCATTCCAGCGACGAAGAGAGTGGCGCAAGTCTACTTCATGGAGACCCCTTAGGCCGCCTTGCTCGTAGGCGCGACGGATGGATTCGCATTCGGCGGGATCGTGGCGACCGACAACCAGAGAGGTGACGTACTCGGCTGCAGCTTCGTCGGCGCGCCCTTGAGCTTCGAGGGAGGCGCCAAGGACAGAATGTGCAAGGCCAAAGTTGGCATCCATTTCGAGAGTCTTGTGGGTAGCGGTGACAGCCAGCTCATACTGACGAGCGGCGAAATGCATCATGCCGACGAAATTGTTGATAGGGATAGACAGGGGATCACTCTGGAGCGCCAGGTGAATATGCCGGAGCGAGTCCTCGTGGCGGCCGAGGGATGACAATTGAACCGAGTAAAAATGGTGCGCCGTACCGAAGCCCGGGTTCAGCGCCAGTGAACGAGAGTAACTCGCCTCGGCGCTGGCCCAATCCCATTCGTACACGGACTGAACAAGTGCAAGCGAGCAGTGGGCCTCAGCCAGATGCGAATCGAGATCCAGGGCGCGAAGAGCAGCAGCTCTCGCCTTCGGCATGGCGTCGTTCGGATCCATACGGCCAAAGGAATAGCCCAGATAGAAATAAGAATCCGCGACACCGGTATAGGCGGGAGCGTAGAGCGGGTCGAGATCGAGTGCGTGTTGAAAGCACTCCAGCGCTTTTTTGAGGCTGGATTCATTGCGTTTGTTCCAGAAAAAGCGGCCACGTAAATACGAGTCGTAAGCCTCGGGATGGACATGGCGTGGGGGAGTGAGTCCGGAGGGGGAGCGGTCCTGGATGCGTGCGCGAATGCTGCTAGCGATGGAATGGGTGATGTCATCGTGGAGAGCGATGACGTCGCGGAGATCGCGATCGAAGGTGTCACTCCAGAGGAGATCATCGTTTCGTGGATCAACCAGACGACAGGTGAGGCGAATGCGGTCACCGGAGCGCAAGACGGAGCCTTCGAGAAGGGCATCGACATTGAGTTCCTGGGCAATGACCGGGAGGCTCTTGTCCGTGTTGCGATAGCACATGGAGGAAGTGCGGGAGATAACACGCAAGCCACCCAGGCGAGCGACCGCAGTAATCAGCGCTTCGGTGAAGCCATCGACGAAATAGTCCTGTCCCGGTTGCAATGAGAGATCGGCAAGAGGAAGAACAGCGAGGGAGTGCAGCTGCTGAGGTGCAGGAGGTGGCGAAGACGGAGAGATTGAGACGTTTCGAGAGGCGGAGTACGAACCGGAGAAAACCTGGAGAGCGGCGGTGATTTCGCGAACCGAGGAATAGCGAGCTTCCGGCGCCTTCTCCAGGAGGCGAGACAGAACGCGGTCAAATTCGCGAGGCAAAGCCGGATTGAGACGGCAAGCGGGAATCGGAGCCGAATGGAGGATCGCTGCGAAAATCTCGGCGGTGGAATTTCCGGGAAATGCGCGGCAGGCAGTGGACATCTCGTAAAGTACCGCGCCGAACGAAAACAAATCGCTGTGGAAAGTCGCGGGAAGGCCCTGAGCTTGTTCCGGCGACATATAGGCCACCGTACCAACAGGAACGCCATGCATGGTGAGTTGGGTGTCGGTGAGAGTGAGATCGTTGCCGGAAGCCAAGCTGGAAGGCTGCTCGAATTTAGCCAACCCGAAGTCGAGCAACTTCACTGAGCCAGATCGCGTTATGAAGATGTTGGCGGGCTTGATGTCGCGATGGATGATACCGCGAGCATGAGCCGCCTGGAGCGCGGACACGATCTGAAGTCCCAATTCAAGAATCGAGGAAAACGGGAGAGGACGAGCGCCGATGACTTCGCGAAGAGTCTGGCCCTCGAGGAATTCCATGACAAGAAAATGCGTATCGTTTTCGCAACCGATATCAAAAAGAGAGCAGATGTGAGGATGGGAGAGAGAGGAAATGGCGCGGGCTTCGCGCTGAAACCTGGCGAGAGCGTTCGAATCCGACGCGAAGGTGGCGGGAAGAACTTTGACGGCAACTTCACGGCCAAGACGAAGATCGCGGGCGCGGTACACCTCGCCCATGCCGCCTGCCCCAAGAAGGGCAACGATCTCATAAGGTCCGAGGCGCAAACCGGAAGCGAAGGGCATGGGAGCTAGCAAGATTATAGGTAAAAACGCGGCGGAAGAGCGGGGTGCCGTCCAGCGAAAATGGTCCGGCGTCTCTCTAACATCGAAGGATGGGTTACGCACACGTGCTGATGGATTCTGCGGAGTTGCTGAAGAATTTACACGACCTAGTACGTTGAGGTAGATGGGGGGCACGGCGCAGAGAGTTCCCTAAAGCGCGAGTTTCGAGCGGTTTTACAAACGCAATGACCACCTGGCATCCCGCATGCTTGGTATTTGTCGTCATCATTTTTGAGGCGCTCGCGCCCGTCTGTTGCGGCCGCCTGACCCAACCCGCCCCACGACCAGTCCGCGTTATTCCGGTGTACGTGTGTCTGTAGAAAGCCAAAGGTGTGATCCCGATGTCTGTCGAATTCGAGAAATTGACGGAAAGTGAAGCACTGCGCCGGGCGCGGCACGGCGATTCAGAGGCATTCGAATTCTTGTATAAGCGCCACAATCAACGCGTGTACGCGCTTTGCCTGCGGATGGTCAAGAACCACGCATATGCGGAGGACTTGACGCAAGACACGTTCGTGGCAGTCTTACGCGGGATTCGAGAGTTCCGGGGACAGTCAGCGTTTTCGACATGGCTGCACCGGGTAACGCGCAACACGGTGCTAATGGGTTTTCGCAAGCGCCGACTGAAGGAAACATCCTTGGACGAAATCACCGATCCGGAAGCGGAGACGGGACGCGTACCGGCAGAATTTGGAGTATCGGATGCGCGGCTGGAGAGTATGGCCGACCGGATGCTGCTGAACAATGCGGTCAAGCGGCTATCCCGCGGATTTCGGGCCACGCTCTTGCTACATGATCTCCACGGCTACGAGCACAGCGAAGTGGCGGAGATGATGGGCTGCGCAACGGGAACATCGAAGTCGCAGCTGCATAAGGCGCGGCTGCGCGTTCGGAAGATGCTCAGCAAATGCATGAGCAAGAGGCCGAAGAGCCGTGGGGCCACTTCGGCACGCCGCGAATCTCAGAATATTCCTCTTGCGTCTGAGATGCCTGTGTGGTGCGTTCCCGCCGAGACAGAGCGCTAAGAAGCGGCTCTACTGTAGAAGCACTTCCTGCGAAAGAAACCTAACGTTGTTATTGTGACAAAGCTGTCGTGTGCCGAGGGATCCGTCTTCGGTAATTTCTGGGGTGTGGCTTATTTGTCGGATGGGGCGATGACTACTTCTTCTTCAATTTGTAGAGGAGGCTCGACGAGATTTACTTGTTTGCGTTTCTGCTCGTACATGGCTAAGTCGGCCTGAGACATGAGTTCGCCGAGAGATACGGCACGCTTGGGATCGAACCGGGCTACGCCCACACTGACGGAGAGCTGGTAGCGGGTTTCCCCTGCCGAGGCTTTGCGGATGTTCCGGTCCAGCCTGCGCAATAGAGTAGTTTCGATACGGCTCGAGGCTTCGAGACCAATGACCACAAATTCGTCGCCGCCAATGCGGGCGATAGCGTCCGATTCGCGAAAACTATGTTCCAGGGCGTCGGCCACGCGAATCAGCGCCAAATCGCCTTCGTGATGTCCAAACGAATCATTGATCTTTTTGAGGTTGTCCACATCGCAGTAAAACAGAAGACAGTTCTGCGACTTTCGCTGAGCGACTTTCAAGAGCTGCGTGGCTACGGCGAAAAAACCACGCCGGTTGTACAAGCAAGTCAGATCATCGGTCAAAGCCAGCAGTCGCAACTCACGTTCCAACAAGGTTTGCTTCACGGCTCCCCACACGGCGGGATGCTGGGCGACCCGCAAGGCCTGGACGTCGGGAAATTCTCCGCGCAAGCTCTTGGAGATCTCATCTACTTCACGAAGAATCCGGGCCAATTCCGTATCGGACGCGAGCACAGCCGAGGACAGCGACTCTTCGATACTCACTTCGGCGGAAGCGGCGCGTTTTTTGGCGACCGGTGTCCGTTTGTTAGTTGTGGGCGCTGCGGCAGGCTGGTGCCCGTTAGCGGACTGCATAAATCTGAGTTCTTCCACTTCAGTAGACGCCATGTTCCGGTCACCCCCTGCTCGCTCCCTGTGGGACAAAGCCAGCAGCCACGTTCATCTTCGCTACGATTCGCGCCGGTCGCAATACAAGGAACGTTGCAGTTCGCTTTACAGAACGTACTGTGAATACACCTGTCCCTCGGAACAGCTCGATGCAAGGAATCCTTCGGGTATTTACCTGAATTTCTGGGAAATCTTTACGGGAAGTTTTGTACCGGACAGAATAGGCGCTGCGAAGGAGGAATGGCGGAGTTTCGCGACCTAACTAAGGGTGCCTTGCAGCACTTCCTTCAGCAATTCCTGCTTCTGGGGCAAGAGTTTCTTGCCTTGAGAGGTGAGATAGAAGACGTCGATAGCCTTTTGGCCCTCCGTGTCAATCAAGGCGACATCGATATTGCAGCCCAGGCGAGCCAGCGCCGAACCGATTCCGTACAACAATCCGGGGCGGTCTTGGGTAACGACTTCCACGAGCGTGCTGTGATCGGAAGAACCGTCGTCGAAGTTGATGGAGGTTGCCACCGCAACCTTGGGGGGCCGGGCCACAGCGGCGAGCCTTCCTTTTAACATGGGTTCCAAAGGCTGCTTTCCGTTAACAACATCGCTGACGCTCTGCTGGAAGCGTGCGATTTCACCGGGATTGAGCTCCAGCGTCTTGTGCATATCGACGAAGTGGAAGGTGTCCAGCACAACGCCGGCGGTATTCGCGAACGCATCCGCCTTAACGATGTTCATGCCCCAAGCGGCAAGGGCTCCCGCGATGGTGGCGAACAAAGCCGGGCGGTCGGCCGAAAGCAGCGTCAGAGTAAACGCGTGATGAGTCTTTTTGACATCGGTCTGGACCGGCTCGGACCCGAGTTTCCGGTAAAGGGCGAAGTGTGAAGCGATCTCCGCGGGCGAGTGCGCCGCCATATAGCGCCGGGGGAATCCATCGAGGAACCGCTCGAGGTCGGATTTTGAGGAGTCGCCACCCGACAGACGGACTTGCTCGAGTAGAGCGGCTTCATCGGAAGCATGGACACGGTCGCGGTCGGCGGTACGGCTGAAATGGTTTGACGTGGCGACGAACAGCTGCCAGAGCATTTCAGCCTTCCACGGAGTGAGCGCTTCGGGATTGACCGCGTGAATATCGGCGTAGGTCATAAGACAGAGCCGTTGCAGGCGTTCGTGGGTGGTTACGGAGGCCGCGAAACCGGAAACCGTGGCGGGATCAAAAATGTCGCGGCGCTGGACCGTAGCGGACATATCGAGATGATGCTCGATCAGGAAGTAAACTTCGGCTTTCTCTTCCGGCGTGAGCTTCAAGCGGTCGGAGGCAATTTCGAGGGCCTGCAAGCTTCCAGTTACGTGGTTTTCGACGGGCATGCCCTTGCCGACGTCGTGGAGGAGGAGAGACAGGATGAGCAGGTCGCGCCGCTCCACCGTTTTCCAAATCGGAGAAAAATGTTTGCCGAGAGAATCAGAACAGTCGCCGAGATCCTGTAGATGTTCGATGGTGCGGAGAGAATGCTCATCGACAGTGTAACGGTGATAGAAATCGCGCACGACCAGGGAGTCGATGGAGCGGAACTCCGGGAGAGCTTCGACGAGCAAGCCGAGGCGGTGCATTGGCCGGAGCGCGACGCCGGGATAATCGGCGCTCAGAATCTCGGAAAGAACCAGCCATCCAATCCGGGAATTCCGTTGCGGCAATTCTGGATGCGCCATGATGTAGGCAATACTGCGCTCGGTGTCTCGGCTCAAGGGGACACCGGTTTTGGCAGCTTCCGTCAACAAGGCGTAGGTGGTATTGCGGTCCGCGTAAGCCTGCTCATTAGCGATTTCAAGGAGGCCGTCTCGAACGCTAAAGGGGCGATTGTTTGGGGCCTCGGAGCGGGCGCCGATGGTGGCGGCGAGCAGGCGTTGGCGCAAAGAGACCGCCGCTTGCGTTCTCTGTTCGGTGTAGCGAAGCAGCTGGCGGTTGAGGGTGCGCGCATGGCGGAAATACAAACGCATCCATTCCGCGGCATTCCGGCGCAGGTTGTCGTCGATACCGAGAGAGCGCTCTGCCGCCTGAGCCTGCAATTCGTAGGTGAGCGTGTTGTCGTTCCGGCCGTTGCTGTAATGGAGGAAGCAGCGGATGGCACTAAGGAATTCGACGGCATTGCGGGTCAATTCGTCTTCGTTCACGGGGCTGAAACGGGGATCGCGGCGGTCGCCCGCCAATTGCCGCATCCATAAGGTGGAATGGAAATCGCGGAGACCGCCCGGGGCGTCTTTCACATTGGGTTCGAGATGGAAGATGGTGTTTCCGTAGCGGCCGAGGCGATCGCGGGTCAAACGCTGAAGTTCCACGAGCAAAAAGGGACGGGCCTGTTTTTCGGCGACGGAAAGGACCTTGGAATCCAGTTTTTCGAAGAGGGCTTTGTCGCCATCCAGGAAACGGCGGTCGAGCATCGCGAGATGAAATTCGGCATTGTCCTGTTCGATCTTCTTGCACTCGTCGATGGTGCGGCCTGCGGAACTCACGCGGAAACCCAAATCCCAGAGCATGCGGGAAAACTCGGCGATCAGCGGCCGGGATTCTTCTTCAATTTTTTCGTTGGCAAAGAGAAAGAGGAGGTCGAGATCCGAGTAGGGGAAGAGGACTTCGCGGCCATAACCGCCGAGGGCCAAGAGGCACAATCCCTGGGAAGCTTCGCTTCGAACCTGCTGAAGTTCGCCGAAGACTTTGCGGATGGTACCGTCCGCGAGTTCACACAACTGCCGGAGCGTCTCCTGGGCGCTCGCCCCGCTTTCGAATAACTTCTTGATCCGTTCGCGTTGGGCATCGCATTGAGGACCCAACACCGATAGCGGCGTCACTGATTCTTCCATTTTGCTCTTCGGACGAAATGCAGGAACCAGACCTGGCCGGGGTGAGGACATATCTTACTAGAGAGCGCTTTCGCCCCGTTCCTCATTCCGGATCCGGATCGCCTCTTCGACTCGCGTCAAAAAGATTTTTCCGTCTCCTATTTTACCAGTCTTCGCGCTTTTCAAGATTGCTTCCACGGCGCGATTCACCAGCTGATCCGCTAAGACCAATTCGATCTTGATTTTAGGCAGGAGATCTACGGTGTATTCTCTGCCGCGGTACACCTCGGTGTGGCCTTTCTGGCGCCCGTGCCCGCGGACTTCGATCACCGTCATGCCCTCGATGCCAATCTCCAGCAGCGCGTCCTTCACGGATTCGAATCTCGACGGCTGAATGATCGCTTCAATTTTCATCATACGAATCTCTGCTCCCGCCTCGCTTTACAGTTCCGTCCGAATTGTAGTTACGACTCCAGGTTGTAGCCTTCCTCGCCGTGCTGGGTGATGTCCAATCCTTCCACCTCGTGTTCCTCGCTGACACGGATACCCGTTGTAACATCAACGATCTTTAGAATGACAATTGTGCCGACGAGGGCGAATCCCCAAGCGCAGAGAATTCCAACCAGTTGATTACCCACCTGGCCCCAGTGCCCGTCTAGTCCACCGACGGGCTTGCCATCGCCAAAGATCGGGTTGATCGTGAATCGAGCGAACACGCCGGTCAGGAGCGCTCCGATGGTTCCACCGGCGCCATGAACACCGAAGGCATCTAGCGAGTCGTCGTAGCCGAAGATCGATTTGAATTTGGTGACCATCCAGTAGCAGAAGATGCCGGCGACGAAACCAATGGCCAGAGCAGCACGGGGCCCCACAAAACCCGCGGCGGGCGTGATGGCAACAAGCCCAGCTACCGCTCCGGAGATCGCTCCGAGCGCACTGGCTCGGCCGTTCTTGACCCATTCCGCCAAGCTCCAACTCAGCGCCGCTGCTGCTGCGCCGAAATGCGTCGCGATGAAAGCGCTGGTGGCCAAGGGACTCGAGGCCAAGGCGCTGCCGGCGTTGAAACCGAACCAACCGACCCAGAGTAAACACGCACCTATGAAGCTCAAAACCATGCTGTGCGGGGGCATCGCCTGCTTGGGATAGCCGACGCGCTTGCCAAGGTAGAGCGCGCAAACGAGCGCGGATACTCCCGAGGTGATGTGGACCACCGTGCCACCAGCAAAATCAAGGGTTGGGAATTTGCCTCCAAGCGCTGCATTGAGCAAGCCGCCCTTGCCCCACACCATGTGGGCCATCGGTGCGTAGACGATCAGGAACCACAAGGTCATGAAAAGCACGGTGCCGGAGAACTTCATGCGCTCGGCGGTCGCGCCGGTGATGAGGGCGGGTGTGATGATGGCGAACATAAGTTGGTAGATCATGAAAGTGCCCTGGGGAATGGTCGGGGCATAATCTGCATTCGGGATTGCGCCGACACCGCGGAGCAAGGCCATTTTGAAATCGCCAATCACGGGACCGCTGCCACCGAAACACAGGCTGTAGCCGACGAGCGCCCACAAAACGGTGATCAGCGCCATCAAGGCGAAGCTTTGCATCATGATGGCCAGGACATTTTTCTGTCGCACCAAACCACCGTAGAAAAGCGCCAACCCCGGCCCGGTCATCAGAAGCACGAGGGCGGCGCTGACCAGCATCCAGGCATTGTCCGCGGAAGATTGCGCCGCAGCGACCTTGGCTTCCAGGGCATTCAATTTATCGGTGACAGCTTGGGGGATCTCCGGAGAACTTGCACTTGCGGGGGAATTGGAGGGGGAAACGGGAGTCTGGCCCAGCAACGGTAACCCAAAGAGCATCGTCAACACGATGCAACAACACCACGTGCCCAATCGCTTCATCGATTTCTCCGGTGCGAATGCGGCAACACTCCACTATCGCCGCGTCGTTCGCGCTTCACTCTAACGGGGGCTTACACCTGTGTAACGGGATTATACGCAGCGGGCAGGCGCGGCTCCCACCGCGAATTTTTTCTGGCGCGCATCGGTTTTCCTCATAGCTCATTGGCTAAGAGCTTTCTTTTAATCAGGCTTGCAAAGTGATCGGCTTCACGGGTTGGGCACGGTATTCGAAAGCCGTCACTGACGGCGAGGGTGAGCCGAATGGCGGCTTCTAAGCTGATGCGGTTGCCCTGCGAGACGTAGACAGGCTTAACTCCGTCTCGGGTGCGTACAGCGGCCCCTATCCTTTCCCCATTTGTCGCGTCGATCAATGCTGTCCAATTGCCCTTTTTTCTGCCCAATTCGCCGTGTTCGCCGACCAAAATGCTCTTGGCACAACCTATTGTTGGCCGATTCAGCCAGACGCCCAGGTGCGCGGCGAGGCCGAGCCGGCGTGGATGCGCATAGCCCTGAGCGTCGCAAAATAACAGGTCCGGCATCTGGTGCAATTTGGCGAGCGCGGCCAGAAGAGCCGGTATCTCGCGGAAGCTTAGTAACCCTGGGATGTAGGGGAATTTGAGCGGCACGACCGCGTATGCACGTTCGATTTCAACGAGTTCAGGGAAGTGAAACATCACCGCACACGCAATGGCGCGGTTCGCCATTCGTAGCGGATCCCGGCGGCTTGTTCTCCTGTTCAGGGCTTGCGATTCCGCGAGGACGAAAGACGCATCGAGCCCGGCGACGGTGCGAATCTCGCCGAAGCGGTCCTGGCCCTCCCATTTTTGCCGAAGCGACTCCTGGATTTGGCGGGCTTGCTGGGGAGTGACGTCCCAGCGATGGGGGGCCTCCCCCTCGGCTCGTTTCTTCTTCATATTCTTCATCGTATAATGACGGCACTGCTTCCGGTGCCATTGCATCTAACGGCAGTAGCCGTTCAGCTTGTTCAGAGGGGAATGTTTGATGACGCTTCACCCACCATTGGAAGTTTCTGCGCGCGAGGCCGGGGGCATTTATTACCTGACGGTGAACGGGCGGCTCACGATTGGAGAGCCCGCCGAGCATTTGTCGGACTTTGTGCAGAACCTGGTGCAGCAAGGCGCACGGAAGATGGTAGTGAATCTGAACGATATTCCGCAAATTGACAGCTCGGGAATTTCGGCGCTGGTGAAGCTGTCGATTTCGCTTGCGCGCAAGGGCGGCGGGCTGCACCTGATTTGCGGACAAGGACGCGTAAGAGATGCGCTCACGGTGACGCGGCTGGTCGAAGCGATTCCGACCTTTGATAACGAAGTAGCTGCTACGGCTGGATTCTAAGTTCGAACTAAATAAGCAGGCATGGGAACGATGCACACATTTCGTTCAACGGTGTGCTTTCTAATCTGTCGCCTCCCGATTGCAGGGCCGGCGTTGATCTACAGGGTAAGCCCGTTCCCGCTCTCGTTCCTTTGAGATTAACTTCCAGTTGAAGAAAGAGACGAGTCAGCCGCCCTTTTTCAATTCGGCGAGGACCATCTTGGCTAATTCTTTGAGGGTTTCGAAGACGCCCTGGCCCTGGATGGCGACGCCTTCAATGATAGGCTCACCCTTTTTTTGGAGTTGCTTTGTTAACTCAGCGACGGGCATGGCGTTGGGGAGATCGCGTTTGTTCAACTGCAAGACATAAGGGATCGTTGCGAAATTGAGGTTGTGTTCCTTCAGGTGTTCTTGCAGGTTCTCCAGCGTTTCGAAGTTGGCGTCGAGACGTTCTTCCTGAGAATCCGCGACGAAGACCACACCATCGGCGCCCTTGAGGATGAGTTTACGGCTCGCTTCGTAGAACACCTGGCCGGGGACGGTATAGAGATGGAAGCGGGTCTTGAAGCCGCGGACGGTGCCGAGGTCCAAGGGCAGAAAATCGAAGAAGAGGGTACGGTCGGTTTCGGTGGCGAGGGAAACCATCTTGCCCTTTTGATTTTGCCCGGTATGGTCATAGATCCACTGGAGGTTCGCGGTCTTTCCGCCGAGACCGGGACCGTAGTAGACGAGCTTGCAATTAATTTCGCGCGCAGGAAAATTGATGAAAGGCACGAGTCTTTAACCTGGGTTCGAACTTGAACTTATAACACACGCCTCCCGGGCAGGCCACCATCCCGGGCGGGTCATCTTGATTCGAGTACCAATGCTAGTTTCAGGGAGGAGGGCGATTCCTCGCTAAACTATTTTTACACATGCGGCGACTCGGTAAAGGCTATCCAACTCAGCACTTTCCACAGGGTGCGCCAATCCGTTGACGGAAGGTCGCGCCTTTGTTAGCATTCGCCCGATATGGCCAAACCCCAGAAATCGCATTCGTCGCGAGCCAAGTCGACGGCCCATTCCAAAGCTAAAGGCAGCAAAAAGAGCAACATACCTCCTGCGCCACCACAGCGCGGGGGGGTCGAACTCGTCGACCCTCTCGTGAAGGCCCAGATGAAAACGTACGAAGAGGCGATGGCCTGTTTTCACCAGCAGAAATTTCAGCGAGCCAAACAGGAGTTGGAGAAGGTGATCGCCGGGCCGAGCCGCGAACTCGCTGACCGAGCGCGAACGCATCTTCGGATCACTGAACAGCGAATGAAGCCGTCGTCGGAGCAGAATCCGAAATCGCCGGAAGATCATTACCAGCGGGGCGTGGCGATGATGAACCTCGGCCGGTGGGATGAGGCGCGGGAGAGCCTGGAAAAGGCGCGAAAGTTGGCGCCGAAGGCCGACCACATCCACTATGCGCTTGCGGCATTGGATTGCTTAACGGGAGAAGCCGATTCCGCGCTTGCCAATCTGAAAATTGCGATCGACCTGCGTGCCGCCAACCGTTACCACGCGCGCAATGACGAGGACTTCAATTTTTTGCAGGAAGATCCCCGCTTTACAGAACTGCTTTATCCCGAGAAGGAAGGATATTCGGGTTAAACGGCCAGTGGCCGGAGAAGAGAGATTCATCGCGCGGAAAGCTGCGCGATGGCGCAGAGTTCCTCGCTTGGCTCGGAATGACGGGAGAAACTTTGGTCGCATAACCGACGTGAGCCGATTCTCGCGATGCGTGTCCCGCATTTATAATCCATGCAGATAGTCCTCACGTGAAAAAAACGCGCCCATCCCAACGCGCCCCTCGCCCCTTTAGTGTTGTCGCACTCGGGGGCGGCACGGGTCTTTCTGCGCTGCTGCGAGGCCTGAAGAATCACGTGATCCGGCGGAGCGATAAAGAGCCAACCTTAGCACGCCCGATCACCGATCTGGCGGCAATTGTCACGGTGACGGATGACGGCGGAAGCTCCGGGCGACTGCGGCGCGAAAATCGAGTGCTGCCGCCCGGGGACATTCGCAACTGCATGGTGGCGCTGTCCAAGGATGAGGCGCTGCTCAGTCGCCTGTTTCAATACAGGTTCCAGGCGGGGCGAGGTTTGCGCGGGCATAACTTCGGGAATCTGTTTCTCGCTGCACTGACGCACGTAACGGGGGATTTTGCAGAAGCGGTCAGGGTGTCGGCGAAAGTTCTGGCGATTCGCGGACGTATTTTCCCCTCGACGACTTCGAACGTACACCTGGTTGCCACGCTGACGAATGGCAAACGGGTTCAGGGCGAAACAAATATTTCGAGAAGCACGGTGGCGATCCGGGAACTGGAGCTAGTGCCGAGGCGGGTTCGCCCGCTTCCCGCGGCACTGGAGGCAATCCACAACGCCGACCTTATTCTGATGGGACCGGGTTCGCTGTACACCAGCGTGTTGCCCAATCTTCTGATCCCTGAAGTTGCCCGGGCCATTGCGCAATCAAAGGCGCCGAGGGTGTACATCGCCAACTTGATGACACAGCCGGGGGAAACCACGCACTACGCGTTAAGCGAACATATACGTGCAATTCAAGAGCACGTTGGCAAGAAGCTAATCGATTCTGTTATCGCGAATCGCAAGCCGGTATCCGCGGACGTAGCCGCGCGCTACCGGGCAGAAGGCGCGGAGCAAGTGCGGCTGGATCCCGAAAATGTAGCGAAATTGCGGGTAAAGCTGATCACCGGAAATCTTCTGCAAGAACACGGGGTGATCCGGCATGACTCGCCGCAGTTGGCGCGGCTACTGGTAGAGCATTTCCTGCTGTCGGGCCGGCCGTAATCCTGAGGCTCAGCGGTAGATCCGGCGGCGTGCAACTATTTTCACCTCCTGCACGTATACTCAGCTGCAAACGACACTCCACGAACAGGTGTTCCCATGAAACGAAGCTTACTGCTGCTTGTACTGGTATTTTTGGGTTATTCCACACAGGCCCGCGCTCAAAAAGAAGTCGATCTTTCGCAATCGCAGATGCCGTCAGTTGTGACCGTGCCGCCGGAGGCGCAGGCCTCGGATCACTTTTCCGCCGATGCCGCGACGGAGGCGTATCTCGCGGAAATTCCCGCTTCGGCGCGGGCACGAAGTGACGCTTACTTTGAAGGCGGCTATTGGCTGATCCTGTGGGATTTTCTAATGAGTGTGGTGATTCTGTGGGCGACGCTGCGCTTCGGATGGTCGGCGAAGATGCGCGATTGTGCCAACCGTATTTCGCGTTTTCGGTTCCTACAAGACTGGATTTACTGGGTTCAGTTCCTGATTCTGACCACCTTGCTGGGAGCACCTCTGGCCATTTACGAAGGTTATTTCCGGGAACACAAGTATGGGCTCGCAAACCAAACTTTCGGCCCGTGGCTCGGAGACCAACTGAAGGACCTCGGAGTGAATTTGGTAATGGTAGGATTTTTGATCGCGCTGCTGTTCTGGATCGTTCGCAAGCTTCCCACGACGTGGCACCTCTGGGGCGCGGGGGTTACGATCGCGTTCTTCATTTTCGGGATCATGATCGCGCCGGTGTTCATTTTTCCGCTCTTCAATACCTTTAAGCGCTTGGAAGATCCGAAAGTGACTGCGCCGATTTTATCGATGGCCCGGGCGAACGGGATTCCCGCCCACGATGTGTTCGAAGTGGACGCCTCACGACAGTCCACGCGGATGAGCGCGAACGTGAGCGGGTTCGGCAAGACGATGCGCATCACGCTGAACGACAATCTGCTGCACCGCGGGTCTCCGGAAGAGATCAAGGCGGTAATGGGCCATGAGATGGGGCATTACGTGCTGAACCATATTCCGAAAGACATTCTCTTCTTCTCGGTTGTGTTTGTTATTTTCTTCGCGATTCTGCGATGGGGAGTTGTCTGGGCGCTGGGGCGCTATGGTGAGGGCTGGAGGGTGCGGGAGATTACGGACCCGGCGGTTCTGCCGCTCGCAATGCTGATTATTACGGTATTCTTTTTCGTGCTTACACCCATCGTAAACACGCATATCCGAACCAATGAGCACGAGGCGGATATGTTCGGGATCAATGCGAGCCGACAGCCGGATGGGATGGCGCAGGCGGCGATTCATTTGGGCGAATACCGGAAGATGTCGCCAGGACCGGTAGAGGAATGGATTTTCTACGATCACCCGTCCGGGCGTCGGCGAATTCACGACGCGATGCAATGGAAAGCGCAGAACCTGGTGCTGTTCCAGCAGTAGGGGATGGATGGACGGAGGACCAGGGGAGCTCGCAGCAAGCCTCAAAGGCTGAGATCCTTCGTCGCAAACGGCGCTCCTCAGGATGACAGCAATACATTTCCGGGCGAGGCTACCATAGAATCCAAATCGTGTTCCTCACGATGACAACATTTGTTCTTTGAGCTTGCCAGCAATAGGGCGCGCCGGCGTTCGAGTGTGACAGCGGGCACTGTCGTAAGGGGGCTACAATGGTTAGGTTGATAGCAGGTGTGACTCTCCACTAAAGGCGCCTCCATGTTTCAGGATCTTCGTTACGCGCTGCGCATGCTTGCGAAATCACCCAGCTTTACCTGCATCGCGGTCTTGACGCTGGCGCTGGGGATTGCCGCGAACTCGACAGTACTAAGTTGGATGAGCGCGACGCTGCTGAATCCGATTCCGGGGGCCGAGCGCACCAGTGAACTCGTGACCGTCATGCGGGGAGAGCGAAGCGATCATCCGACGCCACCGTTCTCTCTCCCGGACCTGCGGGATCTGCGCGAAAGAACGCGGACGTTTTCGGGGCTGGCCGGATATCACGACGACTACATGTCGCTGACGGGCGTCGCGAAACCGGAACGGATTTACGGCGCCCTGACGACCACGAACTACTTCGACGTACTCGGGGTGAACCCAATACTTGGGCGGGCCTTCCTGGCGGAAGAGGAACGCAACGGAGCGGCGATTGCGGTAATCAGTTACGCGGTGTGGCGAAATCACTTTGCACTTGATCCGCACATTCTCGGCAAGACAATTCAGCTCAACCGGCATCCCTACACAGTGATCGGCGTTGCACCCCCCGATTTTCACGGCTGCAAGACAGGCCTGTTCACCGGCATTTGGATTCCGCTGACGATGGACCGTGATGTTTGGGGCTCGAATCGACCTGAAGATCGCGGCACGTTTTGGCTCAACGTCCTCGGGCGGCTTCGCCCCGGTATTACGGACTCGCAAGCGCAGGCCGAACTTAATTTGTTGATGCGGCAGATCGTGGAGCGCTTTCCAGAAGACCACCGGGATAGTCCAAGCCAAATCAGCCTGGATCCTCTGTGGCGATCACCGTTTGGCATCAATGGGTATCTCTACAAAATATTCCCGATGCTGTTGGGCCTGGCCGCCGTTCTTTTGTTATTGGCGTGCGCGAATGTCGCGAATCTATTGCTGGTCCGCTCGGTGGCGCGGCGGCGTGAAATCGCGATACGTCTTGCGATGGGCGCCTCGCGCGTCCAGTTGATTCGCCAATTTCTGATCGAGAGCGTGATTCTCGGCCTGGTTGGGGGCATGGTGGCGATCGTGTTGACGGTGTGGACATCGCGCAGCCTGGTTGCGTTCTTCCCACCCACCACTCTGCCTCTTACCCATGATGCGCACATCGACCAACGTGTGCTCTTCGCCACCACCGCGGTGTCGATTCTGGCGGCGCTTGTCTTTGGCACGCTTCCTGCGCTTCGATCTTCCGGTGTCGCGGTGCAGACGGTGCTCAAGGAGGAGGCGGGCAGCGTTTCTGTCGGCATACACAAGACGCGCCTCGCGGGCGTGCTGGTGGTCGCGCAAATCTCTCTTTCTCTTTTGCTGCTCGTTTGTGCCGGTCTCTTTACGCGCAGCCTGCAGAAAGCGCAGCAATCCGATCCCGGCTTTGATTCGAGGCACGTGCTTCTCGCGTCGTACGAGCTGACTCCCGCTGGCTACACGCGAAGCACGAGCGTGGCCTTTAATCGGCAACTGCTCGCCAAACTCTCCGCTTTGCCCGGGGTAGAATCGGTCACACTGGCGGATTTCTCGCCGCTCAGCTTCAGCATTCATACCGATTATCTGCAGCTCGAGGGTTACCTGCCGCAACCGCATGAATCCATGGAAATCAGTCGCGGCATTGTCGGACCCGATTATTTCCGCACGCTCAAGACGGCGATCCTCTCCGGCCGCGAGTTCACAGAAGCCGACACACTCGATTCCCAACTCGTGGCAATCGTGAATCAGGCTTTTGTCGATCGCTACTGGCCCGGCGAAGACCCCATCGGAAGACAAGTTGTGGACGATGGGCAGAAGTTCATCATCGTCGGTGTGGCGGGCAACGCGAAATACCGGATGCTCACTTACGCCGCCGAACCCGTCATTTATCTACCGGCTTACCAGGCATACCGTTTTACGCAGGACACCACGATCCATCTGCGTGCGTTCGGTGAGCCCGGCGTGATGGCGTCTTCAGTCGAGCAAGCAATCCATCAACTCAACCCGGAATTACCGATTTTCAATGTGAACCCGCTCTCGAGCACGATGCGCCTCGGCACCATATTCGGCCGCGTCGCGGCGACGTTTGCCGGCTCCTTTGGTTTGCTGGCCCTGCTGCTCGCCTCAGTGGGAATTTATGGCGTTGTTGCCTACACCACGAGGCAGCGCACTCGCGAAATTGGGATTCGCATGGCGTTGGGAGCGGAGAAGCCGCAGATCTACCGGCTGGTGCTACGGCAGGGTTTCATCTTGACTTTTGCTGGCCTGGCGTTTGGGACGGCGCTTGCGCTCGTGTTTACCCGGTTGCTGAAATCGCAGCTGTTCGGCGTCAGTCAAACAGATACGCTGACGTTCGCGTCGGTTGGGCTGCTGTTAGCGGGTGTTGCGTTGATGGCCTGCCATATACCCGCGCACCGCGCGACCCGCGTTGAGCCCACGGTAGCCCTGCGGGCGGAGTGAAACTCAGGCCGCTGTTGCAGTCTTCTTCCATGCGCCAACTCTTAGCTCCAAATCATCCAACCGTGGCGCAGTGCGACTCGCAACAAGGAGTGACTAATGGCAACGAAGAAAACGCGGCCCAAGAAGGCGGCGGGCGATCATTCTTCCGCCTTCCGCAAAGAACTGGTCTCGCACCTGCTCGAAGAAAATGCGCATGCGGGCTTCGATTCCGCCGTGAAGGACTTCCCTGCTAATCTTCGGGGCGCGCGGCCCAATGACCTTCCCCACTCTGCCTGGCAACTTGTCGAACATCTTCGCATCGCGCAATGGGACATTATCGAGTACGCGCTGAATCCGAAACACAAATCGCCGAGTTTCCCTGACGGCTATTGGCCAAAATCTCCGGAACCGCCGGACGAGAAAGCGTGGGAGAAATCAGTCGCGACATTTCGCGCCGACCGGAAGAAACTGGCCGCGGCACTGGAAAAGGGCGACATTCTTGCGCCGATTGGCCACGCGAACAATCAATCGCTGGCGTCGAAAGCGATACTTGTCATCGACCACAACGCGTATCACTTGGGACAATTGCTTCTGCTGCGGCGGCTGCTTCATATCTGGCCCGAATGAGCATCGCCTCGGCCCGCACATATTCCGACAGTTATTTCCAGACAATGCGCAGGCCGCCGCGAACAAATAGGGGCGGGCCGACGGTATAGACCGGGGTGGCGGCGGTGTTGAAACGGTCGTTGGTGAGGTTCTGCGCCGCGAAGAATAAGGAAGTATGCCAGCCAAGTTCGCGCGAGACCTGCGCGTCCAGAGAAAACGCGCGACCTAGCGGCAGAGTATTCAAGTCGTCGTCAAACTGATTGCCGAGGAATCTGCCCTGCAGCCCTGCCGTCCACTTCTTTGCGACGTAGTTGGCCTGGAAACTGAACTGATTCTGGGGGACCTGGGGCAGGAAATTGCCAATCAGCGCGGGATTGGCCGCGAAATGAAGAACGATGCTATTCACAAAGAGGTAGGCGGCGGAGACCTGTATGTGCGCGTTGACTTGCAGCTGCCCGGCAAGTTCGAAGCCGCGCGCCTGAGATTCGCCGAGATTCTGCTTCTGCCGCAGGATCGTCGTGCCATTGTTGGTGAGGGTGACGTTGGCGACTGGATCGGCAATGTCGCTCCAGAAGAAATCGCCGCGCAGGGTAAGGCGATTTCGCCAGAGCGACTGACTCAATCCCGCTTCACCTCCGGTGAGATGCTCTCCAGTTAGGGCAGGATTTGCGAGTGTCCTCGTGTTCCCTACAGTGAAATTCCGGTAGAGCTCGTTGAGAGTAGGAGCACGGAAGCTGCGATAAACGGAAGCGCTGAGGGCCAATCCACTGCGGAAACTTTTCAGCACGGAGACGCGGGGGCTGAAGGCAGTTTCGCTGCGGTCAGGAAATTCGGCAGTCGTCGTCAGGTTGCTACCGAAAGCAGTGCGGCTCTGATAGCCCGTATTGTTGTTCCAGGTGTCGACGCGGGCACCGAAGGTCAACAGCCACCCATGCCCGATGAGCCAAGCGTCTTGCCCGAAGAAACCGAAGCTGTGCTGACGGCCGCCGGCATCGACGTTGGCGGACGCCGCGTAATTTGTCTCGGCGCTGTGGCCGCGCACGTCCATGGCTTCGAAGCCGGCGCTCACGCGATGTTTTTCCGCAAACAATCTTGCCCAGGTACCGACGAAGCCGATCTGTTGCGAGGGATTGGTCTGGACGTTCGTCAGTGTTTCCGAATTTCGATCGGGAGCAATTGCAGAAAAAGTCTGGTGATAGAGCTCTGGCGATCCATACAGACGTGCCGAGAAATCTCCGGCGCTGCTCGATCCCCAATCGGTGCCTAAGTCCAATTCCGGGATGGTCGTATCATTTCGTTGCAGCGGGGTGCCATTTTTGCCGCTGTCGCCGAAGCCGCTTCCGCGCACGAACATGCTTCCCCGCTCACCCCACGCGCGCCGCAATTCGAGGAATCCTGCCAGCACACCGGAACCAATAGCGGTGTCAACCGAGCCGCGCTGGTTCTCGGGCACGGCGATGTGGCCGTCGGTCTGGTAGGCCTGCCCCGCGCCGCTCAATGACCATTTCCCGAACGGCACACCCGCGGCGAAGGAAACGTCCGGCGTGTTCATGCTGCCGTAGGAAAGCTCCGCGTCGCCGTAGGCGAGCTCCGGCGTTCTGGTCTTCAGATTCACGACGCCGCCGAGGGCACCGCCGCCGTACAAGTCGGAGGCACTGCCGTTGGAGACTTCCATAGTCTGGATGGCTTCGCGCGGGACACGCGCCCAGTAGACCCAACCGCCGAAGGGATCATTGAGAGGAATGCCGTCGAGGAGCACGATGGAGCGGCTGGTCGCGCTTGCGCCGACACCACGCAAGGAGACTCCTTGAGAGGTGGGATTCGCGAACAAACTGCTGGAGCGGCGGAAAGTGCTAAAGCCGGGCACCTGGCGCAGGACATCGTCGATGACCAGAGTTCCGGATTGGGCGATGACCTCCGACGAAATGGAAAATTCGCTGGACGGAATGGAAGGAATGCGAGCTTCGCTAGTTCCCTTGACTTCAATGCGCTGCAGATTGGGCGATGGCGCGAGGACGATCTGCAGGTTGTCGGTCGCCATGTGGGGGCGAATCTCGCGAGTGACGGTTGTGAAGCCCGGGAAGGTGATGAGGAGGGTGCCAGGGCCGTTTGCGCCATCGACGGAGAATCTTCCATCTTCGCTGGTGCGAGCCAGGACCACTCCGGCAGCAGAGCGAAACTCAATCGAGGCCCCGGCAACGACATTGCCGGTGGTATCGGAGACGACGCCGCGAATTCCGGGACGCTCTTGCGCGGAAAGGATGAAGGCGAACAGGCACACCAACAGCATCGATGTGGCCAAGCCCGGCGCGGACGGAAACCCGTTTTTCATTTACGAGCACACCGGTACATACGTCTCTTCGATGCTACACATTTCTGCGGCGGGACTTACTTGCCTTTCACCTTACCCGTCAACACGGTGATGGACGCTTTGGGCAGGCTGACGATCTGGCCGGCCTTCCAGTCAACGGTGGTTTTCTTTGCGGGGCCGGCGGGATCAGCGTGACTTGTGGGACCGGATGGCCGCCAAACGTAGTCGTCGGCGCCGAACGTTACCATTTTTACCGGTCCAACGAACTGTGCCCCGGTGTCTTTGCCATTCTGTTCGAAAACGAGCTTGAGTTCGTGCGCATTGCTCGGGTCTTTGTTGACGACCAGCAGCGACCACTCGTTGTCCGGGCGCTTCACCGCGTAGGCGGTGAAGAGTTCATGCTTGGAGTCATCGGTGAGATCGGCGACGGTGCCATAGAGTTCGTGCTGGCCCGCACCATGCTTGACCCAATCGAGATTCAGCATCTGGCTGGCAAAATATTGAGCGGTGTGGTGCTTGATGTCGAGTTTCTCGTCGGCAACGAAATTGCCGTAGGTGCTCCACGCGCCGCAGCCCGAGTGCAACGGCTCGGGTTGAATCGGCGAGTGGTAGTAAACGGCGCCGGGCCCACCATTGAGCAAGAACGCGCCGACGCTGTCGGCGAGCCACAGTCCCGCGAAGATGTCCTGCATGGGGTCGGTAAGGGACCAGGAAACGTTGCTTTCGGTATTCATCAGCGGCACATTTTCCGGCACGCCATCTTCGCGCCAGACCTTCAGAATTCCTTCGACGAGCGCTGGCTCGCGGTACAAGTCGGACCAGTTCACGACGCAGGGTTCGAGCGGGTAATGCTCGAAGGAGACGAAGGACAAGTCGTCCATGCGGCCGTGGGCTTTGAAGTAGTCGATGAATCGACCGAGCCAGGAGTCCTTCCCTTTGTCATCAGGCCAGGTCTTGATGTCTTCGTTTGCGCCGGTGAACACTGGCCCGCCGAGCTTAAGTTTCGGATCGACTTTGTGGAGCGCCGCGGCGAATTGCAAGTACAACTCCGCATTGTCCTCGGGAATCATGAAAGCGCCGTCGGGCTCCTCGCCCATCTCGACATAGCTGACGAGATAGCCGCGCTTCTCGATGTAGGCAAGTTCCGCAGCCGCGTCCTCGGGATTGGCGTAGATCAAGGCGATGGGAATCATCGCGGGAAGATGATTGGTGTAGCCGCTGGTGAAGAACAGATCGAATCCAGTTTGAATTCGCGAAGAGATGATGTCTTTCTCGGTGTGCCAGGGGTCGGCGGAGGACGCCTGGGTAAGAGTTTGAGCCTGACTGGGCGTGTGTTTGACGATATCGACGAATTGGCCGAGAGAATTGAAGGTTCCGAGGGAGAGTTCGCTGATGGCATAGCCCACGCAATTGCGGATATCGTCGCTGCCATGAGTGTCGCAGGTGTTGGAACTTTCGGTCATCCAGATGCGCAAAAATTTCGCGGTGATGGGTTTGTCTGAGAGCTGCTGCACCTGGCTGCCGCCCTTGCCGCCAGCGACCTCGCCTTGCGGAAAGTCTTTCCATGCGCCGGCCGCTTGCTTGTTCAGGGCGTCTTCCCGTCCGGTCCAATACTGAACAACGTATTTCGTGGCGTACGGATTCGCCCAGTCAATGCGAATGGCGTCGATGTCTTGCGGGGTTCCGAATTCGATCACGACCCACTGCGGGTGAGCGGAATCGGGTTCGCCGGTGAATTTCTGAGTGAGGTACGGATTGCTTTTCCAGTAGGTGGAGGGATCGCCGTCGGTCATCCGAGAGAATTCGCTTTGCCCGGCGTCGCTACGAGTAGTGCCGCGATGCGGCAAGTGGTAGCCGAAGGACTGGCGGAGTTCGTTTTTGGGAATCGCGCTGCCGATGAAGTAGCCGCTCTTCTCTTTTTCGTTGCTCCACTTGCCGTCGGGATTCCAGTGCCAGGCAGAGTAGGTGAGTTCGGTGTTCTGGCGGTAGGTAATTGGTCCCCATCCTGCGGACAGTCCTTCCTTAATAATTGGCTCGGTGTAGACCTTGTCGAAATCTTTGGCTGGCAAAATGTCCATGGAGGTGCCCATGGATTTGTCCGGGTCGAATTTCAGGGCGTGCGATGGAGTGATGTCGATATGAAGGGTTTGCGCCCAAGATTGCGATCCCGATGCGATGCTCAAGAATGTCCATGTTGCGACCATGGTCCAGACGCGCAACCGGGCAAATGAGAGGGCTTTCATGATAATCTCCTGAATGTTTCGCCGCTATTATAACGATTTAAATCGCTTTTTTGAGAACTGGCAATAAAAAACGGGCACGATGTATCGTGCCCCTATGATTGAAGATCCCGACGACAGCCGTAGTTCCGAGATAACATGTAGTGGCATTGATTTGATGGACGGAGAATGCTGCATGTCTACGTTTGGATTGATTGAGTACAACGAGGCTAGTCCCGAGGTTCGCGCGGTTTACGACGATATTCTGGCGACGCGCAAGACGGATTACGTCAACAATTTTTGGAAGGCGATTGCGCATGATCCCGCACTGCTGAAGCGCACTTGGGAAGACCTGAAGGCGATTATGGGGCCCGGAGCACTCGATCCGCTGACGAAAGAACTGCTGTATATCGCGGTGAGCGTTACGAACAATTGCCACTACTGCATTGCTTCGCATACGGCATCGGCGTTCGCCAAGGGCATGACGGCGGAAATGTTCAAGGAACTGCAGGCCGTGATTGGGATGGCGAATGAAACCAACAAGCTCGTCACTGGGTATCAAGTAGCGGTGGATGCGCGATTCCAGCCGTTGAATACGCAAAAGAGGTAGTCAGAGCCTTAGTTGGCCGGGCGGGCACGATTTATCGTTTCGCTACGCCGGAGAGCTCACCGAGGAAGGCGTATCAAGTGCGGCACATCTATCGGCTTTGTTTCCATGGTAGTACCTGAGTACTATAGCTGACCCTTCCCACCGCCCCCACCATGTAAAGGTAAGCGAGAAACCCCGACTCGTGCGGGGAGTTCTCCGCTTCAATCCCTCTCTGAGTGGGTACTCTATGGCACCTATTTTGAAAGAAGCCGACACGCCTTCCGCCACGACAACCGCAACAACACCGGCCTCGCCCGCCTCGAAGTCTCCCAACGAAACACCCACTCGGCCGCAACCAGTGCCACTCGAGATCCCAGTGACGGTCAACGGCGCACGTACCGTGGAAGGCTCTGACAAGCGCGAACCATTTTCGGAGACCACGTTCACTGTTCTCGTTTTCCCGCATGGGGCCGTGATTCGAATTGCCACCCCACTCGCACCTGGTCAATTGGTTTTCCTCACGAATGAGAAGACGAAGAAGGAAGTGGTCTGCCAAGTCTTGAAGTCGAAAACGGGGGGATCAGCCAGCGGCTACGTGGAGCTGCAGTTTACGGAACCTGCGCCGGCGTTTTGGGGATTGCGGCTGCCGGGTGCCGTGCCACCTCCGTCCACGACTGCGCCGGCCGTGCCCCGTCCGGCGGCGACAGTTCCGCCGCCATCTGTGAAACCAGTTACACCAGCGGTGACGCCAGCAGCGCAGATTCCGACGTCACCGATACCGGCGGTCGCACCACCTCCTCCGCCCGTGCCGACGGTTCACACAGCCCCGCCGCAGTTGGCGACACCGGTCGCTCCCGTGGCACCGATTTCCACGACGGCTTCGCCCGCTGCTCCGAAGCTTCCCACGCCCGTTCCGGTGCAAAGCGCTTCGGTGGACACGGCGCGCAACATTCCGCTGGTGTCTGTGCCGCCTCCGTCGCCACTCTCGCCAGAATCAATTCCTTCGACCATACACAAATCGCCAAAACCGCTGATCCCACCGCCTGCCGAAGGACCCCGGGATTTCTCGAAAGAGATCGAGTCGCTCTTCGCAGTGCCGCAGGCTCCGGCTTCCGGAGCAACGAAGCCGGCAGCGCCGGTGACCTCGCCGTCATCCACAGAGGAACTCAAGCAGCAGGCGGCACGCTTGCAACAGCAACTCGGCGCCTTACTCTTTACGGAGGCACCGGCGGCTCCGGTAAAGCCGACGAGTCCAGAATTCAAAGCTGAGCCACCGGTTGCCGAAGTGGCGAACAAGGTCTTCGAAATCGCGCAAACGGAAGGGCGGCCCACAGACCATCCTGAGCCCAAGACGGAGACGAAATTTGAGGGTAAGCCCGCGAGTGCCGTACACACTCCAGCCTTCTCTTCTCTCAACGCCAGCGACGAGGAGGTCGCCGTTCCGGCCTGGCTAAGGCCGCTATCCCAGCACGGCGAAACGTTTGCGGAAGAACCCCCTGCGGCAGAAGCTACCCAGGCTTCGGCAAGTGAAGCTTCTTCGAGCGCCATTGCAGCAATGGAGGCAGTCGGATCATCGACACGTTCTGAAGCGACGGTATTCGGCGGCCAGCTTTTGGCTGGAGAGAGCATCGAGACCGCGGCACCATCCTCGGGTTCGAAAAAAGGACTGTTCGTGGGGCTTGCCGCAGCGGTGGTCCTCTTGGCGGGCGGCGCGTGGTACTACACGACGCAAATGCACCCGGTGACCAACGGAGCGCCCACGACGCAAACTTCCACCCCACCCGCACCGGCAGAAAAGCTAGCCGTTACAACTGAGGATGTTCCGTCTACAACCAGCACCGCATCGCGTAGCGCAAACAACGTTGCGGCGCCGCCAGCGTCAGCTTCCGTGAATCCGGCTGTTACGCCGCAGCGAAGCGCTCCCGCTCAGGCGACCTCTCCGGTTAACGAAACTCGCAACAGCAACGCGGTCGCAGCACGAAACGCCGCGCCCCCGCCGGAACCCCCAAAGAAACCGTCCCTCGGCGACGTACGGCTCTCGACACCTATTGTCCGGGGATCGGGGCAGGCTACCGGTTCGGGGGAATCCTTACCTTCCATTGACGCTCCGGCCCCAACATCAAATACGGACGCGTTGGCAGCGGCCTCACACGGCAAGGGACCGACAGCCCCGCTGCCGATCGGCGGCGACGTGAAGCCAGCGCAGTTGATTAAATCGGTTCCACCAGTGTATCCGACAATCGCGAAGAGCCAGCGAATCAGCGGTAACGTGGCGCTGGACGCGCTCATCGACGCGTCGGGCAACGTCGCGGAAGTCAAAGTGCTTTCCGGCCCACCGCTATTGCACCGAGCAGCGCTTGAGGCAGTGAAACAGTGGAAGTACAGCCCAGCGCAACTGGACGGCTCGGCGACTTCGATGCACTTAACGGTGACGGTGCAGTTCCGCGCGCAATAGTTCTTACCGGAGAATCCGGACATTGCTGAAACGCAGCCAGGAATGGCCGCGCCACCGATAGTTTCTACCGCTGTTGCCCAGTGTGATCCTGCTCGGTAAAGGCTTTTTGCTCCGTGGGGTCAACACTAACAAATCCCAGATCGGCATCATCTCTCCTGAGAATCACGATCCAGGAAAGATGCGGGAATGGAAGGAAGCGGTCGACCGGACGCACGATCGGGACCAATAGGTTGAGCAGCTTGATCTGCCACAAACCGAAGGTAGTTTTCTTCAGCACTTTTCCGTTCCACCACCAACCCGGGACCCCGATGTGGTTAAACTTTAGGATTTTTTCGATTCGGAATCCTGAGCGGCCGCAAGCTTCGGCCAACTGCGATTCCGTATATCGACGGAAATGCCCGAGCACTTTATCCAGGGAGCCGTAAAGTCGAGGGCCATTAGGCACCAGAATGATGGCCCGGCCATTGCGGTCCACGGTGGCACGAATATTCTTCAGAGCCGCGACATCGTCCTCCAGATGCTCCACCACATTGAGGCAGATGACGGAGTCGAACGATTCCGAGGGATAGGTCTCACTTGCAGTCGCATCGGTGTATTGCACTTGCAAGTAAGGGCGTGTTAACTGCATTTTCTTGAGCTTCTCAAGATAGTGGGGATTGACGTCGCTGGCGCAATACTCTTTTCGCGGGACGAGATTGGCGGTCAAATTACCAATGCCAGCGCCGATTTCCAAGACTCGTTCGCCGAGGTAAGGGCGAATGGTATCGGCCATCCATTTCGTAAAGCGAGGAGCGCGATTCAACCGTGCGAGGATTTCGCTGCCGTGCTCATCTGCGACGTAAATGCGGTCGGAGACCCGGTATTTAATCAAAGCGCCGAGGGCTTTAATGCCGTCTTTCCAAGTGATCTTTTTGCCCTCGGTATAAGTGCGTCCCGAATAGCGGATCGGAATTTCGAAGATTCTGGCCTCGCGCTTTGCCAATTTGATGGTGATTTCGGGCTCGAATCCGAACCGCTTGCTTTCCAGCGGAATACTCTTGAGCATTTCCGACCGGATCATCTTGTAGCAGGTTTCCATATCTGTGAGATTGAGGTCGGTAACGATGTTGGTTAGCAGGGTGAGGGCTTTGTTGCCGAGGGTATGGCGAAAAAACAGGACCCGCCGGTATTCGCTGGCGAGAAAGCGGGAACCGTAAACCGCGTCGGCGTCCTCAGTCAGGAACAAAGGGATCATCTTGAGCAGGTCGTCGGGGTGATACTCGAGGTCGGCGTCGTGGATGACAGCGAGATCGGTATCGACATACTGAATGGCGGTTTGAATCGCCGAGCCCTTGCCCTGATTTTCGGGGTGATCGATAAAGACCCACTCAAAGGCGGCCAGCCCGCTGCCCGCCAGCCCGTCACGGAATTTCGCGAGCACTTCGGAGGTCTGGTCGGTAGAGGCGTCATTCACAACAATGACTTTGACGCGCTCGAGCCATGGCGACTCGCGGAGGATCTCCAGCCGGTGAAGGCTGGCCTCGACGAGGTACTGCTCATTGTAAACGGGCACCAAAACAGCCAGGCTGAGTTTCCGATCCATGTCTTGTTCTCTACAACTGAGCTTAGTTGCAACGCTCGCCTTTGCAGTGTACTGCCAGCATCGCGGGTTGTCATGCAAAGGTTGCCTTTTCGACAGCGTAGCTATTATCTTGGGTTTGCTGCGCCTTGCTCTCCGGGAATCCCCTTACTATACTGACCACCCGGCCTTGTAATGGTTCTGGTGGGTGGGTAGCCCACAGCTCTTTTCCCCAAGGCCATTTTTTCGCGCCTGCTTGTCTCTCCCAGGCCCGAATATTGAAGCGTCGCCAAACCGGCTTAGGGTCTGTGCGCGCAAAGGAGCATTTTGCATGCCCGTCACCACCGTTCCTGAAGAGATGAACGTTTACCAGAACGCCGAAGCGCGTTTTGAGGTAGCCGCGAACAAGCTCGGGCTTGAGCAGGGCGTGTATCGCTATCTGCGCTATCCCGACAAGGAAATCACGCTGTATATTCCCGTCGGCATGGATAACGGCCAGCTGGAGGTGTTTACGGGGTACCGGGTTCTGCATTCGACGGTACGCGGTCCGGGCAAGGGCGGTATCCGCTTTGCGCCTGACGTGTCGCTGGATGAGATAAGGGCACTTTCAGCG
Organism: Dongiaceae bacterium; assembly: GCA_035499255.1. Taxonomy (GTDB): domain Bacteria; phylum Acidobacteriota; class Terriglobia; order Acidiferrales; family UBA7541; genus Acidiferrum. The sequence continues at coordinate 3,038 of DATJZF010000013.1, read as the reverse complement.
TGGATGACATGGAAATGCGCGGTGGTGGACATCCCCTTCGGGGGTGCGAAGGGCGGAATTATCTGCGACCCCCGGAAAATGTCGCGAGGAGAACTGGAGCGGCTGACCCGGCGGTATACCGCGGAATTGGCCGATTGGCTGGGTCCCGAACGCGACATTCCGGCACCAGATGTTGGCACGAACGAGCAGACCATGGCCTGGGTCATGGACACCTACTCGATGCACTCGCGCTCAGCAACAACGGCGGTGGTGACCGGAAAACCGATCGACCTCGGAGGTTCACGGGGCCGCCGGGAAGCCACAGGCCGAGGCGTAATGATTTGCGTGGACAAGGCCATTTCCAAGCTGGGCATGCGCAAGGAAGGGACGCGCGTAGTTGTTCAAGGCTTCGGAAACGTGGGTTCCCTGGCCGCGGAACTGATGCAAAAATCGGGCTACAAGATTGTCGGCCTAGCCGATATTGGCGGCGGGCTCTATAACGAACAGGGCTTCGAAGTTCCCAAGGTGATCAACTGGGTGTACACGCAGAAGCGGCCACTCCAAGAGTTTCCGGATGGCGGAACAAAGATGAGCGCGCGGGACGTCCTCTTCCAGCCATGCGAAGTTCTTATTCCGGCGGCGATTGAAAATCAAATCACCGAACAGAATGCTCATCAGGTGCAAGCGAAGATTCTATGTGAAGGCGCCAACGGCCCGACCACCTGGCAAGCAGATGCGATTATCGATTCGAAGGGCATCTTCACGGTGCCTGACATCCTCGGAAACGCGGGGGGAGTGACGGTCAGCTACTTCGAATGGGTGCAAGACCGCCAAGGCTTTTTCTGGCGCGAGTCGGAAGTGAATGAAAGGCTTCTGGATGTGATGGAGCGAGCGTTCGACGAGGTAGTACGTTACGCGGAAACGCACCGGGTGAACAATCGTATAGCCGCGTACATGCTGGCGATCGACCGGGTGGCAACGGCGTTGAAACTTCGGGGCATCTACGCGTGATTTTTCTTGGCTTTCTGTGCGCTACGTCGTAGCCTTTCAACAGGCATTTGGCGTACAATTCGCGTTCGCTTCAGTCCAGAATGCTCCACAGCCCCCAAGGAGTTGGCATCGTGCCCTCGGAACCATTGCCCGACCTTCGCCCAATCTCGGAAGAACAACATCGAGAGAACGTCTGTCAGGCCGGCCGCTGGCTGTATGAGCGCGGCCACATAGTCGCCGGCGAAGGGAATCTATCGGTCCGTCTGGATGCCAACCGGATCCTCACGACACCCACCTGCCTGAACAAAGGGATGATGTCTCCAGGCGACCTGGTAGTCATCGACCTAGAAGGGCGGCATCTGCAGGGGGACCGCAAAGTTAGCTCGGAAGTCGGGATGCATCTGCTTTTCTATCGGATGCGGCCGGACGTGAACAGTGTTTGCCACGCGCATCCTCCGACTGCCACGGGATTTGCGGTGGCGGGGCAAGGGCTCGACCAAGCGCTGCTGCCTGAAGTTGTCGTGTGCCTGGGGAAGGTTCCACTGGTTCGCTATGCGACCCCGGGAACCCCCGATCTCAGTGCGGTGCTGGAGCCGTACGTTCCGCACTACGACGCGATGCTGCTGGCCAATCACGGCGCGGTCACATGCGGCCCCGATTTGCTGACGGCGTTTTATCGAATGGAGATTGTGGAGCATTTCGCGAAGATCTCGCTGAATGCGCGGCTGGCCGGTGAACCGCAACTGCTCTCGACGCGGGAAGTAGCCAAGCTGATGGCAGCCCGGTCGCGGTATAACGTCACGCCGCCGCCGGGTGGCGGTGCAGAATTGCCCGAGACGAGCGACACAGGCGAGAACACCACCGAAGAAATTACGTTGACGCGCTCGGAACTCGACGCCCTGGTCGACGAAGCAGTCCGCAAAGACCGAACCCGCCGCTGAGTTCTGGTCAAAGAGCGGATAAAACCAGCAATTTGCAACTCCAAGATGCACTTGTGCTAGTCTCTGGTGTTTCTGACGATCGAGGGCGTCGATGCCGGAGACTAAACCGTTCTTCGAAGCAATTCGTTCAGGTGACCTGCAGCAAGTCCGCGCACTTCTAGACGCTGATCCATCGTTGGTGGCGGCGCGCAACGAGTCCGGGACGTCCGCTCTGTTGATGTCCGTATACACTGGCCAGCGCGACGTGCGGGAGCTGCTGCTCGCTCGCGGCGTGCAGATGGATCTGGCAGAGGCTTGCGCGGCAGGCGATCTGTCGCGGGTGAAGCGCTTTATCGAGGGCCATCCTGCGGCCGCCAATTCCTTTTCAGCGGACGGCTTCCCGATTTTCGCATTGGCATGCTTCTTCGGCCATCTGGATACCGCCCGGTATCTGGCCGAGAAGGGCGCCAACATCCACGCCACGGCGACGAATGGAAGCGGATACAATGCGCTGACTGCTGCAGTCACGGGCGGCCATAAAGAAGTTGTGAAATACCTGGTAGAGCGTGGGCTCGACACGAACTATCGGTACGGTCCTGGTTACACGCCTCTTCTGGCCGCGGCTGCCAACGGCCATCTCGAAATCGTCAGAGTACTTTTAAGCCATGGAGCGGATCCCGGTGCCACTGCAAACGACGGCAAATCCGCTGCAGAAATCGCGGCTGAACGGAATCACACAGAGGTCGCCGAGTTCCTTCGCGCTCGAACTGTTTCCGGTTCGTAAGGTGAGCCACCAATGGATTGGGTCAGGGGCTGTGGCCGCTGATCGCGATCTGGAAAAACTGCGTTTTTCCGAGTTTTCGAAGTGACAGCGGATGCCTTAGAATTGTAGGAAGTATGGGCGTGTAGCTCAGCTGGGAGAGCACCTGCTTTGCAAGCAGGGGGTCAGGGGTTCGAATCCCCTCACGTCCACCAAATTCTCTCTGATTGCAAAGACCTTAGCGAAATCACTCTGCTCTACACCCGCTTTTATTCGTACACACTGTGCACGAACTGTGCACGAATGCGTCATTGGATCGCCTCTGTGCACAATGGTGCCGCGATTTGGGCGTCGGTCACAGCGGCCTTCATCTCGTTGGCCTGGCGGTT
>DATJZF010000012.1:0-21158 GCA_035499255.1 Dongiaceae bacterium | reverse complement strand
TAATGCACCAGCAGATAGCCGTACGAGCGGAATTCTTGAACCACCGGGACTGCTTCCTGAGTTGTTATCTCCGGTGCAAAAACTAGGAAAGGAGGACCGCTTTCCAGCTCGGAAGACATCACGTTTGCGGTGTGCTTTTCGAACTCGAAGGCGAAGTGATAACGCGCAGGGGCGTGCGGTCCACCATAGTTCAGAAAAATATTGTGGTCGAAATACGGTTGGACGCCCACCGACCAGAACGTGTAACCGGCAACGCCCAGTTTATCGGCTCCCACCGCCTTCAAATATTGCGCCGCATCTTTCGCTCCCGTGTACGGTCCCTTCCAATCGGCCTTCATTGCAATGTACGACCAGGAACATTGCCAAGCGAACGTCAACGCAAGGGTCCAGGCGAATCCGTAATGAATCACTCTGGAAAACGAAGGCATGGTTGCGATCTCATTACTCTGCGGCCAGCGAGCACAAACGAACACCACGAAGGCAATCGTAATCAACCCCTGATGATGCCCGAATCCTCTTAAGAAGCCATACTCCGCAGCGGTCCCGCCGACAATCAGGATCAGCAGTAGCCAGCCACGTATCACATAGGACCACAGGCATGCGAGGATCAGCAGCGGCAACGCAGGAACGATGCTTCGTTCCGCAAATGCTCCGGTCAGACCCTCACCGAGACGGTTCAGACGATGCGACAGACTCTCATGCGCAGCCTCGGAGATCAGTGACGAATCCGATGGCGGATACAGCACGATAAATGCGAACGCAACCGACGCCGCGATTATGCCAGCCGCCCTCCACACTCGCTTCCGATCCAACAGTGACAACTCTCCCCAGCGACATGCGAGCTGCCAGGCATAAAACGCCGCCAATCCGGTTCCGATGACGGCGGCATATGAGCTGTCTTGAATCAGCACTGCCACCGTTAGTGCGAATCCATAAATGTGCGGCATTCCTCGGCGATAGAAATAGACCGCCAGCAAGCCCAATAAAGGCATCAGCACATAAGGCCGCGCCACCACAGCGTATTGATAAGAGAAAAAGAATGATCCGCCGATGATGTAGCGCAGCGCACGAGGAAAGGGTGCGAGGAACATCAGCACCGCCAATCCTGCGATCCCGCATGCGCCGCCGATGAAAACGAAGTGGTCGTAGGACAAACGAAACACATGCTGCCCGAGCCAAACCACGGAATACCATAACGGCAGATGGCCGTCGTACCTCAATTGCCCGAATACAAGCTGTAGCCAGGGAATATCTCGCACTTCCACCCACGTCTCAGCTTCATCCGCCCAGGGTTCATGTCTGGAGATCGTGTAGAGTATCAGGACCGACAAACAGAGGAACACGCCGGCATCCAGCACCCAGGCGTATTGCTCGTCAAGGCGAGAAAAGAGTTTCTGCCTTTCGGCTGTCTGAGAATTCACACTCCAAGTTGAACATCTCAAATCGTGCCAACCCGTGATCTCAATCACACTGCTGTTCTCAGACACAAATGTGAATTGACCCCTTTTGCACACGCTTTTCCTCGGCGCGAAACGATGCTACTTTCGTCTCGCAGCAAACGGGAACCGAAGGCCCACAGAATGCCCGAAACTTTCGTTTTCTCTGACCTTCGTGAATTATTTGCCAAGGCCAACGAAGAAAAGTCCGGCGACCAGCTGGCGGGTATCGCCGCCCGCTCGGAACGTGAACGCGTCGCCGCCAAACGCAAACTTGCCGACATCACACTCGATGACATCCTGCAGAATCCATTGATCGACCCGGATACCGATGAAGTCAGCCGTCTCATTCTTGACAGCTACGATCGCGAAGTATTCGACACGCTAAAGGACAAAACTGTCGGCGAATTCCGCGAATACATCCTCGACGACTCCACCGGCGACACTGAACTGAAGCAGATCCAACCCGCCATCATCCCGGAAATCGCTGCCGCCGTAGCCAAAATCATGAGCAACAAGGACCTGGTCCTCGCAGCGGCCAAAATCCGCAACGTCACACGATGCCGGAATACCCTCGGCGAGCGGGGCGTCCTGGGCATCCGGGTCCAGCCCAACCACCCCGTTGACGACGTTGGCGGAATTCTCCTCGCTGCCTTCGAAGGCCTGCTCTACGGCTGTGGCGACGCCGTCATCGGCGTGAATCCTGCCTCGGATTCTGTCGACTCGGTCAGTTCGATCCTTCACGGTCTCGATCGCCTCGTCGAAACATGCAAGGCGCCCACGCAAACCTGCTGCCTGGCTCACATTTCCGTCCAACTCGCCGCCATGGAGAACGGGGCGCCCGTCGACCTCCTCTTTCAATCCATCGCCGGCACGGAAGCTGCCAACCGTTCCTTCGGCATTTCGCTCTCCGCGCTTGGCGAGGGCCGCGAACGCGTTCTGGAGCACCATCGCACTCGCGATATCCGGTGGAAGGGCTCCCAGTCGATGTACTTCGAAACCGGGCAAGGCAGCGCTCTTTCCGCCGAGGCGAATCACGGCATCGATCAACTCACCTTGGAGGCGCGCGCTTACGGCGTTGCCCGTGCTTTCGATCCTTTCCTGGTCAACACTGTCGTCGGTTTCATAGGGCCCGAGTATCTCTATGACGAGCGCCAGATCATCCGCGCTGGCCTCGAAGATCACTTCATGGGCGAACTGCTGGGACTCCCAATGGGCTGCGACGTTTGCTACACGAATCACGCCGATGCAGACCAAAACTCGGCCGATAATCTCCTGATGCTTCTTGCTGCCGCAGGCTGCAACTACTTTATGGGCGTACCCTGCGCCGACGACGTGATGCTCAATTACCAATCCACCAGCTATCACGACGCGCTCGCCGTCCGGCGGCTTTTCCGCCTTCGGCCCGCTCCTGAATTTGTAGCTTGGCTCGAAACCGCTGGAATTTATCGCGATGGAGAGCCAGCGCTGCTCGACGCGCCTGCCCGCCGCCAACTGATGCAAGGGCTCGAGTCATCGCTGCAAGGTATCGACTAATGGCACACAAGCCCGAAGGCGATCGTGATTCCGAACTGACGCCGCCGGATGTTCCCGAAATTGTCCGCAAGATTCGTGTCCGCACTCCTGCGCGCCTTCTTGTCGGCCGCGTAGGTGCCACTTATCGCACGGCTACGCAGTTGGAATTGCGCGAAGCGCACGCCGCCGCCCGCGATGCGGCCCGGTCCGAGTTGAATCTCGAACGCGACCTCGGCAGTGATTTTCTCGAGAGATGGAATCTTCTTGAAAACCACACGCGGGCAACCACCAAGGACGAATACCTTCTGCGCCCCGATTTAGGCCGGCAACTCGACGACAGTTCTCGCCCTGCGATCCAGGCGAACTGCACTCCGGCCTGCGATCTGCAGATCGCCATCGGAGATGGCCTGTCCGTGGCTGCAGTCGTTGCGCAGGTTCCTTCGCTGCTTCCGTTGCTCTGTGCAGGAGCCCAGCAGCGCCGCTGGCAACTCGGCCGAATACTGGTGATTCATCATTGTCGCGTGGGCATTCTCAACGAAATCGGCGAGCTGCTGCGTCCCCGCGTCGCCGTCCTGCTCATTGGCGAACGTCCCGGCCTGGCAACCGCTGAAAGCCTCTCTGTGTACATCGCTGCTCAGCCCAACAAATTACACACCGACGCCAACCGCCACGTGATCTCGAATATCCACGCCCGCGGCCTCGCCCCACACCAGGCCGCCGAGCGTATCTTGGCCCTCGCGGCCCGCCTTATGAATAGTGTTACGAACGGCCCTGTACTCCCGGTTTGAGTTTTCAGGTGGGATTGGCTTGCTGAATCGGAGCTAAATGTTCGTCTTATTCCGGAACGCAGCCGGCACAAATTCCAGCGCCGACGCTTCTTTCACCGCCAACTGGATCTGAAATGCCATCACGTCCGCCGCAATCGGGTTCTGGTATTCCGCCAGCGTCCCGGCGAGTACATCGTCGATGCTCGCGCTCGTCGTCTTTACCTGTCGGTACAAATTCATCACCAGAGCTTCGGCCGCGCCGGGCGTCAACAGCAAGGGCATCTGTGGCTCCAACCTCGCGCAGACACTTTCCGGGATCGCCAGTCCACGTTTCTTCGCCACCATGCTCAGCAGCGCGAAGCCTTCTTTTGGCGTTGCCGTGGGGAATAAGGGAATCTTCACATCCACGCGCCCAGGCCGTTTTAGATCGACTTCAATCAGGTCCGGCCGGCTCGACGCCAGCACCCAGATCACCTGCCCTCGGCTTTTGCTGCTCCCCATCTCCTCCGCCAACATCGAATAGATTCGCCCGCCTATGCCTGAATCTCCGCCGGAACTGTCGCGCTTTCCCAGCGCCTGGTCCGCTTCATCGATGAACACATAACAACGGCCGAGCGCGTGAATCAGCCGAAAGATCTTTTCCAGATTGCCTTCGCTGCTGCCTACCCACTTGTCCCTGAAATTTTTCATCTTCACGATGGGCACGGACGCTTCGCCCGCCAGGCATTCAACCAGAAATGTTTTCCCCGTACCCACGGGCCCGCAAAGCAAGTAACCTTTCGGCAACCCGGCAATGTCGTTCCGTTTCCACAGCTCGATGTCCTGCCGCAGCCACTTCTTGATATTTTCCAGTCCGTACAAATCGTCCAGCGTGCGCGAAGTCTCCACAAACTCAATCAGCCCGTTGGTGTCTTTCTCCACCAGATCCTTTTTGATCTTCGCCAGGTCCGCGCTCGCCAGCCGCTCTTTCCGGTGTTCTTTCGTCTTGACCACAGCCTCGATCGCCCCCAGCGTGGCGCCCGACAACTGCTCCGCCAACCCAGGCAAGTCCGAGGCAAACTCGGCCAGAGCCGTTGGATAACACGTCGACACAATGCGAAATCCGTCCTGCAGTTCACGCGGAGTCGGAAGCTCAATCTTTCCGCGCGCCACGCGGGGATTGTTCACAATCAAAGGATGCAAATCGTTCAAGTTTTCCGTAAGCAGAAATGAGGCCAACGCATGATCGGCCAGCAACGCGTCGCTGGACCAGTCGCGAATCAGCGATGCCAGCGCGTTTAGGTCGTAGTCCAGTCCGCCCTGCAGCGCGGGAACCAGCAGGTCGGCATTCTTGATGACGCAACCCACCTGGGTCGCTGGCTGGTTCAGCCGCGTCAGATTCGCGCAATACCGGAAATATCTCGTCAGCGTTTCGATCGCTGGCCGGGGCGCTTTCCAATCTTTCTGGCTTTCCTGGAAATGGGGCCACTTCGAGAAAAGTTCCCCGCCCTTCTCCACGCGGATTCCGTTTCCAATGTCGTAGCTCAGCACCACGTCGAATCGTTGCAACAAAGCCTCAAGCAAAAAGTCCGAGATGGAGCCCAGGCGCGGCCCAGACGAGACCGGCAGCACCATTCGGTCGCTGATATTTCCGTAAATGATGAACTGGCTGGCGGCGTTGCTCTCGTAAAGATCGGCTACTTTCCGCGCCCAATCGGGAAATGCGACGGAACTCGATGGCGGCCCTTGCACTGTGCTGCTCATTGCGTCTCCGTCGCAGCGCGGCCGCCCGCGTGGGTCTTGCCGTAATTACGATCCAGATCCGCAACCGCCGATTCCGCATCGCCGAACATCCCGCCGCTCACCAGGTCGCTGGCAAGCTCGATATCCGTCGAGATCGTCTGCGGTTTTCCCTGCATCGCCGCATTATCCAGGATCAGATCCACTTGAGACTCCACGCGTGTCAAATCGCTCTCCACCTCTTCGACCGATTGCTCGCGCTTCTGTACGTTCGCCAGTCGCCGCTTCAGAATATCCAGCGTCGCCGCTTTCGATTGCCGTAACGCCGCCGTGTCCTGGCTGTTGGATAGCTCCGCCTGCAGTGAATCAATTTTCTTGCTCAGCACTTCCGGCGTGTCTTCCGTTCCCGCGGTAAGCAAGTGATAGCGTGCAATAAGCAGTTTCAGGTACACCCATTTGAGATTGTCCAGCGCTTCTCGATTCGTATCGATGATGAACTCGTCCGCCTGGGCGTTCCGGTACACTTCCAGCACCTTGTCGCACTTTCGCTCGAGATCGCTTAACTTCCGCTTGTAGTCGGCCGGCAACAGTTGAACTAGGGAGCTACGCTTGGCCTGAGAGTCCCCGCTGGACACTTGGCGCTGTTCGGCGTCTACCACATTCTGAAATCGCTTATTGAAGGCCAGGGATGGGACAATTACGGCTTCGGCGGCTAGACCTAGCAGCCAGAACCCCGGGTGGCCGAATCCTAGAATTGCGAATGCGGACGCGGCGAGCGCGTTGACCGGTATCCGCCCCAGCGCCGGGACGTCCACTCCCACCAGAAACGCCGCTCTCAGGTAGTGCCACACAATAGCTTCATTCTACCGTAGCGTCAGTTCTTTTCCGTCTGGGGCGGCCCCATCGTTTTCGCAGGAGTATCTGCCGTCGTTGCGCTTCCCGTGCTTGTCGACGGCTCCAGGGCAATGCCTTCCTTTGCCGCGAAATCCGCAAGCGCCTGGTCCGCCAGCGCGCTCTGCTCCGCTTCCTTCAACTGTACGCCAGACATATCCATCGAGTCCCGGGCCACGCGCGCGCGCCCCGCGGCTTTGTTCCGTTCTTCTTCCACCATGGTCTGCAGGCGGTCGAGTGTGTCGCCTGAGCCCCCGATGCTGCTGATCATGCCGGACGCCATCTCCGTCAGCTCCGCCATGGCGCGCTTCATCTTCATATCGCTGATACTCGACTTTAACGACTCAATCTTCGCTCGTGCGCTGCTCACTGCCACATCCCGCGCCTTCAGTAAATCCTTATAGGTTGTCTCCGCCTGCTCCAATTGCTTGCGGTTCTCTTCCAGTTCCCGCTGCACAGTCTGCAGCCGAAGCGCGTATTGCCCCGCTGCGCTGCGGTTTCCCGCCCGCAGATTCGCCGAAGTCTTGGCCCGCAGATCCCGCTCTTCCGATTCCAGCTTTTTGACTTGGGTCATCAAGCTTTCGCAAAGCCCCGCGTGCGAAGCAAGTCCCTGGTTATATTGCGCGATCTGCTTGCGCAGATTCTCGGTCTCCACTTCCAACAAGGCTTCCGGGTTTTGCTTCTCCAGCCCGGAAATAAAGAGGCCGAAAAATCCGCGAATCAGATTCATTAACCGTTGAATCATACTTGGTGCTCCTTTTCCTGCCGCCGCTCGCCCAGCTGCAGGTCCCCTTACCGATTCGCCTGGCTTCGCTGCCAACTCTGCAAAAGATTGTTCACCACTTCCGCCTTCGGCGGTTCACAAATCTTCGCCAGGTCTACCTTAATTCCATAGTCCGCGTACTTCACAAACGGGCTGTCCGGAAATTTCACCGGCACGTTCGGATTCGCGGGACGGAATCCGTGATTCAACGACTCCTTCTGAATCGGCTCCGTCAAGAGAAACGCTAAGAATGCCTCCGCGGCCTTGCGTTGTTCTTTCGAACTCCATGGCGCATCAATAATGTAATAGGGATTCTCGTTCCACGCGTTGTATTCGGGATACACCACGCGCAGTTGTCCCCAGCGCCCTTCCGCATTCTTCAGATAATCGATGGCCACACTCTCATACACAAACAGCGCGTCGTAGGAAGACGGCCCTTTCAGCACCATTTCCTTCATCATGTTGCCGGTGCTGTTGGACAGCCCGCTCACGGCTCGTTCGAGCCCCTGCATCCAATTCTGGTATCCCACGTCCACGACATCTTTCAGCGACAAATCCTTTGTTTTTTTCTGATAGGCGTATGCGGTCAAGACAATCGTCATCAAACCGGAATTCGATTCATTCGGATGGGTGTGCCCAAACTTGAATAGTCCCCAGTCCGGCTTCTGCGCGATCGCGTCCCACCCGCCTTTTTCCTGCAGAGCCTGCCCGACCGTCGTGAATGAAACCGTCTTGTATTTCTGCACGAAAGACTGGTAGCGCTCGTCCCACATCACGAAAACCATCGGAGAGAGCGCGATCGGTTCTTCTTTGACGATGGGATTCTGGCTGTACTTGACCTGCCACTCTTCCACGAAAATGTCTCTGTACAGGGCGCTCGCCGGTGACCACACCTGGATGCGCTGGTCGCCGTTCAACAGTGCGTGTGCCCCTTCGAGCGAGCCCATGGGAATCAGGTTGATCTTGATGCGCTTGCCGTCTCGCGTTTTGCTGAATTCCTGCACCGCCCATTCCAGCCAGCGCTGCTTCTCGGTCCCGTAGGCAATTCCCAACTCAACCGACTCGCCGCTCCCCGTCAGCGTGTCAAACACACCGCCACTCGACGAGCCGTTCTTCGCCTTGCCTCCAGTCAGCTTGTCTTTGTTGAAGAGGTAGTAGGCGCCCCCGCCGCAAAAGACTACGAACAGAAAGATAAAGATTTTCCCCAGCGCGGTTAATCTTGGACCATCAGCCATTCGATTGCAGACCCTCTCGTCAGACTCGCGTAGCTCACCCGGCCATCAGAAGAACGTGGAAATATCCCGGAATACATCGACGATGTTCTGCGGCGTGCCCTCATAGAACTTGGCCTGCGTCGCGTCCGCGATCTGCTGCAGGATGTCCTTCCGGGCGTCATTGCCATAAGCAATAGTGAACACGTGGATCGCCCTCGTCTCGCCGTTGTACTGAATACGTTGCATCAGCTCGTTTAATTTCATCCGGCTCTGCGTGTCTGCGCCGTCGGTAAGCACTACCACAGACTGGATTTTCGCGTCCGGGTCATTCACCGTCGCCAGATGCTGGTATGCTGCGTCGATCGAGTCGTAGAGCGCTGTGCCTCCGCCGGCAAATAGCGAATCAATCTGCTGCAGCACCTGCTGCCGCCCGTCCTTCACCGAAATATCCTGCCCCGACCAATGCAGCTCCGAACTGAACGGCAGGAAGGAAAAATTGTCGCCGTCATCTAGCATCTGCACCAGTTGCCTCGCGCCCACTTTTGCATTCTGCATCTTGTTTTCTTCGTTCATGCTTCCCGAAGTATCCAGCACCAGCGCTATGTTGGCGTGTTTCTTTTCGGTCTTCCAGAGTTGCAGCAGGCCATTGATGACTTCGACGGATGGCACTTCGAGCGTTGTCTTCGGCTCTTTCGGATCGATTCCATGTGCTGTGTCAAGCGGTGAGCTCAGCGCCACATCGACCGACGCCGGACGGAATCCATATTGCAGCGCCTTCTCCTGCTGCGCCCGGCCAAGCAGATACTGGATATAGATCTTGGCGGCCTCGCGATGTTCCGGCGTTACCCACTCCCGCTCGACAATTCCGACTGGATGATCGCTCCAGAACGTCCCTTCCTTCGGATAGATCGCCACCACTGGAAACGGCAGATTCCCCTGCGAATATGATTCCACCACCATGCTTTCGTACAATACAGCCGCCGACAGGTACTCCGGGCCATTTGCGAACATCTTCCGCCCGAAAAAGCCAGTTGAACTGCCGTAATGCACTACGCTTTGCTCTACGCCGCCTACGAACTGCTTCGTCTGCGGTTTCGCCAGGTCCGCCAGCGTGAGATTGGCCGTCTTCCCCGACGCGGCATAGGCCTCGGCAAAAAGCGAAATCAGCCCACTGTTGCTGTACTCCGGATGCGTATGGCCGAATTTGAATTTACCCCACTGCGGGTAACCAAACGCCTGCCAGCCTTTTTCATTCCGGGACAAAGATAAAATGTCCGACCAGCCGATCGGCTTTTTTCCCCAGCCAATCGCCTCCGCCATCGGCCTCCACATCGCAATGACTACCGGTGACAGCACCAGATTTTCCGTGCTTCCGATCAGATCCTTCCCGGTCTTCGCTTGCGACTCCGCGTTGCCCAGCTTTATGAACGCCGCCGAAGCGGGACTGGCCAAGTGCGCTTGCAAACGGCCCGCCAGAATGTTGTCGATGGTTTCTCCGGATCCCATCGGCATCGCTTTTACAAAGATCGGTTTTCCGCTCTGCGTTCTCGCCCCACTCTGGTTGAACGCTTTCGTGACGTCGTTAATCCACTTCTCTTTTTCGGAGCCGTAAGGAAACACCAATTCCAGCGCGCCCCGTGGCGCTGCCTGCTGCTTCTCCGGGTTTTCCCGGGTGAGTTTCTTGCAGCCTTGGGGAATGATTCCGCTGCACGCCAACGCTAGGATGGCGCAGACAAGCAGAAACGGATACGAACGCCTGGAGAGCGGAACGATAAGTCCTCTTCGTAATCCGAACTTACGGTATGCCCATTTTACAACTTTCGTTTCAATTGCAAAGCGCACCCGTCACCAGTTATATGAATACAGTGTTACAACCCTTCTTGCTCGGCTCCAGGGTCGTTTCCACATTGAATCATCTGGCGGAATCGAAACGGCCACGTTCTGCCTCGCTTCTCTTTTGCTTCAAAAGCCTTTCATTCCAAACCGTTTCGCCTCCTTCCATTGGTCTTTCGCTTGCTCCTCGACTATCGTCTGAGGTCTTGCATGCTCGATTCGGCACAAACTCAGCTCCACCGCATTGTCCTGGAGGCTCTCCCAGTCGCGATTTGGGCCGTGAACCGCGATGGCAGAGTCCTGCTTTGGACTGCCGGCGCCGAACAGATGACCGGCTATCTTAGACAGGAAATCTTGGGCCGACCGTTTCCCGACAATCTGCACCAGGAAAATAATCATCAGACGGCCGCAACGATTTCGCGCTTCACTCCACTGCAGGAGACCCTTCGCGAAGGCCGCTCGGTCGTCGCCAGCCTTTCTCTTCGCACCAGGAGCGGCCAACTGCTTCCGGTCAAACTGCAGACTGTGGTTCTGCGCGATGACAGCGGTACGGTGATCGGCGCCGCTGAACTTTGTGAGTCTTCTCATCCGACGGAGATTTCCGAACGGCGTCAGAATCGTCTGATTGGCTACGGCTGCCTCGATTCCGCCACCGGCCTGCTGAACCACAGTTTGATACAGGCGCGTCTCAAGGGCTGCCTGGACATTTACGCGCTCTATCCCATCCCGTTTTGCGTGCTGTGTGTCACCACCGACAACCTTCAGAAAGTCCGCGAACGCTACGGCCAGGCCGCCGTGGATGCTATCTTTCTCACCGTTGCGCAAACCGTCGAAAACGCCCTTCGCCCCACGGACTATGTCGGCCGTTGGCTTGGTCAGGAATTCCTTGTGATTCTCAACGAATGCAGCCAGGCGGATCTTCCTAAAATCGGCGAGCGTCTTTGCAAGGCTGTTCGCCAGGTTGAAGTCTCCTGGTGGGGCGATATTCTTCATGCCACCGCGTCCATCGGCGCCACCGTTGTCCATGATCACGACGCTGCCAGTTCCATGATTAGCCGTGCGGAATCCGCCCTTCGCGAGAGCAGCGAAGCGGGGGGAAATCGAATCACTATCGTTAGCGGGTAAATCGGAATTACAAGCTGAGGCCTTGTAGATCATGTTCGTTATTATCGGAATCGTTGTAGTTATCGGAGCCATCCTCGGTGGCTACTTGATGGAGCACGGCAACATCAAAGTACTGATCCAGCCTGCCGAGCTCATTATCATCGGCGGCGCAGCCCTCGGCACGGTCCTCATAGCCAATCCACTGCACATCCTGAGAAAAATGGCGGGTGGGCTCACCGGCGTTTTTGGCGGCTCCAAATACGGCAAGGCGCGCTACATGGAAACTATGAAAATGCTCTTTGAGCTTTTCTCTCGTGCGCGGAAAGAAGGCCTGATGGCGCTCGAAACCGACAGCGACAACCCCGAGCAAAGCCCGGTCTTCTCCAAGTATCCGGGCTTTCTAAAAGACCATCACCTTCAATATTTCGTTTGTGACACGATTCGCATGGCCGCCGGTGGTGGCATCGAACCCTTCGACGTCGACCAAATGATGGAGCTCGACATGGATGTCCACCATCACGAAGCCAGTCAGCCGGTTTCGGGGCTGTCCACCATGGCCGATTCACTCCCCGGTCTCGGAATCGTGGCTGCCGTCCTGGGCGTCGTCATCACCATGGGCGCCTTGGGTGGACCTCCCGAAGAAATCGGACACAAAGTTGCCGCCGCGCTTGTAGGCACCTTTCTCGGCATCCTGCTTTGCTATGGCTTTGTAGGACCAGTCGCCGCGAACATGGCGAAGACGACCGACGAAGAACATTCCTTCTTCCACGCCATCCGCGTTGTCGTTGTCAGCTTCATCAAAGGCGCTCCCCCCAGTATCGCCGTCGAGTATGGGCGCCGTGCCATTCCCGGTCACGTACGCCCTACCTTCCAGGAACTCGAGAACTTCGTCAAGGAACGTGGAGAAGCCGCCGCTAATCCCCCGGCAGCGTAATGGATGAACCCATATGCCCGGCCCTCCTCCCATCATCATCAAGAAAAAAGTCAGTCACGGCGGGCATCACGGTGGCGCGTGGAAAGTCGCATACGCCGATTTCGTCACCGCCATGATGGCTCTTTTCATCGTTTTGTGGCTGATGAATAGCAGCAAACAGATCCAGAAAGCGGTGGGCGGCTACTTCAAGGATCCCACCGGGTCCGCGAAGATGGTCGGCAGTGACATGCGTGGAAGCGGCGACAATTTCGTCGTTACTAAAGACAACATGAAAGAACTGAAAGAGGAATTGCAGAAAACGATTCGCCAAGTTCCCAAATTTGACGAACTCCGCAACCACATAGACATGACCGTAACGAACGAAGGCCTGCGCATCGAATTGACCGAATCTGCAGCTGGTATGTTTTTCGACAGCGGCAGCGCCAAAATGAGCGCTGGGGGTGGTGACCTTGTCGCGCTTCTCGCGCTGGAACTAGGGAAACTTCCCAACAAGATCGCCATCGAAGGCCATACGGACTCCAAGCCGTATCCGCCCACGGCACTTTATACGAACTGGGAACTCTCCGCCGATCGCGCCAACGCCGCGCGACGCCTTATGCAATCCAATGGATTGGGAGCCGATCAGATCACGCAAGTCCGCGGCTTTGCCGATCAGCGCCTCCGTACACCGGACTCTCCTCAGGATCCATCCAATCGAAGGATTTCCCTCATCGTCCAATATCTTTCCAAAACTCCGGTCGAGGAGCCTTCTCCCGGCGAAGACAAGCAAGGCAAGACAGAAGCCGCGGGGGAGAAGGCAGCGGTGGAATCGAAAAAGGCGAAGTGACCCACTACGTCAGCGTGTTGGTGGCGGATTATCTGCCGGCGCCTCGAACAGCTTCTCGTCTACCGGAACATTTTGCTGCGCCGAATCGATGTGAATCGTAAACGCGCCATTCGGCCGGGCTAGCGTCCAGCGATACGGAATCTTCACTCCGTTTGCCTCTTTGTATTCCGCATAGTCCACCTGCGCCGGATTCCTTCCAAGGGCTGTCTCCGTGTAGCGAATCAGCCGCAAAAGCAATCCTGACTCCTGATCGAAATACATCCGGATCGCGGGATGTCCCGGCGTCGCCGCGGCAGATACCAGATACGTCTGTCGTCCGTCGATTTCCTCTCCGGGCCGCACTTGAAACTCTCGATACATTTCTCGCACCTTTGCTGGGAAATACATCTGCGCATCAATATTCGCGGATTCCCGCTCCGCCGTGCTCATCCGGTGGAAGCCTCCGGGGATGCTCAGCCATCCCGCCTGGCCGTTGTACGCCGTCACGCTGGATCCGCCGTTGACATGCGTCACCGAAACTCGCCTGTCCGGCGCTTCGGCATAGACTTCAATCGGCGACTGCATGCCCATGGCGTCGATCGTGCCCTTCTGCACCCGTGTCTTGATTTTCGCGAGCGCGTCCGCTCCTCCCACAGCCGCCAGATATTTGTCCAGGATCTGATCCGCACTTGGCAGATTGGGATGTGCTTCTGGCGCGTCATCGTGTCGGTGCGGTGCGGGCCGTTTTGCGTTCGGGTCGCTGATCAATACCGGGGTGCCCACCGGATGCGCGGACCCGCGGTGGCAGGTGTAGCAGGTCACTTCCAGGTCGCCTTTGAAATTCGTTTTGTCGATCGCGAACTGCATCTTCATCATTTCCCGCGCGAACCCTTTCTCCTTTTTGTCGTCTTTGTCCATCTGGTGTTCGACATGGCAGAAGTCGCATTCCACTCCCAGCGACGCGGTGATGAACTGCATCGTCGGAATCAGTTGTTCCGCCGGAATGTCCTTCAAGACCTGGATGTTCTTGAATTGCTGCGCCGCTGTTTTGGGTGCGTCGCCGCCGGCCTTCGCTGGCTCCTGGCCCGACGCGCTGCGCCAATTGCTGCTCGACACGATCAAACTCAGCAACCCTAAACTCACACACAATCTCACTGTCCACTCTCTCATCTTGCTCTCCAGGTCTTCTTGAAATGAGTCCCGCAGCAATTCCTTCGCTCAACTGCCCATCTCGCCGCGCTTCGCCATGCTCGTGATTCGGTCCGCCGCGCGGAACGCCAGCGCCTGAATGGTCATGGTCGGTTGGCCCCGTCCGGAGGTCACCATGCTGCTCCCATCGCACAAGAACAGATTCTTCACGTCATGCGTTCGATGATCGGCATTGATCACTGACGTTTTCGGATCGTTGCCCATTCGGCACGTCCCCAACAAATGCACCGCGAATTGCTGCTCCTGTACCGGGAAACCCCATTTCTCCTTGGCTCCGGCTGCATCCAGGATCTCCATCGCTCGCGATTTCATCCATTCCGCCAGTTTCAAATCATTCGGGTGATCCCGGAACGTCATTCTCAGTGCCGGCAAGCCCCATGCGTCCTTCACGTCTGTATCGAGAGAGAAGCTGTTCGTCTCGACTGCTAGCGAAGTTCCATGGCAGAAAATCTCCATGGTTCGCACAAAGTTTTGATGGATCGCTTTTTTGAAGTCTTTCCCCCACGTCGGTGTCCCCGGGGGCAGCGCTCCCATCGCAAACGTGATCGGCGTCAGGTCGAATCGCGCGTCCAACCCCCCTCCGCCATAAAGACCAGTCTTCTGCAGGTCCATCTCGTAGAAATCGTGAAAAATCCGGCTCACCGCAAATCCCCGGTAATCATTCAGGGGCTCGTCAAAGGTCGCGAAGACAATCGCGCCGGTATTCGGCATCAGGTACTTGCCGACCAGCCCGCTCGAGTTTGCCAATCCATGTGGGAATTGCGAAGAAGCGGAAAGCAGCAGCAGCCGTGGCGTCTCCGCTCCATTCGCGCAGACCACCACCGCCTTAGCTTTCTGCAAGCGCGTGTTCTTTTTGCCGTCGAAATAGACGGCTCCGACCGCACGTCCATTCTTGTCCATCTCTATACGGTGGACGTAACAGTTCGGCCGAATCTCACAGCGTCCCGTGGCCTCCGCCAGCGGAATCATCGCCGCCAGCGAGCTCGACTTTGCTTTCACCTCACATCCGAATCCCAGACAAAATCCGCAATTCACGCACGCGCTGCGCCCTGGCCTCGGCTGCGACAGGATCGCCATCGGCGCCGGAAATGGGTGATAGCCCAACTTTCGCGCCGCTCTCTCGAAGATCACCCCGGAACCTTTCACAGGCAGAGGCGGCATCGGATAAGGCTTCGACCGCGGCGGATCGAACGGGCTTGCTCCCGCCAATCCGGAGACGCCGCACTCCCACTCCACCTTTGTGTAATACGGCTCCAGGTCCTCGTACCGGATCGGCCAATCCGCCAGCGAAGCCCCCGCCACTTCACCTACCTTGCTTCGCTCGATGAAATCGATTTCGTGCAAGCGCCAGTAATTCGCCGTGAAGTGAACGCTGCTTCCACCCACGCATCGGCCGTACATCACGCTGTACTGCTTATCGGCTTTGTCCTGTTCGGTCTTGCGAAATGTGGTCGGCTGGGTCTTTGGATTGTTCGTCAGTTGGTGGTTCGTGACTACATCAATTTCGTTATGCCCGAAGTCGTTCTCCGTCAGGTACGGCCCCTGTTCCAGAACCACGACACGAAACCCGTTGGTCGAGAGTTCTTTCGCCATCACTCCGCCGGCCGCTCCGGATCCAATAATGACGAAATCCACTTCGTCGCTTGGTCTGTAACTCACTTTGGACTGGCTCATTTGTTCTCCGCTTTTTCCATGCCTTTTTCCCAGCCCGGATAATCTTTGTCGTAGAAACCAAACGGAGGCGAAAAACTGTGTGCCGGATCGCGTCCTATAACCTTCCAGCCGGCATAGTCACGGTTTCCCCCGCCCGAAGGATCGACCAGAAATCCAAAAACCGTGTGCTGCCAGATCGTCTGGAAAAAATTAGCGGCCTGCGGCGTCTGGTTTCGCCTTCTGCCGGGAGCGTTCTGCGGATGGTCTTCGCCACTGATCTCATGCAGCAACGCTTTTTGCTGTTCATCGTTCGCGTCGGCAAAATGCTTCACAACGGGGTACTTCTCGCCCGCCATCGCGTTCAAATCGGCTAACCCTGCCCGATAAACAGCCACACTGTCGCTTGCGAATGTCTTCAGCGCTTGGTCGATGAAGTACACCACTCCGGCTTCGCGCGCTCCCGGCAAGTCATCGCTCGGGATAATCTGCGAGGCAATCGCCTCTACGTCTTTCGCCTGCTCAGCTGTCAGCACTTGGAACTTTACCGGTGCCTTTGAACTCACCGCTTGGTGGGCATGCTCCGCGGCCGCCAGGATTCCCGGCCATTGTCCCGCCAACCACGCCAAGCCCGCCGATCCCCCCGCCTGCAAGAGAAAGTTGCGTCTACCTGTGGATTGCTGTGTCATCGATCCCCCAAAAGCATTGCAGCAATCTACGTTCGGAAATCCACAGCGTCAAGAGCCGACTGACCACACCCCGTAATCCAATTTGGTTACTGCCGCGGCCTTGCAGTATCATCTGCTTTCTGGCCCTACACATGGGAACTTTCACCGGCGCTATAGGTAGCGGGGGAAAATGGCTGCTCGACCGCATTGTCGGCGCGCTCGCCGCCACAGGCGTCAACCCCAACCTTCTTACATTTCTCGGGCTCGTCGTTAACTTTGCCGCTGCTGCGAATTTCGCGGTAGGCAATTTCCGTACCGGCGCCATCATCATCTTCGTCGCCGGATTTCTCGACATGCTCGATGGCCAGGTCGCTCGGCGCCAGAATCGTGTCACGGCTTTCGGAGCGTTTTACGATTCGACGCTCGACCGCTACGCGGACATGGCGCTCTATATGGGTCTGCTCGTCTACTACTCCGTCAGCGGCCGCACACCCTATGTCGTTCTCGCAGCTGTAGCCACTGCGGGCTCGGTCATGGTGAGTTATGCGCGGGCTCGCGCCGAATCCCTCATTCCGCTCTGCAAAGTGGGTTTCATGGAGCGGCCCGAACGCCTCGTTCTCCTCATTATCGGCGGCATCTTCAACCGCATGGCTCAGGTTCTCTGGGTGATTGCCATCGTTTCCACGATCACCGTGATTCACCGCATCGTATACACGTGGCAAGAGACCAAGGCCGGCCGCATCCTGCCAAACCTGAAGACACCTTCTTAAGCTGTCTGCGCCGTCGCTCTTTCCTGCTCAACTCCCACGCCCAGCGACACTTCCACCGGCTCTTCGATCGCCTTTCTCACCCGCTCTTTTAACGCCGGCACATCTTCCTTCTTCATTCCCTTGGTCTCTATGGTGTCGTGGAGATACACCGTAATCGTCGTGGGCCGCAGGATCCAGTCCTCGGTCCTCAAATGCCGGAACGATCCCACCAGACTTACGGGCACAATCGGCACGCCCAACTGCTGCGCTAAGCGGAACCCGCCGTCTTCAAATTCGTTCAGGTGGCCATCGCGCGTCCGTTTCGCCTCTGGAAAAATGATCAGACTGACTCCGCCATCGATCGCTTCCTGGGTCATTCTCCACAGCCGCTTCAAGTCCCTCGCGCTTCGCACGTCCGGCACCGGCACATTCCCAAAACGCTTCATCAGCCAGCCATAAATCGGTATCTTGAAGTGCGACTCCAGTTCCCATCCGCGCACCAGTTGCGGTATCGCGCAGTACAACATAAACGGATCGAGCAGATTGACGTGATTCACCATGAAAATCGAGGTGCGTTTCTGGTCGAATTTCGGCGCTTTCTTGGCCACGACTCTCGCACCCGAAAAAAACGCGATACGTCTGCACAACCCCCGTTGCAGCCAGTCGTGTTTCCGCGGGTCCAGCACCGCTGCCAGAGCAATCAGGATTGGCACTGAGATCAGGAAGTGCAGCCAGCTCGCAAACCACAGACCCAGACTGCGTATCACTTCCCACGCGCGCTTCATACGTACACTTCCAGAGCGCCCGGTAAGATTTCCAGTTCCTTGCAGTCCAGCGTGAGGATTTCTCCATCCACCATCACGTCAATTGGGGCGTCCAGCGCGAACTCCACCCGCCTTACCCCTCGTCGCGACGCCAGTGGATGCTCGATATGCGTTCCGTCATACAGACGAGGCAACATCCGGATCAATCCCAGCCGTCCAATCGGCCCCCATCGCACGTACTCGATCAGTCCGTCGCTCGGATCTGCTTGCGGAGCAATTAGCATCGTGCCGCCGGTAAATTTGCTGTTGTTGAATGTCAAAAACAAGCAGCGCCGCTCATCCCATTCCTGGTCACCATCGCACCGCATCTTGAATGGCCGCCGCTTCAGCTGTGCCACTTTCACGAACACACCCAGCAAATATCCCAAATGCCCGAATGGCTTGAACATCCGGTTTGTAATTGCTCCCACGTCCGCGGTGAATCCGACGCTCAGCAGGTTGAACGAATACAATGTTCCGCCCGCGTGCCGCAAGCGCAGCAGATCCACACGCCGCGTCCGGCCGGCCTTTAAAGCCTCCAACGAACTCGCCGCTCCATTTTCCGAAAAATCGCGGAGAAACGAATTTCCCGTCCCCATCGGCAGAAAACCCAACTCCACGTGTCCTGCGGCCGCTGGCCACGAAAAAATGCCATTGATGATTTCGTGGGCCGTTCCGTCTCCTCCTCCAGCCAGGAAGCGTCGATACCCCTGCCGGTACGCTTCTGCCGCTAATTCTGCCGCATGCCCGGGGCCCGAGGAAGCAATTACGTCGACGCGCAAGCCGAGATCTTTCAGCCCGGCGATCTGCTTCCCGGCGGACCGTCCCGCAGTCCCGCCTCCGGCTGCAGGATTCACGATTGCTATGAACGTTTCTCTCACTGGAATTCCGACGCCCGAATTTTACCCTGCCCGGGCCTTAAATTGGCTGGATTGCTTCTTCCCGTTTTAATTTTCCTAAACGTTCCGCCAGCATCACGCGGACAATCTTCATCGAAGCCGTAAGCGGGAAGTCCTGCTCGTAAACAACCACGGCATGAATTCTCTTATAGTTGGCCAGCCGGCCATTCCGCTCCACGATTTCTCTCTTCAACTCCTCCGTAAACGTCTTGCCCTGTTCAAGATGAATCACCAGCACAAGTTGCTCGCCGGTCATCGATCGGCTCGCCCAGATATAATTCGCCGCAAAAACGCAAAATTCCTTTACCGGCAATCCCGCAAAGGCCTGCTCAATGTCCTCGGCGTAAACGTTTTTCCCCTCTTCCGTCACAATCATGTTTTTCTTTCGTCCAAACAATTGCAGGTGCCCGGCACGGTCGAGCCTGCCCATGTCTCCGGTCATCAGCCACCCGTCAACGATCGTTTCCGCCGTGAGCTCGGGCTCGTTCAAATAACCCGCCATTACTGTCTTGCTGCGCACCGCCACCTGCCCGATTCCATCCCTGTCCGGATTGAGGATGCGGACTTCCATTCCCGGCAACGGCTTGCCGACCGTGTCTGCGCGAAACGGCTTCAAGTCGTTCACCGTTACCGCCGTTCCCGCCTCCGTCAATCCATACCCATTCGCCACTGGCAATCCCAAGTCGTAGAAAAACTGTAGCGTCTGCGGTTCAGTGAACGCGCCGCCCACGATGATCGCTTCTATGTGCCCGCCAAATGCGGCATGTACCTGTTTCAGCAGCAACCGGCTCAGCGGCCGCATCGGCCTCGACTTTGTCAACGCCACATTCAGCTTTCGCAAAATCTCGAATGCGCGGCGCTTTCCTTCCGGCAACTCATCAAACCGCGCCTGCAATCCCTTCTGCAGGTTCTTTAGTACCAGCGGCACCAGGCTTACGTACGTAATCTGATATTTTGGAAACGCTTCCCTCACAAACTCCGGCCGCAGCGTTCGCAAGTGCACCACTGCCGCTCCGCACGTGAATGGGCCGATAAATCCCACCATGAAATCAATCGCATGATTCGTCGGCAAGATGCTCAGGTACTTCACGCCTGGCCAGAACGGATACCACGTCGTCAGCGCGACACACTGTTCCAGATAGTTGCCGTGCGTCATCATACAGCCCTTCGGTATGCCGCCGGTCCCCGACGAGTACACGATGCAAGCCAGATCCTCGCGTTTCCGAGGAACAAATTTTGGCTCACCTCTGCCTCTCGCCTCTTCCCACTTAAGTCCTCCCGCCAGATCGGTACTCTCCGGCGTTTCCGTCACCAGCACCGTCTTGAGCTTTACCGCTTCGGCGCGCCCCTGCGCAACGCTCAACTGCCGCCAGATGGAATACTCCGTAACCAGCACGGTGGCGCCCGCGTGTTTGAGCAGCTTCCACTTTTCTTCTTCCGGCTTCAGCATGTAGTCGAGTGGTACCAGCGTCCCGCCGCAGTAAAACACCGCGTACGCGCTGATCAGCCACTTCGACTGGTTGGTCATGATGATCGCCGCGCGATCGCCCGCCGCAAATCCAGACTCCTGCAGCCATTTCGCCAAGGGCATCGCGCGCGCTTTGAACTCGCGATAGGTGATTTGCTCTTTTTCTTGCCCGCGGTCCGACTCGTACAGACACACCTCGCGTGGCCATGTCTCCAGCGCGTCCCTCAGCGCCTCTCCCAGCGATGAATATTTCGTCAGATCCAGCATTACAGGCGGGATTGCACTCGTTCCGCAAGGGTCTTGAAGTCGCTCACGCCCTGCACTTCATAGTCCGGCAATTCAATATGGAAATGATTCTCCAGGCGCGACAATAATTCCAACGCTTGCAAACTGTCGATTCCCAATTTCTTGTAAAAGTCGTCGTCCGCCTTCAACGATCCCGGCGCCACTTTAAACTGCTTCACCGCCAGGTCCAGAATCTCCTGGGTAGTCTGTTTTAATGTCCGCATATCCTATGAATTTATCATCCCCGCCATTCCGTAGCATAGGCTTTACCACGTGCGGACAAACCGTCCTCGTCATTCCGAACCGAGTCTGCGGAGTGAGGGCTCTCTTCACGCTGTTGGCTGTTGGCTGTTGGCTGTTGGCTGTTGGCTGTTGGCTGTTGGCTGTTGGCTGTTGGCTGTTGGCTGTTGGCTGTTGGCTGTTGGCTGTTGGCTGTTGGCTGTTGG